>CALDLA010000184.1 GCA_937898415.1 uncultured Prevotellaceae bacterium | reverse complement strand
ATCCGTCACTATAATATAAATATTCTATTTATATATAGTGAGCAAATAACCGCGTTCCCGAAATCGAAAATGACCAAATGACCTTGACCAAATGACCACGTGATTTATGCTTGTACATGAAAAAGGCTGTCCCAAAGACAGCCTCATTAAATTTTTATTTCCAAACACCAAGATGCTTCCAATTGTCGGGGAATCCCATATCTTTCAGAGACAACAACGGGCCACCTTGGGATATAAGAGCCTGAAGGTTTGCAAGAAAATCATTGTCAGGACTGACGATGTCAAGGATATACTTGATGCAGCATAAGTAGGCAAACAGCTTATTACGCTTCGTGCTGGCGATGGTGTTCCTGTCGAGAAAAGCGTAGTCGGCATTTGTCGGCAACTGCATGTTCACTATGAAGCGGCGGTTCCAAATGCGGCTATGGTGGGCACAACAGTTGCGGAGGTTGGAGAATGCGTGCATCCAGTTCTCCAGAATATCCACCTAGTTCAGTCCCAGTTCCTTGGCAACGGCTTTCTTCTGATCATCCTTCACCAGCAGTTCGTACAAGCGGCTCAAGGAACCAAACGACACCACTTCGAGTGCCATCCAAGACGGCGGCATGTCTGGTTCGGAATAGCGACGATAGTAGTGCTTGATCCACCTTCTCTAGTGCATTGAATACCAAGAAGCGTAACCGGCGGTCAAAGCAATAAAGGTCGATGATGTCCTTGAAGTTGATGTCCTTCCTCACGAACTCGTGGTGTTTCTCTGGGTCCGAATTGTCCTGGAAGGGATAGGTGTAAGCCCGCAGGCGATAATAGCTGATGTTGGAAAGATACTTTGCAGCCAGTTTTTCATCGTCGATGACGAGGCCTCTTGACTTCAATTTCTCTACCTGCTCCTTGATGGAGATAGGCGTTTTCTCGTATGGAATCTTTTCTGTTTCTTCGTCGAACGTTATCATACCATTAGGGCTATAAAACTCGAAGACCTCCCCGGGTGCGCTGTTCAAGTGGGAAGCGTGGGAGGTCATATTGGGTGCAAAGATACGACTTTTTTCTGAATAAACAAACTTTTTGGTGCTTTTTCAAAGATTTTGAGTCCCTTTTGGTAAAGGGAAGGCAATAAAGCAGGGTAAAATCATCCAGAATCGTCTGAGTTTGAAACTGCTAAATAATTCAAGATCAGGCACTCAAAGATCAAGAAGCTGCAAGAAAAAAGACGGAGACGGAGGCTGCAAGGGCAGAAGCTGAAAGAAAAGCTAAAATGGCGCCTATTGAGCGTATCATGGAAAAGTATGGATGTGATCATGAACAATGGGTATATGGTGGTCATAATTACTTATACTTTGAAGATGGCATTCTGACAACTATCCAGAATTAACTACTAAAACTTATCAAAAGAATCGAGGAGTCGGTTTTCGTGATTACATTCTCCGCCCCTTTGACATACAATATGAGACCTAACAAACATTAACAAAAAATCTTCCCGTTCGTTGCTGAAATGAGCGGGATTTTTTGTACCTTTGTGCTCTGAAAAATATTGAGGTAAAAAGACAATGAACAACATAGATAGAATATAGGAATATATTCAGAATGCCGTCATCAGCCCTTTGGAGCGACTGGTGAATGGGGACAGCGGGGAGCCGAGTGTGAGCTTGTATGAGAAGTATTACATGCAAGGTGGCTATCCTCCAAAGAACTCCGTTTATAAGAGTTTGCTGCATGCGATGATGATGCCATACTACGAGATGTATATGAACGGCGACATCAGACTCTGTTGTGCCGGAAATCGGCTGGAGTTCGTGGGGCGGAAGATGGAGAGCATTATAGAGGATGATGACCAGTTTGGAAGTTGGGCGTCGAAGAAGCCTTCAAGACCGGCTACGATCGCATCTGTCTTTTAGATCCGTTCTATAGAATAGAATCTGGTAGATGGCTGAAGGCACAATATCGGGAGTGGAGTGGCGTTATAAGAATATATGGCAGAACAGCAGAAATGGCAATGGCAGGAACCGGGCAGGGCTTGGAAGGGTGTGGGCCTGTACCACATCACACTGACCATTCTCGACCGGCAGCCGCTGTTGGGCATGCTGGACATCCCTGAGGGTGATCCTACGATGACCGTAGTGAGACGCACACCGCTTGGCAATTCTCTGGTAGATTGCCTACTGGACATCCCCAACCACCATCCAGAGGTGCAAGTGCTTCACTTCTGCCTGATGCCCGACCACCTGCATGCTGTGTTGTATGTCCGCCGTACGATGCCCATAGGCATCAAGGGGATGGTGCGCGGATTCTGGCAGGGCGTGAAGAAACTGGGTCGGGCTTCTTCCATTATTCTGAATGACATTCGGGGGAACCGCCATGAAGGAACGCTGGGACTTCAGGAAGCAACGCGCAACTTGGAAGCTTTCGCTGAGGGGCTAAAAGGGCAGATGAGCGACGAGGCCTATTACAACCTGCATCCTGTCTTCACAGAGATGCCCTTTATTCGGCCGATGGGACGAAGGACCCAACTGCCCAATACCATACGCTATATCGACATGAACCCACAGCGACTGGCCACCAAACGACTGAAGCCTGGTTTTTTCCGTGTGCAGCAAGGCATTGTTATTGGCGAACGTAGCTACGATGGTGTGGGCAACACAACGTTGCTGATGACTGGGCAGTTCATGCCGGTGCATGTGCGCAGCGTCTGGGTGAAGGCTGCAGAGAGTGGTGATGCAGAACCACTACGCAGCTATAAGAACGGCTGCGTGCTGGCAGCTCGCAAGGGCACCGTGATGGTGTCGCCCTTCATCTCTACAGATGAGAAGCAGGTGATGCAGGTGTTATTGAGGGAGCAACTGTCGTTTATCGTCCTTGCTGACAACGGCTTCCGCGAATATTACAAACCCTCCGATGCGCTTTTTGATGCCTGTGCTGCAGGTCGTGTGCTAATACTCAGCCCTTGGCCATACAATGCCGAGAAACGGAAAATCAGCCGTGAGGAGTGTGTTGCACTGAACAAAATGGCAGAGGAAATCTGTAATCAACTGGAAAGAGATTGGGATTGACAATCATTAACAGAAACTTTTTCCCGCTCGTTACTGAAATGAGCGGGATTTTTCGTAACTTTGTAAGAATTCTCAGCTTTTCTTTATCTAAAGGCAGTCTGGGGGATTGAGGGAAAATGGGGTTACGATTTGGCAACCGTACTCAATTCCACATTCTGCTATGAAATGCATTCAATGAACACCCGATGCTGAGCCTGCAGCCGTACTATGACTCGTCATCGGGTGCAAAGTTACGAATAAGTGAGCAAAATACCAAATTTATTGAGAATTTTCGAACGGGAGTAACTTCGAGACAGATTCTCAAAGGTAAACAAATCTTTTTGAATGAACCAAAACTATTCACATCTTTTTGTTCTGAGCTTGCTCGCCACTCACTAAACAGACTGCAGCACCTTTTGTGGCACATGCCAGAAAAGTGCGTATTAGATTCTGTGTTAATCTCCAAATAAAAGAGAAGAAA
>CALDLA010000182.1 GCA_937898415.1 uncultured Prevotellaceae bacterium | reverse complement strand
TTAACTCCTTAACTCCTTAACTCCTTAACTCCTTAACTCCTTAACTCCTAATTATTCTGAAAAATCTTTACTTTTGAGGTCAGGCCGCTGGGGACGGGCTCCCACTGGTCGTAGGTAGTTTTCTTATAGTTGATGTCGACGACATTGATCTCCTCCATCTTGCGCCAGACGACACCACGGCGGTCGAGGTCGGCAATGCGGTTGGCGGGCAGGTTGGTCACCTCAATGCGCAGTTCGTTGTCGCCAGCCTTCAGGGCATCCCTGCAGCTGAGGATGAAGGGGACTGACCAGGCGCAGCCGAGGAACTGGCCATTGAGATAGACGCGGGCCGACTCACGGACATCGCCGAGGTCAATCTTCCACTCGCCGTTCGACTTGAAGTTCTTGGGGAGGCGGAAGGTGGTGGTGTAGATGCCGGTGCCCATTGTGATGCGGGCGGAGTCATCGGGGAGGGTTTCCCAGGGTTGGGGGGTGTCAAGAGCGAAACTCTTGACCACACGGGGGGAGGACTCGGTGAAGGAGAGGAGCCAGGGGGTATTTATGGTGAGTTCATGGGGCCTCTGGGACTCATGGGACTCATGGGACTCATTAGCCTCATGGGGCTCATGGGTATAGGTTTGTAGTATCATTGATTCGCCGCTGCGGAGGGCGATGTGGAGGCCGTTGGTGTCGAACTCGGCGGGGGTGATGTCGCCGTTCAGGGGGTTGAACCAGTAGGCGGCGGTGAAGGGGACGGCGAGGGGCTCGACAGTGTCGATGTCCTTGGGCGTCAGGTTGGCCATGAAGTAGTGGTGACCCGTCGGATTGCTGCGACGGATAGCCTTCAGGCCACAGTCCGTCTTGATGGGCTCGGGACGGGCGGCGGTGCGCAGCTGGGCGGCATCGATATTGTAGAAGATGCGGGCACCCTGGGCTTTCAGCTCCTCGATGTGGGCTTTCACGGTTTCGGGCATCTGGCCCGAGCCGGGGATGATGAGACCACGGTAGCGGGTGCCGGCTTTGGTGACGAGCATACCGTCTTGACAGGTGACGCCCATCAGCAGGCGCTCGGAGATGTAGTCGCAGTCGAAGCCGGCACGGTCGATGTCGAGGATGGTCTGGCGGAACTCAGGCATCAGCTGGCCCATCGCGTGGATGGAGAACTGCATCAGCAGTTTGCCGGGGTTCTTCTGCCAAGCGTCACGGACAGGCAGCAGCACCAGGAAATCATTATCCGGCTGGCCCCATTGCAGGAACGACTGACAACGCTCGACATACTCCATGAAGTAAGGAGCGTCGCGCCAGATGGAGTTCGTCGGCGACATGTCGATGGAGGCATAGAACTTCCAGCCCGGCCATGGGTCGTCCTTCGGCGAGTAGCAGGTGCCGTGAAAGAACATGTGGTTCACACCGGCGCAGAACATCAGGTCGAGGTCGGGTTTCAGCTGCGACAGCGAGGTGCGGAAGTGCTCGGTGAGCCAGGTGAAAGTCTCGCTGCTGGTGTAAGGTTTGCCGCAGACGTGAGCCGCTGACGGGGCGTATTTGAACATCGAGTAGTCCGAGTCGTTCTTGCGCGTCTTTCCGGGGTCGGTACGCAGGCCCTTGATGCCGAAGTCGGAGAGTCCGAAGCCCTCAATCTCAGGGATATCGACGGCAGCGTAGCAGTCGATGAGGTTGGCAGGGGATCCGTGTGCCTGGTTACGGGTGATGGCTCCGTGACGGTGAGCCCACGCCGTCCATTGTTCGGTAAAATTTTCTAACAATAGGTCGCCGAGGGTTTCGCGGTAATCGGAGAGAATTTGGTGGTTAATGGTTAATGGTGAATGGTTAATGGTTAATGGTTTGGTGATGAGTTCGGGGAGGTGATCCTCTAATTTATAGCCGCGACGTTTCTCAAACTCTTCGAAGAGGGTGGGGGTCCAGGTGGCATCGGCCACTTCGTAGGAGTCGTTGAAGAAGGTGTGAGGGTAGGGGGTGTTGGTGCGCTCGAAGGCTTCCTCGATGTGGCGAAGGTAATTCGCCACCGCTGTGCGGTCGAAGTGGTCGATGACCAAGCCCTCGCCGCCGGGGGCGGCTCGTTTCACCTTCATCACGCCGTAGCGGATATAGACGGCGATGACGCGCCATTCGTCTCGCTTCTTCGTACCTTTAGGGGCTTTCCATGTCAGTTGTCCGTTGTTGACAAACGGCGTTACGTCGATGGCTTTGCCTAAGCCGTATGCCATCACCTTCGACAGCCGTGAGTACTTCCGGTCTTTTTCTGGAACGGAAAGTTCCAGACACTCTACCTTTTTGCCGGTGAACGTGGTGTCGACGAAGAGTACCTTGCAGGCGCTTTCCTTCAACGGTACCCACGGGCCACCGAAGGGCCAGCCGGTGCCGGTGGCCATATCCAGTTCGATGCCGTTCTCGCGACATTGCTCCTGGGTATAGCGCAGCATGCTGAGCCATTTGTCTGAGAGATAGGGGATGTTGTTCGCCTGATTGCCTTGTACACCGTAGAGCGGCGTGATCTCCACCGCCCCGATACCGTGGTTGGCATATTGCTGCAGGTTCCACTGCAGGTTCTCTTTATCGACTGCCGAGCCGAGCCACCACCAACGGGTGCCGGGCTTCGCCTCCTGTGTCGGCGTCGGCCATGACTGGGCCATTGCCGGGAGGCTGATGAATGTTAGTAGGGAAAATAGTAATGTTTTCATACGAATGTTTAGTTGTTGGTGATTCTTATCCAGTCGGCCTCCACCCATCCGCGGTCGGCCTTGGCGTCGGTCTCGGCACTGACGTAGCCGAACTTGGCACCTATCCACTTGCCCTCCTTCATCTTGAACGTGTCGCCGCAGTTGCTGAACTTCTTGCCGTCGGTACTGTAGGCGAAGTGGACGATGCCGCCCTTGCTGACCGTCATCCGCAGGTAGATGTCCTCGTGGATGCCCGGTTTGTAGTCCGTCTTGTCCTGTGCCGTCGGCTTCAGGGTGGTCACCACGCGCTCCGTCTGGGCATTGCCCTTGTCGGCCCCCTTGCAGGTCATCTGCACCAGTTGGAACCGCTGGGCCGTGCGGCGTACGACGAGTGCCGAGTAGTCGAGTCCCATCATGATGAGACCGCCAAACTGTCCGTCGGCCTTCGTCGTGAGGCGCAGTTTCGTGGTGACGGTGAACTCCTCGGTCGGCACTTTTTGCAACAGCATGTTAGGCACGAGCCACAGGTTCTTCCAGTCCGCCTGCAGTTTGTGGGTGTAGATACGGAACGTGCCGAAGGCCGTGGGTACACCGAACTTCTCGTCGTAGTTGGCCTGCCATTGCCACTGGAGGCCAGTGGCGGGGGTGTTGAACTCGTCGGAGACGTCACTGACGAAAAGAGAGGTATTCCCGTACTTCGTATTCTGACCCTCGCTTTTCGGTTTTTGGTGTGTATTGACCGGCTCACCGTTCGTGCCCATCATGGGCCATCCCGACGACCAGTCGACGGGTTGCAGATGGACGACGCGGCCGTAGGCCTCCTTGTCCTGGAAGTGCAGGAACCAGTCTTCATTGTATTTGGTATGAACCCAACCGCCCTGATGGGGGCCGTTGACGTCGGTCTTGCCCTGTGCCAGTACCGTCTTGTGTTCGTAGGGACCGTAGGGCGACTTGCTGCGCATGGCCAACTGGAAGCCCGTGGGCACACCGCCGGCAGGACAGAGAATCCAGTACCAGTCGTCGCGCTTGTAGAACTTCGGCCCTTCACAGGTGCGGTTCTCCGTGCCGTTGCCGTCGAACACGATGACCGGCTGGCCGATAGCCCGGGTACCGTCAGCCGACAGTTCACGGACGGTGAGCACCGAGGCGAACTTGGCGCGGGAGTTGGCCCAGGCGTTGACCAGATAGCAGCGGCCGTCGTCGTCCCATAGCGGACAGGTGTCGATATATCCCTGCCCACGGATGACGCAGAGCGGCTGTGACCACTGGCCTGCAGGGTCCTTCGTCTTCACCATATAGACGCCGAAGTCGGGGTCGCCCCAGTAGATATAGTATTCTCCGTTGTGGTATCGGATGGACGGTGCCCACACGCCGTTGCCGTGCTGCGGGGTGCTGAAGTGGCGTATCAGACAGCTGTCACCCTCGTAGAGGCGGTTTCTTAAAGCGTAGTTGATGATTTCCCAGTTCACCAGGTCGCGGGAGTGGAGGATGGGCAGTCCCGGGACGCATTGGAATGACGAGGCCGTCATGTAGTAGTCCTCGCCGGAGGGGCCGACACAGACGTCGGGGTCGGAGTAGTCGGCATTGATGACGGGGTTGGTATAGGTGCCGTCACCGTTGTCGGCCATCCATACTGCCGAGTTGAACTGTGCGTGGGCTGTCAGCGAGCAGGCTGACAGCACGGTAAAGATGATTCTCTTCATAAGCGGTTGATAGTTAGTAGATAGTTGTTCTGTACATATTCTATGCGCATGACGCGGCGCAGTTCATCGTCCTTTGGCGACAATGCCAGGGCCACGTGGCCCATCGTCCGCCGCAGGTTGATTTCGACACAGGGGTTAATGGTTAATGGTGAATGGTTAATGGTTAATGGTGAATGGTTAATGGTTAA
>CALDLA010000181.1 GCA_937898415.1 uncultured Prevotellaceae bacterium | reverse complement strand
AGGAGGTACGATTGGTACCACCTAAAAAGTCATGGGTACATGACTGAGTAGTTACGTTAGATGGCGGTGTGTAGTTCGGTGTGACCAAGCTTATTCCCCGGCCGTGAGGTCTTCTATCTGGTTGATGAT
Organism: uncultured Prevotellaceae bacterium; assembly: GCA_937898415.1. GTDB lineage: Bacteria > Bacteroidota > Bacteroidia > Bacteroidales > Bacteroidaceae > Prevotella. The sequence goes on along the minus strand of CALDLA010000181.1, from coordinate 7,053 downwards.
GTCCTGATACTGACGCTGGGTCTTGAGGTGCATATTGATGCCAAGTATAGTACCAATGGCGGCTCCGCAGATGGTGCCTATCATCATAAAGTGGGCGGCCTCTGAGTCCTTCTGGTACAGCTCCCATGCGAGCCAACCAAGCCAGAGGATAAGAGCAGGAATGCCGAAGAAGAGCCAGTTGACATCAAACTTCTTGGCGCGGGCCATCTTGTGGCTTACCTCTACGAGGTTGTCGCTCATCAAGTTGCGGTCTTTCACATTGCGCCAATTATAACCGGTAGCGACAAAGCATACAAGCATCAGGATGCTGGTGCCCACCCAGAAGAGGAGCGAGAGGCCCATGTTTGGGATAAACACGACGTAAGTATAAGGGATCATCATCATGCACAAAACCATGATAAAGCGATAACGGCGGCTGATCTTGTCAGCGGTTCTGTTCATCGACTGGCGGATCATTCGGTCGTTCACAATCTCTTGCTTCTCCAGCTTCTTCTTCAGCGTGGCCATCTGCTCACGCATATTCTCTAATTCAAAGTTCTCGTTGTTCATAATGGGTAAGTTTTTAATCGTTTGACATTTGTTTTAACTGCTCTCTGATTCTGAACAGACGGACGCTGACGTTCTTGGCAGTGATGCCGACGATCTGTCCGATCTCCTCGTAGGGGAGGTTCTCGAGCCAGAGCAGGACAATCGCGCGGTCGAAGGGCTGGAGCTTGGATATGCGCTTGTGGAGCATGTCCACCTGGCGCGTGTCCTCGTCGCGGTCTTCAAAGAGGTTGATGTCCATAGTCAGCCGGACTTCGGATGAGCGCCGCTTTTTCTTCCTGTCGATCGAGATGCAGGTGTTGAGGGCGACGCGATAGATCCACGTCCTGATGTCACTGCGATGCTCGAAGCTCTCGAAACCCTTCCAAAGATTGACTAGTACCTCCTGGAACAGGTCGTTCACCTCGTCGGCATCCTGCGAGAACATGTAGCACACGGTGTAGATGGTGCTCTTTTGTTCTGCTACGGTTTGTGAAAACTGTCTTTCTAATGCATTCATTGTCTCGCTGTTTTTAGAATCTTTTTGCCCATTTGACGCAACAAAATTATGAAAAACTACACGAACTACGAACTTTTTTCGGAAATTTGTGGCCTAAAAAAGAAAAAAGAGGGTAGAAGAACGCCTCTACCCTCATATTTTTTGTGCTTGGATGCTTACTCAATGACGACGGTCGTCCAGCCGTGCTTGTCCTCGATTTCGCCGTACTGGATGCCGCGGAGCGTGTCGAACAGTTTCTTCGACATCGGTCCGGGCTTCTCGCCGAAGGAGTAGCGCTTGCCGGTGTCGAGGTCGTCGATGTAGGAAATCGGCGAGATGACGGCGGCTGTTCCGCAGGCGCCTGCCTCCTCGAAGGTCTCGAGTTCTTCCTCGGGGATGGGGCGACGCTCCACTTTCATACCTAGATCCTCGGCTACCTGCATCAGCGACTTGTTGGTGATAGAGGGCAGGATAGAGGTAGACTTCGGGGTGACGTAGGTGTTGTCCTTGATGCCGAAGAAGTTGGCAGCGCCGCACTCGTCCATGTATTTCTTCTCCTTGGCGTCGAGGTAGAACTCGCAGGCGTAGCCCTTCTCGTGAGCCAGGTTGTTGGCGAAGAGCGAGGCTGCATAGTTACCGCCCACCTTGTACTTACCCGTTCCTAAAGGAGCCGAGCGGTCGTAGTCGCGGATGATTACATAGGGGTTGGCTGCAAAGCCACCCTTGAAGTATGGGCCTACGGGTGTGACGAAAATCAGGAAGCAGTACTCCTTGGAGGGATGAACACCCACCTGTGCGCTCGTACCAATCAGCAGCGGGCGGATATAGAGTGTGGCGCCGCTCTCGTAGGTGGGAATCCACTCCTGGTTCAGGCGTACCACCTTCTTCACCATCTCGGTGAACAACTCTGTGCTGACCTCAGGCATCATAATGCCGCGGCAGGTGGACTGCAGGCGGGCAGCATTCTCGTCGACACGGAAAATGCGCACCTTGCCGTCGGGGCAGCGATAGGCCTTCAAGCCTTCGAATGCCTCTTGACCGTAGTGCAGGCAGGTAGCAGCCATGTGCAGGTTCAGATACTCGTCGGAGCAGACCTCAATCTCGCCCCACTTACCGTCGCGATAGTAGCAACGTACGTTGTAGTCGGTCTTCATGTAGCCGAATGACAGACTACCCCAGTCTAAATTCTTCATTGTCTCTTTGGTGTTTTTATAATGAATGTTTCAATGTTTATGCAGAAGTCATACCAGTTCCACCTTGTTGATATCCTGCTCCTTCTCGCAGTAGTGGCATGTTAGTATGCTGTTGCTTACGTGGAAGTAGGTCTGCATCGGCTCGTTGTTGGTGATGCACTTGGGGTTGTTGCACTTGACGATGCCTCGGATTTCATCGGGTGTCTCGACGGTCTTCTTCTCGACCACCTCGTAGTCACGGATGATGTTTAGGATGACTTTGGGAGCCACGACGGAGAGACGTGAGATTTCATCGTCGGTAAAGAACTTGTCTGATACCTTTATAATTCCTTTATTACCAACCTTTTGAGATGGATAGTTAAAGCCAATAGTAACGGGTGTCTTCAGGTCGAAGAGCCCTAACAGACTGGCCACCTGATAGGTCTTGTTGGCTGGTATGTGGTCAATGACGGTGCCATGCTCGATGGCAGCCACTAAACGTTCTTTCTTGTTCATAGGATGATGGTTTTATCGTTTCGTACTTCGTCGAGACTGATGCCGAGGACGTCGCAGAAGATGGCCTCACGGGCAAAGAGACCGTTGCCGGCCTGCTGGATGTAGTAGGCATGGGGATTGTCGTCCACCTCGTAGGCAATTTCGTTGACGCGGGGCAGCGGGTGCAGAATCTTCATGTTGGGCTTGGCCAGACGGAGCATGTCGTTGTTGAGGATGTAGACGTTCTTTACGCGTTCATACTCCATCAGGTCCGAGAAGCGCTCCTTCTGTACACGGGTCATGTAGAGGATGTCGGCATCCTGGATAACCTTCTCATTGAAGGCGGTATGCTCCTGGTACTTGATACCGTGCTCGTCGCAATAGAGCTTGTACTCCTTGGGCATGGCCAGCTCTTTGGGGGCCACAAAGTGGAAAGTGGGATTGAAGTGACGCATGGCCATCAGCAGCGAATGGACGGTACGCCCGTACTTCAGGTCGCCCACCATATATATATGAAGGTTCTCGAGTGTGCCTTGTGTCTTATAGATGCTGTAGAGGTCGAGCATACATTGCGAGGGATGCTGGTGGGCACCATCGCCGGCATTGACGATAGGAACGGGTGCCACCTCAGACGCATACTGTGCAGCCCCCTCGATATAGTGGCGCATGACTATGACGTCGGCATAGTTCGAGACCATGAGGATGGTGTCCTTGAGTGTCTCGCCCTTGGTGCCGCTAGTAATCTTCGGGTCGGCAAAACCGATGACGCGGGCGCCTAACCGGTTGGCTGCTGTTTCGAATGAAAGCCGGGTGCGCGTGGAGGGTTCGAAAAACAAGGTGGCGACGACTTTACCTTTCAGCAATTCCCGGTTAGGGTGCTTTTCAAACTCTTGTGCCAACTCTATCATATAGAGTATTTTCTCGCGTGTGAGGTCGGCAATGGTGACAAAATTATGCTTCTCCATCATTGATTTTAGTGTTTGATGGGGCAAAATTACACATTATTTCCCGATTTCGTGCGATAATTTCAGATATTTTTGTATTTTTGCAGGCAAAATAGGAATTATGAGAAAGTTTTTCGTTCGTTTCTTGTGGGCATTGCTGATTGCCGGAGTCGTTACGACGGCATTTGCGTTCTATTCCATTAGTGAGGGATGGATGGGCTACATGCCGCCGATTGAAGACTTGCAGAACCCCATTAATCGCTATGCTACCCAGGTGTATTCTGCCGATGGAAAAATCATGGGAACGTGGAGTGCGGACAAGGGTAACAGGGTCATGGTGGACTATAGCAAACTGCCCCAGTCGTTGGTTCAGGCACTTGTTGCCACCGAGGATGTCCGATACTATGAACATTCGGGCATTGACTTCTACGCGTTAGGCCGTGCTATCGTCAAGCGTGGCTTGATGGGGCAGAGGTCTGCGGGCGGCGGCTCTACCATCACACAGCAGCTGGCTAAGCAGCTGTTTACTGAGAAACCTGCCCATACGACGTTGGAACGTGTGCTGCAGAAGCCTATTGAGTGGGTGATTGCCGTAAAATTGGAGCGTAGCTACACAAAAGACGAGATACTGACCATGTATCTCAATAAGTTCGACTTCCTGCATAATGCCGTGGGCATCAAGGTGGCGGCTAATACCTATTTTAATAAGGAGCCGATTGACCTGACGGTGGTTGAGTCTGCGATGTTGGTCGGACTCTGCAAGAATCCGTCGCTTTATAATCCGGTTCGTTTCCCTGACCGTAGCCGCGAACGTCGAAACGTGGTCCTGGCGCAGATGACTAAGGCGGGGTATATCACGGAAGATGAGTGCAACAAGTATCAGGCAGAACCGCTGAAATTGAATTTCCATGTGGCTGACCACAAGGATGGCGTTGCCGTATACTTCCGCGACTTCCTTCGGCGCTATATGATGGCCAAGGAACCTGTCCGTAGCGACTATCCTTCGTGGGCAGGGGTGAGGTACCATATTGATAGCCTTAATTGGATGAACGACCCGTTATTCGGCTGGTGTAATAAGAACAGAAAGAAAGACGGCTCCAATTACAATATTTATATCGACGGTTTGAAAGTGTATACAACCATTGACACACGTATGCAGAAATATGCTGAGCAAGCATGCTATGAGCATGTGGTGAAGTACCTGCAGCCGGCTTTCAACAATGAGAATAAACGGAAACCTACGGCTCCGTATTCCAATAAGATCTCTGCTTCTGAGGTGAATAAAATCCTGATGCGTTCTGTTCGACAGAGCGAACGATACAGAGTGCTCAAGGAGAATGGCGCTACGGACGCTGAGATTGACAAGTCGTTCCGGACGAAGACACGGATGTCGGTCTTCACTTATCATGGCGAGGTGGACACCCTCATGACGCCTCTTGACTCCATACGGTATCTGAAGTCGTTCCTGCGTACCGGCTTTGTCAGTATGAACCCTCAGAACGGACACGTGAAAGCTTATGTTGGCGGTCTGGACTTTACACATTTTGCCTATGACATGGCAATGGAAGGACGTCGTCAGGTGGGGTCTACCATCAAGCCTTTCCTTTATTCATTGGCTATGGAGAACGGTTTCTCTCCTTGTGACGTAGCCCCGAATGTGCAACAGACTTATATGGTTGCGGGCCATCCGTGGACCCCTCGTAACAGCAGCTATTCTCACTATGGGCAGATGGTGACGCTGAAGTGGGGACTCCAGCAGTCAAACAACTGGATTTCTGCCTATCTGATGAGTAAGTTGAATCCTAATGCCTTTGTCCAACTGCTGAATGAATACGGCATTAACAACCCTGAGATTCATCCTTCTATGGCACTCTGTCTTGGCCCTTGTGATATTACGGTTGGCGAAATGGTTAGTGCTTATACGGCCTTTGTCAATCATGGCATCCGTGCGACTCACATGTTCGTCACAAGGATTGAGGACAATGAAGGAAATGTGGTCGCACAGTTCCAGCCCAGGATGAATGAGGTCATCAGCGAGGAGTCTGCCAATAAGATGCTTTATATGCTGAAAGCGGTTGTTGACGGTGGTACGGGTTCTAGATTACGGTATAAGTTCAACCTGAAAGGCGAGATGGCCGGTAAGACGGGAACAACCAACAACAACAGCGATGCATGGTTCATGGGCATCACTCCTACGCTCGTTTCCGGATGCTGGGTGGGAGCTGATGACCGCGACATCCATTTCGATAATATGCAGTATGGACAGGGTGCGGCTATGGCGCTGCCTATTTTTGCCTATTATATGAAAAAGGTGTATGCTGATAAACAACTTAACTATAATGAAGATGCCATCTTTGACTTGGACGAAGGCTATAACCCTTGTGAATATACCGGCGGCGATAATTATGATGACATGAATGATATAGAAGAAGTTTATGAATAAGATACTTATGTTAGGACTTGGAATGCAGGAAGTGCTCGTTATCGCACTCATTGTTCTTCTGCTATTTGGCGGGAAAAAGATTCCAGAACTCATGAGGGGACTTGGCAAGGGTGTCAAGAGCTTCAAGGAGGGAATGAAGGAAATCAGCGACGACGATACGGGGAAAAAGGCCGATGAATAGTCCCTCGGAATATGCTTCATTCTGGGATCATCTTGATGAACTGCGTTCGCGGATTATCAGGGTTCTGCTTATTGTTGTCGTCTCTACCGTTGTGGCTTTCCTCTTGAAGGAACCGCTTTTCAATGTTGTTTTGGCGCCGCGGAGCAGCGAGTTTGTTTCCTACCGTTTGTTGGGAGTTTCCGCTTTTTCTATTCACCTCATCAATACGGGACTTACTGAGCAGTTCATGGTTCACATGCGTACCTCTTTGTATATAGGGGTGCTGCTGGCTTCACCTTATATAATATATGAAATGTTTCGTTTCGTTTCTCCCGGACTTTACGATAATGAGCGGCGTTATGCGCTGTGGATTGTTGGCTCTGCCTACGTCATGTTCATCTTTGGTACGCTGCTGAACTACTTTCTGATATTTCCTCTTACAGTCCGCTTCCTTGGAACTTATCAGGTGAGTGCCGATGTCACCAACATGTTAACCCTGCAATCCTATATCGATACACTTATCAGTATGAGCTTTTTGATGGGAGTATTATTTGAACTACCTGTCGTTTGTTGGCTGTTGGGGCGAATGGGAATCATTAATGCACAGATGATGGGAGCCTATCGCCGCCATGCTATTGTGGCTATTCTGGTACTGGCGGCCATCGTCACTCCAACCACTGACGTATTTACCCTTTTTGTGGTTGCTTTACCCATTTGGATACTCTACGAACTCAGCGTTTTAATCGTAAAATTGACAAAATTGTAAACAATCGCGAAAATTTTCATTATTTTCGAAAAATATTTGCCGAAATATT
>CALDLA010000180.1 GCA_937898415.1 uncultured Prevotellaceae bacterium | reverse complement strand
GGGAGCCCCGGAAAGCAGAATTGACCCTCCGGGCAGACTTCCGGGAGCCCCGGAAAGCAGAATTGACCCTCCGGGCAGACTTCCGGGAGCCCCGGAAAGCAGAATTGACCCTCCGGGCAGACTTCCGGGAGCCCCGGAAGAAATATCCGCGATACGCATTGTCGTTTCGCGGATTTTTCTTAACTTTGCAGCCAGAAACCGATATCATTAAAAAGATGACAGATATGAGACAAGAACTGATAAGAATGTTTTCAAGGGCAGCCGCGATGCTGCTCATGATGCTGCTCACCGCCACGACGGCGGGGGCACAGGAAGCCATCAGCGGCCTGACCTACAACTCAACCGGCGGCTACTACGAAATCAACGACAAGCAAGACCTCATCGACCTCGCCACCTACGTCAACGCAGGCAACACCGCCAGCGGCAAATGGTTCAAGCAAACCGCCGACCTCAACATGAGCGGCGTTACCTGGACGGCCATCGGCACCAAAGTCGGTGATTCTGAATTTCGTAGGTTCTACGGCAACTACGACGGCAACTGCAAAGGCCTTGAGCAATTCAATATCAACCACGACGGTGCCGTCACCCTCGGGAACAGCAATGCTTTCGAAGGCTGCGATGCCCTTCAGTATATCATATTCTCCACACCCGCCGGAGTTCTGGCCAACACCTCAGGCAACTGGAGCGGCTTCGCCACGAAGCTACGCGTCGCCCTCGGCAGCTATCTCTTCACCGCCACCAACGAAGGAGGCACCCCAGCCTACAAGATAGCTAACGGCGACGACCTGCGCAGACTCGCCACCGCCGTCGAAGCCACTGACAACTACGCCTCTACCGACAAGACCTTCCGGCAGACCGCCAACATCGACCTCGACAGCAATGACAACTTCACACCCATCGGCGCCCCCGGCGCCGACGCGAGCTTCTGCGGCACCTACGACGGCGGCAAACACACCATCAGCGGCCTCTCCGTCAGCAAGGAACGCGGCTACATCGGCCTCTTCGGCATGGTCAGAGGCGCCACCGTCAGGAACGTCACCCTCGTCAGCCCGACCCTCACCGCCACGACAACCCAAGACTACAATGTAAGGATCGGCGCCGTCATTGGCTCTTGCGACAATGGCGCCAACAACGTCGTCGAAAACTGCCACGTCATCAGCCCCAATGTCAGTTCCTCGTCCACCAGCAACATAAACTACGTCGGTGCCATCATCGGCGATATCCATGATACAAACACCACCGTCACCAACTGCTACTACTACGGCGGCAACGCCACCGCAGCCTACGGCTTTAAGGAGAACGGCGCACCCGTCACCAACGTCGGCCGCGCCACAAGGTGACCCTCGGCGACGGCATCACCGGCGTCAGCCCCGCCGCCACGGCAGCAGAGAACGGTTTCGTCTATAACAACGTCAACTACTACCGCGAGGGTCTCACGCTGACACTCGCCAGCAGCACCCCCGCAGGCTACACCCCCGTCTTTAACGCCAACAGCAACTCCTTCAGCGGCAACAGCTACACCGTGGAGAGTAGCGACATCATCCTCGACACCCCCACCCGTACGGGCTATACTTTCGGCGGATGGTACACCAATGCCAGCCTGACTGCCCCCACCGTGACCTCCATAACCCACGGTTCCACGGGCGACAAGCAGTTCTGGGCCAAGTGGAGGGCCAACACCTACACCGTGCGATTCAATGGCAACGGCAATACGAACGAAGGCACGATGTCCGACCAGAGCTTTACCTACGACGTGGAGCAGAACCTCGCCGCCAACGCCTTCACCCGTGCCTTTACCGTGACCTATCACTACAACGGAGCAACGGGCGGCAACGATGACGCTACATCAACTGCCACTGCCACCTTCAACGGATGGGCAGAGAGCGCAGACGGCGCAATAGCCTATGACGACGGTCAATTGGTTAGCAATCTTACAACGGAGGATAATGCGACAATCCCCCTCTATGCCAAGTGGACGGACGCCAGCATCACCCTGCCGACGCCGACACGTACCGGCCACACCTTCGGCGGATGGTACGCTGACTCAGGATTGAATAACCGTATAGGCGATGCAGGAGCATCCTACAAACCGAGCGCAGACATCACCCTCTACGCCAAGTGGACCATTAACCAATACGCCATTTCATTCGACACCAACGGCGGCACACCTGCCACCATCGCCGACATCAAGCAGAACTACGACACAGACATCACCCCCCCGCCGATCCCACGCGTGAGGGCTGCACCTTCGCAGGCTGGAGTCCGGAACTGCCC
>CALDLA010000179.1 GCA_937898415.1 uncultured Prevotellaceae bacterium | reverse complement strand
TCCGCAATGAGGGTATGGACCGCAACCACAACCCGGAGTTCACCTGCATGGAACTGTACGTGCAGTACAAGGACTACAACTGGATGATGTCGTTCACCGAGAAACTGCTGGAGACCGTCTGCATCGCTGTAAACGGTTCAACGGAGCGCGAGATTGACGGCAACATCGTCAGTTTCAAGGCGCCCTACCGCCGACTGCCCATCCTTGACGCCATCAAGGAGAAGACGGGATTCGACTGCGACGGCAAGAGCGAGGAGGAGATTCGCGCCTTCTGTCTCGAGAAGGGTATGGACGTTGACGAGACGATGGGTAAGGGTAAACTGATTGACGAGCTCTTCGGCGAGTTCTGCGAGGGCACGTTCATCCAGCCGACCTTCATCACCGACTATCCCGTCGAGATGTCGCCATTAACGAAAATGCACCGCTCGAAGCCCGGCCTCACCGAGCGTTTCGAGCTGATGGTCAACGGTAAGGAGCTGGCCAACGCCTACTCCGAGCTGAACGACCCGATAGACCAGGAGGAGCGCTTCAAGGAGCAGATGCGACTGGCCGACAAGGGCGACGACGAGGCAATGATCATCGACCAGGACTTCCTGCGCGCCCTGCAATATGGTATGCCGCCCACCTCAGGTATCGGCATCGGTATCGACCGCTTGGTGATGCTGATGACGGGCAAGACGTTCATCCAGGAGGTGCTGTTCTTCCCGCAGATGAAACCCGAGAAGAAGGCACCCCAAAGCACCATTCAGGAATGGGCAGAAATCGGTGTCAGCGAGGATTGGGTCTACGTCCTGCGCAAGGCCGGTTTCAACCTCATCCAGAACATCCGCGACGAGAAGCCCCAGGGACTGCAGCAGAAGATTGGCGAAATCGTCAAGAAGTTCAAGCTCGACCTGCAGAAGCCCTCGGTGGACGAAGTGCAGCAGTGGATTGAGAATAGCAACAAATAATGTACGATTGCGGTAAGATAGCGATTATTGGTGGCGGCAGCTGGGCAACGGCCATAGCCAAGATAGTGGTGCAGCACACGCACCACATCGGATGGTATATGCGCCGCGACGACCAGATCGAAGACTTCCGCCGCATGGGTCATAACCCACGCTATCTGACCAGCGTACACTTCGATACCTCAGAGATACAGTTCGAGAGCGATATCAACCGCATTGCCCAGCAGTACGACACGCTGGTGTTCGTCACGCCCTCTCCCTACCTGAAGAACCACCTGAAGAAGCTCAAGACACGCATCAAGGACAAGTTCATCGTCACTGCCATCAAGGGTATCGTGCCCGACGAGAACCTTATCTGCTCGGAGTACTTCCATCAGGTCTTCGATGTGCCCCATGAGAACCTCGCCTGTTTAGGCGGTCCCTCACACGCTGAGGAGGTGGCACTCGAACGACTGAGCTACCTCACCGTTGGCTGCTCCGACATAGAGAAGGCACACGCCTTCGCAGCGGTGCTCACCAGCGACTTCATCAAGACCAAGACCTCGGACGACGTCATCGGCATAGAGTACTCCTCAGTACTGAAAAATGTCTATGCCATCGCTGCCGGTATCTGTTCTGGACTGAAGTACGGCGATAACTTCCAGGCAGTGCTGATGTCGAACGCCGTACAGGAGATGACCCGCTTCCTGACCGCCGTCCATCCCATCGACCGCAGTCCCTACGACTCCGTCTACCTGGGCGACCTCCTGGTGACAGGCTACTCCAACTTCTCGCGTAACCGCACGTTCGGCACGATGATTGGCCGAGGCTACAGCGTGAAGTCGGCACAGATAGAGATGGAGATGATAGCCGAGGGCTACTTCGGCACCAAGTGCATGAAGGAGATCAACCGCCATTGGCACGTCAACATGCCCATCCTGGATGCCGTCTATAATATATTGTACGAGCGTATCAGCCCGCAGATAGAAATCAAGTTGCTAACCGACTCCTTCAGATAGTCTATGCCGCTGTTATTACTCTGTATCTTGCTACTGCTGCCGTCGGCAGCCTTCGCTCAAGTGGAGGAACAAGAGACGACGGTGATAGAGGCGACGGTGGTGGATGCCGAGACGGGTGAACCGTTGCCGTTTGCCAGCATCAGTGTGGTGCCTCCGCGCCATGCGTCGACCATTACCAACGCTGAGGGCGGCTTCCGCATCGCGGTGATGGAGGGCGACAAGCTGCGCTTCACGTATGCCGGCTACCAGTCGTTGACGCTGAGTCCGAAGGCTGTCGGCCGCAAGGTGAAGCTGAAGCCTGCGACACTGATGATAAGCGAGGTGAAGGTGAAGGCACTGCCTCTGAAGGAAATCAGAAAGGAGACCGTACGCCAGAAGAAAAAGCACCGTCGTAAGACGGCCGACTACTACTACCGCCAGACGGCCTTCGTCGACTCTACCTGCTACGAATACTTGGAGGCTTTCCTGTCAGGGAAATCGGCCGTGGCACTCAACGACCTGAAACTGATTAGCGGTCGCTATGCCGGTGTCAGGCCTGATACCGCTTCGGGCCAGATACTGCAGTTCTACAAGAATTTCTTTACCTTCTCGCAGATTGAGCTGGCCACCAGCAGGAGTAAGCTCGATCCCAAGGATGATGTCATGCCGCTGTACGAGAGGGCCAGTGTGCTCTACGATATTGACTACGACGTGCTGAGCGACTCGTCCAGCTGCATCTACGTCATCCGCTTCCAGCCAAAGGACTACGTCAAGGGGTCCTCCATTCTCGGCTGTACGCTCTACGTTGATTCCACGTCAAACCACATCTTGCGCTGTGACGGCAGCGGGCGCAACTTCCGCATCCTGCAGCAGTATCCGAAGGCACTGAAGCGGAAGGACGAGGTGTTGCCCGTGACGTTCAACTTCAGCATCAACATGACCGAGGAGAATGGTTTTACCGAGGTGCAGTCGGTCTATGTCGATACCTACCACTATGTTGACAGCACACTGGTGCGCACGAAGTCAACCCTCTTCAACGTCGGTGCCCACGAAGGCGGAAAGAAGGGCAGGGACCTGAAGTTCGAAGACGACCTGCACAAGCGCATTGAAAAGCAGGAGTACGACCGCGACTTCTGGCGTAAGAACGAGTTCGTACGCCGCACCCGTATTGAGGAGGCCGTTTCGGAACTCTTTGAGCGTAACGACCTATTTGGCGTATTCTGACAGATACAGCAGTTGGCCTTCCTCCCCGATGCCCGCAGCACTGATGCAGATGCGGGTCTGTTTGCCGTTGTTGAACAGGTGCAACTTCAGCCGTCCGTCGTCGTCGGGGGTGGCGGCAGGATTCCAGTAGAGGGTGCGGCGGTAGTCGTAGGACTCAGCCGTCGGCGGACGCTTGCTGTAGTCGGGGGTCAGGTAGAAATCATCGGGCTCAATGATGCCGGGCACTATGATGCGGCGGTCGCGCCAGACGGGACGCTTGGCGTCATCGGGTAGCAGCTCGAACTGCAGGGTGACGTCGGGAGTTTCGGCCTGCATGGGGACATCGCGGTCTTCGTTGCGCAACTCGAAGTCGGTGTAGCACTTGACGACATCCTGACGGGCCAATAGCAAACTATTTGCTAATCTGCGATCACTAATGAAGGGTTGGGCGGGCTGTACGGAGAGCGTGTAGTTACGGAAGAAGATATAGGGCCTCATATAATCACCATTGATCCGGGCCTGCACGTTGAAGAAACGGTCGGCGTTATAGGTACCGAACAGGGCAGTGGCCACCGCCACAGAGAAGCTCTCCATATCAAACTGTCCGGCACAGAGTCCCCGGTCGGTACACAGGTCGTAGAGTGCCTGGGCATCATAGACGCAGGCAGGCTTGGTGTAGTCTATCCTGCGGCGTCCGCGACGACGGCGCTTCTTGACGGTCACCCCGCTGAGCACACGGTCCATCTTCGAGATGGAGTCTACGGCCTTCACGTCATCGAAAGAGAGGGTCAGCGGTGCCGCCTCGTCATCAGGCAGATGGCACTGATAATAGGAATACTTCTTGGCGAAGACGGGGAAGAAGAGGTCGCGCTTGACGAAGTAGTCGGGAATGGCTTCTTCGGAGAGGAATCCCTTGTTCATCTTCTTCTGTAGTTTCTTGTCGTCGAGATTTGACTCGTAGGCTCTGAGGAACAGGGCACCCGCATTCTTGTAGTCGGGCAGGTCGAAGTGGTAGTGCCCGCCGTAAGTGGTCTCAGCCTTGGTCTTGAAAATCGTCGAGCCGGGCAGCTGCAGACCGTTTTCGTCGAGCTCAACCAGTTCGCACTCCACCGTCACTTCGCGCTTCAGCGAACCGTGATGTTCGGCCACCTTCTTCTCTTCATTGCGGGAAGTGTTCGACATTTCCTGTCGCCAGGCAGGCTCCTCAATGAAGATGGCTTCGCCGACGGTTTGCAGTTCCAACGTACCGTCCAATGATGCCAGCCTCTCGTCTTCTGATTTCACGCCGCTGACGCGCTCCATCAGTTCCTTGTAGGTGGGGTCCTCAGGGTCGGCATGCAGGGCTTTTGTCTCACTGTAGCCAAAGACGCCCTGCTTCCAGTACTTGATTTCGTCAATCTCCCAGTCAGCGGGAATGGTGTTATAGACATTGCCGTCCACATTGAGGCACTGCTCCGGACCGTAGCGCAAGGGCTTGCCGTCGGTCAGGTCGCCATAGTTGTAGCGCCGCCAGCCCTGCACCATCAGCAGCAGGTCCAGATGGTGGCGGTGCTGTTGGTCGTCGGCCTCGAAATAGTAGTCGGGATGAGGAATAAAGCCCTTCAGCTCACTCGACAGCAGCAGCTCGGTCATGATATTGCCCGTGTCGTAGGTAGGATCATCGGTAGCGGCATCGCGGATGCTGACCGACACCTGGTCGGTACCTTCAGGCACCTGTAGTTCCAGGTCGATGGCCTCGTAGGGCTGGTAGTCAATCTTGGGAATGTTCAGGGTGATTTGTCCGTTGTCGAGTTCGTGGTTGTTGACGAAGAATAGTCGGTCGGCCATCGGACGCCCGTCGTTATCGATAATAAGAAGGTCGCTGACGCCTGACGGCAGCTCACTGGTATTGATGCTGACGGCAGCGTGTCCCTTGCTGTCAGGTCTGAACCGTTCGAATACCTTCAGCTGTCCTCGTGAGAGCACCACAGCAGCATAGTCCACATCAGTAGGTACACCGCGAAGGGTGACCGTAGCTGTGACATTATCGTCATCCGTCTTGACACTCAGGGCGCAACCGGTCTTCTCTGTTTTTGGCAGGTCTATGTTATAGTCCTTGTCGGCATAGTGGAAGTGGGCCTCCAACCGTCCGTTCTCAGGCACGTCAACCGTAAAGACACCGCGCCCTTCGTGCTCAGTCTTGATGGTCTTGCTGCCCACTTTTCCCGTAATATCGACTTGTTCACCTAACTCGTTGACGGCCTCGAAGGCTACGTTCGCTTTCGTTCCCGCTATGAGGTGTCCGCCCTCGGGATAGAAGTTAATCTTCAGGTTGGCCTTCAGTTCCTTATCGAGTCGGGTCTTCGGGCGTTCCACGATGTATTTCATCGCGTATTCTCCCATCTTCTCAGGGGTCTCATAGACAGGCACCACGCGGCTATAGACCGTACCGTAGAGGCGGTAGAAGTCGTCGGCCATTTGTTTGCTGTAGAAAAGCTGGCGCGAACGGTAGTTCGAGGGATGCTCCGTCACGCAGAAGTTCATCATCCAACGGGTGTAAGCCCTTATCTCGTAGAAGCCGGAATAGAGCGAGTCGGTCAGGTAGAACGACCCCTCGCCGTCGCCGTCTTCTGAGATGCTGATGGTCTGACGCTCCACCAGCAAACCGTCAGGCGACACCAGTTCTACGTAGAGCAAGCGGCTCAGGTCGGTGTACTGGTTGTTGTCGGCTCTTACCACATAGGCCTTGTACCAGATTTCCTCCCCCCGGTAGTAACAGTTGTTATCCAGATGCAGGTACACCTTTTCCTGAATAGGGGCATCGGCCAACATCCGCTGGATGCTGTCAAGCCCGTCATCGGCATAGGCCATTCCGCTGCCGAGTAGCATGAAGAAGGTAAGAATCAACGCTTTCATATCGTCGGAGTTTGCTATTTGCCTGCAAAGATAAACATATTTTGCCGAAATCCTTTGTTGTTTCACCAATATTTTGTATTTTTGCAAACCGAAATATGATCGTCACTATCAATAACATAAAACAACGACAATGAAGAACATCAGTCTTGACATTACGAAAGCCGCCTGTTTCTTGGAAAAAGGCGCCGTAGAGGCTTTTGAGCCTCAGGTAAAGGCCGCACAAGAGGCCTTGGAGAATGGGACTTGTCCCGGAAACGACTTCCTCGGATGGCTGCACCTGCCTTCGAGCATCACGCCTGCCTTCCTCGACGAGGTACAGGCTGCTGCCAACACGCTGCGTGAGAAGTGCGAAGTGGTCGTCGTAGCCGGCATCGGCGGCAGCTACCTTGGTGCCCGTGCCGTCATCGAGGCCCTCGGCAACTCGTTCGCCTGGCTCATTCAGGACAAGGCCAACCCAACCATCCTGTTCGCCGGTAACAACATCGGTGAGGACTACCTCAGCGAGATGACCGAGTACCTGAAGGACAAGAAGTTCGGCGTCATCAATATCTCGAAGTCGGGTACGACGACGGAGACCGCCCTCACCTTCCGCCTGCTGAAGAAGCAGTGTGAGGCTCAGATGGGTAAGGAGGTGGCCAAGGACGTTATTGTGGCTGTTACTGATGCCAAGCGTGGTGCTGCCCGCACCTGTGCTGACAAGGAGGGCTACAAATCGTTCATCATTCCCGACAACGTGGGTGGACGCTTCTCGGTGCTGACTCCTGTCGGTCTGCTGCCCATTGCCTGCGCTGGTTTCGATATTAAGGCGCTGGTTCAGGGTGCTCAGGATATGGAGAAGGCTTGCGGTAAGGACGTTCCTGCTGGGGAGAACCCTGCGGCACAGTATGCCGCCGTGCGTAATGCCCTCTACCAGAATGGCAAGAAGATTGAGATCATGGTGAACTACCAGCCGAAGCTCCACTTTGTCTCTGAATGGTGGAAACAGCTCTACGGCGAGTCGGAGGGTAAGGACAAGAAGGGCATCTTCCCCGCATCGGTTGACTTCACCACCGACCTGCACTCCATGGGTCAGTGGATTCAGGACGGCGAGCGCACTATCTTCGAGACGGTTATCTCGATTGAGAAGCCCAACCGCACCCTGCTGTTCCCCAGCGACGACGAGAACCTTGATGGTCTGAACTTCCTGGCTGGCAAGCGCGTTGATGAGGTGAACAAGATGGCTGAGCTGGGTACCCGTCTGGCCCATGTCGACGGTGGTGTGCCCAACATCCGCATCTCAGTGCCCGAACTCAACGAATACTACATCGGACAGCTCATCTACTTCTTCGAGATTGGTTGCGGCATCAGCGGCAACGTGCTCGGTGTGAACCCGTTCAACCAGCCCGGCGTCGAGGCTTACAAGAAGAACATGTTCGCCCTGCTCAACAAGCCCGGCTACGAAGCAGAGAGCAAGGCCATCCAGGAGCGCCTGGCCGCTGAGGCATAACCGCCCCATAAGTCCCATGAGTCCCATAAGTCCCATGAGCCCCATAAGCCCCATAAGCCCCATGAGCCCCATGAGCCCCATTGGCCCCATAAAACATTACCTCATAAAGCACGGCTTTGAGCAGTTTGAGCCCAAAGCCGTGCTCTTTGACATGGACGGCGTACTCTACAACTCCATGCCCCATCACGCTATTGCGTGGCAGCAGTCGATGGCTTCGTTCGGCATCCACATGACCGAAGCCGACGCCTATGCCACAGAGGGGGCACGGGGCATTGACACCATCCGCCAGATGGTGCTCCGTCAGAAGGGTGAGGAGATTACGCTGGAACGGGCTCAGGAGATGTATGACGAGAAGACGCGACTGTTCCATCTGATGGGTGAAGCACGGTTGATGCCGGGTATTCAGGAACTGATGGAACTGATTGACCGTCAGGGGCTGCGTATCGGCGTAGTGACCGGCAGCGGTCAGCGTCCGCTCATCAACCGTCTGCTGACCGACTTCGGGCGCTACTTGGATGAGGCGCATATCGTGACGGCCTATGATGTCAAGCGGGGCAAGCCCAATGCCGACCCTTACCTGATGGGGATGGAGAAAGTGGGAACCCAACCTTGGCAGACAATCGTCGTCGAGAATGCACCGTTAGGTGTCAGCGCCGGTGTTGCCGCCAAGGCGTTCACCATTGCCGTCAATACAGGTCCCCTGCCTGACGAGGTGCTGACAGACAGGGGAGCCGATATGCTGTTTAGTAAGATGACAGACTTGCGCGACGAATGGCCGCACCTGTTCTAACGTCCGTTAAATCTCGTCATTACCCTCGTCAACCAGTCCGCTGCCGTTGGTATCCATCTGTGAGTCGCGCTCAATCTTGACATTACCAAAATTGTCGACCTTCACCTCCAAGGGGATGTATTCATCCGTCTGGGGCAGACAGACGCTGGCAGCGAAAGTCAGCTGCTGACCGTCCACCTTGTCGAAGACAAAGCCTTCGAGAATGCCCGACTGACGGAAGTTGGCGGTGATATAGTCCGTGAACGTCGTCTTCGTAAATGTCTTGCTGATAGCCACCGACCCGTCGGCACGGAGCACGCGCAGCGTGATGCGGTTGTCCACGAATTTTTGGCCGGTCTCGTCCTTCACCATAGGCAGACTGTCGCAAGCCGCCCGACTGACTTCCACCTTATACTCCTTCCCTAACCACGCCACGTTACGCGCGTCACTATAAGACTGCATGCTGATGGGGCCTTGAGGCTTCGGGGCTTCTATTTTGGGGGCTATGATGTCCTGTGTCTGTTTCTTCTCCTTGCATCCTGCCAGCAGACAGAGGCCGGCAAGTGCCACTAAGGTCAGTTCTTGTTTCATTTGTGATAGGGTCATTTGATTTCGGGCGCAAAGTTACGAAATAATTACCATACGGCCACAAAAAAAGCCCGTTATTTTCACAACGGGCTTCTGTTATCCAACCTTTTTTACCAAATAAATACTCATCGAAGGAGGCACGCTTGCCTTTTCAAAAACACTATGTTAACCTAAATCACTATGATACGAATATCCTAAAAATGAACTAATTTCGATTACCACCTCTGCGCTGACCGCCACCGCGACGGTTACCGAAGTTCCGGCGCATCTCTTCCTGGTCAGCCTGATAGGCTTTATACTGGTCGGGAGTCAGGATGGTCTGCAGCTCTTCGTCATACTTCTTCTGAGCCTCCTCGCGCTCCTTGCGCATCTTCTCCATCTGAGCTCTCATCTCCTCGGTCATCTCCGGACGCTGTCCCTGCTGGAATCCCTGTCCGTCGTTACCGCCGAAACCTGGGCGGGGACGCATACCGCCACCTTGACCGCCTCCGCGACGACCACCTCTTCCCATTCCGGGACCCATCTGGTCGGCGTACTTCGTATTCAACGATAACAGTTTTGCTGCCTGGTCTTCGTTAAGTCCGTATTTCTGTACGGCATTGTCCGTACGCTGCTTGATCATCTCCGTTCTGTCGAACTGACGCTGTCCGCGCTGACGGTTTGCGTTGTCACCCTGTTCCTGTGCCTGAGCGGCTGTCATTGTCATCATGGCTACAATTGCCAGAATTATCTTTTTCATTTTTTCCTGTTTTTTAAATAGTTAAACTTTCAGTTCTCTTTACTGTCAGTTGCAGCTCAGCCCCGGGCTGCTTCGCTTGCAAATCACTATTATTCTGATGCAAATATAAAGAAAAAGTTTAATGCGATAAAAATTTTTTTTTGATTATTCGGCAAAATCCTCTTTTTTTCGTACCTTTGACGCGGCATTAAGCTTTTTAAACATGTAGTATGCACAAAACAAGAATATACGGACTGCTAACCGCCTCACTGCTCCTGCTGACAGGCTGTGCCTGTTCAGGCGACGACGCGGAACAGCGACAGACGGCCAACGCCTATCAGAGCATCGACACTGTACCCATGCTCATCCAGCAGATTCAGAAGTGTGCACGGCTGTACACCACTGAGATGAAGGTTCACAAGATTGTGACCCACGACGACGTCGTACGGCTGCAGGGCTCACTGCTGAAGCAGAACGTCAACATCAAGCTGCCCGTCGGCGACCGCAAGGTGGCCATCCCCATTGACGCCACGCTGAAGGCCTACATCGACTTCTCCGATTTCTCTGAGCGCAACATCGAGCGCAGCGGCGACGGCAAGATCACCATCCTGCTGCCCGACCCGAAGGTGGAACTGACCAGTTCGAAGGTGGACCAGCATCAGATACGCTCTTTCGTCGGACTGATACGTGGGGGATTCACCGACGCTGAGATGACCCGCTACGAGCAACAGGGTCGCGAGGCCATCATACAGAGCATCCCGCGATTAGGCATCGTCGAGATGGCCCGCGAGAGTGCCGCCCGGACGCTGGTGCCCATGCTCCAGCAGATGGGCTACCGTGAGGAGGACGTCACCGTCGCCTTCCGCCATGAGTTCAAACCCTACGACATACGGAAATTTTTGGAAGTGAAAAGTGAAAAGTGAGAAGTGAGAAGTGATGAAGGAGAAGAACAACATACAGCTTATCGTCAAGGCCTTGGCGCTCGTAGTCATCCTGCTGTTGGTGTGGTGGCTGCTGTTCGCCGAGAAAGACAACCATCTGAGCTTAGACACCGATGACGCCATCAACCCGACGCCCGAGCAGATACAGAGCATCCGCGACATCGGCCAATGGGAGTTCCTGAGCATCAGCAATGAGGAACTGGTGGACACCCTGCGCCGGGGACTGATCAAGGACGACCAACTGGTGCGCATCTATTACGGAACACTACGGTTAGGATTCGACATGAAGGATGTCAAGATGGATGTGCAGGGCGACTCCGTCACGATGACGCTGCCCAAGGTGAGACTGCTGGACCCGGACTTCATCGACGAGACCCGCACAAAGGCTTTCTATGAGTCGGGCCGATGGTCGGCTGCCGACCGCGAGGCACTCTACAACAAAGCCCGCCGACAGATGATGGCTCACGCACTGACACCCCAGAACCTGCAGACGGCAGCTGACAACGCCGACGTCCAGCTGCGCCGCATGATGCGGGCAATGGGCTACAAGACCGTCATCATCAGATTTGAGGCCTCCCATAACTCCCATGAGCCCCATGAGTCCCATGAGTCCCATTAGCCCCATTAGCCCCATAAAACCCATCACCCCATGAATACTCTAAACGAACTTTTGACTAACCTGAGCAGCCTGTTGTGGGGCTGGCCCATGATTATCCTGTTATTAGGTACGCACGTGTACCTTACTATAATACTGCGTTTCCCACAGCGCAAGATTTTCACCGCCATACGCCTCTCCGTCAAGCGCGACCCTGATGCCACGGGCGACGTGTCGCAGTTCGGCTCCTTAGCCACCGCCCTGGCCGCCACCATCGGCACGGGTAACATCATCGGCGTGGGCACTGCCATTGCCCTCGGCGGACCGGGAGCCGTGCTGTGGTGCTGGCTGACGGGTGTTTTCGGCATCTCGACGAAGTACGCCGAAGGACTGCTGGCCATCAAGTATCGGGTGAAGACCAAAGGCGGACGCATGCTCGGCGGACCGATGTACGCCCTGGAACGCGGACTGGGCTGGAAGTGGCTGGCCGTGCTCTTCGCGGTGTTCACGGCAATGGCCGCCTTCGGCATCGGCAACACCGTGCAGGCTAATGCCATCGCCACCGTGGCCCAGGAGACCTACCACATCAGTCCCGCCCTGACCGGGGCCGTCGTCTGTCTGCTGGCCGGAGCCGTCGTGCTCGGCGGTGTCAGGAGCATTGCCCGTGTCTGCGCTCTGCTGGTTCCCGTCATGGCCCTGTTCTACATTCTGGGCTGCCTCTACATCCTCACCGTCAATGCCGAATACCTGTGGCCGGCCCTCAAGCTCATCGTCACCTCAGCCTTCTCGCCGCAGGCCGCTGGCGGCGGCTTTGTCGGCACGACGGTCATGATGGCCGCCCGCTACGGCATCGCCCGCGGACTGTTCTCCAATGAGTCGGGTCTGGGTTCGGCACCCATCGTGGCCGCTGCCGCCCAGACGCGCAACCCCGTCCGTCAGGCACTGGTGTCGTCGAGCGGCACCTTCTGGGACACGGTCGTCATCTGTGCCATCACCGGCCTGGTCATCGTCAGCAGCGTACTGGCCTATCACGACATAGACTTCTCCAACGGAGCCACGCTGACCAAGGCCGCCTTCGAGAAGATTCCCGTCGTGGGCACGCCACTGCTCACCTTCGGCCTTCTCACCTTCGCCTTCTCCACCATCCTTGGTTGGTGCTACTACGGCGAACGGGCCGTTGAATACCTGCGCGGTCGCCGCTGGGTCATCGCCTACCGTGTCCTCTACATCGCCGCCATCTTTGTAGGCAGCGTCGTTGAGCTGGGACTCGTATGGAACCTCGCCGACTGCATGAACGCCCTCATGGCCATCCCCAACCTCCTCTCCCTCCTCTTCCTCAGCGGCATCATCGTCCACGAAACGCGCAAGTACCTCTGGCGCAACCGTCTGGATCGCGATATGTAATCTCTCCGATTCGATGAATCAGCGTAACCGACGCGATTCACCAGTCTCTTGATTCATGGATGACAGTGCTCAAGGTTTCATCTCGTTAAACAGGGCAATGTCGGCATCAAACAATTGGATGATTTCATCGAGGTTTGGATTACTACGCTGCACGATGAATGCCACATATTCCTTACGAGGTTTATTATCGGGACCTATACCCTTCACCTCCGTTGTACGGATAACGTATTGCTTCTGCTGTTCAGCTCCGTTGAACCAGCGCAGGAACAGCCGTGCCCTTTGGGCTTGCTGACCTTCGTCTGTGCTGCACATATAGAGAAGAATGTCTGGGTTTTGAATAAAAAACTCTTCAATGATACAGATGACAGTCTGTGCAATCTTCTTATCACCAGGAGATGTAGCGTTATTCATGTTCGACAAGTTGAACCAGTACGCCGTGTAATAAGGATTTGCATCATCATCGAATGTTACGGAATAGTCAACGCCATAGTCAGTAGAGAATATTATTGCCCCCTCTTCATCATAAGCCACATCATAAGGGGCACGGTCGTTGATATGATTGGTATTGAGTCTATTCATGGTCTATACCCATTCGAGGTCGTAATATCCTGACTCTTCAGCCTCTTTTTTACGGCGTTGGCGTTCTGCATACTTGGTTTGAGCCTCCTTCAGCCGTCTTGCCTTAATCTGACGGCCACGCTCCAACAAAGCGAGGAAATCCTCTCGGGTCCATTTGGGCTTTACGGTCTCATTTGTTGTCATAATCCTAATATGTTTGGTTTTCGGTTGCAAAAATACGAAGAATTATTGAATCAAGCAAATAAATGAATAGGATTCTCGCGCATACACGCGGGAATCCTATTTATTTGTTGATGGGCCTTTCCAA
>CALDLA010000178.1 GCA_937898415.1 uncultured Prevotellaceae bacterium | reverse complement strand
AATCACTTTCTGGTCGCCTGTCTTGCGATCCATGTACTGGCGGGTCTGCAGCCCGCTCTGATTCAAGATTCTGCCACAGATTGTCCTGACCCCGGCGTGACATGTCGCCAGGGCCGCCCAGAAAGTCTGGGACTTCTTCATTGTGATTCATATTCACGTTTTCCGTTAGATTTCTGATAATAAACACATATAATACGCCGTGAGGCGAGAGAGAGAAACAACGGAGGAACGTGGGTGAATTGAACGCAACCATTCGATGGAGGTTTTATCCAAGCTCTATGAAAAGACTGGCGATATGAATGCGGCTTTGGACATGAAACGGCAAAAGGATGTGTTTACCGACTCAGTTATGAAAGCCAATCATAGTCTGGAGATTGCCGACTGGCAAAAGAAGTTTGATGAAGCGCGCTGGGAGGAGAGATCACATCGGCAGATGATGAAAGTGGGAATCGCATTTCTATCTTTCCTGTTTGTGCTGACGATGGGTATCTGGTGGTATTGGCGAAGAGTCAGGAGCCTGAGATTCCGACTTGACGAGCATGCGAGACGGATTACAGAGAACCAGGCGGAGATAGAGCGGCTGCAACAGAGCGGCGAGGCTAATGAACAGACCATCGCCGAGTTGAACAAGCAGATAGAGGCCAACCGCCAGCATATATCCAACAAATTGCTTGTGGGCACGCGGTGCTTTGTGAAACTGCAGGAAATGGAAAACGTCGGCGACATGACAGCAGAGGAACGGCAGTGCCTGATAGACTATTTCGCCCAACTGCGCCCGAAGCGCTGGCAGCAGTGGGAGCACACATACCATCCGCTCACACCGGCGCAGTACGTCTTCTTGATCCTTCAGGACGACCTCCGCTACGACGACGACACCATCGCCCAGATCCTCGACGTGAAACCCGCCTCCCTCCGCACAATCCGCTCGAGAATCAAAGGGAGGGAGAGGTAAGATTCCTTTGAGAAATGCAAGCGTTTTAATACTAAAACGTACAATAAGATAAAAAGATGCCTGAAGACTCCCCTCGCTGAAATCTTCATGGCGACCGAAGAGACCAGAGACTATCTTCTTCGTCTTCAAAATGCTTTCAGACATGTGCATGTCAAAGTCAAGTACGACCACCTTACAGCCTTGTTGCTTGGCCTTACCTTCATTCTGAATCATACTGCAATAGTAGTAAGATTCTCGGAGATACCCCAATAATTGAGGATATTTCTTTCGGATGTGACAGGAAAACGGCACAAAAAAGTCCTCGACAAAACCCGGAGCCGAAGGTCGCTGGCCGAAGGGAAAGGCAAATCGGGTGCCGAGGGTGAAATATAAATCACTTGGTCATTTGGTCAAGGTCATTTGGTCATTTTCGATTTCGGGTACGCGGTTATTTGCTCACTATATATAAATAGAATATTTATATTATAGTGACGGATTTGACAGCATCTGTTTTCGATTTTGACAAATGACCAAATGACCAAATGACCGCCACCAAAAAAATATAATTTTTCTTCCGGCAACATTCGAGAACCGCAATGCTGATGTCGTACCTTTGCAATGCATTTGAGAGAAGAAATTTGCGCGCCCGCGAGAAAAAGAATACGGGCCCACGGGGGAGGCAAAATTTCAATCGAAATGCGACGAAAAGTGAGATTAAAAATTGAATGTGAAACTTTAAACCAATTTGAATTATGGCACTGAAAGTAAAAGCTAAGGAACAGTATCTATCCATTCTGCGATGTCGCTGAGTACTTCTGGCGATATGGTTTCCTCTATCTGTCGGTACTCATTGGGATGACCCGTGGCGCTGTGCTGGAAGAGGTGGTTCAGCCCAGGGTATTCTTTCGTTAGGTTATTCTTCGACTTTGGCAACAGACGTTCAATAGCAGTAAGATTAAGCGAGGAAATGACCTGCCAGTCGCGGTCGCCGTTGAGGGCGAAGACGGGGCAGCGCGTGGCAGCAATGTCAGCAGACGGGTCATAGTCGGTGAACCATTGATACCAACGAATTTTTTGGATTTGTGGATCTTGTCGAATTTGTTCTGCCGTCACAGTGTCAGGCAGTCCTGACATCTTTAACATTCGGTTTTTCTGCGATGCGGCAAGCGTGTCGCCCTTCACGCCGGGGCCTGCCAGCGATACGAGGAAGTCGGTCTTTCCTTGTGCGCCAAGCATGAAGCCGATGAGTCCGCCCTCGCTGTGGCCGATGATGCCAACCTTGGCGAAAGCTTTGCGGCTGCGTAGGTATTCTAACCCTGCTGCGGCATCGCGGGCGAAGTCCTCGCTCGTGGCGTTCCTTAAGTCGCCGCCCTTGGAGGCTCCCGTGGCGCGGTCGTCATATCGCAGAGAAGCAATTCCCTGACGAGCCAGATAGTCGGCAATGACAAGGAAAGGTTTGTGGTCGTATATCTCCTCGTCACGGTTCTCCTGACCGCTGCCAGTCACAAATAGGACTACAACAGGCTGACGACTGGTGCTCACCGTCGTCTTTCTCGACTTAGGATCATAGCCTACTGGCCACGTCAGCGTTCCCGCCAGCATGGCGCTATCCTGTTCGTTGCGAAACGTCACCTCCTCGGTCTCGTAGGGGAACGGTGGCTGTGGGTTCTGCGGGCGTTTCAGTTCTTCTGTGCCCTTCGTCAGCACCAGCGGCAGCGACATGCCATTCTGCTTGAACGTGCCAACAATCTTGCCGTCCTTCAGCCGTCCGTTGTAAGAAGCGTTTATGCTTTTGACGCTTACCGCCAGCGAGTCGTAAGACAAGAAATCTTTCTCGCACGGTATGCCCTTTGCGCTCTGGTCGGGGCTGTCCATCGTCACATTCACATGGCCGTCTGCCTGCTTCAGATGGAACACCAGCGTCAGCTTTCCAACGCCCAAGTCAAGCTTGCCCGTCCAAGAGCCAATAAGGTCAACTTGCGCCTCGGCTGTTAGTGTGGCGACAGCGAGGATAAGGAATAGGATGATTCTCTTCATATTTTTTTGGCTACAAAGATACGAAACATTCCACGCAATCGTAGCAATTTGCCGCAAAAAGTTGCATCTTTTAACGGAACAAGCTGCTTGGATAATTACATTCTTGCCTTCTGCTTCTCGCCGGCACCAGAGCCGCGATACTTCGAGCGGGCCTCGTTGAACTTCCAATTGAGGTTGACGAGGAACGTGCGGCGGGCGGGGTTGTCAGTCGATAGTTCGCGGATGCCGTAGATAACGGCAGCGGTCTTGTTGGTATTCAGGATGTCGACGCAGCGCACATCAAGAGTCAGCATTCCCAGACGGCGGAGGTTGAAGTCGCGCTGCACGCCGAGCGTGAGGTCAAAGCGCTGGGCGGTGATGCTGAAGTTGTTGTAGTCGCCCTTCGTGGCCCACTGGGCGTTGGCACTCAGGCGAAAGCTGTGGGGCAGTTCGATGTCGTTGTTCCAGATGAGCGTGACATAGGGGTCGTTGAGGGTTTTGATGGTGCCGATTCCCGAGCTTTGCTCGCCTACCCGTTGCCTTTCAGCCGTCGGCGTCTTGTAGTTCTGGAAGACTGTGAAGGCGTACCACATCGGGTGCCACTTGCCAATGGTGGGACTGGCGGAGAGGCTCAGTGAAAGTTGGTTGTAGTCCTCCTCACTGTTGATGGGACGGACAAGGCTGATGAGCGGATCGGTGCTGCCGGGGAAAGGCTCGGTGGACATGGTCTCGCTGTTCTTTATGCGACCGTACTCGACGGTCAGGTTTGCCCACTGATAGGCGGAATTTAGCACGAGGCTGTGGGTGTAGGTCGGCAGGAGGTAGGGGTTGCCGCTCTGATAGGTGTAATGGTTGGCGTACATCGTCGAGCTGGTCAGGCTTGAGTAGGCAGGGCGCTGAATGTCGCGGCGATACGAGAGGCTCAGTTGCATCTTGCCGATGGGAGCGGAGAGGGTAGCGGTGGGGAACCAGTCGCCGTAGTTGCGGCACATTTCGTCCTCGCGCTTGCCGAAGTTGAAGTAGTCGTTGGTCAAGTGCTCGTAGCGCAGACCTGCCTGGGCAAAGACCTTTCCGAACTGACGGCCGTACTCGAAGAAGGCTGCTGACGACTTCTCGTTGATCTCTGTGTCGGTGGCCTTGACGGGCACATAGTCGGAAGCCTGGAATGTGTAGGCATCCGTGCGATGGTTATAGCTGTACTCGCCACCCAGCGAGAAATTACCCTTCAGCACGGGATAGCTGAAGATGAGCTTCGAGGCCCAGAAATTGTTGCCGCTGTTGGTATTGCTCTCGATGGTGCGGTCAACGGGGGTGGCACCGACAACCGTTGTCTGCTCCGTCGTGCGGCCTGGCGTCTTGGTGTCGTCGAAGAGACCGTCGATGTTCAGGTCGATACCCAGCTGTCCCACCTTGCCGTTGTAATAGGCGTTAAAGATGTGCTTCTTGACGCTCTGGTCCTGCCAAATGTAGCTTGCGGAGCGCTCGGTGAGAATGCCGTTCTCGAACATATCCGTCAGGTAGTCACCCTTCGTCTCGCCGCTGGGCGTGCGGTCGTATTTGTAGTAGGCGCCAAAGGTGTGATTCTCGTTGACCATATAATTGAACTGCAACTGTGGCGACCATGCGTGCCAGGGATGTCTGATCTCCTGGGTGGAGTGCCCCGTTACCTGATCCGGTCCCACGTAGTAAAGCATGTCGTTGACCTGTAAGCCCTTATAGTGATTATAGGTGCCCACCCAGAACGAGCCTGTCACGTCGAGTCCGCCCGTGCGGTAGTTGGCCGTGAAGTTATCGTTCAGCGAGCCTCCGTACTGGTACATGAACTGCGTGCTGTTCTGGAAACTCAGACCCTCGCCCTGCGCCTTCTTCAACGCGATGCGCACGACGGCCTTGGTTGAAGCTGCATAGCGGGCGCCAGGGTTCTGCACCACATCGACATGCTGAATCTGGTCGGAGCGCAGACGCGAGAGTTCCTTCATGTCCTGCACCCGTCGGCCGTTGATATACACCACGGCATCGCCACGGCCCAGTACCTTCACGCCGCCATCGCGCTCAGCCTCCAGCGAAGGAATCTTCGACAAGGCATCTGAGACGGTACCAGCCTTCTCCAGTATCGTGCCAGCGACGGTGGTGCGCATAGCGTCGCCCTTCACTTGGGTCTTGGGCAACTGCCCCTTCACCACAACCTCGCTGAGCAGTTGCGTGTCCTCCTTCATCTGGATGGTCAGGTTCTGGTCTGGCGCAGCCACTCCCCTCCCATCAAGGGGAGGGGCAGGGGTGGGGTCTGTAATATTTATATATTTCGTCTCATACCCTACGCTCGTCACCTTCAATAATCCCTCGTTGACATCCGTCACAATCTTGAACACGCCGTCCATATCCGTCATCGCTCCCTGCACGAAGGCCGAGTCGGGCAGCGACAGCAGCACCACATTCACGAAAGGCATCGGTTCGCCCTTCTTGTCAATCACTCGTCCGCCCCAGTCCTGTGTCTTGGCGGTCATTGTCATCGTCATCATCATTGCAGCCATCAGTGCTGTGAATCTCATTGTTTTCATTTCGATATCATTTAATTGATTTCGTCCTTTTGACGATGCAAAGGTACGATGAAGTTGCAGAAACCCCTGCATAAGTGGAATATTATGCAGGGGTTTGTGACGAATGGTGTGATTAACGGCAGATTTTGGGATAAATGGCAAAAGCCGACCGTTAAATCTTGTAGATTTTTCGGGGGAATAACTACGAATGTGCGAAATATTTTGTAAATTTGTCGCCGTAAATAACAAAACAAGAAACATTATGCCGGAAATCAGCAAATTCTTTTGAATCATCATCAGCCTCTACTGGCGCGACCACAATCCGCCGCACATCCATTTCACTTACGGCGAGTACGAGTGCTGCATCAGCGTGCTCGACCGCGTTGTCGACGGCAAGACTCCCTCGAAGGTCATCGCCAAGGTGAACGAATGGATGGACTTGCACGAGGCCGAAATCCTCACCCTCTGGGAGAAGGCACAGAAGGGCGAGAAGCTGGGACGAATTGAACCTCTTCGATAAGCGAGAGCAGAGCAAGTGTACTTGCTTTTCCGAGCGCAGAAGAGGTCGAATGAATATTTAACCACTTAAATAAAGAAAGGAGAACGATATGCTTAGAATCACAGACGTTGACTATGTGAAGGACTACGAGCTGCTGCTCACCTTCAGCGACGGGACGCGCAAGCTCTGCGACCTGAAGCCTTACCTGACGGGCGAGGTGTTCGGCGAATTGCTCGACCTTGAAAAGTTCACGCAGTTCGGACTGACGGGCTACACCATTGAGTGGGCCAACGGTGCCGACCTCGCCCCCGAGTTCCTGCACGACATCGGGATGGCTGCGTAATTTCTAACGAAAACGAACATCGACATGAGCGGATAGACCGACAGGCTGGCGGGACTATCCGCTTTGAATAAGAGCGAAAACAAAATGAAGAAAACCATTCTGTCAATCATCCTCGCCGTTGTCGCAATGACGGGGCAGGCGCAACCAGGAAATACTACAGATGAGAAAAGCATCCTTTGGGAAATATCGAAGGATTGACTGGGCAAGAAATCATACTTATTGGGCACATTTCACGGTGGAGCGAAGGACAAGATTGACTACCAGTTCCTTGATACCCTGCCGCGATACCACGAGATAATGAGTTATGTTGATGCCGTTGGTACGGAGTTCGATTTCCTGGACAAGAAGTTTACCGCATGGTATCTCGGGAGAATCAGGAACTATGTGCAAGGAAATTATCCCTCATACGCTTATCTGCCCGACAGCATCATGTCCTACCCTACAATCTTCAAGGACACGACTGAGTACTGCTATGTAGAGAACTTTCTGAGCGAGTTTAAGAAGCAGAAACATGTCCGTCCTTTCCATCATGAAAGGCTGAAGCCAAGTTTCACGCAGGAACTGATTGAGGCTTTCAAAGAATTGCGCAATATGGTTCATGAGCCAAATGACAGCACTAAAAAAGCAGACATTATCGACTATGGCATCTACACCCATGCGAAGGAAATGGGCAAGCGGATGATAGCCATGGAGACGACGGAATATGAAATTGACCTCACGGAACGCACCGACTCGAGCAATGCCGTTGCTGGCAACATGCCCACACAGGCGCATAGCCTGTATGAATATTGCATGATGGAGAGCGGCGACACCGTCAATGTCCTCGAGGAATATGCGGGAGGCATGGTCAGCTTTTACAAGCAAGGTGACTTAGAGGGAATGCTTTCAGAGAGCAAAAGCATGGAAAGCCGCATAAAGCAGGAACAACCTGAGATGGAGCACTTTGATTCATGGCAGACCGAACTCACCTTAGGAAGGAATACCATGTGGATGCCCGTTATCATTACAAACATTCAGCAATGTTCCTGCCTGATTGCCGTCGGCGCTCTCCACCTTCCGGGCGAGGACGGACTGATTACAATGCTTCGAAAGGAGGGCTACAAGGTAACGCCTGTGGATATACATGACAAGAAGAATGCAATAAACCAGTGAGAGATAGTATGTTCATGTCGAACCCATTAAACGGCGGGCGGCCTCCGTCTGTGCATCGAGAAGCAGTCGCCGGGGATGAAAAGTTTTCGCGGCGGGGAGTAAAAGTGCTTCGCGACGGCCAAAAGTTTTGAAAAGTGACAGTAAAAGTGCTTCGCGACGGCCAAAAGTTTTGAAAAGTGGCAGTAAAAGTGCTTTTCGACGTACTTTTGAAAATATTTGGGCGAGTAAAAGTGCTTTATCTATAAGAAAATAAAAATGATTATCCGCAATCAGGTGATTAAGACGCTGAAAGGGGTCGTCCCGTACTCACGGACGCCCCTCCTTTCAATAGCCGTGGGTCGGTAATCGACGAAGTCGCTTCGCTTGTCGAAGAACGACCTACGGAATCCTATGCCGCCGGTAACATCGCCCCTGAAGGGGTCGCCTCTCAATAGCCATAGGTTGGCACGACCTGCGGAAACGGCGACGGACAATGTAAATGCACCCTGGAGGGGTGTCCCCATGTTTCCACAACGGTTGGGGAACCCCTCCAGGGTCCTTTTTTTATGCGCATCGAAATACCGTGGGTGCATCTAACGATGTACCCACGGCTATTGATAGGGGACGGCTTCACCGTCCTGCGCAGCCCTCCCAGACTCCTGAACTCCTTAGAAAATCATAAAATCCCGAGGCGAAACGGTGTCGCTCTCGGGATTTATTCGTTTACATACGTGCCTTCTGCTTCTCGCTGGCTTTACCACACTAATGCCCGTTTTTCCTTGGGGATGAACATCTTGTCTGTGGACAGGATGCCGAAGGCTTCGTACCAGGTGTCTATCATTGGCAGGGCGGCCATCACACGCAGACGGGCTGGTGAGTGAACATCGCTGTTTACCAGCATGGCGGTGTACTCAGGTGTGCTGTTGCAGGCCCAGACTCGGGCATAGGCTAAGTAGAAGCGCTGGGCGGGAGTGAAGCCGTCGACATCGGCGAGGGGTTCGGAGGCCATGCGGTTAGTAAATGCACGGTAGGCAATTTTCAGTCCGCCGTTGTCGCTGACGTTCTCGCCGAGGGTCTTCTGGCCGTTTACCTTCAGTCCTGGCACGGCCTCCTGCTCACTGAACCAGTCGGCAATGACCTTGGTACGTTCGTCGTAGCGGGCTTTGTCTTCTGCCGTCCACCAGTTGGCCAAATTGCCGTCCTTGTCGAACTGACAGCCCTGATCGTCGAATCCGTGGGTCATTTCGTGACCGATGACGGCCCCGATAGCACCATAGTTGCAGACATAATCAGCCTCAGGATCGAAGAACGGGGGCTGCAAGATGGCAGCGGGGAAGTTGATGCTGTTGAAGAGGGGGTGATAGAAGGCATTGACCGTCTGCGGCGAGCAGGGCATCATGGTCTTGTCAACGGGCTGGTGCCAGTACTTGCGCAATTCGGCCTGACGCGACTCCTGCTTGATGCGGATGAAGTTCTCGACGAGGTTTTCATTCTCGCGGATGTCAATGAACTTCTCCATGTCCTCCCATTTGTCGGGATAGCCCACGTTGATGTGCATGGCGTGCAGCTTCTCCAATGCCTTGGCTTTGGTCGAGTCACTCATCCAGGTGTTCTCCTTCAGACGGTCCTCGAAGGCCTGTTGCAAGTCCTTCACCAGACGATAGACGCGCTGCTTGCTGGTCTCGGGGAAGTAGTCCTTGACATAGAGCTTGCCGATGGTCTCGCCCAGACTGCCGCTGATGGTACTGACGGCACGCTTCCAGCGGGGCTGCTGCTCCTGCACGCCGGTAATAGTCTTGTTGGCCTCGAAAGCACGGTCGGTAAAAGCGTCGCTGAGGAAGTTGCTGTAAGCCTGAATGACGTGCAACTCCATATATGACTTCAAGTCCTCGACACTTGTCTCGGCCAGCACTTTCTCTACCTCGTGTATCGCGTCGAACTGACCGACGTTCACCACGTCGATGTCCTTCGGCAGATTCAAGGCATCACGATAGGCCACATAGTCGATGCCCTTGAAATCGTTGAGCAGCTGCTCCCACGGCATCGGGTGGTTCGTGGCCATCGGGTCGCGACGGGCCACCTGGTCGAGCGTCTTCATACCTATTCTATATTCTATGGCCCAGGCAGCCTGCATCTTCTGCTCGGCGGCAGCATCGCTGTAGCCCACCATTTTCAGATAGTCCTTGTTTAGGCTCTTGACAGCGGCGACGGTGGCCTGCTGCTGCTCGTTTGGCTGGTCATAGTACTCCTTGGGCAGCGATGCACCACCATGTCCCGCATACATCAGATACTCCGACGAGTTGAAGGGGTTCAAGCTCAGACTGAGGCCGAAGGGAGCGGTGTTGAAACCCTTGGCATCGAGGGCGTACATCAATTTCAGAGCCTCTTCGCGGGTCTGCACCTCGCGTACCTGCTTCAGGTAAGGCATAATCGGTTCGTAGCCCATCTTGTTGCGGCTGACGCTGTCCATGTAGAGACGGTAGAGTGCACCTATCTTCTGTCCGTCCGAACCTTGCGGCAGGTCCTTCTTCTCGGCGTATGCCATGATGAGCTTGTTGATGCGGTCGTTGTTCAGTTCGTTCAGGTCGGTGAACGCCCCGTTCTCTGGGTGCTGCGCATCCAGCGGGTTCGCCTTCAGCCATTCGCCTACAGCGTACTGCCAGAAGTCATCACCAGGTTTCACACTCGGGTCCATATTAGACCTCAGATTCTGTGCCGTGCCTGCCAAGCAAACAAAAGCGAGGGCTACGGCGAAAAACATTCTTTTAATCATTGTCTTAATATGTTAATTGTTCAACATTTTGCTCGTTAGACGCAAGGTACAGCCAAAAAACTACACGGTTTGCGTTGTTTTTCATCCTCAATTATCCATTATCCATTTTCCATTGTCAATTCTTCACGTCCACACCGCCGAAGAAATTGCTGGCGACGATGTGAAGGGTGGGGGCTTTCGGGTCGGCGGCATGCGTGGCATGATTGCCGACGCCGCCGATGAAGCTGCGGCTTATCACAACGACGTTGACATGGGTGGGCACGAAGAGCTCGATGCCGCCGCAGAAGGTGTGGATGTCGATTTCCTCGTCCTCGGTGATGACGGCCTCACGCAGGTCCATTCGGATGCCGCCGCAGATCGCGTCGAGACGGGCACCGTGGAACGCTTCGCCACGATAGACGTACTCGTCGCCGCCATAGTGAACGGAGCAGCAGATTCGCTTACCGTCCTCGCCGATGGGCAGAGGGCGCTGAAGCCATTGGTCGGGGTCGCGACGGTAGCTGTCGATAATCAGATGAACACCCACATAGAGCACCACGAAGATGCAGAAATAAGTTGCCCAGGGCTGTTCGGTGACCTGTATAAACCAACTCCAATGAATAAAGTCCCAGATAGTCGCCAGCTTTATCAGACTTGCCACGATGAAAATAATTCCAATAATCGTTCTTGGTTTCATAATCATATTTCTTTTAAACGCTTGTTGCAAAATCGCACTGCAAAGGTATGGCGTACTGCTTATTCCTCCAAATTTATGGGATAAACAGCATGGAAATGTGACGAATGTCACTTTTTGTTTAGTTGGTGCCGGCTGATGCGGTAAAAAAGAGCTACCAAGAGCCAGGTTATTTACTGTATGTATGTACACTCGAACCTTGGGCGGAGGGAAGGTAATTAATGCCCCACCAACACATCTGCAAGAGGACGAAGGAGCCGATGAGCATCCAAAGGGCCAGACGTTTGCGATGGCGAGGGAGCTGGCGGTAGTGGATGTAGACGAGATAGGCAAGCCAGGTGATGGCTGCCCAGGTTTCTTTGGGATCCCACGACCAATAGTGGCCCCATGCCTCCTTCGCCCAAAGGGCACCGAAGAGCATGCCGATGGTGAGGCAGGCGAGGCTTACATAGACGAGATCATCGGCCAGTTTCCACCAGGCAATGACGACAGCTACGCCAAGCAGGGTGTATGCGAAGATATAGACAAAGACATGGGGCGCGAACCAGGGGCTTTGAAGGGCTGGCACCAGCGTCTTTGTATTATAGCTGTCAAAGAAGAAATAGGCAAAGATGGATGCGAAGACAGTGAGGCCGAAGTATGCCCAAAGTGCCTTGCTGGTTGCGTTCCTTAACCTGCGCCATAATACCATCAGCGTCATAACTAACGCTCCTGCCAGCATCATATAGAAACCTGCATAGACCCATGGAAGCCACGGGTCGCTGACGAGTTCGAGTATCGATATCTGACTCTGTGTACCCATCTGCGTGTCGTAGCCGTACTGATAGATTTTCCAGCCATCCACCTCGTAGGGCTTGTTCACATCCACGGTGGTCTCGATGTTCTTGCCTGTCTTTGTCAGTATCTGAATCTCCGAAGCGAAGCGCTTGGGACTACCGTTATCGTACGTCTCCATGATAAACCGCTTCAGTTCGATGGCTATCGGCATCTCCTTGACGGCTCCCTTCTGAGTCATCGCCCGCCACTCAGGCTCGCCGAGGGCCGTAATCATCTTTACCCGCTGCATATCGGCATTGCCTAATGTGGCCGTAGTAAGGGCGATAAAGAGACCCAAGTGATTCAGCAGGAATGGAAGATCTCGCTTCCATGAGTGCATATTCATCAGCCGTCGCAGGATGATGACACCCAGAATCACCGCGATATACACATAGATGAGCACGAACGGCCAGAACGACAGCATATTGTTCAGCCATGTGCCATTTACCTGTTGGCGCGTCAGTCCCATGATGATTGTCAGCACTAAGGCATACACCATAGCCGGTATTGCCGCCTGATACGTGCCGATGAACTGGAAGGCATACACCTTCTTCCTTAATACAAATACGAGAGCAACGAGTGCCAGGAATCCTGCAAGCACAATGCCGTTGGCTGGCCAGGCAAACGCATCCCACACTACAGGGCCGATGCTCAGTTCCAGCATCAGCCCAGTCAAGATAAGGCCTCCTCCAATGAGGAAGCCTTCCTTAAATGTCCAGGGTTTAGACCACATCAGATTTCAATCAGTTTTCCGTTATTTTGGGGGCAAATATAGGGAAAAAATACCAAACTTCCAAATTTTGGAGCAGAGAATTTCAATAAATGTTGCCCGGATAGTTCCTCAAATGCCGCGCCGCCGCGCCTGTGTGTGTTTATCCTGACGGCATTCGGCACGACCTCCTGCCTGGGCCACGGCCCAATAGCGTTCTAAGAGCAAACGGCCAGTGGTGGTGAAGGGGAAGAATGTTGTACTTGATGATTGTTTACTTGATGTACTTCACCTTCGAGGCATCGCGGGGCTTGGCGTCGGGCTGCTCGTCGGGATAGCCAATGGCGAGGATATAGTTCAGCTTGTAATCAGCGGGGATGTCGAGGCGGTCGAGGAAGAACTTGCACTTCTCATTCGACAGCAGGAAGCGCACGGGACCACCGAGACAACAGGTGCCTAATCCCATCGACTGGGCTGCCAGCATCATATTCTCGCCCAACAGTCCTGCATCAAGTTCACCACCACCATTGGCAGGGGTACAGACGCAGATAAGGTTCGGCGCATTGCGGAACATATTCTTGAAGTTCTTATCGCGGGCTACCTGCTCAGCGTTCTCCTGCTTATATACCTCCGTTACGTCGGCTATCAGCTTCTGATCTTCCACCACGCGGACAATCCACGGCTGGCGGTTCATGCCGCTCGGCGCATTGATGCCACACTTCACGATGACCTCCAACTTCTCGTGCTCCACAGGCTTGTCGAGGTATTTACGGATGGAGCGACGGTCCATCATGTTCTTCAGCACAGGATTAACCTCCATCTGCATGTCGGCCTCGATGGCGGCAACCTGATCGCGCGACTCATAGCGCTTGATGACTTTGCCGTCGCGACCGACGAGGAACTTGGTGAAGTTCCACTTGATGTCGCCGCCGCCAGCCTGCGCCTTCAGCCAAGTATATAGCGGATGGGCATTCTCACCGTTCACATCAATCTTGTCGAACTGTGGGAAGTGGATGTCGAAGTTGGCCGTGCAGAACGAGTGAATCTCCTGAATCGTACCTGGCGCCTGCTGTCCGAACTGGTTACAGGGGAAGTCAAGAATCTCAAAACCCTGAGCGTGATACTTCTGGTAGAGCGGCTCCAGGTCCTTGTACTGAGGCGTGAATCCGCATCGCGTGGCGGTATTCACAATCAGCAGCACCTTGCCCTTGTAGTCCGAGAGCGAGACCTCCTGGCCCACGTCATCCTTTACCTTGAAATCATACACACTTGACTGTGCCGAAAGGGTCAGCACACCCATCATTGCCATGAGGCTTACAATAAATCTTTTCATAATCGTTATAGTTATTATGAGGTTATCTGATAAAGTTCATGAATGCAGGACGCTCGTCGCATAGCGGGGGAATCGTCCCAAACGGTTGTCCACCTGACACATATGTCTTTGCTCACACGGCCGCGATGGCTTCGACTACAGCGTGAAGCGGCCCTCGTCGCCCTCCTGGCGGAGAAACTGCCGGCGCTCGGTGGCCGACATGTTACAGTCGCGGCGCAGGGCCTGGTAGAGGTTGATCTGCGAGCCGATGCCGGAGCGGC
>CALDLA010000177.1 GCA_937898415.1 uncultured Prevotellaceae bacterium | reverse complement strand
GCGAAGCTAGTGAAAAGTGAGAAGTGAAGAGTGAGAAGTGAAGAGTGAAGAGTGAGAAGTGAAGAGTGAGAAGTGAAGAGTGAGAAGTGAAGAGTGAAGAGTGAAAAGTATGGATAAGTATGAATTGCAGAAGCTTCGCGACCTCCCCATTGAGGGGGTCGCGGAGCGACTCGGACTGAGTGTGAGCAGGCATAAGTGTCTGTGTCCGTTCCACAACGACCATCACGCAAGTTTGTCGTTTAAGGTGAGCAAAAACACGTTCCGATGCTTCGTGTGCGATGCCAAGGGCGGGACGATCGACCTGGTGATGCGCTTCCTGAATAAGGACTTCCGCGAGGCCTGCCGCTGGCTGGTGCATCATCAGCTGCCGCCCGGCTGCAAGGATTTCAGCGACTATTATCTGACAAAAATAACCTAAGGTTATTTGCCAATAACCTTGGGTTATTGCGCAATAATGCGGGGTTATTGTTGGTGAAAACTTTTTGAAACAACTGAGGAGGGGACTGACAGACTTCGAGTGCTGCCAGCCCCCTTTCGGAAATCGGGGAACGGTTCTCTGCCGCGTGTGACTACCGACGCTGCTTGGCCCTGAACTCGTCTAACTGTTGGAAACAGTGGCGGTCGATGATTTCTGCTAAGCGGCGGTCGTGGTTGTGGTGGAGGCGGGGCTTGGTGCCGCCAAATTCCAGCAGTTCGCCGTTGGCCTTGGTGTAGGGATGCCAGGCGGGCAGCCCGGCGGTGTTGGGATTGCCAGTGTGGGCGAACTGTGCCCATACGTCGCTCATCTGCGTGGCCCAGGGTTTGTTTTCTTCGAGGGTTGTCGGCGACAGCTGGTTTGCGTAGTGGTGGAGCACGTCGAAGCAGTACTTCAGCTCGGCACCGTGAGCGGAGCCTTTGAAGCTGTCGTCCTTGCCCCGCTCATTGACGGTGAACATATAGACGTAGGTGTCGGCCTTGCGCTTACCACCAATGGCATCGGCGGTGATGATGGTCTTGGGGCGGAAAAGCCAGTCGATGCTCAGTAGGTCTTGTGGCGTGTAATCGGGATATGCCTTGGCAAAGACGCTGATGTAGGCATCGGTCTCGTCGCCAAACGTGCGCTGCAGTTCGGTGCGTGCCTCGTCGAGCGTCAAAGGCTGGTTGTAGCGCTGGCGCTGCAGTTCGTTGAAAGTCGTGCCAATCATGATGGGGATGTCGTCGCTGAAACTGGGGAACGCGGGCTGGAACGGCTGCTGCACCACATCGCTGCCATCGGGCGTAGGACCGAAGCCCCACATCATCGGGGTGCCGGGGCGGCGGGTGCCGATGCTGGCGGCCATGGCCCGTTGACCGGCGGCGTAGAGGTCCTTGTAGGAAACGTCCTTGATTTTATCCACATTCGCCTTGTCGATGCCTAACTCTTTCAGTACGGCCTCGCCCAGTTCCTCGGTCATTGCCTTGGTGTTGACGTTGAGGATGGTGCCGCTCATGATGATGGCCTTATGGAAAAGCCCACGGGCTGGAGGCATACAGAGCAGGGTGCCCACCTTGCCGCCACCGCCCGACTCGCCGAAGATGGTGACATTGTTGGGGTCGCCGCCGAACTTGGCAATGTTGTCACGCACCCATTCGAGGGCTGCCACGCAGTCGAGCATCCCCACGTTGCCAGAGTGCTGATACTTCTCACCGCAGGTGGAGAGGTCGAGGAATCCGAGGATATTCAGGCGGTGGTTAACACCCACCACTACGACGTCTTTCTGGGCCAGGCACATACCTGGGTCCCAGGCCGACGTGCCGCTGTCGAAGCCGCCACCATGGAACCAGACCATGACGGGTTTGGGTGAAGGGTGAAGGGCGGAGGGAGAGGGGAGTTGAGATGTCCACACATTCAGCACGCAGCACTGTTCTGACATCTCTGCCTCCGTCATCGGACGGTTGGTCTGCTGCATGGCCTGTGGCCCCCATTGGTCACAGATGCGGACACCCTGCCACTTCTCAACGGGCTGAGGCGGCATGAACCGCTCTACTCGTGCATAGGGAATGCCGAGGAAGGCGAGGCTGCCCTCCTGGACGATGCCCTGCACCTGTCCGTTGGCGGTGCTGACGATGGGCACCTCTTCCCATTGCAGTACGGCGCCGTTGCGGCGGGCAGGGTCAGAACCGGCGAAGTCCCAGGAGTAGGGGCTGCCCGTGGTGGGACTCTTGCCCAGATAGCGGTGGTTCTTCAGCGATAGGAGCATGAAGTCATGGTCGAGGAAGTCCTGCCAGAGGAAGGTGGTGCTGTTGATGTCGTCGGTGGTGGGGAGGTGGTTTGCCCCGTCGGGTAAACCGACAGGCGCACTGGTGGTGAAGCGAACGTCACCGGGCAAGCCGTCGCCATAGACCTTGACGTAGCGGCCGTCGGCACATTGAAGTGCGACGCGACCCTGTCCGCGGTCGATGACCCTGAACTGCGTCAGCTCGCTCTTGTCGCCGGCGTGGGTGTCATAGAGCACGCCGTGCTTGAGGGCGATGGCGGGACGGCCCGTGGCCTTGTTGATGATACGGATCGTCTTGCCGTAGGGGATGTTTTGGCTGCGGTCGGCCATTGGTTCCTCCACCGTAAAGTTGTCGAACTCGGCATAGCCGCCCTGCTTACCTTTTATATTATATGCGAAGAGGGCGTGGCGCGAGCCTTGGAAGGTGATGAGCTGGTAGGTCAGCGGCATCATGCGGCCTAATGTCTGGAATGTCACGCCGTCCGTCGAGTAGGCGTACTGCATCTGGTTGTTGTCGTAGTCGCCGATGCAGCGGAGGAGGATTTTCCCGTCGGGTAAACCGACGGGCACGGTGACGGTGTCGTTGGTCATCTGTTCGAAGGAACGGAGGGTGAGGGTGTTGCCCTGCTTCACGATGCCGATCCATGAGCAGGGGACGTTGATGTTGCCCAGGCCGCAGACGTCGCCGTCCTTCATTCCCTTGGTATAAAGCTCGACGGTGGCAATACTCTTTGGACCGATGACGCGCTGCGTCAGCGTGTTGCGGGCCCACATCAGCTGCTCCGACGGCTGCGACTGGATGCGCAGACGGCCACCTTTCAGGCTCCACAGCTTGTCGTCGGGATTATGGTTCCATTGCCAGATGGGTTTCAGCGCCTTGCCGTTGAAGTTGTCAGAACGGTCATAGGGCGCCCGCATGGGCTGAGGCTCCTCGCCGATGCCGTAGCAGCCCAGCTTCGTATCGGGCTTGAACCACGTGCGGGGTGCGCGGCCAGGATTACCCTTCAGTCCCACCATCGGCCAACCGTCCTCCCACGTCATCGGCATCAGGCAGACGGTGCGGCCTACGCTGTGGAAGTCCTGCATCAAGAGTGCCCACCACGTGCCGTCCTTCGCCTGCACGATGCCCCCCTGATGGGCATTGTCGCAGCCCGTGGCATCAGGACTGGCGGGTGCAACGCCGAACTTCGTGCCGTCGCTGCCGATGCGGTATTTCTCGCCACGAGGCACCGTCGTACGTCCTACGCCGTGGTAGCCGTAGGTCTCGTCGGCCTCGATGACACGCGTCTCATAAGGTCCCCAAATGCTCTTCGAACGTGAGCAGAGGGTACGACCGTTGGGTGAGTAGTCGGTGGAGATAAGGTAGTACATGCCGTTGATCTTATACATGTGGTGACCCTCGCCCACGCCGTTGCCCTCGGGGATGATAACGCGGTCGGTGCCCTCCACGGGGCCGCTCATGTCGGGCTTCAGTTCCGTGCAGTGTACCTCGCCGTACTTGTGGATGGCGTAGATCTTGCCGTCGTCGTCGAAGAGTACCGAGAGGTCGTAGATGTTTCCCTGCATGTTATGGTGCGTCCACGGACCGTGAATGTCCTTTGCCGTATAGCATTGCAGTCCCTTGCCGTTGATGTTGGAGAAAACGTAGAACTGGCCATTGGCATAGCGGATGGCGGGAGCCCAGATGCCCTGTCCGTAGATTTCCTGATGGTTGCGGAGTGCGAACCTGTCCTCGGGGAAGTCGAAGCGGTCAAAACAGTAGGAGGCAAACTCCCAGTTAACCAGGTCCTTCGAGTGGAGGATGACCAGGCCGGGAACGGTGTGCATCGTCGTACCCGCCAGATAGTAATCGTCGCCCACGCGGATGACGTCAGGGTCGGAGAACTCGTCGTAGAACAGGGGATTGGTAAACGTGCCGTTACCGTTGTCGGCCGTCCATGACTTCGTCTGTGCATGGGCAATCAACGCCATGCAGGCTAACAGGCAAATGCCCAGGATTCTTGCTTTCTTCATTTTAGTAGTTTTTTGTTTTTAGCTTTCTGTCTGCAAAATTAGTCATTTTTCCGCAATCTACCATCGTTTTGGACAAAAAAATGGTGCAACACTCTTTACGAATGCTGCACCACCAATCAACTTATTGAAACCTTAAACCTTTATGAAACTTCTATTGACTTAGAAACCTTGGCCTCTTTCTCCTCCTTCGGCAGGGTAACGGTCAGGATGCCGTTCTCAACGCGGGCCGAAATCTTGTCCTTCACCACATCCTCAGGCAGCGTGTAGTTCTGCTGGTAGTTGGTGTATGAGAACTCACGGCGCAGGTAGTGCTGCTTCTTGTCCTCCTCCTTGTGTTCCATCTTATTCTCAATGGCAATCGAGAGATAGCCATCCTCTGTCAGGTTCACACGGCAGTACTCCTTCTTGATGCCGGGAGCGGCCACCTCCATGGTGTAAGCCTTCTCATCTTCTCTGACGTTAACGGCCGGAGCGGTCGTCTTGCAGGTATTTGGCGTGAAGTCGTTCATGAAGTCGTCAAACACGGTAGGAAACCAACTGTTCTTAAACATTACTGGTAGCATAATCATTACCTCCTAATTCTATTGTTTTAAAGGGTTTAACTTATTGTTCTTTTCTTTGATTGCCTTGCGGCTTTCACTGAGGTATATGCAAGATGCGTGCCAGTAGGAAAAAGTATGCCAGAATGTCATTTCGGTCTGACATTCTGGCAAAACGGGTTATTCGTGCCTGATGGCTCAGACTTAGCGAACCACCATCTTTTTACCATTCTTAATATAGAGTCCGTCACGAGTGGGACGGCTGACGCGACGACCCGATAAGTCGTAGATGGCATCACGGTCGGCGCTGCTGTCGACTGTCGGCAGGGTGGAGATGCCTGTGGCCACATAGCTCTTGGCTGTCAACGTAAGTCCGCCAATCATGCCGTCGCTCCATTCTGCAGCGTCGGCGTATGCAGCGATGACGTAGTTGCCCTGCGTAGTAATGTCGAACTCAAACTGCTGTTCGGTGACGCCAGTGAAACTGTTATCGACCTTATTGCCGATGTTGACGGTCGGCGTGTAGGTGGTGCTGGCTATGGTCGTACCTGAGCGGGTCTCGATGGCGAACTCCAACGGAGAGAATTCTTCGCGGTTCCAGTTGCAGGCCTTGTATTTCAGTACATAGTGACCAGGGTCCAGCGTGAGTGTGGCGCCAGCATCGGCCAGGCCGTACTTGGCATAACCGGCGTGCTTCGTGCCGTTGATGTTGCGGAAATAGAGACCGTAGCTGAAGGACTTGGACGTGCCTGTCAGTTGCAGGATACGACAACCTTGGGAGAAGCCGTTGCTGTAGCCCACACGCTTCTCAGAGCTATCGTAGGTAACCCAGCCAGTAGGAATGCAACCGCCTTCCTTGAACTGCGACTGTGACGCCAGAGCCAGCGACTGCGGAGCCGACAGCGTGACGGAAACCGAGGCCGAGGACGTCTCACCGTCGTTGTCGGTAGCCACTACTTTGAGCGTGTGAGTACCCGACTTGACGCCTGTCAGCGTAGCCTTGTATGGCTTGGCGGTACAGGTAGCCAGCAGCGTATTGCCGTCGAAGAACTCTACCTTCTCGATAGTGCCGTTAGGGTCGTCGGCATTCGCCGTGATGGCGATGTCGGGAAACGTAGCTGTGCCCGACGGTGCAAAAGAAGTATAGCTGAGGCCAGCCTTCGGCGAGGTGATGCTCACGCTGGGCTTTGTGCGGTTCAGTGAATAGTTCTTACAGAAGTTCCAGATTTCCTTACCCGTATACACCTGTGGCTCCTTGCAAATCCAGTGACCTTTGTCCTTGAGTTCTATGAGCCGCACTTCGACGCCATCATTGCCTGGACCCCAGATATGCAGTTTGGCACCGCTGAAGCCGTTGTAATTGTTAATGACCTTATCCGTCGTGGAACATCCGTTGTGCTTGATCCACGGATTGAGCGCAGGCTGGACGCCACCCCAGTTGTCGGCCGTTCCCTGAATATGCAGCAGGGGTATCGGACGTAAGCCGGTTTTTGGTGTGATGACTGACGGGCCGCTGCAGGAAACGAAAGCAGCAATGATGTCGGACATCTTGTTGATGGCGTTGTAGGTCAGCATGCCGCCCATCGAGAATCCACCGAGATAGATGCGGTTGCGGTCAATCTTGTGTTGTGTCACCATCTTCTCGATGATGGCCTTGATGAAGTTGATGTCGCGGTCGCCGCCAGTGTCCCACGCGCGATCAATACCATTGGGGAATACGACCACGAACTTGGCGGTGTCGCACACGGCTTCCATACTCACGTTGTCGTTCTTGAACTCACTGTTCTGCATCCAGTTGGCGTCCTGGTTGTAGCCGTGACAGAAGATGAGCAGCGGACGGCCCTCGCCCAGGTTCTTGGGTGCATAGACATTGTACGAACGTTGTTGGCCACCCACAGTGATGTTGTCTGCTATCAGGGGCAGCAGGCCTGCCGTCAGCAGGCAGAAGGTTAGTAATGCTTTTCTCATATTGGTTTTGGTTTTTGATTTCAGCTGCAAAATTACAAAGAATGCAACAAAAACCATGAGATTTTTGTTGCATTAACTTTTGAATATCTTTCAAGATGCGAAACTAAATCTTGTCGAGTGCCTGCTTGATGTCGTTGAGGATGTCCTCCACGTCCTCGATACCGACGCTCAGTCGGATCAGGTCGGGAGCCACGCCGGCCTCCAGCAGTTGCTCGTCGCTGAGCTGGCGGTGGGTATGCGAGGCAGGATGCAATACGCAAGTGCGGGCATCGGCCACGTGGGTCACGATGTTGATCATCTCCAGCGAGTCCATCCACTTGATGGCCGTCTCGCGCGTACCTTTTAAACCAAAGGCAATGACGCCGCATGAGCCGTCGGGCAGGTACTTCTGTCCCAGTTCGTAGTAGGGGTCCTCCTTCAGTCCGCAGTAGTGTACCCAGGCCACCTTCTCGTTGTCGTGCAGGAACTCTGCCACGCGCTGGGCGTTCTTGCAGTGCTGGGCCATGCGCAGGTGGAGGGTCTGCAGTCCGAGGTGCAGCAGGAACGAGTTCTGGGGAGCAGGAATCGAGCCGAGGTCGCGCATCAGCTGGGCCACCAGCTTTGTCGTGTAGCCCATCTTGCCGAAGGCCTTCACGTAGGTCAGTCCGTGGTACGACTCATCAGGGGTGCAGAGGCCGGGGAATTTCTCGGCATTAGCCAGCCAGTCGAAGTTGCCGCTATCGACGACGACACCGCCCACCTGGGTAGCCAGACCGTCCATGTACTTTGTGGTGGAGT
Source organism: uncultured Prevotellaceae bacterium (assembly GCA_937898415.1). GTDB lineage: Bacteria > Bacteroidota > Bacteroidia > Bacteroidales > Bacteroidaceae > Prevotella. The sequence goes on along the minus strand of CALDLA010000177.1, from coordinate 19,162 downwards.
GGGTGACAATGTCGGCGCCCCACTCGAAGGGACGGCAGTTGACGGGCGTAGCGAACGTATTGTCCACGATGAGGGGCACACCGTTCTTGTGGGCTATCTTGGCGAAGCGCTCAATGTCGAAGACGGCGCAGCCGGGATTCGAGATGGTCTCGCCGAACACAGCCTTCGTGTTGGGACGAAAGGCTGCCTGAATCTCCTCGTCAGTTGCTTCCTGCGAGATGAACGTGCAGTCAATGCCCAGCTTCTTCAGCGTTACGCCGAAGAGGTTGTAGGTGCCGCCGTAGATTTCGTTCGAGGTGATGAAGTGGTCGCCGGCCTGACAGATGTTGAACAGCGCGTAGAAGTTAGCTGCCTGACCTGACGAGGTCAGCACGGCACCCACACCGCCTTCCAACGTGGCAATCTTAGCCGCCACGGCGTCGTTCGTCGGGTTCTGCAGGCGGGTGTAGAAGTAGCCCTCCTTCTCTAAGTCAAACAACTTTGCCATCTCGTCCGAATCGTCGTACTTGAATGTCGTCGACTGGATGATGGGCAACTCTATCGGTTCACCGTTCTTGGCCTTGTAGCCAGCCTGTACGCAGAGCGTTCCCTGCTTGAATTTCTTTTCCATTTCTATTTTTAAGTTGTTGATTACTATTTTAACTGCCTCAGCAGACATTCACATCCCTCCAGCACGTCGCGCCACGTCGCCTCGAAGTTGCCAGTGTACCACGGGTCAGCCACGTCGCCGTGACGATCAGTAAAGTCCATCAGCATCCGGATCTTCCCCTCAGGGTCGCCGCCGCTGATGCGCGTCATGTTGCGGATGTTCCATGCGTCCATGCCTATCAGCAGGTCGAAGCGGTCATAGTCACGCCGCGTCATCTGTCGGGCCGTCTTGCCCTTGCAGCCGATGCCGTGCTCCGCCAGTTTCCGTCGGGCTGGCGGATAGACCTCGTTGCCTATCTCCTCCGTTGATGTGGCCGCCGACTCTATGTAGAAGTCGTCCTCACGCCCAGCCTGACTGACGAGCTCCTTCATGACAAACTCTGCCATCGGGCTACGACAGATGTTCCCGTGGCAGACGAAGAGTATGCGATGCATGACCGTGCGGTTACTTCTTCAGCAGCGATGCCACATAGAGGATGACAACGGCGCCGATGATGGCCGTGCCCAACTGTCCGAGCAGTCCGCCCCACTCAATGCCTAACAGGTTGAAAATCCAGCCGCCTAAGGCACCGCCGAAGAGACCCAACAGCAGGTTCATCAGGAAGCCGAAACCGCCGCCCTTCATCAACTTGCCGGCACAGAAACCAGCCAGACATCCGATAACAATAGATAAAAGTATTCCAATCATAGGTCAGTTATTTTATGATGATTTTAATTAATTTCAGTGCAAATGTACCACTTTTTTTCTTTTTAGCAAAATAATTGGAGAAAAAACACTATCTTTGTAGCCGATATGAAGAAAAGTTACCGTTTTTTGTCATCTGCATTGCTCGTTGCCATGCTGTTGTGGGCATCCGTCGCTAACGCCCAGAACCAGGACGATTTTTTCAGTAAGGTGGTGGAACTGCTCAACGAAATGTCGGACGAGGAGAAAGCCTACGTCCGTGAGAACATGCTGGTGGTGCCAGCGAAATACACCGCCAGCCACAACCATCCCTCGTCCTATCTGATAACGCCGAACCCAGCGCCTGACACCCAGACGAAGGTCGAGTGTGCCGCCTGTTCCAGTGCCTACCTGCTGCGGTTCTATGGCGAGGCGGCTAATGGTGTCGAGTTGTATCATCAGGATTCTTTCCCCTATAAGTACGAAGGCGGCGCCTTCCCCCGCTGCTTCAAGACGTTCTTCGAGGAGCTGCACAAGGGCTACAAGACGGAATACTACACAGGAACCACAGACGACCTGAAAGATGCGGTCAGTCAAGGTATCCCCGTCATCGCGCTGCTGCTCTATAACCGCAAGTCGATGCACTATGTCCCCGTCGTGGGCTACGACGAGTCCCATTTCTTCATCCAGAACTCCGTTGAGAAGTACAGAAACGTAAAGGACAACCCGTCATACAACGAGTCGCTTCCCATCGACCAGTTCGACGCCATGTGGAACATCTCTATTGAGTGTTGCCAGCGCCTCTTTGTAGTAGTGCGGAAGGCGGAATAATCATGCTTTTTTACAGGAAGAACTGCTGGAACTCGCTCTCGAAATTGGGCGTGAGGAGGCCCTGGCCGATGGCGGCACGTATCTCGTCGAGCGTCCAGAAGCGGCCGCCGTCGAGCTCTTCAGCTGAAGGGCGGACGGGGCCGTCGTAGGTGGTGCGGTTGACGTAGACCAGCTCGCGCTCGCGGCGGCTGTCGAAGACGTATTTGCCGATGCGCTCGGGCTGGAAGTCGGTGATGCCGAGTTCCTCGCGAACCTCTCTCGTCAGTGCCTGTTCAGGCGTCTCGCCGTAGTCCATGTGCCCGCCGACGCTGGTGTCCCACTTGCCTGGCTGGATGTCCTTCCATTCAGGTCGCTTCTGCAGGTAGACCTCGCCCCGCGAATTGAACACATGCAGATGGACCACTGGATGGAGCAGTCGTGAACCGTTGTGGCACTCGCCTCGGGTAGCCGAGCCGACGACGTGCCCCTCGTCGTCGACTATCGGAAACCTTTCTTGCTTGTTGTCTTGCATCGTCATAGTCCTCGTGCTTTAAGGAGGCTGGAGGCATCGGGCTGGGCCATGCCCGTAAAGTCGGAGAACATCTGCATGAGGTCGCCCGTGTTGCCTCGGCTCAGGACCTTGTCGCAGAAGTCGCGGCCAGTAGCTGGGTCGAGGGCTCCGCGACGGGCAAAGACGTCGGCGATGTTGACAGCCAGTACCTCCGTCCACAGATAGCTGTAGTAGCCGGCAGCATAGCCGCCGCCAAAGACGTGGTTGAAGTAGCTGGTGTAGTAGCGGGGCGGAACCTGTGGGTCGAGCAGCCCTACCTGGCGCAGGGCCTCCGTCTCGAAGGCGGCTGCCTGGTCGGGCGTAGGAACGTCCTTCGAGGCGAGCATGTGCCAGGCGAGGTCGACGCAGGTGGCGGCGAGATTCTCGCCTAAGGCGTAAGCCGTCTGGAAGTTGATGCTCTTGAGCATGCGCTCCTTCAGGTCGGCAGGCATCGGCTCACCCGTCTCGTAGTGACGGGCATAGTTGTCGAAGACCTCAGGGATGGAGGCGAACGACTCGTTGAACTGCGAGGGCATCTCGACGAAGTCGCGGGCCACAGCGGTACCGCTCAGGCGGTTGTACTGGCAGTCGGAGAGGATGCCGTGCAGGGCGTGTCCGAACTCATGGAACATCGTGGTCACCTCGTCCCATGTCAGCAGCGAGGGCTGACCCTCGGGAGCCTTGGCGCTATTACATACATTAAAGATAATAGGCAGCTGGTTCCACTGTCGGCTCTGCTTGGCGAAACCGTCCATCCAGGCACCGCCGCGCTTGGTGGGGCGACGGAAGTAGTCGCAGTAGAAGAGCGCCTTCTGTTTTCCGTCCTTGTCGAAGACCTCGAAGGCCTTCATGTCGGGGTGGTAGAGGGGAATGTCCTTGCGCTCCTTGAAAGTGAGACCATAGGCACGGTTGGCGGCATAGAAGACGCCGTTGAGCAGGACGCTGTCGGCATTAAAATACGGCTTCACCTCATCATCGGAGACGTCGAGCAGCTGTTTCTTCATTTTGGCAGAATAGTAGAAGCGGTCATAAGGCTGCAATTGAAAATCAGCGCCCTCCGTCTGGCGGGCAAAATCCTCGATGGCCTTCGTCTCGGCATCGGCCTTTGGGCGGTACTGGGCGATGAGGCTCTTCAGGAAGGCGTAGACGTTCTCAGGGGTCTTGGCCATCGTCTTCTCCAAGGAGTAGGCGGCGTAGTTGGGATAGCCCATCAGCTCGGCCTGCTCGGCGCGCAGTTTGGCTATCTCGCTGACCAGCGGGAAGGTGTTGTATTGGCCCGTTCCGTCAGCGCGGTGGATGGAGGCCTCATACACCTTCTTGCGCAGCTCGCGGTTGTCGAGGCTGGCCAGGAGTGCCTGCTGGGTTGTGTTGACGATAACAATGGCATAGGGAGCCTTCTTGCCTCTGCTCTCCGCATCTTTCATGCACTGGGCCATGTCGGCCTCGCTGAGTCCGGCCAGGTCTTCCCCCTGCTCCACCCACACGACGGCATCGTTGGTGGCATTGGGTAGCAGGTCGCCCCACTCCGTCTGCAGGTCGGAGATGCGCTTGTTAATCTGCTTCATGCGCTCCATCTTGTCGTCGGGCAGCAGGGCGCCCTTACGCACGAATTCCTTATACGTCTCTTCCAGCAGCTTCTGGTCTTCGCCCTGTAGCGCGTCGTGCTGATGGTCGTAGACCTGACGGATGCGCTCAAAGAGCGGTTTGTTGAACATGATGTCGTTTTCGAGGTCGGTCAGCATGGGCTGCACTTTCTTCTCGATATCACCCAGTTCAGGCGTTTTGTCGGCCTCCACCAAGGCGAAGAAGACGCGGCTGATGCGGTCGAGCAGTCGTCCACTCTCCTCGAGGGGCAGGATGGTGTTCTCGAACGTGGCCGAGTCCTGACAGTCGACAATCTTCTGGATGTTCTCGCGCTGCTGACGGATGCCCTCCTCGAAGGCGGGCAGGTAGTCGGCCGTCTGTATCTTGCTGAAGTCGGGTGCGCCGTAGGGCAACAGGCTCTCCTCGAGCAATGGATTCTCACGTTGTGCCTGCTGACAGGCATTAAAGGTTGCCATCATTGCTGTAGTCATTGCGATGGTCATCAAGGCTTTTCTTGTTTTCATAGCTTAATTGTTGGGGGCAAATGTGAATACGAGGTCTTGTAGGGTACAGAGCGATTTTTCCTTGGTGTCGGACTTGAAGAGGAGGAAGATGGCATGCTGGCCGGCGAGGTCGTTCTCCTGAGCCTCTTTGTCGATGCCTATTGCCGCGTCCCAAACCGTCTTCTCCATATCGGTCTTCAGGGCTATCTCGCCAATCTTCTTGCCGCCCTGCGAGGTCCACGGACGGTCCATCATGACCTCAATGGTGCCATCGATGCCTTCAGGGATGAGGCGCAGCACAAGCATCAGATTGTCCTTGTTGGCCAGACGCTCGGCATCGAAGTTGAAGTATTTGTAGCCTACGATGGAGCCGTCAGTGTTGTTCACCACGTAGTTGGTGTTGTTGCGCAGGTCGTAGGGGGCCTCGAAGTTGTCGTCAGTGCCGTAAGATGCCTCGACATAGGAGCCGAAGAACGTGTTGTTAGGCCACTCATGGATGGCAGGCTTCGGCCCCGTGTACCAGCAGGCGATACCAGCAGAGTGACGCTCGAAGGGGTCGAGTCCGTTGAGGGCAAAGCCGTTGCTGTTGTATTCACCCTCAGAGATGGTGACCTTGCCGCCCTTGCCCTCTTCCACCTCCACGGTGATGGGAGCTACCATCGCCTGGCGGGCAAACTCGTTCAGCCCCGTCTGACGGTGATAGAACACGTACCACTGGCCGTTCACCTCGCAGATGGAGCCATGCGTGTTGCCGTCGGGTGTGGCTGAGGGGATGGTGTCGCCCTGCTCGTTGACCTCACGTCCGCGACCGTCGATGATGGTGCCGCCATAGGTCCAGGGGCCGAGCGGGGCGTCGCTGTAGGCGTAGGCCAGGGTGTAGTTGGAAACGGGCAGTCCGAACTCGCCGTCCTTGGTGAAGCGGCTATAGATGAACACGTACTTATCCTTGATCTTACGGATGGACGACGCCTCGAAGAAGCTGAACACCCCCTGCTGGTTGCGCCCGCTGATCATGTCCTCGACAATCTGGGTGCCGGGCTTCACGGTTGCCATCGTCGTGGGATCGAATTCTGCGGCATACGAGCGCTCGAATCCCCAGTAGCCATAGACGCGGCCGTCGTCGTCGACAAAGACGGCAGGGTCGAACTGCAGCACGCCGTCAGCCACGTTGGGGTTGTCCTTGCTCCAGTTGCACACCTCGAAGGGACCGTTGGGGCGGTCGCTCTTGGCTATCAGTCCGTTGCGCCCTCCTGCCTGGTCGTTGGGGAAGAGGTAGTAGGTCTTCTTGCCGTCGGCCCCTGTTACCATCGTCACGTCAGGTGCAAACAGCACGTCAGCCGTTCCTGCCGAGTCGAAGGGCTCGCCGTTGGCATTCTTGTCGACCACCAGTATCTCGCCGTCGTAGCGCCAGTGGGTCAGGTCCTCGACAGGTGCCGACCAGACCACCTGGTCGCGTCCGCAGTAGTCGGTCTTGATGTTGTCGTGCGAACCATAGATATACACGCGCTGTTTCCCAGGGTTGTCCGGGTCTTCAAAAACGTAGGGCTCACCGTCAGGGATATGCTCCCATAGAGGCAGGAAGGGGTTGCCAACGGTCGTCAGTTCTGACTTAACGGTCTCAGGTTGCTGGGTGCACGAAAGGGCCATCGATGCGCAGCAGGCAGCAGTAGCAATTTTCAGGGTCTTAGCTTTCATATTGTCTTGATTATTGAATTTCGACGGCAAAGATACGAAAAAGTATTTGAATTATTCGTTATTCTTGCATAAAAGTTGTAACTTTGCGGGCAATTATTTCATAAATGACAAATCCACCGCAGATGATGGAAACTGCAACGAACATACCACACGAGTGGAATAAATTCTATCTGAAGGATGTGTCGTTCGTCAACCTGATGACGCGACGCATCTTCAACGTGCTCATCGTAGCCAATCCCTACGATGCCTTCATGCTCGAAGACGACGGTCGTATTGACGAGAAAATCTTCGACGAGTATATGGAACTGGGTATGCGCTACCCGCCGTCGTTCACGCAGGTCAGTACGATGGAGGAGGCCAACGCCGTGTTGCAGACGACCGACATCGACCTGGTCATCTGTATGCCTGGTAATGCCGACAACGACGCCTTTACGGTGGCCCGCGAGGTGAAGGCCTCTCATCCTGCCATCCCCTGCGTGGTGCTGACTCCCTTCTCGCACGGCATTACGAAGCGCATAGAGAACGAGGATATGTCCGTGTTCGACTACGTCTTCTGCTGGTTAGGCAACACCAACCTCATCATGAGTATCATCAAGCTGCTGGAGGACAAGATGAACATTGAGCACGATATCCGCGAGGCTGGTGTGCAGATGATACTCCTGGTGGAGGACAACATCCGCTTCTACTCCTCTGTGCTTCCCAATCTTTACAACTATATCCTGGCGCAGTCGAAGCGCTTCTCGACGGAGGCCCTGAACCCACACGCCGCCGCCCAGCGCAAGCGAGGCCGTCCCAAGGTGGTGCTGGCCACGAACTATGAGGAGGCGATGGAACTGTATGAGAAGTATCACGAGAACACGCTCGGCGTCATCAGCGATACCCGCTTTCCTATGCACAGCACCCCAGGACGCATGAGTCATGTGGAGGACGGCGACCCTGAGGCAGGCCTGAAGCTGCTGCGCGAGATTCGGAAGCGTGATGAGTACGTGCCCCTGATTCTCGAGTCGAAGGAGACCGTCAATGCCGAGAAGGCCAGGAAGGAGGGTTTCCACTTCGTCGATAAGAACTCGACGAAGATGAACGTCGACCTGCACCACCTCATGGAAGAGCACATGGGCTTTGGTGACTTCATCTTCCGCGATCCAACGACCCGCGAGGAGATTGCCCGCATCACGTCGCTGAAAGACTTGCAGGACAACATCTTCAAGATACCTGCCGACTCGCTCTCGTTTCACGTCATGCGCAACAACATGAGCCGCTGGCTCACGGCCCGTGCCATCTTCCCTGTGTCGGCCTTCCTGAAGCATGTCACCTGGCACAAACTGCAGGACATCGACGCCCACCGGCAAATCATCTTCGACGCCATCGTGCAGTATCGCCGTATGAAGAACATCGGCGTGGTGGCTGTCTTCGACCGTCTGAAGTTCGACCGCTATGCCCACTTCGCCCGTATCGGCGAAGGCTCGTTGGGCGGAAAGGGTAGGGGCCTGGCTTTCCTCGACCGCATCATCAAGCGCCACATGGAACTGAACCAGTTTGAGGGGGCACAGGTCATGATACCGAAGACGGTGGTGCTCTGTACCGACTTCTTCGATGAGTTCATGGAGAAGAACAACCTGTATCCCATTGCCCTCTCCGACGCTCCTGACGAAGTCATCCTGCAGCACTTCCTCAGGGCACAGCTACCCGACTCGCTGATAGCCGACTTCTTCACGTTCTTCGATGCCGTGAAGTCGCCTATTGCCGTACGCTCCTCCTCGCTGCTGGAGGACAGCCACTATCAGCCCTTTGCGGGTATCTACTCCACCTACATGATTCCTTATTTAGAGGACAAATACGAGATGCTGCGCATGCTGGCCTGTGCCATCAAGGGCGTCTATGCCTCTGTCTACTACAAGGACTCGAAGGCTTACATGATAGCCACACAGAACGTCATCGATCAGGAGAAAATGGCTGTCATCCTGCAGGAGGTTGTTGGCCATCAGTATGGCAATCACTACTATCCGACGTTCAGCGGTGTACTCCGCTCGCTGAACTACTATCCCATTGGCGACGAGACCGCCGAGGAGGGTATCGCCTCGCTGGCCTTGGGACTGGGCAAATATATCGTAGACGGTGGTCAGACGCTGCGTGTGTCGCCCTATCACCCCACGCAAGTGCTGCAGACATCGGAGATGGAGACAGCACTTCGCGACACCCAGACGCGGTTCTACGCCTTGGACATGACGCATATCGGTGGTGACTTCAAGGTTGACGACGGCTTCAATATCAAGAAACTGAGGGTAAAGCAGGCCGATGCCGACGGCTCGCTGACCTATATCGCCTCGACCTTCGACCCTGTTGACCAGGTGATTCGTGACGGTATCTATGAGGGTGGACGTAAGATTATCTCCTTCTGTGGCGTACTCCAGCAGGGCATCTTCCCCTTGCCTGAACTGTTGCAGTTGGCCCAGAAGTATGGCTCTGAGGAAATGCGCCGACCTGTGGAGATAGAGTTTGCCTGCAACCTGAACGACGACAAGACGGGTGAACTGTATCTGCTCCAGATGCGTCCCATCGTCGATTCCAAGCAGGTGCTCGACCAAGACCTGCAGCAGATACCTGATGGCGACTGCCTGCTACGCTCTGCCAACTCGCTGGGACACGGTATCTCGGAGGATGTCTATGATGTGGTCTACGTCAAGACTGGCGAAGACTTCACAGCGGCCAACAACCCCACCATCGCTTCGCATATCGAGAAACTGAACCAGCGCTTCCTCGACGAAGGGGGTAACTACGTGCTTGTTGGTCCTGGCCGCTGGGGTTCCAGCGACCCGTGGTTGGGTATTCCCGTCAAGTGGCCTCATATCTCGGCTGCCCGCGTCATTGTGGAGTTAGGCCTGAAGAATTATCATGTTGATCCCTCGCAGGGCACTCACTTCTTCCAGAACCTCACGTCGTTCGGAGTAGGCTACTTCACCATCAATACCTATACGGGCGATGGTCTGTTCCAACAGGAACTGCTCGACGCAATGCCGGCTATTGACGAGACGGAATATGTGCGCCACGTACGCTTCAACCAACCGTTGAAGATCATGATGGATGGCAAGAAACAGTTGGGTGTCGTGCTGTTGCCTACCGACGGTGACGAGCAATGACGTAGATGATGACGGGCGCTCCCATGACGGGCGTGACGGCATTTAGCGGAATGACTCCCTGTTCGCCAGGCAGGAAGCAGAGTACATTGCACAACAGGGCAATGACGGCGCCGCAGAGAATGGTGACGGGCATCAGGATGCGGTGGTCGGCCCGCTGCAACAGCAGTTGCGCAATGTGGGGAACAGCCAGTCCGATGAACATGATGGGGCCGCAGAAAGCGGTCGTAACGGCTGTCAGCAGACCCGTGACGATGAGCAGGTGATTGCGAACACGCTGGGTGTTGATGCCCAGGTTCTCGGCATACCGCTCGCCTAACAGCAGGGCGTTGAGGGGCTTTACCAACAGCAGTGCCCCCACCAAGCCGAGGACACAGAGCGAGGCGAACAGCGGCATCTGTCGCATAGGTACGCCGCCAAAGGAGCCCATTCCCCAGACCATGTACGACTTGACGCCCTCGTCCGTCGCAAAGAAGTTGAGCAGCGACACCACTGAGTTGGCGATGTAGCCTATCATGATGCCGATAATCAGCAGCATGACGTTGTTTCTGACCATCGTCGAGAACAGGAAGATAAGGCCCATGACCGTCATTGCCCCTGCGAAGGCGGCTGCTAATACGGCCATGAAACCTGTAACGCTGACAGAACCTACTGACAGCGAACCGCCCATGCCCAGCATGACGAGGGCAACGCCCACGCCCGCTCCGCTGTTGATACCAAAGATGCTGGGGCCAGCCAGCGGATTCTTGAACGCCGTCTGCAGCATCAGACCGCTGACGGCCAGCGATCCTCCGCAGAGGGCTGCCGTGATGGCCTGCGGCAGCCGGTTCTCCATGATGATATACTGCCACGACGAGCGTTGAGCCTCGTGTCCCGTCAGGATGCTGACAACCTCCGTCAGCGGAATCGATACCGACCCCACTGCCAGGTTCAGCGCCAACAGCATCAGCGTCAGCACCGTCAGCAGACAGCATATCACTACGCCACGTTTCACTCTTTCAGTTTCTTATAATAACGTAGCGCGGACGATCCTATTATGTCAGGATGCAGAATTTGTATGAAATCGTTCAGAAGATAGTTGGGGTGGAAAGGCGTTTCCTCATAGAATTTCGACTGTTCGACGTTGCAGCCGTAGACCTCCTTCTCTCGGAAGGCCCGTAGCTGTCCGTAGCCTTGATGGCCTGACAACAGTTCGCGGTAGTCCCACTCATGGTCGCTTGAGTAGCGCAGCATCCACACGTCGCTCTCGCCGCCACGTTCCAGCACGCTCTCGAAGGGCAGTGCCAGCGAGCCGCTCTGCTTGTCGTTGGCCCAAGGATAGCGGCCTCCTGCGTCCTGAATCATCTGTCCGATGGTGCTGCGGCCGCCAGGCATGTACCAAACTGAGCCCACCACCTTGTCGACTATCACCGAGCGCCCCTCGCCAGCCTCTGTAGCCTGCTGCTTCAGGGCGGTGTAGCAGCTGTCAACCTCGTGGAATAGGACGTCAGCCTTCTCGCCGACGCCAAACAGCAGTCCATAGAAGCGCATCCACTCGGCCCGTCCTAAGGGCGATGTCTCCATATACTCGGCACACTCGATGAGCGGGATGCCTATCTCCTCCGTCTTGCCGTAGCCGCCCGAGTTTTCGAAAGGCGACAGCATGATGACGTCAGGCTTGATGTCCATGATTTTCTCCACCACGGGGTTCAGGCCGTTGCCGCAGTCCACGATGCGTCCCTTCGCAATCTGTTCATGGATATAGGGAATCTTGATGTACTTCGAGTCGGCCACCCCCACAATCCTGTCGCCCAGTCCGAACTCCGTCAGCAGGGCGCAGTGGACGGTGGTAAAAACGGCTGCCCGCTGAATGGGCACCTCTATGACGGTAGCGTCTTCGGGGAGTGCCGATGTCTGATGTCTGATGTCTGATGTTCGCGGCACCAGCACATACTGATGCAGCACCATCCCCGGCTTCCAGGGATTCTTGATGGTCGCTAAGGTGTAGCCGTCATACTCGACAATGCTGAGCAATGTCGAGTACTTCAAAAAGAGGCTGTCGCCCGCTGTCTGTGGCTCAGCCGCTGTGCGACGGCCACAAGACAGGAGCGATACAGCTACACAACTATATAATAAAAAAGAGAGTTTCCTGTACCTCATTGCTTCACGTACTCAGTGTGCGTGTTGAAGACCACGCTGATGGGGCCTGTGGCGGTGTTCTCGTACTTCTTCACGAAGTTGCCATTGGCATCATACTGGTTGGTGTATGAGGGAAGTGCATAGCCGGCATAGCCCGTATCGGGGTTCTTCTGGTACGAAACGATGAAGATGTTGCCCGTCACAGGGTCGGCAGCAATCATTGCAGGACTGAAGATGTCGGCAGGCTCCCAAGTCGTAGTGGCCCCCGTCGTAGTGTCGTAGATGAGGTAGTTCGTGCCGCTGCCGCCATAGGGAGCATTGACGGTGTAGATCTTCTTGCCGTCAGACCCCATAGCCGTACCGTCGACCACCTTCGTCACCTTGTTGTCGAGCGTCACCTTGCGCACGCCAGCACCCGACTGGTTCCAATTTTCATCATAGGTACCGTAGTCCAGATAGTAGACGGCATCGCCAGCAGTCAGAATCTCCATCGGGTTGGTGATGACCTCGTCCTTTATTTCGCTCACGGCACCGCTCTTCAGGTCAATCTTCGAGAGCGAGGGCTTCACGTTGTTACCGTAGTCAGAGTTGGTCACGAAGAGATAGCCACCACAGACAGTCAGACCGTTGGGGTAAGAGCCCACAGCGTAGGTCTGCTGCTTGGCGAAAGCCACCGTGTCGAGTACAGCCACGATGCCGTTGCCGCCTGTAGTGCTGGCACCATAGCAGGTGACGTAGAGCTTACCGTCATAACCAATGGCTGAACGGGGGCTCACGCCGTCGGCCTCACCTAAGAGCTCGGTGGTGCTGATCTGCTTCTCTATCTTCAGCGTCTGCTTGTTGCACACCCAGATGGTAGCCTCACCGTCGACGACGATGTAGAGCTTCTGTCCGTAGGCCGTGATGTAGTTGGCCGTCTTACCTACCGACTTGCCATTGGCAGCCTTGAAGGCGTTGGCTACGGTGGTGCCCTTGGTGTAGTCAATGTAGCTCACGTTGCCGTCGATACCAGCCTTTTTGTTGCCGGAACCTACGAGGAACATACCGTTAGACACGTCGACGGGCTTCACGGCAGGAGCGTCGTCGTCATCATCACTCGAACAAGCAGTCGTCAGGCTCATGGCCATCGTCAGGACTGCGAAACCTAAAAGATACTTTTTCATAATGCTTTAATATTTGATGTTAAACGTTAGTTGCCAACTCCTCCCCGGCATGGGGTAGCTGCGTACAATCTCATATTGCTTGTCCGTCAGGTTCTTCACGTCGAAGCGCGCTTCTGCCTTTGTACGGCCGATGTGGAACTGCCGCCACAGTGTGACGCCCAGTTCGCTGTAGCCGGCAATGTTGGTGCCTTCTAAGTGCTCGTTGCTGGCCCAGCGCTCGCTGACGCCGTGGCCGCTCACCACCACGTGTACCCACGGGTTCTCCCAGCTCAGCGAGGCAGCGCCTGAGTGCAGCGGCAGGTAGGCTATCTGGTTGTCGTAGAAGGGTGACTCTGGGTTCGTGCGGTTGCGCGCCCGTTGCAGACTGTAGTTCGCATTGGCTGTCAGCGTGTGGCGCCCGATGTGTTGGGCCGCCTTCAGCGTAGCGTCGAACCCCAGTACTTCGACCTTTCCGATGTTGATGCACGTCCAGACGAACATGTTGTAGGGTACGCCCTGAATCATGTCCTTCACCTTATTATAGTAAAGGTCGGCGGTGGCCGTCATAGAAAATCTCTCCTCTCTCAAAAACGTCACCCCCAGGTTCAGCTGCTGCGTGTCCTCTGCCTTCAGGTCCTTGCTGCCATAGTGGAAGAAGTAGTTCTCGTTGAACGTCGGCGCACGGAAGATGTCCTTATACGAGGCCCGTATTCGCAAGCTGGGACTGACGGCGTAGCTGAGGCTCAGCGACGGCGACAGGCGTCGCATGTTGTTTGCCCCTTCATCGTCCTTGGCATCGTTCAGATAGAGCGAGTACAGCAGCCGCCCCATCACCGTCAGCCGTTCCGTGTGGTACTTGGCCGTTGCCGACTGCAGCACGGTGTTACGGTAGGGCCGCGTGTCGGTGGGCAGCGAGGAGTTGAGGTTGTTGTAGGCGTAGTCGGCCGAGTAGTCGAATACCCAGTTGCTCAGTGGCGTGTAGAGCAGACAGGCCGACGTGTAGGCCTCACGCTGGTAGTAGTCGCCGTCCTGCGACCAGTTGGCCACCATGCCGTCGTCGTAGAGTGAGGCCGTCCAGTTTGCCTTCGCCAATACCTTCATAGACAGATGCTCATTCCACATCGTCTGGTAGTTCAGTTGTCCGAACAGGTTACGGTCGCGCAGCGTCTCGCGGCTGGTGTTGCTGTAGTAGAACACCATCCCTGGCAGTTGGCGGTCGTTGTCGTAGTAGTACAGCTTGCCGCTGAGTTTGTCTTTGTAGCGGAAGTTCAGTTCCGCATGTCCTTGGTTCATGCGGCTGTTGCGGCGGCGGTCGTGGATGGTCTCAATGCCGTTCTTGATGGTGTAGGGGTAGTCGTTCTCAGCATAGACATACTCGCCGATGGCCGACATCACAAGGTTGTCCGACAGCCGCTGCTCATAGCGCAGGTAGGGACTGACGTAGCCGAAGGAGCCCGTCTTCACCTGCGCCGTCAGCATTCCCGAACGATGTTCGCCTACCCGTAGCCTTTCCTGCCGGCGGTCGTGGGCCATCTGCCACGTGCTGATGCTGATGGTGGCGGGCGTCGTTGCGTTACGTGCAGGGATAAAGATGTCGTCGTTGTCGCCGATGGTCAGCGTCAGGTGTGCCACGTTGTCCAATGAGTAGCGCGACAGGTCAATCTCGCCGCTCTGGCACTCCGACAGCATCACGCCGTCGTAGGAGACGCCTGTGTGCTTCGTGCCGAATCCGCGCACGCTGACCGTCTTCATGCCGCCCGCTCCGCCGTAGTCGCGCAGGGTGATGCCTGGCAGACGGTGCAGGGCGTCGGCCATATCCGTGATACCCATCACCGACATGTCGTGACGATCAATCACGTGCATCGGAGCCGTACTCTTCAGCGCGTGACTGTGGCGCGTCTCTGTCACCGTCACCTCCTGCAGCGTGTCCGTCAATACAACTTGAGCCGCTGACCAGGAACTCACAGCAAGCAGCCAAAAGCTAACAAATAGCCTTTCACTCTTCATTTTCACTTATCACATCTTTCGTCCCCAAAGCCTAACCCCAGAGGTCGATGGAGACTTTTCAGCTCGTGCCGGCAGGTCTTCTGACTTTACCCTTCCACCTGCGTCCGCCTTCCCAATAATATCAGTGGCATCATGGACGCTGGCTGCAACGAGGGCTTACAGCTGCGGGACAGTCGGGGACTCTCACCCGGTTCATTACGTGGACCTTTTCTTGCCTCAGCAGCGTACAAGTAAACTTGTCTCTACCTTCGGCTTACGAAAACGTTCCCTTTTCCGGCAAAGCGGGTGCAAAGTTACAAAGTTTTTTCCAAATCATTTGTCATTTCGAGCCTTTTTTTATATTTTTGCAGCAGATATGGGAAAAATCATTGTAGCAGGCATTGGACCTGGCAGTAAAGAGGACATCACTCCTGCCGTGCTGGAAGCAGTACGCGAGGCGGATGTCATTGTGGGATATAAGTACTACTTCCAGTTTATCGAGACGTATGTGAAGGCAGGCTGCGAGTGTATCGACACGGGCATGAAGAAGGAGCGTGAGCGGGCTGAGCAGGCTTTCCTTTTGGCGGAACAGGGGAAGACCGTCGTGGTCATCTCTTCAGGCGATGCCGGCATCTACGGAATGACGCCCCTCATCTATGAGATGGCCCGTGAACGACAGTCGGACATTGAGATTGTTTCGCTTCCTGGCATTTCAGCCTTCCAGAAGGCAGCATCGCTCTTGGGGGCTCCCATTGGTCATGATATGTGCATCATCTCGCTGAGTGACCTGATGACGCCTTGGGAGGTGATAGAACGCCGCATCAAGGCTGCCGCCGTGGGCGACTTCGTGACAGCCGTCTACAATCCGAAGTCGCATGGACGCTATTGGCAACTTTATCGCTTGCAGGAGTTGTTCTTGAAGTATCGTTCTGCCGATACTGCTGTGGGCTATGTCCGTCAGGCTGGGCGTGAAGAACAGACGGTGAAGGTGACAACACTCAGTCAGTTCGACCCTGAGGACGTGGATATGTTTACAGTCATTATCATTGGCAACTCGCAGTCCTATATCGCTGATGGAAAAATGATTACGCCTCGCGGATACTATAGAAGTGAAAAGTGTGAAGTGAAAAGTGAAAAGTTAGGGGCCTCTATCATGATAGAATCCTTCCGCACCATTCTTGGTGAATTGAAGGGTGACTATGCCTTAGACCATCAATGGGCATTGCTACACGCCATCCATACAACTGCCGACTTCGATATGGAGAACATTCTCTATACTGACCCTGGGGCTGTGGAGGCTTTATACAATAGGGTGAAAGACGGCACATTGAAGACCATCGTGACTGACGTGACAATGGTGACGAGCGGCATCCGTAAGGGCGCCCTTAGCCGTTTGGGCATTGAGGCAAAATGCTACCTCAACGATTCCAGTGTGGCAGCGTTTGCCTCTGCCAATAACATCACCCGCACCCAGGCCGGCATCCGTCTGGCCGTCGAGGAGCATCCTGATGCACTCTTCGCCTTTGGCAACGCCCCTACGGCACTGATGGAACTCTGCGACCTCATTCGTAAGGGCAGGGCTCATCCTGCCGGCATCATCGCCGCCCCCGTCGGCTTTGTGCATGTCCGTGAGTCAAAACACATGGTGAAGCCGTTCAAGGATATTCCCAAGATCATCGTCGAGGGCCGTAAAGGTGGCAGCAACCTTGCCGCCACGCTCTGCAACGCCATCCTGACCTTCGACGATGCGGCACAACTCAAACCAGGTCGTGACTTATGAAGTTTATCATTATAGGTGTTACTGATCATCCGTCACCGTGGTTCCCACCAGAGGTGCTGGACGTCATACGTCAAGGGAAGGTGTTCTCAGGCGGCAAGCGCCACCACGAGATTGTAGCCTCCTTGCTGCCTGCCGATGCTGAGTGGATAGACATCACCGTTCCCCTCGATGCCGTCTTCGAGCAATACTTTTCACTTCCCACTTCCCACTTTTCACTTTTCACTTCCCACTTCTCACTTCCCATCATCGTCTTCGCCAGCGGCGACCCGCTCTTCTTCGGCTTTGCCAACACCATCAAGCGGAAGATGCCAGAAGCGGAAATCACGGTCTACCCAACGTTCAACTCCCTCCAGATGCTGGCCCACCGACTGGTGATGCCCTATCACGATATGCGTATCGTATCGCTGACGGGCCGCCCCTGGCCAGCGTTCGACCGTACACTCATCGAACGGGCAGGGAAGATTGGCGTGCTAACTGACAAGGAGCATACACCTGCCACCATTGCCCAGCGTATGCTCGACTATGGCTATACGGATTATACCATGTACGTAGGCGAACATTTGGGGGATCCTACGAAAGAAAAGGTCACGACACTCACCCTCGAAGAGGCTGCCCGTCGCGACTACTCCCACCCCAACTGCGTCATTCTTGATGCTGTCAGCCATCACCCTTTACCCTTCACCCATCCTTTCGGCATTCCTGACTCCGCCTTCGCACTCCTCGACGGTCGCGAGAAGATGATTACCAAGATGCCCATCCGACTGCTGACGCTGCAGGCCCTCGAACTGCCTCGCCGCCATGTGCTGTGGGACATCGGCTTCTGTACGGGCAGCGTCTCCATCGAGGCCCGCCTGCAGTTCCCTCATCTTCATGTTTGCAGCTTCGAGATACGGCCCGAGTGCGAAGCCATCATCGCTGAGAACGCCCGCCGTTTGGGTACACCAGGCATCGACGTGCATATCGGCGACTTCCTCACAACAGACGTCAGCGGACTTCCCCGTCCTGATGCCGTCTTTATCGGAGGTCACGGCGGTCGTCTCAGGGAAATCATGGCCAAGGTGCTGACCGTTCTGACTGACGACGGCATCATCGTCTTCAACAGCGTCACCAGTCCCAAAGTCCCCACCGTCAGCCGCCAGTTATGGGACGAGGCCTGCGCCGCCCTCAACCTCCGTCAAGCGCCGCCCCTTCGCATCCAGCTCAACGACTACAATCCCATAGAAATCTTGAAGGGCACATTAAAGGAAAACACCGTGAACACAAATTTTTGCATCAAATGAAGATAAAAATTTGCGCTCCCACGAGAGAAATTTTTCTCGCCCACGGGAGAGATATATTTGTAGCCTAAAACGATGCCACTTATCTGCCCCTTCTCTTAATTGGAATAGGGTAGCGTGTAAGTAGATGATAAGTAGATGATATATAGAAGCAAAGTAGAAGTATATACTATAGTAACTTATTCATTTACAATAAGATATTTCACATTTTGTAGAGGTATATTCATTATTTGAAGTCCATATCCGTCACGTAATAATCAAAATTGATGCCCTTGATGCTGCCAAACTTGGCGAGAACCGCCAAAAAATAGGTTCACTTGTCACTTTTTTGCCAATTTCTTTCCACGTTATCGATTTTTTTGCTATCTTTGTGGGCAAAAGCACAATTATGAGCAAAGGGCCAACATATATACCACCATTTATAGTTAGTGCGGAGGCTATCAATCTGATAGCAGAGATTTCAGCGCAGATAGAACGCTATGCCATTCGCTTAGAACAGGAAGATGGGCTGCGTCTGCGCAAGGCGAACCGTATCAAGACCATTCACTCGTCATTGGCCATTGAGGGGCAATACGCTTTCGGAGGATGAAGTGCGCGACCTCTTTGATTGGCTCAAACGTTCCATAACAGCTAGCAGCAATGCGGGTCAGTCAGGACCCTTTATCGATTTCATGCTCAATGAAATCTACAAAACCCTGAAGGAACATCAGGGTGAACCGTTGTCCGATAGATTGCCAGAAAAAGTTCCTAATAAAGTTCCTAATAAACTTAGGCTGCAATTTCCCGGACTTTCTGATGCTGTATGGGATGTGTATCTGGAATTAAAGGCTGATGTGCATGCTTCAGCAGGGACTGTTGGCAGTCGTTTAGGCATCAGCGACAGAATTGTTCGTAAACATATCTCCATCCTTCGTGGCCATCATAGAACGTATAGGAGGTAACAAAACAGGTTATTGGAAAATATTGAAAAAATAGTCGGGCTCCCTATGGAAATAATGAGTTAAATGCAACAAAGAACCTGGCTACGTTTACATACTGACTTATCCCAGCTTTCGCGAGGATTGGGTGAAAATTGGCAAAAGTTCACGCTCTGTGGATGTGAGAAGCAAAAAGTAATTAGTAGAACCGTCCCCATGATCTTCGCTGTGACGCAGTGACACTGTGACGCAGTTGCATTTACCGTCTGCGAAGTTCTTGCTCTGGCAAGCGAGAAGAGTTCGAGTATCTCTAGATCGGAAGAGCGGTTCAGCAGGAATGCCGAGACCGATATC
>CALDLA010000176.1 GCA_937898415.1 uncultured Prevotellaceae bacterium | reverse complement strand
ATTTAATTTCCTTGTGAAGAGTCATCTTCTTCAGGATGGGGTTATACTTCATCAGTTCCATACGCTCAGGCGTATTCTTGCGATTCTTTGTAGTGATATAGCGGCTGGTGCCGGGCATACCACTGGCCTTGTGCTCGGTACACTCCAGAATAACCTGGACGCGATTGCCTTTTGCTTTCTTACTTGCCATGACTATTAATCTCCTATCACTTTAATGTCCTTCCAGTCTACATATCCCTTGGCAACAGCCTGCTTCAATGCAGCGTCAAGACCCACTTTATTAATCATGCGAAGTCCAGCAGCGCTGATCTTCAACTGAATCCAGCAGTCCTCCTCTACATAGAAGAACTTCTTGCTGAAGAGGTTAACATCAAAGCTTCTCTTGGTATGATGCTTTGAGTGAGACACATTGCAACCTATTTGTGCCTTCTTACCGGTAATTTGACAAATCTTAGACATTTCTATCTACTCCTTTTTTGTGTACTTTTTAGTAACTTATTCCAAACAGGGTGCAAAGGTACATATTTTAATTAAGAATTAAGAATTAAGAATTAAGATTTAGGTATATCTTAATATTTTTTAACCTTCCCGCCCCTCTATTTGCTCATTCTCAGCCTTCAGATAGTCTAAAAACAGTTGTATCGCCTTATTGGTGGCGATGGCCAGATTGATGTCGCGACCATGATCTTCCTCGACCTTGAGGGTAGCCACACGGTCGGCATTTCCACAGGCCAGCCAGATAGTGCCGACAGGTATATCCTTTGTACCACCAGAAGGTCCGGCAAAGCCTGTGGCCGAGATGGCGTAGTCGGTATTCAGCGTACGACACGCGCCCTTCACCATTGCGACCGCAACCTCCTCACACACTGCCGTTTTCTCCTCCAACAGCTGATGATCGACACCCAGCAGCGACTCTTTCACTTCGTTGACATACGAAATGACCCCTCCCTTGAAGTACTTCGAGGCACCTGGGACGGAGATGATAGCCTCGGCAATGCGACCGCCCGTACAACTCTCGGCTGTAGAGACCGTCCTTTCCATATCCCATAGCAGTTCACTGATTTCCCTGCTTATAATCTTTGATTCAAAATCCATATACATGCCCCCTAAGTTAGGGGGTTGGGGGTCTGAACAAGCGTTTATCAGACCTTTATTATGTTTGACATCAGGAGTCTGCGCTTGTTCAGACCCCTGTTGCCCCCTAACTTAGGGGGCTAAGAAAACGTAACTTTCGAGAAAGCCGGAGCGTCAATAGGACAGAACTCCTTGTCCAGATACTTATAGTGGCCCACGATGCCTATCATCGCGGCATTATCCGTTGTATAGGAGAATTTCGGTATATAGACCGTCCATCCAAACCGTTTCTGTGCATCATAGAAGGCATTGCGCAGTCCATTGTTGGCACTCACGCCGCCGGCCACGGCCACATGCTTGATGCCCGTCTGCTTGACTGCCTTCTTCAGTTTCTTCATCAGAATGTCCACGATGGTCCACTCCAGCGAGGCCGCAATGTCCTCCTTGTGCTTCTCCACGAAGTCAGGCTCCTCGGCCACCCACTTCTGCAGCGAGTATAGGAACGACGTCTTCAGCCCCGAGAAACTATAGTCCAGACCAGGAATGTTTGGCTCGGCAAATTGATAGGCTTTTGGATTACCCTGACGTGCCAGCCGGTCGATAATCGGGCCGCCAGGATACCCCAGCCCCATCACCTTCGAACACTTGTCGATGGCCTCGCCCGCCGCGTCGTCGATTGTCTGACCCAGCACCTCCATGTCGTTATAGGCATTCACCTTGACAATCTGCGAGTTGCCACCCGAGACAAGGAGGCAAAGGAAAGGCAGTGGTGGAGGATTGAAATCACCCTCGCCACCGTCTATGAAATGCGCCATCACATGCCCCTGCAAGTGATTGACGTCAATGAGCGGTATGCCCAACGAGCGGGCAAAACCCTTGGCAAAGCTGACACCAACCAGCAGCGACCCCATCAGACCCGGTCCACGGGTGAAAGCCACAGCCGACAACTGTTCCTTCTCAATACCCGCACGCTTCAGTGCCTGGTCTACCACCGGCACCACATTCTGCTGATGAGCCCTACTGGCCAGTTCGGGAACCACGCCGCCGTAAGCCTCATGTACGGCCTGCGACGCCGTCACATTTGACAGTAGCACACCATTCCTGAGCACCGCTGCCGACGTATCGTCACAACTTGACTCTATACCTAATATATATATATCCTTATCCATCTCCATTTTCCTGAAACAAACGTTTCGGGCTGCAAAGGTAAGGAAAATCTTCAAGACTGCAAAAAAAAGTACCAACTCATTTGCATTTTTCGTCTCTCGAACATATGTTCAGAGCCCAACGAACATATGTTCAGAACCCAACGAACATATGTTCATAAAAAACATATGTAGTTTAACGATTTTAGTGGCCCTTCTGCAATTGAGTTGAAATATCGTCAGAAATCTTGACAATATCATACCAAGTATATTTCTCTTAATTAATTCGTTCGAAGCGTTG
This sequence comes from uncultured Prevotellaceae bacterium, assembly GCA_937898415.1. GTDB lineage: Bacteria > Bacteroidota > Bacteroidia > Bacteroidales > Bacteroidaceae > Prevotella. Next base: position 24,049 of record CALDLA010000176.1, on the reverse strand, counting down.
AGTCGACTCATTCAATCCAACGAGTCGACTCATTTGATCGAATGAGTCGACTCAACAATTTGAGGGTATTTTCAGGATGAAAACAAGGACTTCATCCGAATTATTTACAAATCTTCAGCTAAAATGCAGAAGAACCCTATTTGTTGATTATTACTTGCGTTCACGTAACATTTTACCACGACCAGATGGAGATGTTTGAGTTATAGCTGCGCTGTTGAGTGGAGGTATTGCCGAATGGGTCAGTGTAGCTTGATGACGATCCGACGCGTTGTCCCAATGAGTTTCTGTAGGTAGTCGTCGTGTTACCATAACTATCTTGATAGGTGTTGGACGAGCCTATGCTTCTGCCGTAGATGTCGCCATAGGTGGTCGAGGTGTTGCCATAGCTATCAGTATAGCTCCTGTCTATGCCTGTCGTATTTCCAAAGCGGTCGCGGTGGGTCGTCGTAGTATTACCATAACCATCTGTGTAGGTCGTTGAGGTACCAAGACTATTACCGTAGCAGTCCCGATGGGTTGTTGTCGTCGTTCCATAGCCATCACTGTATGACGATGAAGTGCCTGTTGTCTGGCCATACTGGTTACGGTGAGTACTGATGGAGTTCCCATAACTATCGATATATCTCGAAGAGGTACCAACGTTGTAACTCTGTGCGCTTGCTGTGATGGCGATTACAACTGCCATCAATGTCATCATTAACTTTTTCATAATCCTTTCTGTTTTTTTGATTGTTACTATTCTTGTTATCTCTTTGCCTTCCTTTTTGCCTTCAGAGCGTCCAGTGCCTGGGCAGCCTCTACGCAATCGTATTTCTTCCCCACCTTGTAGTCCTTCTTGGCTGCTCTCAGTTTTCCGAGTTGTTCATAAGCATAACCACGAATATAGAACAGTTCACCACAATAGAACATGGTGTTGAGGGCCTGATTGACATAGCTTATAACACTGCTCCATTGTCGGTTGTTGAAAGCACTAAAAGCCAACTCTGAGTACTCCTCATAGCGCTGCTGCCGTCTGGCCGACGTCTCTGCCAATGCCCTCATATACATATTCATCACTCCAGTGTCATACAGATTTACTGTCGGCAACGGCAGTGCCCTGTCATACTGATACTGTGCCTGTGCGTTCAGTGCCATCCAGCACATCATCGCTCCAATCAAGATTTTCTTCTTCATACTTCTTTTTGTTTAAAGATTACGCCACAAAGATATATCATATTCCAATATCCTCCAAGCAAAAAGGAATCACAAGCCTTGTGAAAACATTTTTTTATTGAAAAACCTTTTTCTTTCAGAAAAAAGTTGTATATTTGCAGCATCCAATAATTAAATGCCTATGAACTATCCGCTTATATCTGAATATATAGAAGCCATTAAATCGGCAGAGGATAACTTCGAAGAATTGAGTTATCTGAGGCCTGTCTTGGGGGATGATGGGCTGCCAGTGATGACAAGTGGTAACTTTGCTGTGGTCTTTAAGATGAAGGATGAGCAGAACGGGAAGTTCTATGCGGTAAAGTGCTTTACTAAAGAGCAGGAAGGACGTGCAGAGGCATATCGTGAGATTGCAAAGGAACTGGAACATGTATCATCACCTTATCTTGTTTCTATCCGTTATTTGGATAAGGAATTGTTTGTGGATACAGACCAGACTGTGGAAACGGAGTTCCCTGTGCTGCTGATGGATTGGGTGGAAGGCAAGACACTCGATAAATATCTGCGTGAGAACCTTGATGATAAGTATGTGCTCGAAATGCTGGCATATCGTTTTAGCCTATTAGCTCAGTGGCTCATTCCCCAACCCTTCGCTCATGGCGATCTGAAACCTGATAATATTTTAGTTCGTGAAGATGGTACGCTTGTTCTCGTTGATTATGATGGAATGTATGTGCCCGCCATGAAAGGCCAGAAGGCTCGTGAACTTGGCTCTCCCGATTTCCGTCATCCATTAAGAACAGAGAATGATTTCGATGAACATATTGATGAATTCCCTATAGCTTTGATACTTTTGTCCCTCAAAGCTATATCATTTAATCCGTATTATTTAGATGTATATGGAGCGATAGATAGATTATTAATAGGCTCCAACGATCTTTATAATTTAAAAGATTGTAGATTTTTAAAAGATGTTATTCCAAGTGGTAACAGAATTATTGATAGATATGCTTTTTTGTTTTGTACAATCTATTATGAAAAGAGATTGCCTTCACAACTGTATAATAGCATTCCCTTATCTGTGCCTCTGCCAATGATTCCTTATACGATCGGGAAAGGTATATACTCCCTATATGATAAGGAAAACCAACAATTGTTATCTCTTCAATACAAATATGTAGATTTTGTGGATCGAACATTAAAAAGCAGTTCTTCTTGTATAATAAGCAATGAATACGGTTCCTGGGATATATTTGGACATAAAAATGCAGCAATTATCTCATATCCATGTAATTTAACTCATGTTCATTGGTACGAGCAAGTGTATAAGTTTGGAAAACTCAGAACACGTTTTATAGTTAAAGATGCGTTAAATAGATATGGAGTTATAAGTGATGATAATACTATCCTCATAGAATGTGTTTATCAAGAAATAAAATCAATTGAGGTTGGAGAAGAATTTTATTTAATATGTAAAAAATGTAATTATTATGGCTTGCTCAATAAAGAAATGAAAGAAATAATTCCTTGTGTTCTAAAGGACTTACATGAGTATGCACGACTAAGACTCATCGTTTATAAAAACGAACAGAATTCTGTATTTGCGATGGATTTGAATAAATTAAAAGAATGTAGAATTCCGTCCGATTACAATAGGATAGTTGACTATAAAGAGGGAATAATAACCTTTGAACTTGCCAACTACCAATACAAGTTTTATAGTTTTGATAAAAATAATTTTATTAATCCCTATACTTATCGGAAAACGGCTCAACGGGCAAAAATCGTTATTAACAAATCATTTGTATTATGCAAAAGAAATGAAACAAACATATTATTGTCAATTGACGGTACTGAATATCCAATTGATTTTGAAGGACCGCTTAGTCAATATGGAGAAACTGTAGTCGGTGTTTCTCCAACAGAAATTCAATGTATTAATCAATTTGGTATTAAAGAAACGAAGTGCAATTATAATGTATATGTTTTCAAAAAGAACATATTGTCAACTCAATTTGTATATAAAGACAATTATGGGTATCATGAGAATTTTGAATTAATAAACGATAATACCATATGGGTATGGCATTATGGGAAGTGGTCAAAAACAGGTCACAATATTAATTTAAATGGAGAACATGTTTCATGCCCAAAGTCAGATAACAATTTGATAGTAAATAGTGTTGATAATGAGGACACGTATCTAACAAATTTAGTAAAAGAAAAGTATCTAAATTCTACATATATAAGCAACTACGACAGGTTAGAAATAGATCAATGCTGTTTTTTTGAAATCAAAGACTTGGGAGGAATTGCATTTGTTAGCTATCATTGGGACAATGGAAGTTGTGATTTTGAAGATTACCATGAAGAAAACATCAGACTTGGATATGCTGATGAAAATATGTGTTATTGGTCAAGGGATTGTATGATTAATCAAAAATAGAGAAGTATGACTATAGAAGAATTATTGAATATAGAGAAGCGATATATAGAAAGTCATAAAAGAATTCATATGGTTCGTAATGAAGTGGGAGAATTAGTTCCATCCAACATAGACGAAGATATTAATTTTCTCGAAAAAGGATATATCGAGAGACATAACCATATTAAACCCGATAAAAAGAAAAAATTGGTATTGAAAGGATTGACGGATTATGAAATGCTCATGCTAATGTGTTTTGAGGGATTTCTTTCATATGCTTTCAAATGGAATTCTTACAATGAAAGGAATAGTCCTATTCCTGAAATGTGTGAAGGCTTAGATAACGTTTTAGATAAAAGTCCGGCATATGATGAAGGTGGTGTGTTATACCGCTTTTGCACATCAGACGATCGGGTGGATTTCCAAACTGAAGATATATTTGAAGCATCACATTATATCACTACTACAAAGGATAATTGGGGTAAAGATACTAATATGTATATTATAACCCCTAAATGCCATAATTCTAATGCAAGGAGCTTGTATAAACTGCATAATCATGGAAATGAAAATCAAGTTACATTTAAGAGAGGCACAAGATTCAAAGTAACAAAGGTTGAAAATGGTCAAAGAAAAATAATATATATGGAGGAGGTGTAATATGAACTATCCACTCATATCAGAATATATTGAGGCCATCAAGTCGGCAGAAGATAATTTCGAGAAACTGAGTTATCTTAGACCGGTATTGGGTGATGATGGGCTACCCGTGATGACAAGCGGTAACTTTGCTGTGGTCTTTAAGATGAAGGATGTGCAGAGTGGAAAGTTCTATGCCGTGAAGTGCTTTACAAAAGAACAAGAAGGAAGGGCAGAGGCTTATCGTGAGATTTCGCTGGAATTGGGAAAAGTCTCATCTCCTTATTTTCTTTCCATCCGATATTTGGATAAGGAACTATTTGTTGATACAAAACAGACAACAGAAACGGAGTTCCCTGTGCTGTTGATGGACTGGGTGGAAGGTAAGACACTTGATAAGTATCTACGTGAAAACATTGATGACAAGTATGCCCTTGAGATGCTGGCTTATCGTTTCAGCCAGTTGGCTCAATGGCTCATTCCCCAGCCATTTGCTCATGGCGACCTGAAACCAGATAATATCTTAGTTCGCTTTGACGGATCCCTTGTCCTTGTTGATTACGATGGTATGTATGTGCCAGCCATGAAAGCCCAAAAGGCTCGCGAACTTGGCTCCCCTGATTTTCGTCATCCACAACGAACAGAAAATGATTTCGATGAACACATCGATGACTTCCCATTTATATTGATTCTGCTTTCCCTTAAGGTAGTCTCTCTTAATCAGAAATTGTTGTGTAAATGTGACTCATCTGACAAATTGCTTTTAGCTGAAAATGATTTCTTGGATTTAAGAAATAGTAATACTTTTCTCAGTTTGCTAAATTATCTTTATGACAGAGAGTTCTCACTTCTATTTTCTTCCTTTATTGAAGTATTGTCAGGCAAAAAGGCACCTATAACATCTTATAATAAACTAATCATATGTCCTCCATTTGATAGAAAGATGTATTCTTTCACTGAAAATGAACTTATGATTGGAAAAAAAGATGAGGAAAGTGTGGTCTATAGTAGTGACGGATTGCGGGTATTAACGGTATTGGGATATTACCTTTCCAATTACAAAATAAAGGAAGGAACAACAATCATTTGTAATTATGCTTTTAACGATTTAGATTGGGAAGATGAAGATTATCACGAAGATGTTTTAGATTCTGGTGAAGTAATACCATTTGGTTTGTTTGTAGAAGGATATATATCCATTCCTTCGTCTGTCCAAAACATTGGGATGAATCCATTTTGTGGAAATCTCGACAGTATTATATGTGAATCTCTCTTTTTTGTTGTTGAAAATAGCGCCTTATATACAAAAGACAAAAGAAGATTAATAACTTGTTTTTGTAATAGTGAGGAGTTTGTTATTCCCTCTGGAGTGGAATCGATTGACGATTATGCATTTTATCAATGTAGTATAAAGAGAATAATTATACCCGATTCTGTATTGACAATAGGAATGAATCCATTTGCAGGGATGAATAGTAAGGAATTAATTGTTATATGCAAATCTCCTTCTTTTACAGTAATTGACAACACTCTTTATAGCAACAACTCCAAAGAGCTAATTTCTTTTTGGGGAGATGAGAAGGATCTTCACATCTTGTCAGGAACTAAAAGTATTCGCCTCAAATCTATTTATGGAAGGTTTTTAAATTCGATTCATTTTCCTAATTCTATAATATGTGTCGATGGCATGATATTAGGTAAATACAGAGTAGCTGCAAAAGTGTTTGTTCCGTGTGGTTCGATAAATAAATATAAAGAGGTTCTGCCAGATTATGATTATTGTTTAATTGAGGAGTAGTAAGAAGTTATGACAAGCTATCCATTGATATCAGAATATATAGAAGCCATTAAGTCGGCTGAGGATAACTTTGAAGAACTAAGTTATTTGAGGCCGGTATTGGGTGATGATGGGCTACCAGTGATGAATGGTGGAAATTTTGCACAGGTTTTCAAAATGAAGGATATGCGAAATGGAAAGTTCTACGCTGTAAAGTGCTTCACTAAAGAACAGGAAGGACGAACTGAGGCTTATCGTTTGATTACTAAAGAGTTGAAAGATGTTTCGTCACCTTATCTCGTTTCTATCAGATATTTGGATAAGGAACTGTTTGTGGATACAGACCAGACTACGGAAACAGAATTCCCTGTATTGCTAATGGATTGGGTAGAAGGCAAGACACTCGACAAATATTTGCGTGAGAATCTTGATGACAAGTATGCCCTTGAGATGCTGGCATATCGTTTCAGTCAATTGGCTCAGTGGCTCATTCCTCAGCCATTCGCGCATGGCGACTTGAAGCCTGATAATATATTGGTTCGTGAAGACGGCACCCTCGTTCTCGTCGATTACGATGGAATGTATGTGCCAGCAATGAAAGGTCAAAAGGCTCGCGAACTTGGCTCTCCCGATTTCCGCCATCCACAGAGAACAGAAGATGATTTTGATGAGCATATTGATGATTTCCCTATCATATCCATACTTCTTTCTTTGAAATCCATTTCAATTAAACCTCAATTATTACAAGAGTATGGCACATCAGATAGATTGTTATTCTCGAAAGAAGACTATCTTGATTTCGGCTCTAACAAGTTGTTCGGTGAATTAATGAAATTGAAAGATGATGATTACAATGATATAATTATCTCATTTATAAAAGTTTATAAAGATATTCTTTTTATGGATGATAATTTGTCTATTAGTGTTAAGGAACCCAACATTGGATTATATACAAAAGTGACAGAGGATGACTTAATCAATTCATGGGAAGATAATTTTGGCGCAATTTATAATAAAGACGGGAGAAAACTATTAAAAGGAGCAGATGTTCCATTTTACGAAATTAGAAAAGGAACGATAATCATATGTGACAAGGCTTTCTCTGAGACTCATAAACAGGAAGATGACAATCCATTTTTAGAGTCTCCTGTTTCTTGGGACGGAATGCGAATAGAGAGGATAAAAATGCCAGATTCTGTAAAATATGTTGGCTATGAATCTTTTGCCGATTGCGAATGTCTTAAAGAAATTCATTTTTCTAATTCTCTATCTTATATTGGTATATCCGCTTTTAGCCATTGTAAATCATTAAGAAAGGTGTCATTACCAGATTCTGTCAAAATAATAGATTGTTGTGTGTTTGAACATTGTTTTAGCTTAAAATATGTCGAACTACCAAGTAGTCTTATAGTAATTGGATATAGGTCATTTCGTTATTGTCAAAATCTTAATTCTGTAATATGTCCACAGACTCTTTCTTATATTGGAGATAGAGCTTTTGAAAAATGTACAAGGTTAGCGGACTTTCATATTCCAAGTTCTGTCGAAACAATCGGCAATATGGCTTTTAATGGTTGTTCAGATCTAAACTTGGTTATTCCTCCAACGTTAAGGAAAATAAATGGAAGATTAGGTTGTAAATACTCAATAAGTGCAGATTCACCATATCTTCATTTTGAAGATGGTGTTTTGTACAATATAGAAATGAAGGCAATATATAGCTTTGAATGTAAATATGATTACAAAAGAGGGAAAATAGCAGGAACAAAGCCTCAATGGGCAATAATAGGCCGTGGTAAAAGGGAAGAATATTATGTGGATGAATATGACCATGATTGGGTGTCTTATACAGATATTGATGTCCTAGATATTTATCTTCCAGATACAATAGAAACCATCGGAGATTATGCTTTCAGTTGTGTACCATTTATACGGTCAGTTATGATACCAGAATCAGTGAAGTATATAGGATTGGGGGCATTTGAAAATTGTGAGCGATTACAACGAATACATTTACCGGAATGTCTATGTACATCTGACATAATTGAAACCCTCGAAGGAACTGCGGATATTATAATTCCTAATAGATGCGAAGAAAGTTTGGATTATCATGGCAATGCTAAAATACTAGTTGATTATGAAGATTATATTCATTCATGTTTAGATGGTTTTCTGTTTTCAAGAGAGGAGGTTTGCGAAATGATAAAACAAGAATATGGCTTTTTAAATTATGTTGATTACCATTGTGCTACATCTGTCTTTTGTAGAGTAATACAAACGATTGACAATATAATGCAAAATATAAAACAACGAAATTATGAATATAGTGATAAAATATGTATTCTGTTAGGAACTCAAAAGGAAAAAGTAGAATACGCACTCAAGTCAATAATAAAAGGTGCTGAGAAATAGAACTATTGATAGTAGTAATGGTCTCAAAAGAACTTCACAGAAAAATGATAATAGTAGAATCAAAACGAAAGAAGCCAGCAACGATATTGAAGAAATATCCAAATGCGATACTGGCAGATGTGACAAGCAGTGCTAAAGATGGGCTTGTTAAGTTAAGTCCCTTCTATCCTCACTATGGCATACCAGTTCCATTTAGCGAAGGATATACTGCTACTTGTGTAGAAGCAATCTGGCAGGGCTTGAAGGTTTTTGAGAGTTGTGATGTGGATGTCGAGATGTTCAAGAATGACACAATGAAGAATATCAAACGGACAGTCAGACGGTTTGGCAGACCTTTGGGACATCGAAAAGGTGTAAATGGAACTGAACTTCTTGGTTATATTGATGCTCGCAAGCAAATCTATATTCCTACCTATAAATGGGTGCTGGAGAATAAGGTGGCAAATATCATAGAACGACTGAGAGAGGCTAGTAAAACAAAGACCATCGTTTTACTGGACTATGATACGAATGCTGATGTGGAGAATGCAAAGAAACCGCTGTCTCATGCTTCGTTGATAAAGGCATACGTAGAAGGAATTTATCCATACGGAAAAGACAATAATGTAGAACTTAATCTGTTTAATGAATATGGAGAAGAAAAGTAATTGGCTGGAGTTTAAGGCTGTGCTCGATGAGCATAAGATTGTAAAGCTATATCACTTTACGGATAGAGATAATTTGGAGTCAATCATCAAGAATGGCGGGTTGTATTCTTGGATGGATTGTGAGCGCAAGGGCATTAAGATTAACAAGCCAGGTGGCAGTCCGGTTTCGAGGCAATTGGATAGTGGACGGAATCTTGAGGACTACGTGCGAGTGAGTTTCACGACACAACATCCAATGATGTATGTAGCCATGAAAGACGGTAGAATATCTAATCCTGTGATATTGGAAATAGACCCAGAGGTGATTTATTGGAATGAGACTCTGTATGCTAATTTGAATGCTGCAAAACATACCATCAAACCGATTATTGGTCCGACACTTTCGAACTTCAAACAGATTCATTTCCAGTCGGTAAAGGTTCGTACCCATTTTGATCTGCCCGAGGAGGAACAGCCATACTATCAGGCGGAGGTGTTGGTAAAGAACTTCATTCCGTTGGAGTATATCAAGAATATTGGGAACTTTGGCATTCCTATCCCGTCTAAGCCAAAGGCTCTACAAATCAAGAATCCATATACGGCTCAGATTACCAGGAATACTCCTACGGCCTTTATCTTTATGGTTGACCAATCTATCTCTATGAGTCGGAAGATCAATTTTAGGGGCGAGTATATTTCTTTGGCTGATGCTGTAGCAAGAATAGTTAATAATCAGATTAATGAACTTGTGCTAAGGTGTATTAAAACAAGCGAGGTAAGGCATTATTATGATATTGCTGTCATTGGTTATGGCGATGATGCAAGTTTTGGTTGGAATGGGACATTGGCTGGGCGTGATTTTGTTTCGCCAGAAGAATTGAAGAACAATCCATATAAGAAGATAATTGTTAAAGAAGAAAAACGAACTCGAAAGGGGGTTGAATTGAAAGAAATTGAGAAAGTCCAGTGGTTAGAACCTATAGCTGCTGGAAAATATACCCGTGCAGATAAGGCATTTAACTTAGCGAAAGGGTTGTTGGATAGATGGATGAAAGAACATCATGAAAAGGACTGCTACCCTCCAACGATTATCAATATAACCGATGGTGCCTTTAATGGAATTGCTAACCCAAGAGAGGTGAATACGCAGCTGGCCAACGAACTGAAGGCATTGTTTACAAATGACGGAAACGTGCTTTTGTGGAATATTCATGTCACTCCAGACAATCACGAACAGATACTTTTCCCCATTAGCAAGATCGAATTGAAAGAAGACAAGTATTCTGAGTGGCTTTACGATATGTCGAGTTTACTTCCATCGAGATATAATCAGCCCATTGGTGATTTGCGCGGAGATGCAGAAAACTTAAGACACGTAGCTATGGCAACGAACACGGATATGTCAACTCTAATTCAATTGATGGATATTGGAACCCCAACAAATATTAGTCAGAAATGAGAGCAATATCAATAGCAAAGTTTGAAGAAGGAATAATCAATGAAGATGCTGCCATCGCCAAGGAGAATGTGATTGCAGTGTCTGATGGGGCTGGTGGTGGCGGTGTGTTTGCAGAACGTTGGTCCCAATATTTGGTGAATCATCTGCCAGATAAGCCAATCAAGAACTATAAGGTGTTCGATAAGTGGATTGATGAGATATGGGAACCATTCTATAACGATTGTGAGAAAGAAGCCAAAAAGATTGGTGGACTGTTCTTAAACAAATTCTATGATGAAGGCTCGTTTGCCACATTGGTTGCTGCATGGAAGAATGGAATGTGGATTAGCTATGGCGATAGTGTTGCTTTCTGTTACAATAAGAAAACAGGGAAGTTACAGCATTCATTCACACGACTTGTAGACTTCAACAATCCACCTTATCTAATTAACTGCAAGGATCCCCTGAATGTAGGGGGCTTCAAAAGGGGACAGTTCAAAATAGATAGTGATTGTTTTGTCTTTGCTGCCAGTGATACTTTTGCCCATTATATATTAATGATGTATAAGGTGGCCAATAAGGAGAAATATGCAGATGAACTTGAAGAGGCCATTAATGCCCAGACGAAGAATAGTAATTCCATTAAGACAGCAATGGCTTTGGAGTCTGTAGACTTCGAAATGGATGTCATAAGGATAATACACAACTGTTTTACCAAACCAATTTTTAAAAGCCATATTAAGGGTTTGAAGAAAAAAGGGTTAATAGGACACGACGATTATTCACTTGTAATCATGTAATGATATGGAAGAGAAAGAGTATTTAGGTTATACCCCTGATTATATAGACAGACTATTGGCAGGACAGATTTTCGTGTTTGGTAGTAATGCATTGGGGTATCATACTGGTGGCGCTTCTGGTACTGCCCGTAAGAAGTTTGGTGCTGTGTGGGGACAATCTGAAGGTTTGCAAGGTCAGAGTTATGCTATTCCTGTTGACTTTGGCAAAAATGTCCGCAAAGATGCTGAAGTTAAAACTGCTGTGGAGAGATTCATTGCCCTTGCAAAAGAACATCAGGAGTTGTTCTTCTTAGTTACTCGTGTTGGTTGTGGCATTGCTGGCTATCATGATGATGAAATGGCTCAGTTCTTCAAAGGTGCATTAGAACTGAAGAATGTCAGCTTGCCTAAGAGTTTTGTTGATGCCCTGAATGGTGGAGAGGTCGATTACGACTTGGAGCGTTTCATAAAAGCACAGGATTCTGGATGGGCTACTTATTCAGAAGCTTTGAGTGAAATAAAAGAAGGTCATAAACAGGGGCATTGGATATGGTATGTGTTTCCACAGATTAAAGGATTGGGACATAGTCAAAACTCTGAGTTCTATGGCATAAGCAGTACAGATGAAACGAAGGCATATTTGGAACATCCAGTATTAGGAAAACGATTGAGGGATATTACAAAAGAATTGTTGAAATGCAATAATCCATCAGCATATAACATCCTTGGCTTTCCAGATGTACTGAAAGTGCAGTCTTGTATGACATTGTTTGATCTTGTATCACCAAACGACATCTTCCATGACGTGTTGGATAAATACTATGAGGGCAAACGGTGCGAAAAGACCATCAAACGTTTGGGCTTCCGAGAGGAAAAGCTAAAGAACCAAATTGTTCTTAGCAAACTGACTATCAAGAAGGATTGTACAATCATGCTTTCTGACTATAACAAGGAAATCAAGATGGAACCAATTGTCAAAGCTGTGTATTTGCTATATTTGAATCATCCTGAGGGTATTGCATTCAAGTGCCTGCCTGATTACAGGAAAGAACTTGCAGACATCTATCAGAAGATAAAACCTTTTGGACTAACGGAAAGATCTATTCGTAGTATTGAGGATGTTACCAACCCCCTGCTCAACTCTATCAACGAGAAGTGTTCTCGTATTAGAGCAATTTTCCAAGCAGAGATTGATGCTTCATTACTGGACCAATATATAATAATAGGTAAAAGTGGCGAGGCCAAGAGAATCGCCTTGCCTCGCGACCTTGTGGTCTGGGAATAAAATCGCAATTTCACAAGCCTTGTGAGGCGATATCGTTTGGTTGCAATGATAGAACTGGCTATCTTTGCAACCAAATTTTATGTATAACAGTTAAAAAAACAAATGAATATGACACAGAAAGTTTTCAATTTGATTATTCTTGATGAGAGTGGGTCGATGGAGGTGATTAAGGAACAAGCGATCAGCGGGGTGAACGAGACGCTGCAAACCATCAGAACAGCACAGAAGGAGCATCCAGAGCAACAGCATTTCATAACGCTTGTGACATTCAACAGCGCAAGGATTCACAAAGCAATGGACAACACGCCGATTGACATCACACGAGATATGAAATGGAATGATTACTCTCCCGACAGTTGTACCCCTCTTTTTGATGCCATGGGCGACTCGCTGTGTGAATTAGAAAAATATGTAAAACAGGAGGATGTGGTGTTGGTCACTATTATTACTGACGGAATGGAAAACGCATCTCAGCGCTATACTGGCATTGACATAAAACGGATAGTATCAAGGCTAAGAGAAAAAGGATGGGTGTTTGCATATATCGGAACGAACCAAGACGTGGATGCTGTAGCAGATAGATTAGGAATACATAGTAGGATGAATTACAACTATTCTCCTACTGGTGCAGCCTGTATGTTCGCGACAGAACGCAGAAGCAAAAAGGCTTTCTTTGATAAGTTATCCAGCTTTGGAAAGAGTATCGTAATGGATAAGAACTATGATTATTTCGGCAATGATGAAAAAGAACCAGATATTGTTTGGGATTTGAATAAGAACAAGGAATAGCAGATTTACCATGACAGATTACGAGTACATTTTGCAGCAGGCAAGGAAGTTCCACTTCACGAGATGGAGCGATGAGGAGTTAAGGAAGTGCGTGGATATGCTGGTGAGACTATCACGTCAGGAGCTAACGGCTCTGTATACCAGCAAATGGATTAAAGATAAGAAGGTACTGAAGCAGGAGATCTTTAGGCAGATGTTCATTGATAAGATTGGAAAGCGGGAAGAACGAATCAAGAACATGCCAACGGATGAACTGATAGCCGAGTTTAAGGATAAGAAAAGTGGGAACGTGTCGCTGATTCGTAAGGAGATGAGGGAACGCTATAAGGCCGGAAAGGACAAGCAGCAGATTGCAATGGCGTTTAACTATGCAACGAAGAGTGACCAGCAATGGGTGAAGTGGCAAATCCGAAAAGAGCGGTATGGGAATCCGACCAACAATAATCAGTATCATTGGAAGAAAAGGTTTTAGTATGAGGAAATTGTTATTTGGTGTCATACTTATGGCCTGGAGTGTGGGCATATATTGTGGTTGCGAATCTAATGGGAAGGATGTAAAGACTGTTGTTGTTCATGACACGATTTTCAAGGATACCCTTGTAATGTCAAAACATGAGCAGGTGTATGTTGATGCGAAATGGTTGCGGAGACAGTTTGAGATTCCTGTCAAGGCCTATTGGAAGAACTATGAAGATGGGTATGGGGTGGAATATCCTGCTTTTATGGAACGGAAGCCTGCTGGTAATGGGGGAAGGAACCTGCATGTGGAGTATCAAGGCATCAGTATGATAGTTAGCACTTATGATGAGAAATACGATATGTCTGTGCGAGAGAAGTTCGAGGCTGTCAGCCAGTCGGCAGTTAGAAAGTCGATGTCTGACAGCTCGTTCACATTAGCAGGCAACTGCGGCAAGAATAGACTGTTTTTTGAGAAAGACATCTTACTGAAGCCTCGCACTTGGATATATCTGCGTGTGGAATTCCCTTCGGAATTGACATGGGCCGTTGATCCTCTTTTACATTATGTGAAAGATTATCGTCCTTAAAGAATCGTAAGCCATCAGCGAACCCTTAGAGCCAATTCGGGAGTTGGCTCGAGCTAAAAGGGTTTTTGGCTCGAGCTAAATAGGGTTTTGGCTCGAGCCAAATTTAGAGGGTCATTTTTGCGTGCAGAATAAGGCTTTAATCAAACACAACATAGGTTCCCAATGTGCTTGCCTACGCATTTCTTGCTACGAAGCCATCCAACACTTTTTCCATGGCTTCACAAAAAGTGTTGGAAGGCTTCGTAAAAAACGGTCTCTTCTGTGACAATGAACAATTCTCTTTTAGACGAAAATTGATAATAATTGGATAAATAATTTGACTTTAGCGACTTTTGTCGCAACACATCAAACAAAAAATGAAGTTTTTTTTTGATTTCGCTGCTCCAAAATTTGGAAGATAACGAAAAAATACCTATCTTTGCAGCGTCAGAACATTAGTTTTGACTACGCCGCTGAGTGCGGGGAGCAAGCCTTGATCGACACTACTCCATTTGAAAGTCACCTTCGGGTGGCTTTTTTACTTTTCATATCTTTTACGAAATATTTTATGGTACTGAATACTGAGAGTGAGAGTTCGCTCAACAGAAAAGAACTTATGACCTTTAAATATCAATACTTCAACAGCATCAGGATTTGTCTCAAAATACTTTTTTATGTCCGATGCCAGTAAACGGGTGTTATAGTCTGTTGTTATATTCAGCAAAACACGATTCGTTTGTCCAATGGAATCAAGCAATTGCGTCCCTACAGAACCTTTTCCATGGACGGTTTTCAAATCATAGAGTCCGAGGATACCCTTCTTTTCAAATATGAAATCGGCAGTTCGGCAACTTCTCGGATTAGGCAGTATATATACACGATAGCCATGCTCTACTGCCTTGCGCGCTGCATTGATCAGATTGTCGAAGTCATCACTCTGTTCGCCAATAGCACTGTAAATGTTGGTTTCTCCCTCTACGAGATGGAACTCTCCATAGTAGATTATTAGTTTCAGTTGGTTAATAAACTGGGCACCTTTCAGATAGTGTAGCTCCTGCAACTCGTCAGCCATACCTCTCCATGGGGTCTCCGCAGCCATCAGCACAGAGCCATCTTCTTCAAATGGTTCAAATTCAAATATGTCATCTTCAATGATAGCTGGTTTCATATTATTTGACTTTAGCGACTTTTGTCGCGACACAGGCTGAAATCACGTTTATTAATAAATAGCATGCAAATTATTAATAAGTAACGTGCTATTTATTAATAAATGACGTGATATATACTAATATAGGTGATTCTTCTGCAATGTAGTCAAAAACATCATTATTCATGACATCCTCTGCCTGGGCCACGGCCCAATCGCATTCTGAACGAACAGAAAACACCTATATCCTATAGCAACAGCAGCTGCAATCCTTATTCCAGGTTGCAGCTGCTGTTTCCTTATGACAATATTAAAAGAGGTGTTACTTACAGGTTCAGACTCTTCTTGATAGCCTCAATCTTTGCCTCAGCCTTCTTCAGGCAGGTCTCGTAGTCAGCAGCGTCCTTGAACCCGGGATCTTTCACCTCGGTGTAGAACTTAATCTTAGGCTCGGTGCCCGAGGGACGGACAGAAACCTTGGTGCCGTCCTCACAGAACCACTGCAGAACGTTTGAGGTGTCGGGCATGTCAATCTTCTCGACAGAGCCGTCGGCCTTCTGTGCCTCGAGGGTCTTATAGTCCTTCCACAGACAGATCTTGGCACCACCCAGCTCCTTCGGCGGGTTGGCGCGGAAGTCGGTCATCATCTGCTTAATCTCATCGGCACCCGTCTTACCTGGACGTACGACGTTGATGGTGACTTCCTTCGAGAAGCCGTACTCAGCGTAGATCTTCATTAGCAGGTCGTAGAGGGTCATGCCGTTGTCGCGGGCCCAGGCAGCAATCTCGCAGATGAGGCAGATGCTGGCGGGGGAGTCCTTATCGCGTACCTTATCAAATGGCAGGAAGCCGAACGACTCCTCACCGCCGCCGATGTACTTCTTCACACCCTCGTTGATGCGGATTTCGTTGGCAATCCACTTGAAGCCTGTATAGCAGTCCTTATACTCCACGCCGTTCTTCTTGGCAATCTCAGCAATGACCTCGGTGGTCACGATGGTCTTCACGAGGAACTCGTTACCCTTCAGCTGGCCGAGCTTCTTCTTGTTGGCAATGATGTACCACGAGAACATCATGGCAGTCTGGTTACCGTTCAGGATTTCCCACTCACCCTTGGCATTGCGGCAGACGATGGCCAGGCGGTCAGCATCGGGGTCGCTGGCAATCACGAGGTCGGCGTTGAGCTTCGTGCCGAGCTTCATGCCTAAGGTCATTGCCTCGGCATTCTCAGGATTGGGGCTGACGACAGTGGGGAAGTTTCCGTCGATGACCATCTGCTCGGGCACCACATGGATGTTCTGGAAGCCCCATGAGCGCAGGGCCATCGGGATGATGACGCGGCCCGTGCCATGCATCGGCGAATAGACGATGTTGAGGTCCTTCTGGCGCAGGATGACATCCTGATCGACCATTGCCTCCTTGACGGCCTGGATGTAGTCCCAGTCCATCTCGCCACCGATAATCTCGATGAGGTCCTTGTTGCCCTCGAACTTCACGTCCTCAATCTTCACCTTGTTCACCTCGTCGATGATACCCTTGTCGTGGGGAGCCAGCACCTGGGCACCGTCGTCCCAGTAGGCTTTGTAGCCATTGTACTCACGGGGATTGTGGCTGGCGGTGACGTTGACACCAGCCTGACAGCCTAACTGACGGATGGCAAACGAAATCTCAGGCGTGGGGCGCAGGCTCTCGAAGAGATAGACCTTGATGCCGTTAGCAGAGAAAATGTCGGCTACGGTCTCAGCGAACATGCGGCCGTTGTTGCGGCAGTCGTGACCGACGACGACAGCAGGCTGAATGTCGGTGAAAGCCTTGTTGATATAGTTGGCAAAGCCCTGTGTGGCCATACCTACGATATATTTGTTCATGCGGTTGGTGCCGGCACCCATGATGCCGCGCAGACCGCCCGTTCCGAACTCCAGGTTCTGATAGAAAGCATCGATGAGGGCCGACTTGTCGTCAGCATCGAGCATAGCCTGTACTTCCTTACGCGTCTCCTCGTCAAAGGCCGGAGAGAGCCACTGTTTTGCAATTGCCTCGCACTGGGCAATGAGCTGAGCGTTATTTTCCATAATCGTTTATTGTTTTAGGTTATTCAAATTGTTTACTTGGCGTATGCTACTGAACGCGTCTCGCGGATGACGGTAATCTTCACCTGTCCGGGATAGGTCATCTCGTTCTGAATCTTCGAAGCTATCTGTCCGCTCAAAGCCTCGGTCTCAGCGTCCGACATCTTGTCAGCACCCACGATGACACGCAGTTCGCGGCCAGCCTGGATGGCGTAGGTCTTGGTAACACCGGGATAGCTCATGGCGATGGCCTCAAGGTCGTTCAGGCGCTTGATGTAAGCCTCGACTATCTCACGACGGGCACCAGGACGGGCACCGCTGATGGCGTCGCACACCTGAACAATGGGAGCCAGCAGAGTCTGCATCTCCATCTCGTCGTGGTGGGCACCGATGGCGTTGCAGATGTCGGGCTTCTCCTTGAACTGCTCAGCAATCTTGGCACCGTAGAGTGCGTGAGGCATCTCGCTCTCCTCGTCGGGCACCTTACCTATATCATGCAACAGTCCGGCACGCTTGGCCTTCTTGGGGTTCAGTCCCAGCTCGGCAGCCATCACGGCACAGAGATTAGCGGTCTCACGCGCATGCTGCAGCAGGTTCTGGCCGTAGCTGCTGCGGTACTTCATCTTACCGATGATACGTATCAGTTCGGGGTGCAGGCCATGAATACCCAGATCGATAGCCGTGCGCTTACCCGTCTCAATGATTTCGTTGTCCAACTGCTTCTTCACCTTGGTCACCACCTCCTCGATACGGGCAGGGTGGATACGACCGTCGCTCACCAACTGATGGAGGGCCAGGCGGCAGGTCTCGCGGCGAACAGGGTCAAAGCCGCTGATAACAATAGCCTCAGGGGTATCGTCAACGACGATTTCAACACCACAGGCAGCCTCGAGGGCACGGATGTTACGACCCTCGCGGCCAATGACACGGCCCTTCACGTCGTCGTTCTCTATATGGAAGACGGAAACGGAGTTCTCGACAGCCGTCTCAGTGGCTACACGCTGGATGGTCTGGATGACAATCTTCTTGGCCTGGGCATTGGCGTTCAGTTTGGCCTCGTCCATGATTTCATTGATGTAGGCCTGGGCGTCAGTACGGGCTTCGTCCTTCAGCGACTCCACCAGTCGGTTGCGGGCCTCCTCAGCGCTCAGTCCCGAGAGTTCTTCCAGCTTCTCGCGCTCCTTCAGCTGCATCTTCTCCAGCTCTTCCTGCTTGACTGACAACAGCTTCTTCTCGTTGTCAATACGCTGCTGCTGGTTGTCGAGGTCGTTCTTACGCCGGCCTAACTCCTCCTGGCGCTGGTTCAGCGATATTTCACGCTGCTTCAGCTTGTTCTCACTCTGCTGGAAGTGCTGGTTGCGCTGCTGTACTTCCTTTTCCAGCTCCGACTTCTTGTTCAGGAATTTCTCCTTCACCTCCAGCAGTTTCTTTTCCTTGATTACTTCGGCCTCCTTACCGGCAGCCTCTACCATCTCATTGAATTTTCCCTTCAATACGTAACGGAAAATCATGTATCCGCAAATGCCTCCTACAATAAGGGCGGCAACGGCAACAATGACATAAACCATAATTTAAATCTATAATAAAGTTAATATTCTCTTACTCGTTCACTTCTTGTCACCCAGTGCATGTTCAATCTCAGAAGTAAGACGCGTGAGAATATTATCATAGGGCGCTGTATCGTTCTTGCCACGCTCACGCTGGAACATCAAGGCAATGTCGATGAGTGACATCAACGCAATGGTGTGGTCACTCTTACGTCCCTTGTATGCCTGTGCATAAGCATTATAGCGGTCGGTAATCAGCTTTGCGGCTGCACGGTAATACTCTTCGTCGTCGCGGTTAACGGTAACCTCGATTTCCTCATCATAGACGTGCAGTCTGATATGTAGTTTCTCTTTGTTCACTTCTGCCATGTCGGTGATTGTTGGCTTTTAGCTATTGGCGGTCTGGTCTATGCCTTGTCGCCCTGTAGCATTGAAATGCACTTGTTGACTTCGCGAATCAGCCTTGACAAGCGGTCCTTGGCACCATCGAGGTCGCCGTCGGTAATATTGATCATCTTGGCCATCTTCAGCGCGTTGTAGTCATTACCTGCCTGAGTCAGCTTGTCCTGCAGGGCTTTGATGTCCTGCTCATTTTTCTCGACCATCTTGTACAACTCGTCGTTCTCCTTCTTCAGTTCCTGAAACCGGAGAATCATCTGCCGCACGCGGGTCTCAAACGTGGTCAATATCTGCTCATTCTTTGTCATGACTCAACTTTTGCTTTACAAAAGTAGACATTTAATCCGTAAATACTTGCATTTACGACAGTTATTTAATATTAATTAAGAATTCCTTTACTTTTTGTCGTCATCAGACGGGCGTTTTTCTTTCTTACTCAACATGATTACCCGATAAACGAAATCGGTGACCCACTGCTGCGAGAAGCCCAGTTTCTGGTTGTATTTACGCACGTCGACGACAGACTTCATGACGCCTGCATCAGAGTAATCGTTTTTGTTGAACACGTCACCAATAGTCTTCTCAACCATTGAATAGATGGTTTTCTTGAAGATACTAGGAATACGCAGTTTGTACTGCATCAGGTTCGTCGTCAGCATCAGCAGGTCCTGAGTAAAGCCCTGAAACTGGTACATATACGTCTGAACATCCTGCACGACCTTGCAGCGGCGGGTGATGCTCTTCTCGATTTCCTTGGTGAACGACTCGTCCATGCCGTAGATGTCCTTCATCATCTTCGTCACCCGCTGCTTCTCGGCCACTCCCAAGCGGTTATTCACCGTAGGCACCTTCAGCGTTGACTTGAACACGCGCAGGTCAGGCAGGACTGCCAGGTTGTTGATATGAAGGTCGGCAGCCATCACTGCCTGAAAATACACACGAATAAGCGTCATGAAATCCTCCATGCCGCCTACCTTCTGTTCGTCCTTATTTCCGAATAGTTTGCTGATAAAACTCATGTTACTAATAATTTGTTTCAATTTGCGCCTGCAAAGATACAAAGAAAAATCCGAATACCCTCAACAAGTATCCGGATTTTTTACTTTCAGTGCCCTTAGGCACCTTATTTTTTGTTATAATCGGCTTACATCATGCCACCCATGCCGGGTGCGCCACCCATCGGCATAGCGGGTTCCTTCTCAGGCTTGTCACAGATGAGGCACTCAGTGGTCAGGAACATGCCGGCAATCGATGCGGCATTCTCCAGAGCCACACGGGCAACCTTGGCGGGGTCGATAACACCAGCTTCGCGCAGGTCTTCATAGACATCAGTACGGGCATTGTAACCGAAGTCGCCCTTGCCCTCGCGAACCTTCTGAACCACAACGGCACCCTCGCCACCGGCATTGATGACAATCTGGCGCAGCGGCTCCTCGATGGCACGCTCGACGATGCGGATACCCGTCTGCTCGTCGGCATTGTCACCCTTGACGTCCTTCAGGGCATCCAGAGCGCGGATATAGGTGGTACCACCACCGGCAACCACACCTTCCTCAATAGCGGCACGGGTAGCACAGAGGGCATCGTCAACGCGATCCTTCTTCTCCTTCATCTCCACCTCGCTGTTGGCACCCACGTAGAGCACAGCCACACCGCCAGCCAGCTTGGCCAGACGCTCCTGCAGCTTCTCCTTGTCGTAAGAGCTGGTGGTAATCTCAATCTCCTTCTTAATCTGGGCGATGCGGTCCTTGATGAGCTGCTTGTCGCCAGCACCGTTGACGATGGTGGTGTTGTCCTTCGAGACTGTCACCTTGTCACATGTACCCAGCATGTCGAGCGTAGCCTGCTCCAGCTTCAAGCCCTTCTCCTCGCTGATGACGACGCCACCAGTCAGCGTGGCAATGTCCTCGAGCATGGCCTTACGACGGTCGCCGAAGCCAGGAGCCTTGACGGCGCAGATTTTCAGACCGCCACGCAGACGATTGACCACCAGCGTAGTCAGCGCCTCAGAG
Source organism: uncultured Prevotellaceae bacterium (assembly GCA_937898415.1). Lineage (GTDB taxonomy): Bacteria > Bacteroidota > Bacteroidia > Bacteroidales > Bacteroidaceae > Prevotella. The sequence continues at coordinate 2,528 of CALDLA010000176.1, read as the reverse complement.
TCGACGTCCTCGGCAATCACCAGCAAGGGGCGTCCGCTCTCTGCAGCAGGCTGCAGAATAGGCAGGAAGTCCTTGATGTTCGAGATCTTCTTGTCATAAATAAGGATATAGGGGTTCTCCATCACGCACTCCATCTTCTCAGAGTCGGTGATGAAGTAGGCTGACAGGTAACCACGGTCGAACTGCATGCCCTCGACAACGCCGATGTGGGTATCGCGGCTCTTCGACTCCTCGATGGTGATGACACCGTCCTTAGAGACTTTGCGCATGGCCTCGGCCAGCAGTTCACCAATCTCCTTGTCATTGTTAGCACTGACGGTAGCCACCTGCTCAATCTTGTCGTAGTTGTCGCCCACCTGCTCAGCGCTCTTGGCGATGAAGTCAGTAACAACCTTCACAGCCTTGTCGATACCACGCTTCAGGTCCATGGGGTTGGCACCAGCGGTGACGTTCTTCAGGCCCTCGGCCACGATAGCCTGAGCCAGAATAGTAGCGGTGGTCGTACCATCACCAGCGTCGTCACCCGTCTTCGAGGCAACACTCTTAACGAGCTGAGCACCCGTATTCTCAAACTTGTCCTCCAGTTCGATTTCCTTAGCTACGGTTACACCGTCCTTCGTAATCTGGGGAGCACCAAACTTCTTTTCAATCACGACATTACGTCCCTTCGGGCCAAGCGTCACTTTAACTGCGTTAGCCAACTGGTCGACACCCTGCTTCATTGCATCGCGGGCGTCAATATTGAATTTAATATCCTTTGCCATAATAACTTTTAATTTTTCACTTCTCATTTCTTTACTTCTCGATGACTGCCAGCACGTCACTCTGACGCATCATCAGATACTTCTCGCCTTCGAACTCCAACTCAGTGCCGCTGTACTTGCCGTAAAGCACCTCGTCGCCAGCCTTCAGGATCATTGCCTCGTCCTTGGTTCCCTGACCAACGGCCTTGATGGTTCCGTGCAGGGGTTTCTCCTTTGCGGTGTCAGGAATAATGATACCGCCGATTTTCTCTTCTGCCGGTGCTGGCACTACCAACACGCGGTCTGCTAATGGTTTGATGTTCATAATAATGTTTGTTTTAATTGGTTTTGTCTGCCTTTATGCTAAAACCGTGCCAAACTGACAAAACTGACACTTTGGCACGGTTGGCAGACATCTGCATGACGATTACTCGTACACTTTGATATCGTGGATGGCATAATTCGAATGCATCACCTCCAGTATTTCCTCTTCAGTGGACAGATTGAAGTCGCCGGCAATGGTATTCTTCAGCGAGGCCGCAGCCAGCGAGTAGTCGAGCACAAGCTGGTCGTCGTCAGGGAACAGACGGAGGGCATGGAGGAAACCGGCCGAGAAGGCATCGCCGACGCCCATCGGGTCAACCACCTGGGGAATGTCCACAATCGGCGAGTTCAGCATCCGTCCCTCCGTCCACAGCAGGGCCGTCAGGAAGTGGTGGCTGGAACTCACCTCGTTGCGCATGCCTATCATCATCTTGCGACAACGGGGAAAGCGGCTATGCAGGTCATCATACCATTGACGGTAGGCATCGAGGTTCATGTCGTAGTCAGACGTCTGCGGCAGGAAGGGAATCTTCGGGTGCTGCGTGATAAACTCATATTCGATGACGTCACCAAACATCACGTCGGCATGCTCAGCCATCCGGTTCAGCGTCTCACGGGGTTGAGCCCCTTCATATCTCCACAGGTTCTTACGATAATTCAGGTCAATGGAAATCGTCAGCCCCATCTCCTCAGCCACAGCGATGGCTTCGAACGTGGCGTCAGCAGCAGGCTGCGTGATGGCCGCCGTGATGCCCGACACATGGAGCACTGAGGCATCCTTCAGCGCCTCGCGCCAGTCAATCATGCCCGGCTGCAGATAGTAATAGGCAGAGTTCGCACGGTCATAGCTGACACTGGCGTTACGGATACTGGCGGCCTCTTCGAAGTAATAGACTCCGATGCGGTCGCCACCATATATTATATAGTCAGTGCCCACGCCAAGCTCGTTCAGCTTCAGGGCTCCGGCACGACCCATCTGCGATGACGGCAACCTCGTGACATATTCCACCTGTTCGCCCTGCATAGCCAGTGAAACAGCCACGTTAGCCTCGCTGCCACCATAGTTGCCGCAGTACATGCGCCCTTGGGACAGGCGTTTCTTGTCTTCTTTCGAAAAGCGTAGCATCAGCTCGCCAAACGTTACAATTTTATTTCCCATTTTCTAACTCTTCTGTTAAGTTCTATTATTCATCTCTGTATTTTGACGGCGCAAAGGTACACATTTTTCGCGTAAGAGACGAACATTTCACCACCTTTTTTATATATAGGCCCCTGTCGCCATGCAGGAAGAATGTTATAATAACTAAAATTTTCAAACAAAAGTTTGTCTGATAAAAAAATATTTGTAACTTTGCAGCCGCTTAGAGAGAAGCACCGATTACACGTCAAAAAAAGAAACAAGGAAGGTTGGCAGAGTGATCGATCGCGCTGGACTCGAAATCCGGTATACCCCTTTCGGGT
>CALDLA010000175.1 GCA_937898415.1 uncultured Prevotellaceae bacterium | reverse complement strand
TGACGGGCTTATGACCAGTGTTAATATTTTAAGATTATATTTACCGAACTATTGTAAGAAACAAAAACGCTTTGTCCGAAGTTTTACAGAAAACACAAAACAACTGGTAACTGTTTAGCCATATACACGTCTCAGGATAGACAGCAGATTCCGGGTGTTGAAAGCGACCCCATTGCTCTTTTGTGTCTTTCCGTCTTTACTGATGAAATACACTAGTTTGTCATTAGTCATAGTGATGCCCGCAACAATGCCGCCGTTAGAGAAATCGAGATACAAATATCCATGGACATCGGGAAAAATATATGATTCTGTTACAATTATGATGAGTTGCCGGGTGTATTAACATGTGTTGCCGAGGCAAAGGACATAGGTGACTCGTATTTTGCCTATACGCAAAATACCTTGCGCCTATACGCAAAACACCTTGTGTCTGTACGCAAAATGTCCTCGCCTTTACGCAAAATCAAACGGCAATGTCACTCATCGCGCTCGGCATATTCGGAGGGTGATACACCGAAGTGCTTGCGGAAGATGGTGGAGAAGTGGGCGAGGTTGGAGAAGCCGACGGTGTAGGCCACTTGAGTGATGTTTATCTTCTGCTCCTTGAGCAGACGGGCGGCCTGCTCAAGACGGATGTTGCGAATGAACTCGCTGGTGGAGATGCCGGTCATCTCCTTCATCTTACGGTGCAGCTGGGCACGGCTGATGCCCACTTCCTGAGTCAGCATATCGACGTTGAAGTCACTGTTGGAGAGATTCTTGTTGACAACCTTCATGATGCGCTCCATGAGCACTTCGTCGTTGCCCTTCACCTCGGGCTGCTCCACGCGGTCAGCCTGCTGCTGGGCACCACTGTACTTGCCTTTCAGTCGCTGACGGTTATGGATGAGGTTCTCGATGTTCATGCGCAGTTCCTCCATGTCGAAGGGCTTGGCCAGGAAGGCGTCGGCTCCGCGCTCAAGACCTTCGAGACGGTTGGCGACGTCGGCCTTGGAGGTTAACATGATGACGGGAATATGGGAGATATTGACGTTGGTCTTGATCATGCGGAGCATGGTGAAACCGTCCATCTCGGGCATCATCACATCACTGACAACGACGTCGTACTCTGTTGAGAGGAGTTCGCGCAGTCCTTCTTTTCCATTAGGAGCGAGGGTGAACTTATAGTAGCGACCCAGCTCGGTGGAGATGTAACGACCAATCTCCATGTCGTCGTCGACGATGAGGATGCGGTACTTGCCGCCCTTCTTCGCCTCGGGAGCAACGGTGTCGGGCGTGACGACGACCTCAGGAGTGTCGTCAATCTCCTCGGGGGCAAGATGTGCATTGCCCAGAGGCAGGGTAACGACGAAGACGGCTCCACGGGCATCGGTACGATTGTGTGCGGAGATGGTTCCGTGGTGCATGTCGACAATCATCTTACAGAGGTTCAGGCCGATGCCCGTGCCGGTGATATGGAGGCGGCGTGAGTTAGAGCCCTGATAGAAGCGGTCGAAGATGTGCTTCTGACCATCGCCGTCGAGTCCTATACCTGTATCGATGACCTCGAGTGTGACATTTGCGTCATCGTGAGTCAGCCGGACGTCAATCTGACCATGGTCGAAGCTGTACTTGAAGGCATTAGAGAGCAGGTTGGTGATCACCTTGTCGAACTGTCCGCGGTCAATCCATACGTCCATCTTCTCAATGCCCTCATGTATGAAGTTGAACTGAATGCCACGTTCCTGGGCATTATATTCAAACATCTTGCAGACGCCCTCTATGAAATTGACGAGGTCGGTCTGCTGGCAGTGCAACTGCATCTGCTGCTTATCAATCTTACGGACATCAAGAATCTGACTGACAAGGTTGAGGATGCGGGTGGCGTTATGCTCAATGGTCTCAATATCGCGCTGAGCGTCTTTCTGGTCATCGGTCAACCGGCGGCGCAGGTTGCTAAGCGGTGCCATGATGAGCGTCAGCGGCGAACGGATATCGTGGGTGGCATTGATAAGGAACTTCATCTTCTCCTCGTTCAGCTCTTCATCAGCACGACGGCGCCACAACATGGCCAACAGTCCCAGCAGGGCTACAGCCACCAACAGATAGAAGACATAAGCCAGCGTCGAGCGGTACCAGGGAGTACGGACAGTGATGGTGATTTCCTTGACAGGCGAATAGACGTTACCAGCCATGGCTCGCACCTTGATGCGGTGATTGCCTGACTGGAGATGGCTCAGCGTAATCTCGTTGACCCCTTCAGGCTTACGAATCCACTCACCGCCATTGATGCTGTACTCAAACGACACGTTCATGGGGTTGTCGAAGTTGAGCTGCGAGAAACACAGGGTGACGGTGTGGTCAAGATAGGACAGTGTGAAGTGGTCGGACTCAACGACGGCACGATCCGTGACGTGTACGCCGTTGAACTCGCTGAGGCTGTTCACATAGGTACGTCCTACGAGGAAGGCCGTCAGCACCACGGAGTCGGCAGCCGCCTGGCTGTTCTTGATATTGGCGGGCGCGAAGACGGTAAGGCCGTCGTTATTGCCGAAGTAGACCATATCATCGTCGGAGTGCATGCCCACACCGTAGAGGTACTCCTTCTTATCAAGACCATTGCCATTGACATGGCCGATGAACTGTGAATTCTCAGCATCATACTGCCAGATACCCATAGACGTGGAGCACCAGATGTCACCGTCGTTAGACTGTACGATATAGTTCACTATCTTATTGGCTAGCTGCTCAGCCCCGGGGAAGGGAGCCACGACACGCTTCTCATGATCGTAGAGATAGAGCCCCTGTTCGGTACCGATAGCCACATTGCCACCACGCAGTTCACAGATGGAGTAGCACATGACATTATGGAGCAACTGGTTCCAGCCATGAGACAGGAAACTGCGCGTCTTGGGGTCGAAACACGATACGCCGGCGGCTGTTCCCATCCAGATGTGTCCCTCACTGTCAGGACTCATACACATGATCCAGTCATTGCACAGATGGCCCGTCTTGACGGTATCGGTGCCGACATTACGGTAGTTGGTCAACTCCCCGCTTTGGGGATTGAAGACACAGAATCCGCGTGAGAAGGTGGAGATATAGATATTACCGGTATCGTCGCTGGTCATGTCGTTGAACTTGTCACAATCGAAACGCACCTTCAACGACGAGGCTCCCGTCAGCGGGTCATAGGAGAACAGACCGTCGTCAGTGCCTATCCAGTAACGCTTCTGGCGGTCGCGGAAGATGAACTCCACAGCATCCGGTGCCTTGGGATGGGCCACTACCCGGCCTTGAGAATTAAAGCCATAGACGCCGACACCCTGCACCGTACACCAAACGACGTCACCGTCGCCATCGCAGACGGAAGTGATAGAAGAGCCGAGGTTGATGTTCTGGACCTCAAAACTCCAGTTCTGGAACTGCATGGGACGTTGTGGCACAAACACCAGTCCCTTGCGCTGCAGGCCAAGCCACAGGTTACCATGACGGTCGGCGAGGATGCTCCACACCTTGGCCGTGTTCAAGTCGGTACCGAAGACATTGACGTCATAACGTTCCAGCCGACTGCTCTTGGCAGGCAGCAGGAACAAGCCATGGCCTCGCGAACCTATATATATATTATCCTTGGCATCCTTGCCCACCGAACTGAAAAGGACATCCTTGCCAGAAAGAGCGCTCATGTCGATGCCAGCATCAACCAACTTGCCGTCGCGATAGGCCATGATTCCACGAAGTCCCACGACAAGCAACTCATCAGCACCACGTTCCACAATACCGACAGGCTCGCCCTTGGACTGTAGGAGCGACACCTTGCCGCCTGTCTTCATGACCACCGTATTGTCGTAGCCCGTTTTCCAGTAACGTCCCTTCGAGTCAAGATACACGTAACCAAAATACTGGTTATTGTTCTTGTCGGCATAATCGTCGGTAGCACTCACCCTACCCTCACGGTCGACAATGAACGCCCCATACCCCGCCGTAGCCACAAGAATACTGCCGTCGGCCAGTTGTAGCAGGTCGCTGACCCGAGGACGAATGCCCTCAGGAAACGGGTAATGGACAAAACCGTCGGAGGCTTCGTCAAAACGGTCCAGTCCGCGGTTGGTACCCACCCAGACACGTCCCTCACGGTCGCAGAGCAGGCTGACAGCCGAACTGTTGCAGATAGACGAGGGATTCTTGTCGTCGTGCAGGAAGATTTCAAAGTGATAGCCATCGAAGCGGTTCAGTCCATAGTCAGTAGCAATCCAGATGCTGCCATACTTATCCTGGCAAAGGCTGGAAATAAGACTGCTTGAAAACCGCTCAGAAGGAATATAGTATCCCGTCTGACCAGAAAGACGGCCAAACGATAGGAATATAGTCAAAAATAGTAATAGTATCTTATTCATAGTTATAGTCGCTACGTTATTCGCGTGCAAAGATAAGCATAATTTTGCGAATATAAAAATTTTTCTGATAAAAAAAGCGGTTGCCGGTATTCACATACAGGCAACCGCTCAGAATAGTTTTACCATAACTAATTCTTTCTACAAAAACTAACTACTAACTATAACTACTAACTATAACTAATAACCTTTATGCGTATGAGTTGAGAGTAAAAACTCTATTTTACTTCTGATTCACATTGCAAAGATAGAACATTTCTACCAATCAGGCTATTCTATTTGTTTCGCTTCGTTTATTATTCGTATATTATACGATAAATAGACAAAATTAATAGTTAAAGTGCAGTTTTTGGCAAATACCAGCTGTTTGTGTCCATCAACAGCGAGCGCAACTGACCGTCGACATCACCATCACGACGCGAAACGGGGTCGGCCAGATAGGCTGGATTGCCACGGCGAAGGGCCACCCGCATCAGGTCGTAGAAACGGTATCCCTCGAAAACGCCCTCCAAGGCCATCTCATTGATAATGAGATCCTCGACCAACGGCACTTGATAGTTGATGGTGTCCTGTCGCGAAGCCAGTGAGTCAGCAGGCATCGGCAGCGCATAGCGATTGTCGCACTCCGCATTACCAGAACCACGTGAATGGATACCTATCGTATTTTCCGAGGTAAACAGGTCGGAGTCGAAGTTAAGAAGCGTACCAGCAGCCTGACGCTCGTCAGCATCCACATACTTGCTGATATTCTCATTGATGAGACCATACTTCAGCACGGCAAAGGCCGACTGCGGATATCCGGCACGGTTGAGCGCCTCGGCAAAGCGCAGGTAAATCATGCCAATGCGGTAAATGGTCACACCCCGGGCATCGAACTTCTTGATATGCTGGATGTCTTTCGAAACGCGCGCGAAACGCTCCTGCGTCTTGACGTCGTAATCATAGAGCGTCCCAAAGCGCAGGTCGCCCGCCAATTCAGAACGTGTCAGGTTCTCCTTCGTCACATAGATCGTATCAGGCAAGCCACTGACCAAGGTGTAAGTAGCGCAGTAATCCTGGGCAGCTGACAACTGACGAAGCCCTACCGTAGGAGTGACCTGAGCGTACTGGAAGTTGAGGTCGGTGGAGTTGAAGATGTTAATCAGATTACTCTTGGTACCATAGAACTCGCCACTCTCCATGGGGATGAACGCCAGGCACTCGCCAGAAGTGTAGTCATACTTGATGCCGTGAACAGGTTCGTAACGGAACTCCCTGGTCTTGATGGCATCCTGACTCCACGTCGTTGCGCTCCGGGTGGTAGGAACAGGATTCGTGCGCAAAGCCAGAAAGTCGTGGTAGTACTGTGCAGCCTCTGCATAACGGCCGGCCCAGAGGCAAAGGTCGCCAAGAAGCGCACGTACCGGGATGAAGAATTTCTGCGAATTCATGCCGTCAATCTGTCCATAGGCAGGCAGCTTGGTGTCTACATAAGGCTTCAGGTCGTCGATGAAGTAATTGCAGATGGCCGTGATGTCCATCGGCTGCTGCTGCATGGCTTTCCTGGAAGCCTCCTCAGTGAGCACAGGCTCAACGATAAGGGGTACACTGCCATAAATCTGTGCCAGCTGGAGATAGGTCCATGCACGATAAGCCTTGACGACGGCATATTCGCCCTCAAAGACCTTACGGCCATTCTTGACCAGCTCGGTATTGATGTGGTCCAGATAATAGTTGCAGTTGTTGATGATGGCATAATAATCGCTAATGCGGTTATAGCCGTTCTGCTCGTCGATGCTGAAGTCTGCAATGGCCTTCAAGTCCTTGGAAGCCGCGCCAGTAGTCGTGGTGAGACCACCACGCAACTCGCCCAGCAAGACGGTGCGGTCAGCAATAGCCTGCATCTTGTAGACAATTCCCATGACACTGTAGACGCTGTCAGTAGGCGACTGCAAGCGGTTGTCTTCCTGAAACTCGACCAGTTCGGAATCGGTGTCCAGCAGGTCGGAACAGGAGGTAAGGGCAGGGACGGCGCCACAGCACAATGAACCTGCAATGATAAGGTGCTTGATGCTTTTGGTATTCATAATTCCTAATTTCTAATTCCTAATTACTCATTTCTTATTTAATTACAGGTTGACCTTAACACCTAAGGACAAGGAGCGTCCGCTGGCCAGCAGGCCGCGGTCGATGCCCTGTAACAGAGCGCTGCCGCTGACGCCACAGTCAGGATCACTACCCAGGTAGCGGGTGATGGTGAAGAGATTATTAGCTCCGGCCCAGAGGGTGATACCCTGCAGGTAAGTACTGGTGATGGGAATAGCGTAGCTCAACGTGACATTGCTCAGACGGAGGTAGCTGCCATCCTCAATCCAACGGTCACTGAAGCGTGAGTTGCCCATGGGGTCGCCATAGGTGGCACGGGGAATCTCTGTCTTCTGGTTCTCAGTAATCCAGCGGCCAATCATAGCCGTGGTTTGGTTGTAAAAGCGTGAACCACATTCCAACAGCGAGCGCTGGTAGTTGTAGATGTCGTTACCCAACGAATAGCACATCACGGCATTGAGCTGCCACCTCTTGTAGTTCAGCTGGGTGTAGATGTTACCGTAGATGTCGGGATTGGGGTCGCCAATGATGAAACGGTCATTCTCGTCGATGACGTGATTGCCGTCCTTGTCAATGAAGCGCATATCTCCGGCAGCAAAGAGCCGACGGTCGCCACGCTCGTCAATCACATAGTAGCCATCGGCATCGGCTTCAGCCTGGGTGGCATAGACGCCATCAGTACGATAGCCGTAGAACACGCCTGCAGCAGTACCCACTGCCGAGAGGATGGTGGCTCCGTAAGCCTCCGTCTCGAACGGCTTGTCACCGTCGGGCAGGGCCGTAATCTTATTCTTGTAATGTCCGGCAGTAGCACCCATCTCCCAAGTGAAGTCCTTCAGGTTGAGCACCTTGACCCCGACACCCGCCTCAAAACCTTCGTTCTCAAGCTTACCGTCGTTGCTCCAGTTCTGCTGCAGTCCACTGGTCCAGGCCAGCTGTCGCAGCGTGACCAGATTCTTGGTCCAACTCTTGAAATAGTTGAGGCGTACATTCAAGCGGTTGTCAATGAAGTTACCCTCCAGACCGGCCGTCAGACGGCTGGTGGTCTCCCACTTGAGTGACGTATTGCCGATATTACCGATAGATTTCCCGTCAACCTTCTGCGTCAGCATGTTGTTGGCCACGAAAAAGGTCTTCGAGGCGGTATAGTCAATATTGTCATTACCAGTGATATCGAAGCCAACGTTCAGACGCAGGTAGTTGATGCCCTTGTTGTTGGACAGCCACCGTTCGTTGGTGATAACCCAGGCAGCATTAACGCTGGGGAAAAGGCCCCAAACGACACCACCTAACTTCAAGCCGTCGGCATCGTCGCCGAAACGGGAGCTGGACTCGGCAGAGAAGCCTGCCTCGACATAATACTTCTCAGCCCAGTTATAGTCGGCCTGAGCGTACCATGTAATGTCACGGCTCTTGTCGTCGGCACCCCATGTAGAACGGAAACTGCTCGCATTATTGGTACTGGGGTATTTGTCGTTACCAGTATTGTAACCACGCTGTGATGTAAGCTTGTAGTTACTGCTCTGATAGCGGACGCCCCCGAAGACATCAATCCTATGGGCATCGTAGCGGTTGCCCCAGGTCAGACGGGTGTCGCTCATGATGGAGTTCTGGCGGGCAGCACGACTCTGCGACATATTCTCGACCAGAATGTCATCATTAGCTAACAGACGGAAGGGCGGCGTACCCTCGAGCGGCAGATAGTAGTTCTCGTTGGTATTGACCAGCGAGAAGTTGAAGTGCTCGCTCAGCGACAGGTGCTTGTTGAACTCATACTTAGGCGTTACACTGAAGGTCACCATACGGTTACCTGCCTGGTTACGGTTCTCACCGTCACCCAACTTCAGGATGGCCACAGGGTTGGCCAGGCGTACTGAGTTAGCAATGACATTGCCGTCGGCCTCGAAAGCCTTGCCAACATAGTCGTCAGCAGCAGAGAGATAATGGCTCAAATTACCTTTGACGTCATAGGCGTGAGGATTGAGGAACGGTGACTTGATGAGCGAGAGGAAGCCCGGGGCAGTGATGGTACCCACGGTCAGGTCTTCCTTGGCGCCATCGTCGCGAAGGTCACGGGTGACGTCACTGTAAGAGGCGTCGAAACGTACGTCAAGTCCTTTGAACACCTTGATATCAGTGTTCAGTCGCATATTGAATCGCGAGAAGTCATTGCCACGCTGGGTGGCATCGCCCAGAGAGTAGCCGACCGAGAGGTTGTAGTTGGCCACATCGTCACCACCCTGCACGTTGATGCCGTAGTTGGAGACGAAAGTGTTGTGATAGACCTCGTCCGTCCAGTCTGTATGATTATGATAGGTATTATAATAATAGCTGGTGGGATCGTTGTTGACGAATTCCATGTTCTGAACATTGTCGGTAAGACCTGCCAGCAACTCCGTGGCATAGATGCGATAGTCGTCGGCTCCCATCATCTTGGGAAGACGGGGCATCAGCTGGTACTGGGCGTTGATGTTCACATCAATCTTGGTCGCCATACTGCGGTTGCGCTTGGTCTTGATCAGCAGAACGCCACCGGCAGCCTTGGCACCGTAGAGGGCCGTTCCGTTCTTGAGGACGGTGACACTCTCAATGTCGTTGACATTCAAGTTGGCCAGAATGTTGTTGAAATAACCGTCGTGAAGCATCTCGCGGTCATACTGCATATCGGTAATGACACCATCGATGACTACCAGGGGCTGTGCATTGGCCTGCAGGCTGTTGATACCACCAATGAACATGGTGTTACCAATGCCTAACTGAGCACTGCGAGCGACGCTGTGGACGTCAGCACCGAGCTGACGGGCAATCAGCGGGTCGATGCTCAGTTCTGCCGTATTGTCAAACTGATCGGCACGACGGCTTTCCGCTGACTGGGTCGTACGCTCATAGACGGGACTGAACGTGCTGGGATACAGACGGGCATCCACACTATTGGGGTCGCTGCCAATCGCTTTCTGCAGGAGCTGGTAACCCTCCACCCGCATGGATACACTATTGACATACTCAGGTACATTCAGCTGGTACTTTCCGTTCTCATCGGTCATGGCGGTGTACTGGTGCTGGCCATAGGCCTCGACAATGACACCGGCCAGCGGACGTCCCGTGGCAGCATCGGTGACGATGCCACCCACTGTACGCTGTGCAAGCGCCACGCTAACTGACAAATGACAGATGACAAATGACAGGAAGGCCACCCTCATCCATCTGCTTGGTCTTTTTATGCTATGCTGTTTCATATATTCGTTTTTCCTTTAGCATTGAACATTATTATTCTTCCTTCTGAGGGTTGCTCTTCGGACGGAGGTAAATACAGTCAAGGAACATCTCACGCGAGAAAGTAGTCGACTCACGCTGCAGGATGTTACAACTCAGCCTCACTGACACCTTCATGTTTTGCTGATCATAGTTACACACGGGGAACGTGAAATCCTCAGCAATCAGGATTGAATCAACACGCGTGGGATCAGACCGGAACGTTTCGTTGTTGCAATTGAACGACTGACTGGCGCCCTTCTCATCAACATAATTGACAGCAGCCTTGAACTTACATGGTTTACCTACTGCCTTGGAATCATAAACCGTGATAGGAAGCAGTATGGCATAGATATCGTATGTACCAGCCAGGGTGTTCTCAAGCTTGAAATCCACCGACCAGTTGTCGTTAGACTTCTTGGGCGTGATTTCAAGGTAAGCATTTTCTGACACACTGTCAGCTGCATGGACGACTGGAGCGTAGTCACACCTGTCGAACGTGAGAATCAGACCTGTAGACTCACCCTCAGTCCGTATCTCACGGAAATATGTCTGCTCAGGAGTGAGGGGCCAGTGCTCATGGGTATAGAGCACACCATTACTGAATTCTTCTGCCTTGGCTCCATAGAAGATTCCTCCCTCATCGAAAGGACGGTGGAAAACGTGATACTTGGGATAACGACGGTTATAGTCGTAGGTAACAACGGAGTCCACGGGAGAACTCTGGATAGTGCGACTGAAAATAGCATCGCCCAACAGCGAGCGGTTTGCCCAGAAACGCTGCAGGGAGTCAGCACCCTCGACAGTGGAATCGTAGCGGAAATAGCCCATGGCCTCGTTGAAGACACGCTCCCACTCATCGTTGACGGCTGTCACCATCATGTAGGTAGAGTCCTCATCGGCAATACGGCCCACACGCTCAAGCAGGATATTCCTTTCGTCGAATACCGAGTCGGCATAAAGCTGTTCACCGTCAACCATGTCGCCGGGAACCGACTGCGTCGGATTGAACTCATCCTGCTCATAGCTGCTCAACTGAGAACCTAACAAGGAATAGACCAGACTGTTGGTCAAAGCCTCATAAAGATTAAATCGGTACAGCAGGGGAGCAGTCAACTCATGCAGGATGCCTCCCTTGGCCATCACGTTAGAGCGTCCGCTGACGATGGGTACTCCGGAAACCTTGCCGCCACCTATCGTAGAGCGCTTACTGCTGAGCAAGAAGAAGTCCTTGGGCGTGGCAACGTCGGAGACCAGACCAAAGGAGAGGTGATTGCCAACAAAGGAGCGGGCGACAGCAGAGTCGCCACGGTCAGTAGCCACCAACTGCAGCAGAGAATCCTTGTTGAAAGTACCATTGACAGGTGCCATCACGGTGAAAGCCTCCACACCGTCAAGAAGGTCGGCATAGCTGACAGTGGTCTTCTTGTGCTGGTGTAACAACTTCGTCTGGCTGAGCACCTCGCAGAATTCGCTTAATTCGGGCTGCTGCTTCATGGTCTGCCAGAGCGTCAGTTGGCTGCCTGGGCTGACGGCCTGATCCTCATAGTGATCGTTCCAATCTGAGCAGGCGGTCAGTACCGGAAGGGATGCGGCGGTGACACAGCACACGCCAATCCCTAATACATATTTCTTGAAATTATTACTCATCATTCGTTCGAAATAATTACTGATTCGTTATTCATTAGTGACGGTCTTCTCCCTGCGGACTGTCATAGACGTCCTTAGGACAGATTTCAATGTAGTCAATCGACATATAGAGCGTTCTACCGGAAAGAATCTGGCGGAAACGCAGCCAGTTCTCCTGCTCGGAAGAAAGGAACTTCTTCACCAGGATACGACGCACGTCGTTGCTGTAGGTACGGAAAGACTCCGAACTGCTACCGTAACTGTCCATAGCCTTCATGAAGCCACGGTTACGCAGAGCCTTGTCCATGGCCTTGTTCTCTTCTTCATCATCGGTATCAGCCTCCCAGCCGGTATTACTGTCGAAGTTACGGAAGCTGACAGGAATACCGCAAGGCTCATTGTTCAGGTAAATCTGGGCAATACCGCGGTCATCACCCGTGGAGTAGCCGAGACGCACCTCATAGGTACCGTCATGAGGTACGGGGGGCAACTTCACAGAGGCATCAAACTTCTCACCTGTGATACAAATACCACTGCCTTCATAGTGACGCCATCCCGTCTGTTCGTTACCACAGCCAATGAACGTGTTACCATTGTTCATCTTAAAGTCGGTCAGGTAGCCATTCTTGAAGCCAATCATCTGCTCATCCTTATTCATATAGTACATACGTGCGCGTGCGTTCATGAAATCAGGACTCAAGGTGCTGCCGTCAAAACGAAGGCGGCGGTTCAGGACATTCCAGCGGACATCATGGGAATAGACGAGGATATCGTCAATATAGTGATACATACCGTTGCTGCAAGACTGGGGGTAGCCATCGTTCTCCTCGGTCTTCAGGACACGTATGCCCCTGACTGTGTAGTTCGAACGCAGGCCCTTACGGTTGATGTAGATCTCCTCGCCGGGATTGCTACAGAATCGCAACAGCGTATGAGGAGCCATCGTCTCGAAGTATTCCTCGGGGTCGGCTACAGTCGTCAGGAACTTCTGCTCATAGATTGCTCCCTTGCAGTGTACCCAGTAGTCACGCGGACCAATACGGTTAATCAGGTGATAGCTGACAAAACGGTTCAGGGGGTTACGGCGATCCCTGAAATTCTCATCGTACTTACCAGCATCCTCAGGATAAGACTCGTCATAGACCTCCTTGGCATAACGCTTGAGGTCTTCAAGATTATTGATGCCATGAGCCCGATAGACAGAGTCGGTCTCTACGAAAGCCGTGAACTTGAAGTAGCGATGGTCAGGATACCACGTCTGACACTGTTTGGAAGCAGTACCGTCGTTGGCCGTACCATAAGGCACCTTGAATCCCTTACCTCCGACAGCAGAGTCAGGATCGACGGTGTAGGTCTCGTCGATATACTTAGTGAGCGAGTCAGCCATACCCGTCAGGCGGAGTGCCTGGCAGAAGATGCTCAAGTTGGGGTTGTCCTCCATGAGGGCAGGCAGGAACTGGCTACTGGCATTGATGACATGGTCAATCACATGTACGACACCGTTGGTCACCGAGTCATCCTTCTGGATAAGCAGTGAATTCTTGTTTACATAGACTAACAAGGCATTGTTATTATACACGTCTGAGTCGGAGGTCATCTCGATGAAGTCATCATTCATGTTGACAGGGGCCACCTCGCCACCCATGTCGGTGGTGAAGTAGGCCTTGTCCTGAACGATATGAGCACGAGACAGCGTATCGCACTCCTCTCGAGGCATGTCAGCCACCGAGCCATAGCCATTGGCCTTCAGATAAATATCCATGGCCTCGTTAGTAGGTGCAAAGACCGTATAGTGACCGTAGGTCTTCAACATCGACAGATAATTGGAACGCTCCAATACTTCCTTGAATTCACTGAACCGTGAATCGTCAGCCTCAATAAACCCTGCTGCCGTAAGACGCACCGAAGAATAGAAGTTCAGTGGCTGGTCTGAGTCATCGTCCGTACAGGCCACGAAACCGGCGAGAAGGGCGAAACAGGTGCAGAGTCCTGTCAGGAAATGCTTGAAATTATTGTTACTCATAATAATGATTCTTCTTTATGATGTGAGGATTATTAATTCTTCGAAAGATCAGCATCGTCACCAGTGAAATAGGCCGGATTCTGCTTCAGATAGGGATTCACCTTCAACTCGTTACGATAGTAAGGCAAGTAAAGAGCATTAAAGTCAGCCAAACGAATCTGGATACCCGACGTATTGGTCAGCTGTTTCTTGGTAACGGTCTTGGCCAGGTCTCTGGTACTGCCCGACCGACGGGCATAACGGATCAGGTCATACCAACGCTTACCCTCGAACATCAATTCGCGATGACGCTCTTCCAGCACCAACAATTGCATGTTCTCCTTGGAATCCTTATAATCATCGAATTTCAGGACTTCGCCTGTACCAGGGGTCAACGAGTTGACAGCGCGTCGGCTAACGGCGTTAATCAGGTCAAAAGCCTCACCAAAATGATCGGCTCCCTGTTCAATGAGTGCCTCTGCCTTCATCAGCATCACATCAGTAAGACGGTATACAATCCAGTGAGCATAGTCAGCTTCACTACCACGCCATGTGTAGTCAGGCTTCCAGTTAGAAATCGAGTTATTAATAGAAACTCGCGATGCGGCATACTTAGCTATATAGAACTGAGTCGTGCTGG
This sequence comes from uncultured Prevotellaceae bacterium, assembly GCA_937898415.1. GTDB lineage: Bacteria > Bacteroidota > Bacteroidia > Bacteroidales > Bacteroidaceae > Prevotella. The sequence continues at coordinate 12,618 of CALDLA010000175.1, read as the reverse complement.
CCTGATAGATCGACTCGTATGCACGGCAGTCGCCTGTTGTGAACAGTTCGGTGCCCTTGAGAGGCAGACCCTCGTAGAATTCATCAACGGCAGACAGCATTCCAGCCGTCAAGTTACGGTCATTACTGGTGTTGAGGTAGTAACGGGTGATATACGAGTTCTTGTTATCTCTTCTGAGAGACTGGTCGTATGACAGTTCAAAAAGACTCTCAAAAGAGTTGCCCTGTCCGAAAATCGTGTTATAGGCAAAACCCGAGATGGTCTGCTGCTTCTCTAATATCAAGGGGATGTCATTGAACAGATAGACATCGTTTTGCAGACGACGCCTCAAGTTCTCATACTCCCGCTTCTTGAAATCAATGACATAGTCACAACACTCCACGCAGCGCTGCCAGTTGCCCTGCCACAGATAGAGGTCAGCCAACAGGGCATAGACGGCAGGACGAGTGACACGAGCTGTATTGTTACGCTCAAGATCCTGCACCTTTTCAGGGTTGGGCTTGAGGAAATAGAGCTGTGCCTGGTCCTTGACAGCCTCCAGGTCTTCAATGATGTTGCTGAGCACCACATTGAAGGAGTCTGCCGGTACGCGATAGTCCTGCGTATCGTCGATGCTGGGTTCACGAGAGAACGGCACATCGCGGAAGGTACGGATCAGATAGAAATAACACAGCGAACGGATAAAGACGGCCTCGGCCACATTAGCCTGCATCTCGCTGTAGCTATAGTTCGGGTCCAACTCCTGCACCTTGGGGGCATAGTAGCACACCGTGTTGCAACGATTGATAGCCTGATAGAACACCTTCCAGTCACAGTAGGAATTGGAAGGCAGGATATTCTCCTTGACCATCTGCTGCAGGTCTTGCGAAGGTGAGACGCCCAGCTTCATATTGTCTGAACGAGCCTCGCCCCAAAGTCCCATACGGGTAATACAGTCTTCAGACTGCAGGCTCTCGTAACAGCTCATCAGCACGCTGGTCACGTCATCCTTCTGAGTCCAGTAGTTCTCCAGCACGACCTGGTTCTGAGGCAGAATGTCGAGGAAGTCATTACAGCTGGTTGTCGATGCCATGATGCCGCAGCCCAGGAAACCAGCCATGATATATTGTTTAATGCTTCTGGTAATCATAATTTTTAATTCCTCATTTCTAATTACTAATTAAAAGGAGATGGTAATACCGGCAGTGAACGACTTGGCACGCGGTGTCTGTGCATTATCGGTCACCACACCATAACCACCATAGCCCACCTCGGGGTCTGCACCGGAATACTTCGTCAATACAAACAGATTGTTAGCTGACAAATAGAGACTTAACTGACTCAGGCCTAACGACTTCAGAACTTTCTGAGACAAGGCATAGCTCAGCTGTGTATAGTTCAGGCGGATGAAAGAGCCATCCTCAACGAAACGGTCGCTTCCCAACCAGTTGTAACCATAGTCGTAGAGGGCACGGGGAATAGGCATGTCATCGCCTTCCACACGCCAACGCCACAGGACGGCACGACTCTGGTTGTTGTTAGAATACATGTTCTCAGCATTCATGCGAGCCTTGTTGATAATCTTATTACCATAACGGAAGTTGAACTGGTTGTTCCATGTCAGACGTCCAAAATGCAACTTGAAGCCGAAACCACCGGTGAACTTCGGAAGCGAAGAACCCAAGTAGACAATGTCGAGCTCGTTGATCTGTCCGTCATAGTTGACATCTTCATACATGGCGTCACCACCCTTGAATTCTTTCTCATCATCGTCCACACCAGTATAGCAGAACACCATCGGCTTGGTGCGTCCGTAGTTGTCGAGAATGACTTCCCCACGTTCATTACGAGCGACAGGAGCATTGGGGCCGCTTACGCCGGGAACCTCTGTCTCACTGTATTTGCTGTACTGATAGACGCCCTTATAGCGGAATCCGTAGATACCACCCAGCGGACGGTTCAGCTCCACTCGGCTCAGGTAACTGCCGTTTTTGCGGTCGAAATCGTTGTTGAGCGACGACAACACCGTCTCGTCCATCTCCGTCAGTTTATTACGGTTGTTAGCGAAGGTGATATTGAAGTCGAACGAGAACTTACCAGACTTGATGATGTTGTTACCATTCAGGTTGAACTCCCAACCGACATTCTCCATGACACCTACGTTCTGATAATCAAGCGTGGCGAAACCCGATGATGAAGGCAACGCACGGTTAGCCATCAACAGGTCGGTCGTCTTCTGACGATAGACCTCGACATTACCATTGATACGGTCATCCCAGAATCCAAAGTCGAAACCGAGGTTAAGGGTTTGCTTCTCCTCCCACTTCAGGTTCTTCAACTGAATGTTCTGCGGATAGGCAGAGCCTTCGTACATATAACCCTTACCAGGGCCATACTTACTGTAGAACAAGGCCTCTGCACCTGGCTGCTGACCGACGATACCCCAACCCGGACGGATAGCCAGCATGCTGAACCAGGGCATCGCCCTCTTGAACCAAGGTTCATCACTGACAATCCACTTACCGGACAAGGCGGGGAAGTTACCCCAGCGCTCGTCGGGACCGAACTTGGTCGAACCGTCACGGCGGACGGAGAAGTCAATCACATAACGGCCCTTGTAGGCATAGTGGGCAGAATAGGTCAGATAGATGCTGCGCCACTGGCCAGGATAGGAGCCGAAGGTCGAGATGATACCGGGAGCACTGGCCGAAATGATACTTCCTGAGGGAAGACCGTACTCACTGGTATTCTGGGTCGTATTGGTACCACTGGTCAGCTGACCACGCAACATCATCATGAGCGAATGATCTTCATTGTTGAAATGCGGAACGAAGGTCAAGGTGTGAGTGGTGGTCACGCCTAAGCTCTTATAGGCATTATTGGTGGCCTTGTTGGCATTCTCGTCATTCCATCCCTTGGTGTTCAGGTCAAGCGGCAGGAACATATCATTGTAACGGTTGAAGATGTTGAACACAATCTTACCCTCATAGGTCAGACGGTGCTTGGCCTCCTCGATGCCTAGCAGTTCGTAGTTCAGTTTGAACTCAGGCTCGATGTTATAGCTCGTCTCCTCGTTCTTGGCCAGATGGGCCAGGGCAATGGGGTTGTAGTCGTTCTGCTGGTTATTGCGGAACACCTCGTTCACCGTGGGCAACATATTATAATAGGTACCCAGACTGTTGCCGTCCTTGTCCTGCTCATAGATGGCCAGGTTCGGCATGCGACGGTAAGCCACGCTGAGCAGGTCGGAGTAGTTCTTCTTGTTGTCCGTATAGGTCAGAGCCACGTTCGTAGCAATCTTGATACGGTCACTGACAAAGTAGTCGAGGGCCACACGGGTGGTGAAACGGTCCAGTTTCTGCTCAATGATAGAACCCGTCTCATGGTCATAACCGGCAGCAATACGGAAGTTAGCCTTCTCACCACCACCGCTAAGGGCGACGTAGTGATTCTGGCGCCAACCGATCTTCTTCACGGCGTCCACCCAGTCGGTATTGTCGTTATACATCTGGTACTCAGAGAACTCACCACCGGATTTGTAGTTAATCTCGTCGATGTTATCACTGGCACCTGCTCTCAGATGGGGATTGAAGTACTCTTCCTTCAGCATCATGGTGTACTCGTCACCATTCAGCAGCTTCATACCTTCAGGCTGGTGGGTAGCCGTCAGACGGAGGCTGTAAGTCACCTTGGTCTTACCACGGGCTCCACGCTTGGTCTTGATTTCGATGACACCATTGGCACCCTGTGAACCCCAGATGGCCGTTGCGGCAGCATCCTTCAGCACTGAGATGCTCTCGATATCCTCAGGGTTCACATTCAGCAGCTCGGCAAACTTCTCGTCGTTGGCCGACTGGAAGTCGAAGTCTTTCGTGCCACTACCGGTCTCCCACACGTTGCCATCGACAACAATCAGCGGTTCGCTGGAGCCGTTGATACTGCTCACACCACGAAGACGCATGGAGGTGCCGCTACCCAGGTTACCGGAATTGGCCACGATGTCAAGACCGGCGATACGACCTTGCAGGGCCTCGTCGACGGTGGTAAGCGACAGACCGTCGAACTCCTTCATGTCAATGCTCTGGCGGGCGGTCGAGATTTCCTTGACAGGAATCTGCAGACCAGAACCCTGAGCCTTGCGCTTGGCCACAACCTGCACTTCCTTGATGGTGGTCTGGTCTTCCATGCGGATGGTGTAATGGGTCTTGTTGAACGGCAGGATGACCGTCTTATAACCCACATACGAAACCTTCAGCTTGTCCTTAGGGTTCTTCAACTTGAACGAGAAGTTACCGTTCATGTCGGTGGTTGCAGCTGCGACGATACGGTTGGCCGCATCAATCTCTATGACATTGGCCATCATCACGGGTCCGAAAGCATCGGTCACCGTACCACTGATGATGTCGCCTGCCTGCTGAGCCTGCGCCGCAATCAAAACATTAAAAAATGAAAATATCAATATACCTAATCGTTTCATACGCTTCTTCTGTTTTTTAATGTTTTAATTGTTAGTCATCAAAGGCCCGTCAATGAGGTGGATCACTGCCGATGACGAATTATGAACGGCATTGGCACTGGCACTCTTGGCATTATTATACGTATATTCACGAGCCATCAGATTAAAGAGGCCTGGACGGTTGGTCTGAACGGTACGCTCGTTGCCGGCCAAGTCAATCACCTTGAGGAAACTGCCACTCTTGTCAGTCCTCACCGTCAACTTGTTGAACGTGCCTTTCTTCTGATCAATATAGGCCGTCTCATAAGAATTGTCGAAAGAGCCGTCCTCGTTGACGGTCTCCACACCAGTACTGTTGTCGGCATTCAGATAGATGGCGTTGTCCTGGATATGGTAGCGCAGGAAGTTCTCAATGTTCTCCGTCACCTCCTTATACGTCTTTTTCTGGCTGGCATCCAGTGTGTCCAGGTCGGCTATCTCATCCCAGGTATGGAGTTTTCCGGCCTTGATGAGGGCATCAATACTCTCGTTCGTCGGCACATAGACCGTATAGTGGAAGCTATTGAAGACACTCATACAGGTATCGCTGGTAGCATAACGTCCGTCATGCACCGAAGGCTCCATCAGGTTACTGCCTTCAAGCAGTTCGCGGAAACGGCTGAATTCCGGATGTTCGCCTAAGATATTGAAGACACTCTTACTGGTTCCCATAACTGGTTCCTTATCCAGGATATAGGTCTTACCGTTACCGCCATTGGTCTGGTCGTAGACAAAACTGACGGCCAGCGGCTCCGACTGGTTGATATGATAGGTTCCCTCGACCGTCATGCCATTGGCACCCATGGCAGTATTGCGGACACGGATTTCCGAACCACCCTTGGTACGATAGAACTCATGACCGTCTTCCACATCGCCAATCACCACATGGTCATCAAGGATATAGTACAGACAGTTCAGGATGGGGTTCTGTTCCATCACCGACTTGTTTCCGTTGTTAACGAGGACATTAATAGAGTCGCCCACCTCGCCCGTTTCGGGGTTATAGGGGTGAACACTGGCATAGACGCGGTTCTGAACTGTCTTGCTGGGGTCGTAGTGGAAACGAAGCATCTGCTTCTGAGGACGACCGTAGGATACCGGGTCGATATAGTTCTGCAGGGCGTCGTTCGACGGCAGGAAGAAGCTATAGCGTGAATTCAGCGAGTTCAGGTAGGCCTCATAGTTCAGCTGCTGGATAGCCCAGTGGATGATACTCATATTCGGGTCGACCACCGTGGGATACATGACGCTGACGAAAGAGGTCGGCGTAAACACGCGGTTGGTCAGATAGACGGCACCATTGCAGGCGAGCCACACTGAGTCAACGTCGCTGGTGACAATACCCAGCGGGTCGGCAGCATCGTTGAGGATATGACCGAACTTACTCGGCACGCTGCTGACGAAGGACTCCAGCATATTGGCATTCAGCAACTCCGTCAGGGTGCTGTACGGCACATTATCCCATGAGCCGTAGTTATCCTTGAGGATCTTACCGGCACCATTCTCCCAGTAGTCGGTCAAAGCCTCGTCCGACGGCACCAGCATCACGGCCATGTCTTCCTGCATGGCGGTCTCGTTGCTCTCGTTGGACATGATGAAGTAGCCGTTCCATCCCGGATCATACTTCAGTTCTCCGTCAGCCTGACTCTTCTGGTTGTGAGTGGCCGTGAAGGTCTGACCGTCTATAGAGCGCTTGGAGAAGAAACGGCGCTGATACACCGAGTCGACTTCCGTACCACGGTTGAGATTATAGTTGCGGGTTACCTCGTCACCGCAATAGTCGGGCACGCTGTAACGCTGCAGCAGATGGTTGAAGACGCTGACATTCGGCTTCGTCTCAATAATGTCGGCCATGCTGGGAAGCGGCGTGACCACTTCGTTCACACGATGGACGAAACCGTTCATGCACTTGATGTTCTGTTCAGCTACCTGTGAACCATTCACCGAGGCGTCACCACTCTGACGTTTTGTCATGTTGTTATACAGGAAGTCATAGTCACTGTTGGTAATCTGCTTGTTGGCCATGAAGCGCTCAATGAAGTGAATCATGGGCACGGTCGTCATGTCGTGCATCACGACCATTTCGTCACGGTCTTTGTACTGCTGCCAGTAGATGGCATCGGGCACGTTCTGCTTCTTCAGCACAGGTACCGTGTCATAGATGGACAGCGACGACTGACGGCGCATACAGTTACCCTCGATAGGTCCTTCCGTACTGGAGAGTGACTGAATCTGGTAGCTGTTGTCAATCATCGCACCGAAGATGAGCATCTTCTTCTGAGCCAATGAGAGATCCTCGTAGCGCTTGACGCCCCACTGGTTTTTCTGGAAGAAACGCTCGAAGGCAGCATCGTCTGCCACAAAGAGCGTCTTCGAACCCGTCTTGTCCAACACCTCGCGGTAGCCAAGCTCGTCAATCATCCGTACTGTGTTGGTGTACTTCCCCTGTCCGTCGAGCCAACTGTAGATGCTCATGTCCCAGCCTGCCGGGGTACGCTCATCAAGGTCATACTCAGAACACGACATGAAAGAACCGCAACCAGCCAACAGCACTCCGGCAGCCAGCATCCAACGCCGGCCTCGTTTCCAGAAGTCTTGTCTTGCAAGCGCTCCCTGAACGACTTGTTTTTCGGTTTTCATACGTTTACTTGAATTTTATGTTTAATGATAATTTCGGCGTAGTAAGTTTCGGATGCAAAGTTAACATATAATTATTAAACAAGCGTTAATATATGTTCTTTTCGCTTTTCATTATGTAAAATAGCTCGGAAAGACGTTTCATGTCCTTTTCATTTTGTTGCATCACATTTTTTTCGTATCTTTGCAGCCGCAATTATTTAACAATCAACACGCAAACAATCAGCATGGCAAAAGGTAGTGAACAGCTGCTGGCCTACATCCGCGAAGGCCGGACGATGACCCGGAGCGACCAGCTCAGGCTCATCGTCAGCTTGAGTATCCCCAGCATACTGGCACAGCTCTCGGCCACCGTCATGTTCTTCATCGACGCTGCGATGGTGGGCCATCTCGGTGAGAAGGCCACGGCGGCCATCGGACTCGTCGAGACCACTACCTGGCTGATGGGCGGACTGGCCTCGGCGGCCAACATGGGATTCTCCGTGCAGGTGGCCCACTTCATCGGAGCCAACAATTTCGAGGCTGCCCGGCGGGTGTTGCGCCAGGCCCTGGTCTGCTGTCTGCTCTGGAGCCTCATACTCTCCATCGGCTGTATTGCCGTTCATTCCTACCTACCCTACTGGCTTGGCGGCTCTGCCGAGATAGCCCGCGATGCCTCGCTCTACTTCATGCTTGTCGGTGCCTGTGGCATCTTCTTCCAGATGGAAGGACTGGCAGGCTCCATGCTCAAGTGCTCAGGCAACATGAAGATACCCTCCATCTTGAACATCGGGATGTGCCTGATGGACGTCGCCTTCAACTACCTATTTATATATATATTGGATATGGGAGTCATGGGAGCCGCCCTCGGAACGGGTCTCGCCGAGCTGGTTACCGCCATCATGATGCTCTACTTCCTGCTCTGCCGTTCGTCCATGCTCTCGCTCAAAGGACATTCAGGTTCCTTCTGGCCTAAGTCCGAAACGGTCAAGACAGCCTTCAAGATTGGTGCCCCCATGGGCTTACAGCACCTGCTGATGGGCGGGGCACAGATTGTCAGCACCATCATCGTCGCTCCACTCGGTACGGTGGCCATTGCCGCCAACTCGCTGGCCATCACCGTCGAGAGTCTGTGCTACATGCCGGGCTTCGGCATTGCCGAGGCCGCCACCACCCTCGTCGGTCAGGGCATCGGGGCCGGCCAGCGGCTCCTGACACGCTCGTTTGCCTATATGTCAGTCGGACTGGGCATGGTCGTCATGACCGTCATGGGAATTCTGATGTGGACATTTGCCCCCGAACTGATGGGCATCATGTCGCCCGTTGAGGAAATCATCATTCAAGGTGCCGATGCCCTGCGCATCGAGGCCTGGGCAGAGCCCATGTTTGCCGCCTCCATCGTCTGCAACGGAGTGTTCATCGGAGCTGCCGACACCGTTGCGGCTGCTATCATGAGCCTTACCTCCATGTGGGCCGTCCGCCTCACCTTAGCTGCCACCCTTGCCCCACGCTATGGCCTGCGCGGCGTCTGGACGGCCATGGCCATCGAACTGACCTTCCGTGGTCTCATCTTCCTCGTCCGACTGTTCAGGGGTAACTGGCAGAAACAGCGATAGCACACAAAAAAGTGCGGTCCTCAGGACAAACCTGCGAACCGCACCAACAATATCAAATAACCAAAAACCTTCTGAAAAAGTGATGGACGTCTCACGACGTTATCACGTTATCCTTACACAATCTTTTTCCTATGCAATCCTATAACCAATCTTTCACCTTTTTCACTAACTCCTATGAAGCAATCTTTCTTACCTTACTACTAATACCTTCTCTAACTTTTTACCTTAACTAATACCTTTACTTTTTTCTATTGAAGATGTCGTTGTTTCCTTTTGACGATGCAAAGGTACGACGATTTTGACAACTGACAATGACTTGCCAGCATTTTCTATAAAAAACCATGTTTATGTTGACGTAAATCAATAAACTGTGCGCGAACACAGATTATATTTTCAATTCCTCTGCTACCAGGTTTGTCAGTTCCACAAACTGCGGTATCGTAAGCTGTTCGGGACGAAGGGTAAGCAGTGAAGAGTGAAGAGTGAAGAGTGAAGAATCCTTATTTACCAACTGGCGCAGCGAGACGCGGAGCATCTTGCGGCGCTGGTTGAACACCGCCTTGACGACGCGGCGGAAGAGCTGTTCGTCGCAGCCGAGGTCGGTGACCTCATTACGGGTCATGCGGATGACGGCGCTCTGCACCTTGGGAGGCGGGTTGAACACATCGGGCTCAACGGTGAACAGGTACTCCACATTGTACCACGCCTGAATCAGGACGGAAAGGATGCCATACTGTTTGTTGCCGGGCTGCGAAGCCATGCGCACGGCCACCTCATGCTGAATCATGCCGGTACAACAGGGTATCAGGTCCTTGTTGTCGAGCATCTTGAAGAATATCTGCGACGAGATGTCGTAGGGGTAGTTGCCTGTCAGCACAAACTGCTGACCGCCGAACACCTCGTTCAAGTCCATGCGGAGGAAGTCGCCGGAGATGATTTCAAGGGAAGTAAGGGTATTCTTCAGATACTCCACACTCTCGCGGTCTATCTCGACCACCTTCAGCGAACGCGGTTTCTGGATGAGATACTGCGTCATGACACCCATGCCCGGTCCTACCTCCAAGACAGGCAGGTCGGCATAGGGCTCATCGACGGTGTCAGCTATGCGCTTGGCAATGTTCAGGTCAACCAGAAAATGCTGACCGAGATTCTTCTTTGGACGTACTTGCTTCATCACTCCTCACTTCTCACTCCTCACTTCTCACTCTTCACTCTTCACTTTTCACTCTTCACTCTTCACTCTTCACTTCTCACTTCTCACTAGCGAAGCGACAAACCCCTTCGTCACCTCGAAGGAATGTTCAGCCACGGTGTCCCAGAAGTCATGATACTGAGAAGCATCGGTATCACGAAGGGGAATGTCGCTCACCACACGGAACGAGATGAACTCCACCTTATTTATATAGCAGGTCTGGGCAATGGCGCACGACTCCATATCGACGGCCTTCGCCTCAGGAAAATGACCGACAATCTCGCGCATCTTCTCCTTGGTGTCCACAAACCAGTCGCCCGTGACGATCAGGCCGGGATGAACCTTGACATCGCAGGGCAACGACAGCGCCTTCTCCAACAGCCACGGAGCCGGTTCATAGCGGACAGGCAGCCCCTGCACCTGACCATACTGCGTACAGTTGTCGATAGCCGTTCCGCAATACACGTCATGATAGGTCAACTGGGAGCTCACCACCACGTCCTGAATATTCACGTCGTCGCCATTTCCACCGGCACAACCGCTGGAGATGATGACATCGGGATGAAACTCATTAATCATACGCTGGGCACCAAGGGCGGCATTCACCTTGCCGATACCGCACTTCTGCACCAAGACATTTCCATCGGTAAACAGCGACTGGAGCTGGCGCAACTCCTTGTCCATCGCCACGATAATACCTACTTTCATAACTCTTCTATTTTTATTGATGGTGCAAAATTACGAAAAGTCGGGCGAAAAACCAAAAATAAATGGGAAAACTCAAGACGCCCTAAGCAAAAACGAAGATTTTATTAATTAAAAATCAAAATCTTTTCGTATCTTTGCCGTCTGCGACGGCGAACTTACTCCGTCTCGGCAAAAAAAAGAATTAATTCTTTTGTTTTGCACTCGACTTTTCGTAACTTTGCACCGATAAAGTTTAGGATCCAAAATATGGCAAAGCGAAGAGAAATAAGAAACAGTACGGCAGAGTTCATAATTTTCCAGGCTGAGGCTAAGGAACAGGGCGTGGAAGTGTACTACAAGGAAGAAAACATCTGGGCCACTCAGAAAGCTTTGGCAACGTTGTTTGATGTCAATGTACCTGCCATCAGTAAGCATTTGAAGAATATTTTTGAGTCGGGCGAGTTGAAGGATGATACAGTTGTTTCCAAAATGGAAATAACTGCTTCTGATGGCAAGCGTTATCAAACACAATTCTATTCACTTGATGCTATTATTAGGGGCGTATTGTTACGGCAGTGCTGGAGTTTGCAGAAAGCCGTGCCAAGCGACATATCCCCATGACGATGGAAGACTGGGCCAAGCGTATTGATGCCTATTTGAGTAGCGATGAACGGCCATTGCTTGACAATGCAGGCAGCGTAAGCCATGACGAGGCAGTCCTCCATGCTGAAACTGAATTTGAAAAATATCGAATCGTACAAGATCGACTGTTCAAAAGTGACTTTGACAAGTTTTTGGGTGAGTTGCCTTTTGATGGCGAATGAGAAGTGCCACATAAGATGCCGCAGTAAATGGAAATGTAAGCACGCTACGAAGTACACTTGTAGGTTGTGGTTAGTCAGGCGGACTTACCAGATCTTATTACAATCAGCAGGGAGGTCATGGGCAGGGCGATGATTATGCCGAGGATGCCGTGCAGCATGGAAAAGAGGAAAAAGTGGCATAAAAGTTGCAGGGATTAAAATAAATGATTATCTTTGCACCGCATAATATATAGGAGACAATTATATGGCAACGGCAATCAAAGCAATACCAACGTTGTATGGTGACGAAGCACGCCGCTTTCAGGAGATGGCCAATTCTGTCGAGGACAACTACAATCCTCGTAAGGAACGTGTGATGACCCCGCGTCAGCAGAATGCTTACGAATTTCTCAAACGAGAGGGCTGGCTGAAGTAATGGGATACCTGTTCGACAATTGTACTATCAGCGTATTCACAGAAGAACTGCTCAGTGAATGTGAGCCGTTCTCTTGTGGTGTTGAAGACTTGGATGATTTCTTCTCCTCCAAGGCCTTAGAGTACACTGAGTTCAGAATGGGTAAGACATTTTGTTTCCGTTTACGTTCAGACCTACGGAAGATAGTCTCTATGATGACACTCTCATACGACAGTATCAGGATATATGACCTTCCCAGGAGCCGTCGTGATGCCATGCTTAAAATAACTCACCATAAGAAGACCCTGAAACGTTATCCAGGAGTTCTTATTGGGCGTTTGGCTGTAAGCAACGATGCAGAGTTCAAACGTAAGGGCATCGGTTCAGAGATGATAGACATAGTAAAGCAATGGTATAGTAGCGATGAGATAAAAGCCGGTTGTCGTATGTTAATCGTTGATGCTCTAAACGAGCCGAACGTTCTTTCTATCGGAAGAATGGTTTCGATACTTTATTCACAACTGAGCAGCAGGAGGATTTCTATGTAAATCCGCCGAAAGATGAGGAACAGAGACTCATGCGGCTTGCTAATCCTGCAAAGTTAGAGACGAGACTGATGTTCACCGACTTGTTAAAGGAATAACTCTTATATGTCAGCACTCTAAGGAGTACACCAAACTACAAAGAAATACACCCCAAAATATTGGCTCGAGCCAAAACCCTATTTGGCTCGAGCTAATTCCCCTTTTGGCTCGAGCCAACTCCACATTTAGCTTTAAGCGCATTGAAGTTCAAATTGGAGCAGGATGTCATTT
>CALDLA010000174.1 GCA_937898415.1 uncultured Prevotellaceae bacterium | reverse complement strand
CATCATGTCGCGCAGCTTCTTGTGGTGGAGGGCCATGATGCCCTCGATGATAATGACGGGCTTGGGCTCGACGTGGATGGTCTCCTTCTGGCGGTTGCTCTCTATATAAGAATAGGTGGGCTGCTCGACGGCCTCTCCGTTCTTGAGCATCCGGATGTGCTCCGTCAGTAACTTCCAGTCGAAGGCGTCAGGGTGGTCGAAGTTGATGGCCTTGCGCTCTTCGGGTGTCATGCCTGTGGTGTCGTTGTAATACGAGTCAAGGGGTATGACGGCGGCACAGTGAGGGGGGAGTGCCTTGGCAATACGCTTGACGACGGTGGTCTTTCCCGAGCCGGTTCCTCCGGCGATTCCGATGATAGTCATAATAGTTTCAGGTATGTTTATGGGCGCAAAGATAGGAAATATTTTTGAAACTGTGGCAGTTTTCGTCACAAAAAGTAAAATAATTGGCAGAAAATTTGGCTGACTGCGGAATTCTTTGTAATTTTGCAGCCCGAAATTATCATTAACAAATAAGAAACAGAAGAAATGAAAAAAGGAATTCATCCAGAAAACTATCGCCCCGTCGTGTTCCGTGACATGTCCAACGGCGATATGTTCCTCTCGAAGTCTACGGCAAAGACGAATGACACAGTAGAATTCGAAGGTGAAACTTACCCAGTGGTAAAAGTTGAAATCTCGAACACCTCTCACCCGTTCTATACTGGTAAGAGCAAGCTCGTTGACACGGCCGGTCGCGTTGATAAGTTCATGAGCCGCTACGGTAAGGCTGCGAAGAAATAAGATACTTCATACACACTGAAAATGAAACACTGGAGAGTGCGTCAAGGTAGTTGCATATGCCTCGGCGCACTCTTTTTCCAATAATAACCAAAACAAACAACATGAAAACAATTTATGATTTCTCTGTCAAGGACAGAAAAGGTAAGGACGTATCGCTCAAGGAGTATGCTAACGAGGTGCTGCTGATTGTCAATACCGCTACCAAATGTGGCTTTACCCCGCAATATGAGGAACTGGAGAAGCTCTACGAGCAGTATCATGCCCAGGGTTTCGAGATTCTGGACTTCCCCTGCAACCAGTTCGGACAGCAGGCTCCCGGTACCGACGAGAGCATCCATGAGTTCTGCAAGCTGAACTTCGGTACGGAGTTCCCCCGCTTCAAGAAGGTGAAGGTGAACGGTGACGACGCCGACCCGCTTTTCAAGTTCCTGCAGGAGCAGAAGGGCTTTGCCGGATGGGACATGGAACACCCCATTGCCCACATCCTGGACGACATGTTGTCGAAAGTGGATCCCGACTATAAGGAGAAGGCCGACATCAAGTGGAACTTCACCAAGTTCCTGATCAACAAGAAGGGACAGGTGGTCGCCCGCTTCGAGCCGACGGAGAAGATGGAGAACATCGCAGCACAGATAGAAGAGCTCCTGAAATAATGATGAAGACGAAATGCTTGATTATAGGCAGCGGTCCCGCAGGGTACACCGCTGCCATTTATGCTTCCAGGGCTAACCTCAGCCCGGTGGAGTACTGCGGCATGCAGCCCGGCGGACAGCTGACGCAGACAACGGAGGTGGAGAACTTCCCCGGCTACCCGCAGGGCGTGGACGGCAACCAGATGATGATGGACCTGCGGGAGCAGGCTGAGCGCTTCGGTACTGACATCCGCGACGGCGAGATTGTCAAGGTGGACTTCTCGAAGGCTCCCTACGTCTGCACCGCCGACGACGGTACGGAGATCGAGGCCGACACGGTCATCATAGCCACCGGTGCCTCAGCCAAGTACCTGGGACTGGACGACGAGCGCAAGTATAACGGTCAGGGCGTATCGGCCTGTGCCACCTGCGACGGTTTCTTCTACCGCAAGAAGACGGTGGCCGTCGTCGGAGGCGGCGACACCGCCTGCGAGGATGCCCTCTACCTGTCAGGGCTGGCCAAGAAGGTATATATGATTGTACGCAAGCCCTTCCTCCGTGCCTCGAAGGTGATGCAGCAGCGCGTTCAGGAACGTGAGAACATCGAAATCCTGTTCGAGCACAATACTTTAGGACTGTTTGGCGAGAACGGCGTGGAGGGTGCCCATCTGGTGAAGCGCAAGGGTGAGCCCGACGAGGAACTGGTGGACATCCAGATTGACGGATTCTTCCTGGCCATCGGCCATAAGCCCAACACCGACATCTTCCGCGAGTGGTTAGAGACCGACGAGGTGGGCTACCTGAAGAAGATTGACGGAACCCCCAAGACGAAGATTCCCGGCGTCTTCGTGGCCGGCGACTGTGCCGACCCCGTCTATCGCCAGGCTATCAGCGCTGCCGGCAGCGGATGCCAGGCTGCCATTGAGGCGGAGCGGTATCTTTTGAACTCATGAATTATATGGGGCCTATGAGACTAATGGGGCTCATGGGTAATTTAAGAAAACAAACAAGAAATAATATTAAGAAAGCCTCGCTTCACAGCGAGGCTTTTCTTTAAAAACTAAATTAATCAACCATAAACCTTAACCATTAAAAATCTTTTCGTGATGCAAAGATAAGGCAAGTTTTCCGAAACGAGGTTCACTCACTATTATTTGAGGTTTAAAATGCGTGAATTAACCCATTTTCTACCAAAAATCACGGATTTTCAACCCATTTTGCCTCTTTTCGTGCTTTTTTTGATGAAAAATGATAGATATTGAGATAAATTTTGTAACTTCGCGCCGTCAAAATCAACCGCTATGAACCTACAAACAGTTGTCATCATACTCATTATCGTGGCTGCCATAGCTCTCTTTTTCTTAGGAAGAGAACTTTTTCAGCGTGGAGTACGCATGAGAAACCGTTTGCAGATGAGTGCCGTCTATACCAACATCACCCACGAACTGCTGACCCCGCTTACCGTCATCTCGGCATCGGTTGACCGGCTGCGTGAGAAATCGCCGTCGAACGAACAGGACTACGACCTGATGCAGCTGAACATTGAGCGCATGGTGAGACTGCTGCAGCAGATACTGGAGACCAGCAAATCGCAGTCGGGCGAACTGAAGCTGTTGGTGGCGCACGGAGACGTCATGCAGTACATACAACGGACGGCGCTCTGCATAGAGCCGCTGATGGCCAAGAAAGGGCTCGACTTCACCATCCAGTGTGAGCCGGAAAGCATGATGGGGTGGATAGACACCGACAAACTGGACAAGATTATCTACAACCTGCTGTCGAACGCGGCGAAATATACGCAGGGCGAGAACGGAAGGGTGATGCTGCAAGTACATACCAACAAGAAATACGACCATATTATTATTAAGGTAAGCGACAACGGCATCGGCATTCCCCAGGACAAGATGAAAAAGCTGTTCCACCGCTTCTACGACGGCGAATACCGGCAGCAGCAGACCATCGGGACAGGACTGGGACTGGCCCTGACGCGCGAATTAGTGTATCTGCACGGCGGTAACATAGAATGTGACAGCGAGGAAGGCATCGGCACCACGTTCACCGTCACACTACCCATCAGAAAAGAGTCGTTTGCGGCCTCACAGATTGACGAAAACCACAAGATAGACATCAACATAGCGCGAAGTGCCATTCTCGACATTGCCACCCGCATCAACAAGACGCCTGAGGAAACGGATACCGAGGAACTGCAGGATGATGATGCCTACAAGTTGCTGATTGTGGAGGACAATATTGAGCTACTGATGCTGATGAACCAGCTGCTCAAGACGAAATACCACGTCAGGATGGCCTCGAACGGCAAGGAGGCGCTGGAGATTATCCAGAAAGAAGAGCTGGACATCATCATCTCCGACGTCATGATGCCCGTCATGGACGGACTGGAACTGACGCGCTGCGTGAAGGCCGACCCCAACTACCAGCACCTGCCCCTCATCCTGCTGACGGCCAAGACACAGGACGAAGACCGCAACGAGGCCCTACAGATAGGTGCCGACTGCTATGTGACGAAGCCCTTCAAGGTGAGCGACCTGGAACTGCAAATCAATAACATCGTTGAGAACCGTAAGCGTGTGTTGGAGGAGTTCAAGGGACAGATGGGGGAGATGCAGCAGTCACAGAGCGCTTCTGAAGCCGAGCCGACGCCTGACGAACTCTTCCTGCAACGAGCGATGGACTGCGTCTACAAACACCTGTCAGACTCAGACTATGACCGCGAGACGTTTGCCGCCGACATGGGAGCCAGCGCTTCAACCCTGTACAATAAGCTACGCGCCCTGACGGGCATGAACGTCAGCAACTTCATCCGCGACATCCGTATGAAGGAAGCCATGCGGCTGGCTCAACAGAATCCGCAGATCCGCGTCAGCGACCTGGCGTATAAGGTAGGCTTCAAAGACCCGAAATACTTCTCCACCTGCTTTAAGAAGGAGTTTGGCATCCAGCCGAGCGAGTATTTCGAGCGCTTATCCAAAGACCCAGAAACGTAATCATCCCGTTCAGCATCAGCAGTTCATAGCCGAAATGGTAGTTCCATAGCGACTGTGCCAGCACGTCGGCTCCGTAGCAGAGCAGCGGCGAGGCTACGCAGATGTAGGGTACACAACTGTCACAAGGCCTGAGGCGGGTAAAGAGTCCGAAAGCAAAGAGGCCGAGCAGCGGGCCGTAGGTGTAGCTGACCATGATGTAGATGGCGTCAATGAGCGACGTGCTGTTGACATAACGGAACAGCAGGATGAAAAGGGCGAACAGCAGGCACATCACCACGTGTGTCCGTTTGCGCAGCCGTTCGTCAGTCGGACGCTGGCGGATATCGACACAATAGCTGGTGGTCATCGAGGTCAAGGCCGAGTCAGCCGTAGAAAAGGAGGCGGCGACAATGCCGAGGGTGAAAAGGTGAAGGGTGATGGGTGAAGGGTGAAGGGAGGATGCGCCTTGAACGAACGTCGGAAGGAGTTCGTCGCCGACGGTATTCACGCCCGTCATCGTGAGCAGTACACCAAGCGACAGGAAGAGCAGGTTGACGGGTACGAAGGCCACACCGTAGGAGCACATGTCCTTCTGCGCTTCGCGTAATGTCTTGCACGTCAGGTTCTTCTGCATCATATCCTGGTCGAGGCCCGTCATGACGATAACGATGAAGACGCCGCTGAGGAACTGTTTCCAAAAGTTGTGAGGCGACAGCCAGTCGTCGAAGACGAAGACGCGACTCAGCGGACTCTCCGCCACCGCCCTTGCCGCCTCGCCTGCCGTGAGGCCTAGTCCGTCCACCACCTTATATATAATAAGGAGAAGCGCGGTGAGCAGACAAAGCGTCTGAATGGTGTCGGTCATCACCAGCGTCTTGATGCCTCCCCGATGAGTGTAGAGCCAGATGAGCAGCACCAGGACTACGACATTAGCCCAGAAGGGCACGCCGAGACCATCGAGCACGAACCGCTGGAGAATCATGCACACCACATAGAACTTGACGGCTGAGCCCGTCATCTTCGACAACAGGAAGAACCAGGCTCCCGACAGATAGGACTGCCGTCCCAGCCGTTGTCCCAAGTAGGTATAGATGCTGGTCAGGTTCAGCCTGTAATAAAGCGGCAACAGCAGAAAGGCCACCATCACATAGCCGACAACAAAGCCCAGACACACCTGCAGGTAAGTCATCTGCGACGTCATCACCATGCCAGGCACCGAGACAAACGTCACACCAGAGATGGAGGCCCCCACCATGCCGAAGGCCACCATCAGCCAGGGTGAACGGCGGTCGGCACGATAGAACGACTCGTTCGTAGAACGCCGCGCCGTCAGCCGGCTGATGCCGAAAAGAACTGCGAAATATGCTAAAACAGTAAGGATAATTGGCATAACGGTTGCAAAGGTACGAAAAAATGACTACCTTTGCAAACAGATTCTTAAGAAACTGACTAATCTACTACAAATGCTAAAAAGAACTACCATCAAACTGGTGACGGCTGTTATGCTGGCAACGGTCAGCATCGTTGTCAATGCCCAGCAGTTGGCCTTTCCTGGGGCACAAGGCTGGGGGCGTTTTGCCACTGGCGGGCGCAACGGAAGTGTTTATCACGTTACCAACCTTAATGACTCGGGGGCCGGCTCGTTGCGCGATGCCGTCAGCCAGCCTAATCGCATCGTCGTGTTCGATGTGGCAGGAGTCATCAACATCAAGAGCCGCATCGTATTCAGCAACAACCTTTACGTGGCCGGACAGACGGCCCCAGGCGAGGGTATCACCGTCTACGGCGACGGTGTCTCATTCAGTGGTGCCTCAAACATCATCGTCCGCTATATGCGCTTCCGCATGGGCCATAACGGCTCAAACGGCAAGGATGCAGCCGGACTGGCCAATGGTGCCGACATGATCTTCGACCATTGTTCGTTCTCATGGGGATTGGACGAGACCTTCTCCATCAATCCCGACGGCAAGGGCACCACACCGCAGAACATCACCCTGCAGCACTCCATCGTCGGCCAGGGACTGCTCACCCACTCAGCCGGCGGACTGATGCAGGCCAACTACATCTCCATCATCGGCAACTTGCTGATAGACAATTCCACCCGCAACTTCAAAATAAAAGGCATCAACCAGTACGCCAACAACATGGTGTACAACTGGAAGAACGGTGCCTACATCATGGGCGGCGACTCCGAGGGTACAAGTTACTGCAACATACAGTCGAACCTCTTCATCAACGGTCCGGCAGTGGGCGGCGATGCCTTCACTGGCGGCAATGCTGACTTCCATTGCTATGCTGTGGACAACTGGCAGGACTCCAACCGCGACGGCGTCTTCAACCCCTCGGCGGTGACGAAGTACAGTGGTGCCACAGTAGAGTCATCGCCTTACGACTACCCAGAACTAACGCTCAATGCAGGACAGACACTGTTACAGACGAACCTGCCAACGGTGGGAGCCTCCTTACCCTACCGCGACCCTGCCGACTGCTACATGGTGGACGAAATCATGTCTTACGGCAAACAAGGTGCGCTGATCTCCAACGAAGAGACGCTCATCTGCGACGCACCCTCGACATGGGCCGTCTATGCCGGCACGAAAAAGACTGACACCGACGGCGACGGTATGCCCGACACTTGGGAAACAGCCAACGGCACCAACCCCAACAGTAACGACGCCATGACCATAGCCACCAACGGCTACGCCAATATCGAGAATTATACCAACTCGATTACCGTCGACGATCGCGACTACTTCCTCCGCGTTCCTGTAGCCCTGACGCTCGACAAATCTACAACCACGACACTCACCATCTCGTGGCGCGACTATACCTTTGCCGAGCAGGGCTTTGCCATCGAGGTGAACGGTAACGAGGTGGCCCGCACGGCAGCTAACGTCACCGGCTACACCATCAGCGGCCTGACCCCTGGTACGAAATACACCGTCCGCCTGAGAGCCTTCGACGGCAGCAACTATTCCAGCTATACGGCAGAGACGGCCATGTCGACCCGCCCATTGGAGGCCGACGTGATAGACATTGACGGCTACGAGGCCGACTATACGTGGACAGGCGGCGACTTCGACTACAATGCTGCTACTAACAGCAATGTGCTCTTGGCACCATCGTCGGCAACGACACTCACGCTGACGGAAGCCATCGAACCCAAGGCTGTGGTCTATCATGTACCTGCCAGTCTGACCCTCGGCGGGCAGGCCATCGGCGGAGCGACCTCCGTCAACAAAGCCGGAGCGGGTACGCTCACCCTGACAGGCAGCAACACCTATACAGGAGCTACCGTACTGCACGAGGGCGTGCTCGAACTGTCGTCGCTGAAGGACGGTGGCGAGCCTTCGGCCATCGGCAGCAGCGTGGAGTTTGCCCAAAACTGGATAGCCGACGGTGGCACTTACCGCTACACTGGCGGCAACACTACGACGAACCGCTCAATGAAACTCAGCAGCACGTCAACGTTCGACATCAAGTCAGGCACCGTCACTATGAACGGCACCATCGAGGGCAGCGATGCCTCGGCAGACTTCCTGATAGACGGCAACGGTCAGCTGGCCGTCGGCACTACAGACTTCTTTGGCTACAAGGGAGCCACCATCCTGAAAGGCGGAACACTCTACCTGAGCACTACCGACATTGCCAAGAAGGGCATCGGCAGCTCGTCGAAGCTCATCATGGCTGGCGGCCACCTGAAGACCAAAGGCGAATCGAGCAATTACGAGACCTACTCGTTCCCTATCGAAGTGGTGGAAGAAACCGTTTCGCAATTCTCGCCCAACCGCAACTGCTATATTAACAATAAAGTGAGCGGATTGGGAACCATTCAATTGAACATACCTTACGTCCGTGAATATCTTCAGGGCGACTGGAGCGATTTTAAAGGACGGCTCATTGCCAATGGCACGGCTATGCCCTCGGACAATAACGACGTTAAGACCGGTTGCTTGCTGTTACTTGACAAGACACCACACCTCGACAACACTATTGTTGAGCTGATAGGAAACGCCCGATTGGCGGGGTGGTCTACAAACACAGAACTGACCATTGGCGGACTCGCTGGTGAAAGCACTACATGGCTCAGCGGTTCAAGCAAGAATACCGATGGCTTCACAACGAAGTGGAACATCGGGAGCCGGAACTCCGACGAGACCTTTGCTGGACGGATTAACAACTGGTCAGCAAGCGGCAGCGGGCATACAGGCACCGTCTCCATCAACAAAATCGGTACTGGCATCTGGCGCCTTACGGGCACCAACGACTACAAGGGCACTACTACTGTTAGTGCTGGTACGCTCATCGTCAACGGCAAGAATAATGGTACTGGCAGCGTAACCGTTGCCGCCGATGCCATATTAGGCGGTAAAGGAACGATAGCCGGACAGGTGACCATCAACAACGGCGGCACACTCATGGTCGGCGACGAAGAGTCCAATGACAGCGGTCTCAAACTGACGGGCGGACTGACGCTGAAAACTGGTGCCATCCTGCGGCTGAACGATGCCATGATGAACCGCAGCTTCAGTTACGGCAATGAAATTCAGGCGTTTACGGGCACTGCTACGGGCACATTCGCAGAAATCATCCCTGCAACGCCTGGCAACGGCCTGAAATGGGACACGTCGGAACTCTACACCTCAGGCAAGTTGAAGGTCATTGGCGAGAATGATAATCCAGGCGAAAACGAGCTGCCCACCGTTCCGACCTACCACGCACTACTCCATTCTGATGACATGACACTTGGTTCATACGCAGGAACAACCGTCAACAATATGCTAACAGGTAACAGCAATACAGAAGCTGAAGGTTTTACGATGGTGCTCACAGGCAATCTTACAAAGACGTATTCTGCAAGTAGTGAGATTTCGTTCACCTACAACGGCTCCAGCATGAAGCAGAAAACTATCAAGACTTCGAACGGTGCCATGAACACCATATACGTGCCCAATGGTTATGAAGCCATAGAGATGAAGATCTGGAGCTTTACAAACAAGAGTGAGACCGACCGCACCAACTACTGGTCACATGTAGGAGGCATAGATTATACCCCTGAGACGACAACTGTTCTGGGCATTAACAATGCAGCTAATCCCGATTGTGTCAGCTTCAATCTCGACAACCTGACAGAAATAGACTTCACCAACTCAGGATACCAGCAGTGCGTCATCCTCGACATCACCTACGAGCAGGCTCGCACCCACCTCGACGAAACCTCCACGACTGTTCCTGCGTCTGCCGCCAGTGCCAACGTGCTGGTGAAACGTATGCTGAGGGCTGGGGAGTGGTCAACCATTGTGCTGCCTTTCGCCATGAACAAAGCGCAGGTGAAGGATGCCTTTGGCAATGATGTCCATGTGGCCGACTTTACGGGCTGTACTGCAAGCGGTGACGCACGAGTCATCAATTTCCAGACAGTAGAGTCGATGGAAGCTAACCACCCCTATATTATTAAGGTGATGAAGGACGTCGGCTCGTTCAAGGTTAATAGCGTCAGCATTGAACCCGTAACGACACCGAGCGTCACCTGCAGCGGTAGCAGTTTTATCGGCACATACGTGGCTGACACTACCATTCCTGCAGGAAGCGTGTTCCTGAGTGGCAACAAGTTTTGGAATGCTACCGCCAGTACACGCAAGAGCAAAGGCTATCGTGGCTATTTCACACTTGACGGTACACCCGCCAGTCGCATCCTGTTGTCTGTCGACGGCACCACAGGTATCAACGACGTTGTGCGTCAGGCCGGAGAAGCAGGGACGGCAAGGACATATAATCTCAATGGCCAGCGTTCGTCGCAGCCGTTGAAGGGAGTGTATATCTACAATGGAAAGAAAACAATAAAAAAATAAGGCATATATGAAGAAGGATTATTTAACCCCAGCCGTAGAAGCGCTGGAATATGAGGCTTCAGAGCTGTTGTCAGGCAGTCAGGCCACCAGTGGTGGCGATGTGGACGACATCGGCTACGGAGGCATCGATGACGAAGGGACACATACCCCCACCAGTCGTCTTGTGGAGAATATTTGGTAATAAGTGAAAAAAAACACTTGTAAGGCGTAATTATCAGGAAAATGTTGTACCTTTGCACGCGGATATACCAATCCTTTAAAACTAAAATGTTATGACAAAGCAGAAGAAATTCATCCTTCAGGAGAGTGAGATTCCAACACAGTGGTACAACATCCAAGCTGACATGCCCAACAAGCCGATGCCGCCCATCCATCCGGCTACTAAACAGCCACTGGGCGTGGACGATTTAGCACACATCTTCCCCCGTGAATGCTGTGTGCAGGAACTGGACACCGAACATCGCTGGATAGACATCCCCGAGGATGTGCTTGACAAGTATAAGTATTATCGTTCTACACCGTTGGTGCGTGCTTACGCCTTGGAAGAGGCATTGGGCACACCGGCACATATATACTTTAAGAACGAGTCGACGAACCCCTTAGGTTCGCACAAGATTAACTCGGCCCTGCCGCAATGTTACTATGCCAAGCAGGAGGGTACGACCAACGTCACTACTGAGACGGGTGCCGGACAATGGGGTGCCGCCCTGAGCTATGCCGCAAAGATCTACGGGCTGGACTGTGCCGTCTATCAGGTGAAAATCACCATGCAGCAGAAGCCCTACCGCTCCAGCATCATGCGCACCTTCGGTGCCGTCGTCGAGGGATCTCCCTCGATGTCAACCCGTGCCGGTAAGGACATCCTGACCAAGGACCCGACGCACAGCGGCTCTCTCGGCACAGCCATCTCCGAGGCTGTGGAACTGGCCACCACCACGCCCAACTGTAAATACACGCTGGGCTCCGTACTGAACCACGTTGGTCTGCACCAGACCATCATCGGACTGGAGGCTGAGAAGCAGATGGAGATGGCCGGCGAATATCCCGACATCGTCATCGGCTGCTTCGGTGGCGGTTCCAACTTTGGCGGTATCTCGTTCCCCTTTATGCGTCACAACCTGCTTGACGGCAAGACGACGGAGTTCATTGCTGCCGAGCCCGACAGCTGCCCGAAGCTGACGCGTGGCCAGTTCCGCTATGACTTCGGCGACGAGGCCGGCTATACGCCCCTGCTGCCGATGTACACCTTGGGTCATAACTTCAAACCGTCGAACATCCATGCCGGCGGTCTGCGCTATCACGGTGCCGGTATGATTATCTCACAGCTCATCAAGGACGGTCTGATGCATGGCGTTGACATTCCTCAGCTGGAAACCTTCGAGGCCGGTATGCTGTTTGCCCGTACGGAGGGCATCATCCCTGCCCCTGAGAGCACCCACGCCATTGCCGCTACTATCCGCGAGGCGCTCAAATGTAAGGAGACAGGCGAGGAGAAGGTCATTCTGTTCAACCTCTCCGGCCACGGACTCATTGACATGCCGAGCTACGAGGCCTACATCAAGGGCGACCTGCAGAACTACACGGTGACCGACGAGATGATAGCCGAGAACCTGAAGGAACTGGATCAGATGTCGAAATAAGAAAACCCCAAGCATTGAAGAGGACTGGCAGCATTTACATCTGTCAGTCCTCTTGTTGTCTGTTCAGAACGGCCCGTAGTCCTTGCATGAGGTCGTCGTGATGGTATTCAGGAAGGCCGTGAGGGGAAGCATGAGGCTTACAGATGCTTCTTAGGATAGAGGGCGTCCCACCACGTGGAGTCGCCCTTCAGCCATTTCTGGAACCAGGCCATCTGAGTGGCGAGCCACTTTTCACGTTTGTTGTAGTCGAGGATGTGGTGGTTCTCGCCTGCCACCTCGACTAGCGCGACCTCGCGGCCCAGAAGCTTCAGGGCGGTGAACATCTGGAGACTCTCAATGAGCGGCACGTTGGTATCGGCATTACCATGAAGCAGGAGCAGAGGCGTGTGAATCTTGTCAGCACGGAACAGCGGCGACTGGTCGACGTAGAGCTGACGGTGCGACCAGGGGTAGCTGTTGGCCATCGAGACCTCGCTGTAGTTGTAGCCCCAGTAGCCCTCGCCCCAGTAGCTGGTGTGGTTGGCGATACCGGCATGCGAGACGGCGGCGGCAAAGATGTCGGTAACGGTCTGCAGGTACTGCGTCATGAAGCCGCCGTAGGAGGCGCCCATGCAGCCTATCTTCGTGGCGTCTATATAGGGATAGTCGGCGCAGATGTGCTTCGTACCCTCAATGATGTCACCTGCAGGAGAACCGGCGGGCACGGTGCCATCGGCGCGGGGGGTGCCGCCAGCGGTGTTGACGTGGCGCGACGCCCACTCCTGGCCGAAGCCGGTAGCGCCACTGGGCTCTACAATATAGGCTACGTAGCCAAGGGAGTTCCAGTACTGCGGGGCGTAAGGCGACTCAAAGTAACGCGAGGTGGGCGAGCAGCCGCCGTAATAGTAGACAATCATCGGATACTTCTTCGAGGCATCGAAGTCTTTGGGCAGATACAGGCGGCCATAGACGGTGTCGCCGTTCGAGTTCGTATAGTTATAGTCCTGACAGGTGCCCACCTCGGCATCGTCCAAAGCGGTCTTTCCGTCAAACAACAACTTTTCACTCTTCACTTTACCCTTTTCACT
This sequence comes from uncultured Prevotellaceae bacterium, assembly GCA_937898415.1. Taxonomy (GTDB): domain Bacteria; phylum Bacteroidota; class Bacteroidia; order Bacteroidales; family Bacteroidaceae; genus Prevotella. The sequence goes on along the minus strand of CALDLA010000174.1, from coordinate 12,692 downwards.
TGTCATGACATACGCTGATGCCGGCTCCAGCGTATTATAAGAAAGGTACGCGAGGACGGGGGCATGAGCCGCCATGTCGAAACGGTAGATGTCGTCGCCCTTGCAGGGCAGCTGCACAATCTTTCCCGTCTTGGGGTCTAACTGGTAGAGATAGACATAGTCGCGACATTCGGCGCGAAAGTAGATCTTCCCGTCGGCCAACGACCAGTCAGCCCCGCCGTCAACAGACGGGTCGAAGTCCTTGGTCAGCGGCGTCACCTTTTTCGTGGCGATGTCATAGAGGAAGAGTTCGTTCTCCGTCATGCTCGGCGTACGGTCTTCAGGCAACTGGCAGCCGATGCGATCGAAGGCCTCGGGAGTGCCCGTAAACAGGATCTGGTGACCATCGGGCGAGAAGCCGGCACCGCCGAGGAAGCCCTCGCACTGTAGCAAGGTGTCCACCTTCAGCGTACGGGCATCCATCACGTAGTAGTCGGCTACCTCCGTCGGGCGCTTCGACAGGCGTGAGTAGCTGGAGCCAATCAGCAGTTTGGTGCCGTCGGCCGAAATGTCGGCCAGATACTGTCCCTTGGAACCGAAGGTGATGCGCTGGCTAACCCCTGATGCCACATCGAAGCGCACCAGGTAGTTACGCTTTCGCCAGCCGGGCTGACGGTCGTCCATCTCCGTCACCTCGAACACGCCGGGGTCTTCCTTCGGCCCTTCCTCCGAGGCCGTGATGATCAGTAAGTCCTCTACAGGACTTATGGTGTAGCTGCCGTCGGGCAGTCCGGCTGCCCAGCGGGTACGCTGACCAGTCAGGGGATTCACCTTATATAAAACGCGCTGCCCTTGCTCACGTTCCTCGGTAATCCACGCCGTAGTACGAGGCATCCAGCGGATATTTTGCGTAGGACGGCTCAGCACCTGTCCTGTCTTCACGTCACGCAGCTCATAATCCCAGCGACTGTTACCGCCACGCTCCGTCGTCTGATAGCTGACAAAGACATAGCGACCATCAGGCGAAAGCGAGACGCCACGTACCCGCCGACCGTCCGTCAGGTCGTGTACCATATAGGGGTGGCGCTTGTCGATGGTCGGAGCGACGGCTATCTGGGTGTCGAAACTGACGCGGATGCTGTCCGTGTCCTTCGGCTCGGCCAAGTAGCGGATGGCGAAGGTATGGTGCTCAGGCGCCAGTTTCAGTTCGCCGCCAGCCTCAGCGCCGTCGATATAGAGCTTGTAGTTCTTCGGTCCCTTCACCTCAATCTTTCCTTTCACGTAGTCGGCATTGTTGACGTAGAACGTCAAAATGCCCACCGACTTCGAGTCGGTCAACGAGGGCAGAATACTGCCGCTGAACACGTCCGTCGGCTCAGCCAACAGCGGCAACGCCGAGAGCACCGACTTCTCATCATACTTCTTGCCTTGTACGTCGACCGTGTCAGCGGCAAAGGGTGAACTGACAGCGAACGGTCCTGCCTGATTGAACTCCGTAACGGTAGTCTTGACTTGTGCTGATGCCTGCAAAGCTGCAGCCAACAGCATCATAGTTGTGATTTGCTTCTTCATAAAAAAACATTAATAAGCTTCGCGGTATTTGCTATCGTCCTTATCGTCGAGCATAGAGAGGTACGACTGGTAGCGGCTCTGGGCGATGTAATGCTCCTCGACGGCCTTCAGCACGGCACAGCCGGGTTCGTGGGTATGGGTGCAGTTGCTGAAGCGGCAGTCCTTGGAATAACGGAAGATTTCGCGGAAGTAGCTGGTCAGTTCCTCGCGCTCCATGTCGAACGTGCCAAAGCCCTTGATGCCCGGCGTGTCGATGAGGTATCCCTCACCTATCCCTATCATCTCTGAGAAGGTGGTGGTGTGCATGCCCATGTTATGGGCATCGCTGATTGCTGCGGTCCTGAGGTTGGCACCAGGTACGAGGCGGTTGATAAGCGTCGACTTTCCCACCCCGCTATTGCCGCTAAGCAACGTGATCTTCCCGTCCAATAGCGGACGCAGTTCCTCTACGCCGTCACCTTGCTCTGCCGACACCTGACGGCACTCATAGCCAAGGCCAGCGTAGAGCGTGACCATCATCTGCTGATAGTGCAACAGGTCATCGTCGAGCAGGTCGGTCTTGTTGAACACCAAGACCACTGGCACGCGGTAGGCCTCAGCCGAAGCCAGGAAACGGTCGATAAAGGTGGTGGAGGTTTCAGGACAGGCCACGGTGACAATCAGGAAAGCCTGGTCGACGTTGGCGGCCAGGATATGACTCTGCTTCGACAGGTTGATGCTCTTACGGATGATGTAGTTGCGGCGGTCGTCGATGTCAATAATCCACCCTTCGTCATTCACCGTCACGCGGTCGCCGACCGCCACGGGATTGGTACTCCGGATGCCTTTTATCCGGAAGTTTCCTTTCACTTTACAATCAAGGAGCTGGCCATCGTCCGTACGGACGGTGTACCAGCTACCTGTATTCTTGACGACTAGTCCTTTCACTTTTCACTCTTCACTTTTCACCAGCGAAGTGCCTATACCGTCATGATTTCCTTGTTCTTAGCCTCAATAAGTGCATCGAGTTTCTTGATGTACTTGTCGTGGATTTTCTGGAGTTCCAGTTCGGCATCTTTCTCGTTGTCCTCGCTGAGTCCGTCCTTGATAGCCTTCTTCAGCTTGTCCTTGATGTCGGAACGTACATTGCGTACCTCCACCTTGGCCTTCTCCGCAATCTTGTTGCACTGCTTCACCAGGTCGCGGCGACGCTCCTCGGTAGGCTGCGGAATGCCGAGACGAATGACCTCGCCGTTGTTCTCAGGCGTGATGCCCACGTCGCTGTCCATGATGGCCTTCTCAATGTCACGAATCTGCTTGCGGTCCCACGGCTTGATGGCGATGGTACGGGCATCGGGAGTCGTTACGGTTGCTACTTGGTTCAGGGGCACCCTGCTACCGTAGGATTCCACCTTCACTCCGTCGAGAATGGCCACGTTGGCACGGCCTGCACGGATGCGGTTCAGTTCGTCTTCCAGGAACATGGCAGCCATCTCCATTCTCTCTTCACTCTTCTTCAAAGTTTCTTTTACATCAATCATAATTTCTACGTTTTAAGTTTTCTGCCCCAAAAGTAACGCTTTTCTTTTAAACGCGCAAACGTTTTATCATTTTTTTACTACTTTATTTGGGTATTCAAATGTTTTTTCCTACTTTTGTACGCAGAATACAGTCCAGAGCCCATGATCAGACATTATTACCAACTGTTTCTGACAATAGCGCTATCCTTATCGTGGACGTCAGTTTTTCCTGCCAACGAAAGCAGAAATCCCACCTATACCGCTGAACGTCCCCTGGTCTATGAGGATGCGTGGGATTTGTGGCCATACGCGTTCCTCAGCGAAACAGGCGAACCGATGGGCTACAACATTGACATGATGAAACTCATCTTCAAGGAACTGGACATCCCCTACAAATTCAAGCTGAAGCCTGCCAAGGAAGCGCTGAGTGACCTGAAGGCGGGACACTCCGACCTGATGTGCAGCATTGAGGCCCGCTTCCATGATGAATATGCACACTACGGCAAGAACGTTATCCAGATATTCACCCACAGCGTCGTCCATAAAAAGGACGCACCAAGGTATGTGAAGAGCGTCAGCGACCTGGCCACGCAACGCGTCATCGTCCATCGCGGCGGCATGACCCAACACCTTATGATGCAGAAAGGATGGGAGAAGAATGTCATCCCCTACGATGACATTCAGGAGGCTCTGCTATACGTCCATAACACGGAAGGGAACCAGGTTGTCGCCAACACGCTGTCCATGAAATGGCTGATACACAAGTTCCAGTACGACGACCTGGAACTGACTCCCATCGACATTCCGCACGGCGACTACAAGTTCATGTCGAACGACGCGCGTCTGTTGGAGCAGGTGGACAGCGTCTTCGTCTGGCTGAGTTCCACAGGTCGACTTCAGCCCATACAGCGGAAATGGTTCTATCCTGAATACAAGGACACGGGCATCCCCTCATGGGTGTGGTATGTGGTCGTCGCCCTGTTAGTAATCATCGCCATATTCCTTACCTATTATATATCCTACCGGTTCTACGAACGGAGGATGACCAAGAACCTGCGGCGATCCAACGACCGTCTGTCGCTCATTCTCAATACGAGTAAGGTTCGCATCTGGCTGTTCGATATCAACCAGCAGACGATTACCAGCCTAGACTCTGAAGGCAAGAGAAAGGCCATCCCCCTTTCGCCGTATTTCTTCAATTACTACATCCTCTCTGAAGACTTTGAACGGCTGAGTGACGTGCTCAACGACATCATCGCCCAGAAGAAGGAACGCGAGAAAATAGAAGTGCGTGCCACCAAGGGCGACACCCAGGATGTCTATACGTTCTCGGTCAACTTCTCGGTATTGAGACGTGACAAGAACGGACAGCCCACGGTTATCATCGGAGCGACCACCGACATCACAGCTGAGCGACTGCGCCAACAGCAGCAGAAGGACACCATGCTGCGCTACAAGCACATCTTCAACTCAGCCTTGGTCGACACCGTGTCGTACGACGAGCACGGCTTCATCGACGACATGAACGAGAAGTCAAGCAAGGCTATTCCCGGCGGCGTCCAGCGCGTCATCGACAACCGTATATCCATCCAGCGCGTACTGGGCAACCCGGACCTGTCAATCGACGACATGGACTACACCTACCTGACGCAGATCTACAAGTCGGCTGACGACCCGCGGCCCCTCAACAAGTACTTAGGGCGCGATGAGCTCTACTATGAGCTGCAGTTAGTGCCCGTCCGCGACGACGATGGACAATTCTTAGGCATCTACGGGACGGGGCGCGATGTCACAGAAATTGCGAAGTCCTATTCACGCCTGAGGAAGAATATCGCCGAGCAGCAGAAGGCTACGGACGAGCTGCAGGACTACATCCGCAACATAGACTACGTCATGCAAAACGGTGGTGTACGCATCGTCAACTATTCACCTGACACCCACACACTGCTCATCTACAGCGAGATTGAGCACGTGCAGCACCAGCTGACCCAAACGCGCCTGCTGTCGCTCGTCGCCGAGGAGTCGAAGAACACCGCCCTGCGCGTCCTGAACAACATGGACAACTTCATACAGCAGCCCGTCAAAGCCACTGTTAAGTCGTGCCTGCACCTCAACGGCGACAAGCCGCTATGCCTGTACTTCTCGTTCGTGCCCGTCGTCGATGCCGACGGACACATCACCCACTACTTCGGAATGTGCCGCGACATCACCGACATCAAGGCCACCGAGGAACAGCTGGCCCGCGAGACAGAGAAGGCACAGGAAGTAGAGACGGTGAAGAACGCCTTCCTGCGTAACATGAGCTACGAAATCCGTACCCCGCTCGCCTCCGTGGTAGGATTCGCCGAGCTTATTGCGATGGGAGAGCATGCCGACGACGAGCAGTTCTTTATTGAGGAAATCAAGAAGAACTCGCGCAGCCTACTCAACCTGGTCAACAACATCCTTTTCCTCTCACGCCTCGATGCAGGCATGATAGAGTTCAAGACGGCACCCGTTGACTTTGCCTCATTCTTTGACGGACGCTGTCAGTCGGCATGGATACACCATCAGCAGCCGACGGTCAGCTACATCGTCGACTCCCCCTACAGTCGCCTTGTGCTCGACATCGACCTGACCAATTTGGGCGTCGTCATCGACCACATCGTGACCAATGCCATACAACATACCACATCGGGCTCCGTCCGCGCAAGCTATGACTATAACGGCGAAGACCTCACCATCACCATTCAGGACACGGGCTGCGGTATTCCCGACGACCAGATGGGACGGATCTTCGAACGCTTCGTCACTACCGACAGTAGCAGCAACGGCCTCGGCCTGCCCATCTGTCAGGAGGTGGTAAGGCTCATGAAGGGAAAGATACGCCTGAAGTCTGAGTTCGGGAAGGGCACCATCGTCTGGGTTACCATCCCCAGCACCTGCACCGAAATGCAGCGGAAGTAGAATTAAGAATGTCGAATTGAAGTTACGCACCATGATCAGATATAAGTCCCAAAGCATCAAGAGGCATGTAGCCTTGCTCCTTTGCCTTTTCTCCTTGTCGCCCCTGCTTCATGCCGTCAACAGATACGGCTATACGGAAAAGCAGCCGCTGGTGATAGCCGGAGACTGGGACTTCCGTCCTTTCGAGTTCATCGATGTTGAGGGACGCCCCACCGGGTACAACGTCGACGTGCTGAACCTCATTCTCAACCAGCTTGGCATTCCACACAAGTTCGTCATGCAGGAATGGCATGTGTCCACCAACATGTTCAAGAGCCAAAAAGCAGACCTCATCCACGCGTTGTCCTTCTTTTACAAGGATAATACGTATGCATCAACCCATAAGTACATCAACTACTACAACCTGAAAGTGGCACGGCGTACTGATACCCCGCCCCTGAACCGGATCAGCGAACTTCAGCCGACCGACACGCTGCTGGTCAAGCGGGACGACTATGCACCCATGGTTCTTGCTGGCAGGGACAATCCAAAGATTCATATAGCCTATCACTCGCCGAAAGACGGTCTTGCGGGTGTCAGCCAAGGCCGCTACAAATACTATATCTGGGGCGAGATTCCCCTCAGCTATAAGGTTCAGGAACTGGGTTTAGACAATGTCGTCCTCGACAAGATAGACATCCCGGCGGGTGAACTGCGAATCATCGGCTACAACAAAGAACTCATCGACCTCATCGATGAGCAGTACACCCAACTGGAGCAGGCAGGCAAGCTACAGATAATCTACGACCGCTGGTTCCATCCCGAGCGGAAGCACGATGACAGTTCGCCTGTTGTATTGTTCATTATCGCCGGTCTCCTCTTGGCTGCCATTGTCACGCTGCTGCTCATACGCCTTGTCAGGAAGCGGGTCAACACGGCCGTCAGCCAGACTTCCGATCTGGGACAGATGATGGGTCAGGTGCTCAATATGGGCGACTACTTTGTAGTGGAGTGGGACTTCTATAGTAACCTGCTTCGCAACAAGTACGGTCACATGCTGCCTCAGGGCGACATGGCCCCCAAGGAGTTCCTGACACGCATGCCGCCCGAAGAGGCCCAGCAACTACACACACTCAATACGCAGTTGGCCACCGGCGTCATCAGCCACTTCGACATGAGCCTCAGTTTCAACCAAGGCACCCAAGAGAAGCCTGTCTGGAAGCACTTCTACGGCAATGCCATCATTGAGAGGGAAAACGGCAAACCCCTCTACATCGTCTATACAATCAAGGACATCACCAACGAGGTCCAGGAAGACCGGCGCATCAGGACAGTCGCCAGCAAGTATAAGAAGATGTTCGACACCAACCTGGTCGCCATGTCGTTCTACGATGCTAACGGCACCCTGCTCGACCTGAACAGGAAAATGTATGAACTCTGCAAGATTGACAGTCAAAGCGAACAGTACTTCCGCCAAAGCCCGCTCTTCAGTTTTCCCAATCTGAAGGGAATCTATCTGCCCGGTTCACGCGAGACCATGCATGTCTGCCAACATCTGATGGAACCAGAGTTAGGCCTCGACAAATACGTTGAGTTCCGCATCCAGCCCGTCATGAACGACGATGACAAGCTAGTCTATTACATTGTCACCAACCGCGACGTCACCGCCGAGCGCAACATGTATCTGGAGCAGCGCGAGCACGACCGGCAGCTGCAAGCTACCAACGAATCCGTCAAGCACTACGAGCAGCAGCTCAGCTACCTATTGGAGGAAAGCCAAATGTTCATCTGGAGCTACCGCCCGGCTGAGAATATCGTCAACATCACCCGTTCCCCCGGACAGACAGAGTTCACGGAGACCATTGAGGAATATATGGATACCATCGGTGCCCAGGCTCGTCAGCAGGCGATGGCCGAAATACAACAGGCCATGCAGCAGGGGAAGCCCTACAACACCATCCTACCCTTCGACCGTACCCCCCTTGAGAACCAACCTACCTGGTACTCCGTCTCAGGTGTTCCTATCTTTGACAAGGACGGACAGTTGAAGGAGTTCTTCGGACTCTCACGTAACATCACCAGCCTGATGCTGGCCCAGGAACAGTTGCGTGTCGAGACGGCCCGAGCTGAAGACTCCGGAAGGCTCAAAGCCGCCTTCCTTGCCAACATGACGCACGAGATACGTACGCCGCTCAATGCTATCATCGGATTCTCAGACCTCCTGCCTATGATTACCAACAACGACGAGAAGCAGGAGTTCATACGCATCATCCGAAACAACTGCGACATGCTCCTGAGACTGATCAACGACATCCTCGAAGCATCCGACATCGACTCGCGACCATTGGCTATCTCCCCCGCAGACGTGGACTTTGCCTCTGCCTTCGACGATATCTGCCATACGCTGGAGCAACGCGTACAGCTGCCTTCCGTCCGCTTCATCAAGGAGAACCCGTTCACCACCTACCCCACGCGCCTCGATATCGGACGCATCCAGCAGGTAATTACCAACTTCGTCACCAACGCGGTGAAGTACACCACCGAGGGACATATCCGCGTGGGCTACAGGGAGGAACAGAGGAAAGGCGTCAACGGCCTATATATCTATTGTGAAGACACTGGTTCCGGCATCCCGCAGGAAAAGCAGGCCAGCGTCTTCGAACGCTTCGTCAAGCTGAATGAGTTCGTCCAGGGAACAGGCCTAGGACTCAACATCTGCAAATCCATTGTCGAGCGCTGCGGGGGCGACATTGGCGTGAAGAGTGAAGGCGAGGGGCACGGCTCCACCTTCTGGATATGGATCCCCTGCGGCCTGCGGCCTAGTGAAAAGTGAAGAGAGAAAAGTGAAAAGTGAAAAAAATAGTTAAGTATGGCAATGCAAATCAGTAAATACCTGCTGGCCAACGAGCGCGATGCCCTCTGGGGACTCACGGTGAGCACCGTTGGGTATGAGGAGATCAAGCCTGGCGACGCCTATCCCACCCGCGGACATGCCGACGGCTACTACTTCGAACTGGAGCGCGGACGTGAACTCAACGAGTACCAGCTACTCTACCTCACCGAGGGCGAGGGAATTTTCTATAGTGCCACCGTCCGCGAGGCTACATTGCGCGAAGGTGACCTCTGGCTGCTTTTCCCCGGTGAATGGCACTCCTACCATCCCAACCCCAAGACTGGCTGGAAGAGCTATTGGATAGGCTTCAAAGGGCGCAACATGGACGACCGTGTACGTGCCGGATTCCTGACTCCCCAGAAGCCCGTCTATCATGTGGGGTTTAGCGACGAGATTGTACGGCTATACAAGGAGGCCTACGAGACGGCAATGGCCGAGGCGGCCTATTCGCAGCAGCTGATGGCCGGCTTCGTCAACCACCTCATCGGCCTGATGTACTCCCTGGAGCGCAACATCCAGCTGAGCCGCAACCAGAGCCATGTTGATATGATCAGCCGGGCACGCCTCCGTATCCGCGAGGCCTTGGAAAGCAACCTCACCATCCAGCAGGTGGCCGACGAGATGGGCGTCAGTTACTCCAACTTCCGCAAGCTCTTCAAGGAGCACACCGGCATCTCGCCCGCCATCTACCAGCAGGACTTGCGCCTGCAACGGGCCAAGGAACTGCTGTCGACCACCGACATGAGCGTAAAAGAAATAGCCTACCGACTGAACTTCGAGTCGCCAGACTATTTCTCTGCCAAGTTTAAGATAAAGACGGGGCGGCGCCCCAGTGAGCTCAGAACAGCAGAGCGCGTTCCACCCAATAAATAAGAATACCGGCGAGGTAGCCTACGAAGGCTACCCACGTTATCTTCTTCATGTACCAACCGAAGGTGATCTTCTCCAAGCCCATGACGACGACACCGGCTGCGGAACCGATAATCAGCATCGAGCCGCCCACGCCGGCACAGTAGGCCAAGAGCTGCCAGAAAATACCGTCGACGGCCATTGCCCCTTCAGCAGCCACAGGATACATACCCATACAACCGGCCACGAGAGGCACGTTATCGACAATCGACGAGAGCACGCCGATGATGCCGTTGACCACGTAGTAGTTGCCGGAAAAGACTTCGTTCAAGCCCTCACCCAGAGCGGTGAGCACACCCACCTCCTGCAGTACGGCCACCGCCATGAGGATACCAAGGAAGAACATGATGGTAGAAAGATCTATCCGCGACAGCAGGTCGCTGACGCGTTTGGCCATCGTGTCATCCTCTGAGGTGTTGTAGTGGAAAATCTCTGTCACTGTCCACAGCACGCCCAGCACCAAGAGGATGCCCATAAACGGTGGCAGGTGGGTCAGCGTCTTGAAGATGGGAACGAAGCAGAGACCACCCACACCCAGCCAGAAGATGACGTCGCGCTGGCTCTTCGTAAACTGGCTGACGTCGGCCTTCGGCAAGTTCTGCTCCTTGTCGAACTTGCCCTTCAGCGAGTACTGCATGATAAAGGCCGGAACGAGCATGGAGACGAGCGAGGGAATGAAAATCTCGGTGATGACGCCCTGCGTGGTGATGACACCCTTGATCCACAGCATGATGGTGGTCACATCGCCGATGGGTGAGAAGGCACCGCCGCTATTGGCAGCAATGACCACCAGGGCGGCATAAATAAGCCGGTCCTCGCGGCTCTGCACCAGTTTACGCAGCACCATAATCATCACGATGGAGGTGGTCAGGTTGTCGAGGATGGCTGACAGGAAGAAGGTCATGAAGACCATACGCCACATGAGCTTGCGCTTAGACCGCGTCTTCATCGTGTCTCGAACAAAATTGAAGCCGCCATTGGAATCGACAATCTCGACAATAGTCATCGCACCCATCAGAAAAAACAGCGTCCCCGCCGCATCGCCCAAGTGATGCTCAATGACCTCGGCAATGTGGTGAATCACACTGTCAGCGGCCACTTCAGGATAATAAGCGCCGGGGCCCATCATCAGGAGCGTCCAGCAGAACACACACATCAGCAGGGCTATGGCAGCCTTGTTGACTTTGGTCACGCTCTCCAGGGCTATGCACAGGTAGCCGATGCAGAAGACGGTGACAATCAGGACAGTTAATGTTGACATTTCTATAATGTTTTGGTTTTCGCGGCAAAGGTACTACTTTCTTTTCAAATACGCATCGTTAGCGCCGACTTTTACTTTCGGAATGTATTAATAAACTATAAAACACAATCACTTCAACACGTTTTACGGTTATAATTCGTATATTTGCAGACAACTAACAACCTAAAATGCACTTCTTTATGAAAAAGAGCCTTTTAACACTATTGTTCTTATTGTGGATTCCACTCATTAATGTCTGTGCACAGATGACCTTTACGCTTAATGGCATGACCTACGGCGACGTGGCCCAACGCGACAGTAAAGGCTTTACGACTGTCACCCTTCCGGCAGGCACCGACCTCAGCGGTCTCATCACCGCAGTCGCTATCGACGGCACGACCGTCGATGCCAGCGAAGTGACCCCCAACCCCGCCACCACCAAGCTCAATTACGGCGAGCTGAAGGTCTTTACCTATAACAATAAGGCCTACGGCTTCCGCTTTGAGGAGGACGTCTGGTTCTGCGGCGTCTTCTTCTCCGACTGCCATATCAATCAGGGCAGCGGACATGACGGCACCAGTGCTGCCGACATGACCACCATCATGAATAACATTATCGCCATGGGGCAGGACGGCAAGAAGAAAGTCACCTTCGCCGCTGCTCCTAACCTCGTACCCAAGACCAGCATCATCTTCTGCACGGGCGACATCGACCAGGACAAAGGCGACGACGGTAGCAGCGGCACACACACGAACTTCTTGAACTGCACAGCCGAGGTGGCAAAGGCAGCGGGCATACCGTTCATCTTCATCGCGGGCAACCACGACATCAGCCCCGACTACTGGAACGATGGAAGCAAGGGTGTAACCTATGGAGGTTCTGGTGGCTATCATGCCGACCAGCAAACCATTAACGCTATCAAAAACAACAACTCCTATTGGAGCGGCTATTTTGAGGACGGCATCACTTATTTCACCTCGGGCAACAACTACGACTTTGAACCCAGCCACTTTACCTTCCGCTTCAAGGACGTACGCTTCTACTGCGCCAACTGCTATTGGTTTCAGAAGCCCTACAATAAGCCCGGTTTGCTCTCGTCGGCTACCTATTATGCCCCTGACGGTATTATCAACGCCCTTAATACTTTCGTGGAGAGTCACACAGACGAGGCCAGTGTGTGGATGCAGCATTATCCGTGGTTGGCTGGCAGCGACTGCAACCGTTGGTGGCTTGACCAAAATGAAAGTGGTAATTACATCACTTCCAGCAATTCTTCCAGCTATGGTTCCAGCACCTCGGGCATCGCTTACAACGATGCCACATCTGCCAACACGCTGAAGAAAGACCCGCTGTCGGCCATCATGATGAAGGCTGCCGGTAAGGTCGGCGGCAAGGTGCAGCACTTCTCCGGCCACTACCACCGCTTCTATGATGCCACCTACACCAGCACCGTCAACGCCAACAACAAGGTACATGACTATACGGTAGCTGCCAATGGCAACACCAATCAGACGAAAAACGCCTTCGTTGTCCTCTTCAAGCGCGGCGAGGGTGTGAAGGAAGTCGTCCAGTTCAAGTTCTAACACGAAGGATTATTTCATTGAATAACAAATAAAGAATTTCAAGTTTCGCAAGTTACTAACTTGCCAGTTTTAACTGATAAAGTTCAACGAAA
>CALDLA010000173.1 GCA_937898415.1 uncultured Prevotellaceae bacterium | reverse complement strand
CAAAATTCTCTTACGCTTTGCTCTTGATGCAACGTGATTTACTGATCTTGGCATAGTTTCTTACTTCTTTAATGTTCGACAATAGGTTTGTTTAGCGGAGACACAACAGGTCACGAACCTGCTTCATGTTCGTCTGGTCAACGATGGTTGAACCCAGCAAATTACGCTTCTGTTTCTTGGTCTTCTTAGTCAGGATGTGACTGTGGTAGGCGTGATGTCTCTTAACCTTACCTGTACCCGTGAACGAGAATCTCTTCTTCGCACCGGAGTTTGTCTTTACTTTTGGCATTTTTTCTTAATGTTTTAATTGTTTATAAATTAACGGTGGCAACGCATATACCGGGCGCAGCGCACCTTTCTCTCTTTCTTATCCTTCCTCCTCGGTCTCGGTGAGCTTCTTCAGCGCGTCAGCCGAAATCTTCGCATTGGCAAAGAGACCTCCGTTGGCGGGCGTCTCCGGGTCAATCTCGGCCTGCGGCTGCTGGCGGCTGGCCTGCTTGGCCTCCGTCTCGGCGGCTTCGCGGTCGCGTGCCTGCTGGCTCTTCTTCTTCTCGCCGGCCTTCTTGGGTGCCAGGTAGAGGAACATCTTCTTGCCTTCGAGCGAGGGCATTCCCTCGACCTTGCCTACTTCCTCGAGGTCGTTGGCAAACCTCAGCAGCAGCACTTCGCCCTGCTCCTTGAACAGGATGGAGCGGCCACGGAAGAACACGTACGCACGTACCTTATTTCCTTCTTCGAGGAATTCCTTGGCGTGCTTCAGCTTGAACTGATAGTCGTGCTCGTCGGTCTGGGGGCCGAATCGGATTTCCTTGACCTCCACCTTCACCTGCTTGGCTTTCATTTCCTTTGCACGCTTCTTCTGCTGGTAGAGGAACTTGGAGTAGTCGATGAGACGACAGACGGGCGGGTTGGCATTAGGTGAAATCTCAACGAGGTCGACACCCTGCTCACGGGCCATGTTCAATGCATCGCGGGTGGGAACAACGGTCGAGCCGTTATCGCCGACGATGCGGACTTCACGTACGCGTATTTGGTCGTTTACGCGGTACTGTTGCTTCATTTTGTCATTCTTCATCCACTATTTTTTAGAAAATCGGGTGCAAAGGTACAAAAAATCAGTGAATTGGCAAAATAAATCTTAAATTATTTTTCCATTCTCCGACCGTTTTTCCCTTCATCTTGTTAACGTTTGTAGGTTTTTCGCCGTCCCTGAACGTAAATACCGCGCCTTGGCTGCACAATCCGGCGTCCCTGCAGGTCGTAGATTTCAGCCGGACGCTGGCTGACGTCGGCTGTCGGGGCGCTAACGGCGGTGGGGTCTTCCACGGTGAGCACGCCCGAGACGTAGTTCATGGTGTAGTTGGCGGCCTCGGCTCCGCTGGGTGTAATCTCGTAGGTTCCGGCAGGGCTCGTCTCGTTGGCCTCACAACTGACGACAGGCTTCACAGTGACCACTTCATCCTTCTCGCCGTTACGGAATCCCTTGTAGCTGACTTCGAACGTCGGGTTGGGCTGTCCCACCTGGCGGGTATAGCTCTTGGCGGTGACGGTAAGCGGAGCGGGCTCGATGGTGAGCACGCCGTCCTTCAGCTCGACGCCCTGGGTGGTGACCGTGCCGGGCAGGACTGTGATGGGATAGGTGCCCACGGGGAGCGTACGGTCAGCCACAGCCTCGCAGACGCACTCGGGAGCGCCCTCGACGGGGGCACCCTCTATCAGCACGTTGATGGTAGCGGCCGTGCGTCCGTACTGCCGTGAGGCCTCAGCCGTCACCACGGGTCGGCCGGTATATTCCGTCACGCGGCACTTCTCAGTCCATCCGGGATCGTTCTGATAGGCGGAGAGCATGGCGGCCGGCACGAAAAGGACGCTCTTGTTAGGTACGCCATAGATGCCCATGGGCACGAAGTGCTCCTCGCTCAACATGACGATGAACTTCAATTCGCTGCAGCCCGTGAAGGCATACTCGCCGATGGAGGCGATGCCTGCGGGCAGGGTGACGTTCTGCAGCGACAGGGCGTTGCGGAAAGCGTTCTTGGGCAGTTCGGTCAGCGAGGTGAAGTAGCGCAACTCGTCAAAGTTCTTGATGGCGTTGTTGCCCGTGAACACCTCGTCTATCGACGTCACGACGGCAGCCTCCTCACGGCTTAGCTCATCGTCACCGTCAGCGTCCCAGTTCTGCAGGCACAGACTGCGTACCCGGCTGTCGCTGAAGGTGATATAGTGCAGTTTCTCGCGCACCGACCTCACGGCCTGGCTCAGTTCCTCAACGGTGCTGTCGAAGTTGTCGTAGACGGTCTGTTCTGCCGTGACGTCCACCTCAGCCTTGCGGGCTCTTGTCAGGATTTCGGCCAGTTCGTCGGCTACGGCATTACCCTGCTTGGCAGCCTCATAGTCCTCAACGGTGACAAAGGCCCAATACGTGCCCTCGCCCTTCACGTCCCAGTAGAGTCCGTAGGTGGGGCTGGCGGCATCGCTCTTATGCGACTCATCCACGCCGAGGTATTCGTCGGCAACGTAGGTGGCGTCGGTCTCAGGAACCTGCAGCGTATAGACGTTGTCGCCCACGGAGGCCACCTTCCAGTATGCCTTCGCCGTCACCGAACCGTCGCCGAAGCAGGCCTTCACGCCGCTGCCCACCTTGGTGTCGGTATTGGTACGGAAGACGATGTTACCGGCGGCGTCGCAGAGGAAGTAGACGTCATCGGGCGTCGTGGCCGTACGACAGAACTGATAGGTCAGTCCTTTACGACCGACCACCGACTGGGTGCCGTAAGCCTCGCCCATGTTGACGTACTTGCGGGTGGAAACGTTCATGAGGTAGCCGTCCTGATCGGTCGTGATGGGCGACAGCTTGGGCTGCATGCGGCCTCGCACCTCGACAATCTGCCCGAAATTCTTCCAGACGGGTGCCTTCTCGTAGAGCGCCTTCGAGCCGTTGGGAACCTGAAGGGTACACTTGGCCAGAGGGACGCCGCCGAAGACGTTGTTGCCCAGCTCGATAGACGAGGGGTCGGCGACGCCCACCGTCACCGTACGCAGGGCGCTGCAGCCCTCGAAGGCGTCCTCGCCTATCAGGTTGACATACTCAGGGATGTTGATGGCCGTCAGCTTCCGACAGCCCTTGAAGGCGTAGTAGTAAATCTTCTCGACGCCCTGGGGCATCACGAAGGTCTCCAGGTTGGTACAGCCCTGCATGAAGTTGCCCTGGATGGACTGTGCATTCTTAAAGTACTGCAATTCCTCGACACGTACCAGCGACGTGGTGTTCATGAAGTTGAACAGCCAGCCGAAGTCGGTCACCTCAGCCGCTTCCTTATAACTGAGTTCGCCGTCCGTGTCGGAGTCGAAGTAGGAGATGCACTTCTCGCGCACCTCGGGATGGTAGAACTCTATGAGTTTCAACTTCTTGCGCAATGAGCTCTGGGCAGCCTGCAATTCCTCGAGAGAACTCTCCAGGTTGTCATAGACGGACTGTTCGTCGGCCACCCTCAGGTTCGACTTCTTGGCAGTCGCCAGGAGCTTGGCCAGCGTCTCGGCCTCTGCAAAGGTCTTGGCCGTCTGCTCGTCATAGCTCACCAGCTTCCACTTGCAGTTCTCCACGTCGCTCACATCCCAGTAGGCACCATAGGTGGGCGAGGCGGCGTCACTCTGATGATCGGTCTGAACGCCTAACCACTGCTGCGCCGTGCTGCCAGGGGTCTGGATGACATAGACGCCCGGCTCCGTCTCCTCCACACTCCAGTAGGCCGCGTCGCCCAGGTTCTTGCCGTCGACGAAGGTGGCCTTCACGCCATTGCCGACGTTGCCGTCGGAAGAGGTACGGAACAAGTACTTACCCTCATTGCCTGTATCGGGCGAGCTGAGATAATAGACATGCTCGGGCTTGGTCGTGGGGTGAACAATCTTGAAGCGCATAGGTTCCGAGCCCACGACGGCCTGCGTCTTATAGGCTTCGCCACGGGTCAGGTAGCGGCCCGTGCCCAAGTGGTACAGGTAGTAGGTGTTGCCCGACGCCAGCTCGACAAACTTACCGCCCGAGATGTCGCGCATCTGGACGATGCTGCCGAAGTCCTTCCACTGGTCGGTCCCTTCAAAATAGGTCTTCGTGCCCTGCATCACGTGCAACGTGGCCTTACCCAGGCTGACATGGTCGAAGACGTTGTCAAGCAGCGTGATACGCTCGGGCTGATAGGTATTGACGGTGAAACTGACAAGACCCGTACAGCCGGCAAAAGCCTCCACGCCAATCTTAGCGACATTAACGGGCAGGTTGATGTCCGTAATAGTGGCACAGTTGCGGAACGTGTAGTCCTCGACGGCCTTGACGCCTGCTGGCAATTCAATGGCAGTCAGCGACTTACAGCCATCGAAGGCCGCACTTCCAATCTCCGTGATGCTTGTGGGCAGGTTCACCTGCGGCAGTTTTGAACAGTCCTTGAAGGCACTCGCACCAATCTTCTTCAACCCTTTGGGCAGACGGACGGTCGCCAGCAACGTGCAGCCGTCGAAGGCGTGGTCGTCTATCGCCTGAAGTCCATTGAAGTAGTACAGTTCGGAGAAATTCTTGATGGTCTTGCCCGTGAAGGCGTCGCCAAGCGAGGTCACAGCAGAGGCCTCGTTGTAGGTCAGCTTGCCGTCGCCGTCGGCATCCCATTTTTCAATACATATTTTCCTGACGGTGGCGTCGCTGAAGCTGACGGCCTTCTCGCCGAAGTTCTCAGGCTCAATGCCGACGATAATCTGCTTCCAGCCGTTATAGCCGTCGCTGCTGCCGCCGATGCCCTGGCCGTCGCCGGGCGTCAGGTTCGTCAGATAGTAGTAGCCGTCGCTCTGTCCACCCCAGCCCCAGTTGATGTGGTAGCGCAGGTTGCCATCGTAGCCGTCGGCCACGAAGGCGTGACCCACCTCGGAATTGGAACCGCTGACGTAGACGGGACGGCCCGCCTGCATCTCGTCATACACGATGCGGTCCCACTCGTCGTCGCTGGTCACCGTCGTGTAGTCAACATAGCGTACCGACTTGCCATAGCCGAAGTACTTGGCGAAAGCCTCGTAGGCATCATACGACTGCGCACCCGACGAGGAGTTAGTGTAGTCCATCTTGGCCGCCACACCGCAGTATAACATCAGCTGGGCCACGGCGCGCTTCTGAAGCTCGGTGGCCGAGCCGTAGGTGTCGCGCATGTTGTCCCAGTCGAGCGGCGCTCCGGCCTCGATGCCCGGCACGCTGATACCCTTCGTCCACGTAGAGTAGCCTGGAATGGCAGCCGTCGTCTCAGTCACCGACTTCTCGCGCTGGTAGTACAGTATCTGGGCCATAGCCGTTGCCACGCAGCCCGTCACCGACCGGCGGCCGGCATCCAGCGGACAGAGGTCGTTGTAGGGCGAACCCTGACTCCACTTGCTGCTCATCATCTGCTCCACCTTGGGGTGCGTAGGCGGCACCTTGCTGGGTCGCGCACCCTTGCGGATGGCGTCTATCTGGTCGGCATAGCCGTCGAGCATCGTCTGCAAGGCAGGCGGCAGTTCGTCGTAGTTGAACTCGCCCTCGTCACAGTAGCCCAAGATAGGCTCCGTCTGGTCGTCACCCGACACGATGATGAAGCCCTCGCGCGTACCTTTATTAAAAACATAGTACTCTTCCATCCCGCTGGCCGCTGCCTGTCGGCGCACGGCTGACGGTCGGCGGCCATGCTGCACGGGGCTCAGCCGTCGGGCTTTCTTCTGCTTGTTCAGGAATTCCTCGGCTTCCTTCTGGGCCTGCTCACGGGTAACGGGTTCGGCATTAGCCGTCAGTGCTACGAGCACGAAGGCCAGCCATACAGTCAGTAGTCTTTTCATAGTTTCATTTAGGTACTTAGTTACTTCATTAAAATTGCAAAAAACATTACAGCTTGCCCTGCTCGCCAAGATAGGAGTCCTTGAACCCCAAGAAGTAGAGCACGCCGTCCAGCCCGATGGTGTTAATGCTCTGCTTGGCATTGGCTACCACACGAGGCTTGGCATGAAAGGCAATGCCTAGTCCGGCCTCTGATATCATCGGCAGGTCGTTGGCACCGTCGCCCACGGCTATCGTCTGGGCAAGGTTCACCTTCTCAACCTGGGCAATCAACTTCAGGAGCTCCGCCTTGCGGTGACCATCTACAATCTCGCCCACATAATGCCCCGTCAGCTTGCCGTCCTCGCCTATCTCCAGTTCGTTGGCATAGACGTAATCAATGCCGTAACGGCGTTGCAGGTATTCACCGAAATAAGTAAATCCGCCTGAGAGGATGGCAATCTTGTAGCCGCAACGCTTCAGGATGGTCATCAGGCGGTCTACGCCCTCAGTAATGGGCAGATGCTCGGCAATGTCCTGCATCACGCTCACGTCAAGCCCCTTCAGCAGCGCCACCCTGCGGGTGAAGCTCTCCTTAAAGTCAATCTCGCCACGCATGGCACTCTCAGTGATGGCACGCACCTCGGCTCCCACCCCATTACGCTCAGCCAACTCGTCGATACACTCCGTCTGAATGAGCGTGGAGTCCATATCGAAGCAAATCAGGCGACGCATACGCCGGAACATGTCGTCACGCTGGAAAGAGAAGTCCATCTCCATTTCAGACGACAGCTTCATCAGCTTCGACTGCATCTCCTTACGGTCGCGCGGCTCGCCTCTCAGCGAGAACTCAATACACGCTCTCGTATGCTTGGCAGGATTCTTGATACTCTTGCGTCCCGTCAGACGGATGATAGAGTCGATGTTCAATCCCTGGTTGGCTATCACGCTCGTGGCAGCCTCAATCTGCCGGGCCTCCAACTGCCGACCCATCACCATCAGAATATAGCGGTTCTTGCCCTGCTGGCCAACCCAGTCCTCATACTCGTTGTCACCAATCGGCGAGAAGCCTATCTGCACGCCCAGTTCCGTTGCCTTGAAAAGCAGTTCCTTCATCACCTGTCCGGAGTGCATCTCGTCCATGCGGATGAGGATGCCCAATGAGAGCGTGGAGTGGATGTCAGCCTGTCCGATGTCAAGTATCTGCGCATTGTACTTAGCCAGAATTCCCATCACCGATGCCGTCAGTCCAGGTCTGTCCTGTCCGGTAATCCTCACGAGTATCTGTTCCATCCCCGACTGGGGTTCTATCATGTTTTCACTCATCATGTCACCTTATTAATTTCAATTTATCACTTTCAATTTGCAAAGATATACAATTATTTTGAATCTCCCGTCATATTTTCCGAAATAATTGTTATTTGCGCTTTAAACGACCGGCACTACAGGTTGCGACCGAGGAGGCCGCGGAGGGTAAAGTAGAGCCACTCCTGAAGACGGAAGAGGCGGAAGGTGGCGCAGGGACGGTAGCCAAACTTGGTGATGGTCGCCGGTTCCAGGGCGAGGCGGTCGATGGTGGACCATGTGTGGTGGAGCTGCTGCAGGCCGTACTGACGATCGGCAGGAGACAGTTCGCGGCCATGGACGTGGTAGAACATGTAGATGCCCACGAGGTTGAGCCAGCGGTGGTTCTCATAATGGTCGAGCAGATCCTGCCCTACTCCCAGCTCCAGCATCTGATGGCGCATACTCTCGTTGGCACGGAGATAGTCGAAGCGGCGGACGGACACCTGATGGGTGACCGAAGCGGGGTGCTGCCGGTAATAGTAGGTGCCCGTGCAACGGCGCACCTGACGGGAGGCGAGATAGTGCAGGCGGGTGGTATTGTCGTCGCTATAGGCACGGCAGGTCTCGTCGTAGGGATAACGGAGGTGGATGCCAGCACGCACGCCGTAGAGGCCGTGAATCTGCCACGTCAGGCTGAGACAGAAGGCCTCATGTCCGTCCAGACGCTGAAACGGGGGCATGGGGTAAGGTTCCTCACGCTCGGGATAGACGCTGACGACGTCGAAGAGCACGCTGTCGGTATCGTCGTCGAAAGCATCATACAGACGCTCGAGGGCATCGGCTGACAGCCAGTCGTCGGCGTCGAGCATGCAGACGACCTCGCCACGGGCCCGTTGCAGTCCAACGTTGCGGGCGTGTGCCTGCCCTTGGTTCTCAGTCAGAGGGACAACCTCAAAGCGTGGGTCGCGGGCGGCATAGTCGCGGAGTATCGACAGAGAGGCATCGGTGGAGGCATCGTCGACACAGACGGCCTGGAAGTCAGGCTGGGTCTGCGCCAGCAGCGAGTCGAGACACTCCGACAGGAAAGCCCCGGCATTGTAGACGGCTATGAGGACGGTGACTTTAGGCATGACGATGGAAACGGTCTTTCAGCTTCCTCGTGAGCGATGCCCAGAGGGAGGTCTTCTGGTGAAGAATATAGATGGAGATGAGCAGGCTAACCAGACAGAGCAGCAGCCCTAACGACCAATATATCAGCGGATTGTCGACGAGCGTGACGATGTAGACCGCCACGCCTAACGAGAACTGGATGGCCGCATACTGAAGCACGAGCGCGGAAAGGCGGTAATGGAAACGCAGGTAGGCGTAGGCACCGACCAGCAGCAGGTCGAACAGATAGCTGAGCGACAGGGCAATACCCGTGCCAAGGAGTCCCCAATGACGATAGCCGAAGACGATGAGGAGCACGAGCACCACGTCGTAGACGGCCTCGAGCACCATATAGCCCACGGAGTCGCCCTTGGCCAGCGTGACATAGGAGACGGGTAGCGAGACGGCCTTGACATACATGGAAAAGACGGCGACTTGAGCCATGCCCACCATAGGCAGGAACTTGGCCGAGAAGAGCAGCGGGATGAGCACCGGCAAGCCGACGATGAGGGCGGCGAGCATGGGCGAGACGATAAGCAGCGACACCTCTATCTGACGGTTGACGGTGAGGTTGGTGGTAGCGACATCGCCATTCACCGCCGACAGCCGTGGGAAGTAGTCGGTCTCCATTGCCGAAAAGACCATTCCGGCGTAGGTGACGGTCAGCATGAAGCCTGCGTTGTAGAGTCCCACTACGTCGAGGTCACCACCGCTGACGTTGAGGAACGAGCGTATCAGCATCTCGGCTCCGCTTCCCATGATACCCGCAATGAGGAAGGCCACGCCCAGACGTACCATCGCCATACCCTCGCCCAGGAGTCCCTTCTCACCAAGCAGGCACACAGGGAACAGGCGATAGGAGTGGCGCACGGTCAGCAACATGGTGACCAAGGCCATGAGCACGATGACAGGCACGATGCCCGCCTGGCCGAATAAATAATAAATAGGTATGGAGATGACCAGCGCCGAGAGTACGGCATAGATTTGGACGACGGCCAGCGAACGCAGCTGCCGGGTACCCTTCAAAACGGCTGTCTCGCCGCCCGTGATGGCTATCAGCGCGACGGCGGGTGCCAGCAGGACGAAGTGCAGCGTGTGGTCGCCCCAAGCAAAGGTATAGTTGCTGAGCAGCGGCCCGGCCACGATGCAGACCAGCATGCCGAGCAGCGCCGTCAGCAGCGACCATGCGCGCACCACCTTGATGAAATGGCTGAGGGCAGCATCATCGCCACGGTCGTAGAGCTCGGAGATATGCTTGACGGCTGAAAAAGAGATGCCGAAGTTGGTGGCCTGCGACACGAAATTGACGGTGGAGTTGAAGAGTGAGGCCAGTCCCATGCCCTCAGGGCCCAGCAGCACGGCAATCAACTTGTTGCGCACAAGGCTGACGATGATGTTCAGTCCCTGTACGCCGCCAAAAACGCCCGTGTATTTCAGTACATGACCGTAGTTTTCGCTGCTTTCTTCCTTCATTTTCCTTAAATTGAACGCAAAAATACACATTTTATTACGAAATTGCAAATAATTTCGTACTTTTGTGGCGTGAAACTAAGTATCGTCATACCCGTTTACGGTGTGGAAAGTACCCTCGACCGCTGTCTGAAGAGCGTGGTGGAGCAGTCGTTTGCCGACTACGAAGTCATCCTCGTGGACGACGGCTCGACCGACCTTAGCCCCCAGCTGTGTGACGATTGGGCAAGGAAAGACCCGCGCATCAAGGTTGTACACCAGCAGAACGGCGGACTCAGCGCCGCCCGCAACACGGGCATCGAGCAGGCACAAGGCGACTACATCACCTTCATCGACAGCGACGACTACATCGGCGAAGGCACGTTGGAGACCGTCATGAGCCGACTGGATGACAGCATCGACCTGATAGAATACCCCATCTGGCAGTTCTACGGAGCCCCCCACCAGTCGCTGCTGCAGCTGACGGACACCACCTACGACGACATCGCCGACTATTGGCTCGACGGTCAGGCCTACGACCACACCTACGCCTGCAACAAGGTGTATCGCCGCAGACTGTTCGACGGCGTCAGGTTTCCCGTCGGACGGGTGTTTGAGGATGCCTATACCCTGCCCCGCCTGTTGAGGAAAGTTCGCCATGTGGCAACCACCAGCGCCGGCTGCTACTACTACTGTTGGAACGCCAAGGGCATCACCAGCACCGCCCAGGGTAATGAGCTACGCCAACTGCTGGATGCGCACCTGACTACCCAGATGCCCATGGACGACCGCTATTACCTGAAACTGATGAACATTCAGATAGACGTGTGCGAACTGACGGGCGACGAACCACGGTTGGAACCAAGGGCGGTCAAGCCCTCAGGAAACCTTAGTCAAATACTAAAATTGACGGTACTTAATATATTCGGAATCAAGAAATTATGCTCAATCATCAAAATAATACACAAGGTCAGGAAACCCAGCCGTTAGTGACGTTTATCGTGACCTACTACAACCTGCCCGTGGCGATGCTCTGCCAGTGCTTGGACAGCATCCTTGCCTTGTCGCTGAGCAAGTCGGAACGCGAAATCATCGTCGTCGACGACGGCTCAGACGAGAGTCCGACAGGTCAGCTCGGTCGCTACCTGGGCGACATCGTCTATGTCCGTCAGCCCAACGCCGGACTCAGCGGTGCCCGCAACCGAGGCATCCAGATGAGCAACGGACAGTACCTGCAGTTTGTCGATGCCGACGACTACCTGATACAGACGCCTTACGAGCACTGCCTCGACCTGATACGCTACCAGAAGCCCGATGTCATCATGTTTGACCTGACGGACGACGAGGACAACCATCAGACGGCCGACTTCGAGGCCCAGGACCTGAAGAGCGGCACCGAGTACCTAAGTCGCCACAACCTGCACGCCTCGGCCTGCGGTTACCTGCTGCGGCGAGCTATTTTAGGGAAACTTCAGTTCACGAACGACATCTACCACGAAGATGAGGAGTTCACGCCGCAACTGCTGCTCAGGGCCGAGACGGTGGTCTCGACCAACGCTCCCGCCTACTACTACCGCCACCGGCAGCACTCCATCACCACGGAGACGGACAAGCGCAAGGTCATCAAGCGGCTGAACGACAGCCTGACGGTCATCCGCAAACTGCACCGGATAGCCGACACGCTGCCCAACAACGAGCGGATAGCACTGAGCAGAAGGGTGGCCCAGTTGACGATGGACTACATCTACAACGTCATCATGCAGACACGAGACCGCCACTACCTAGACCGCAAGCTGGACGAGCTGCGCGACGACGGGCTGTTCCCCCTACCCGACCGCGACTACACGATGAAGTACAAGTGGTTCCGCCGACTCACCAACAGCAGTGCTGGACTGACACTACTGATGAACGTACTCCCCCTGACCAGCAAGGAACGATGAAAATACTGTTGATAGGCGAATACAGCAACGTACATGCCACATTGGCCGAGGGACTGCGGCAACTGGGCCACCACGTGACGGTGGTCAGTAACGGTGATGAGTGGAAGGACTATCCACGCGACATCGACGTCAGCCGTCCACAAGGTTCGCTGGCTGGACTACGGCTGCTGATGCGCCTCTACTGTCTGCTGCCCCGGCTGCGCGGCTACGACATTGTGCAACTGATAAACCCCATGTTTTTCGAACTACGTGCCGAACGGCTTTTCTGGTTTTACGACTACCTGAGACGACATAATAAAAAGATGGTGCTGGGCGCTTTCGGCATGGACTGGTACTGGGTATACACCTGTACCGTGGAAAAGCCACTGCGCTACAGCGACTTCAACTTCGGCGACCAGGTGCGCACGGACGAGGCCGCCATCAGAGAGCAGCGCGACTGGCTCGGCACCACCAAGGAGACGCTGAACAAGAAGATTGCCCAGGACGCGGACGCCATCGTCACCGGACTCTATGAGTACGACGTGTGTTATCGTCCGCACTTCCCTGAAAAAACACAGTTCATCCCCTTCCCCATCAAACTGCCCGAAACCTACAGCACAAAACGCTGTAAGGCGTCGAAAGTATCCGTATTCATCGGTATCAGTCGCGGACGGTCAGCATACAAGGGGACGGACATCATGCTGCAGGCGGCCAAGGACCTGCATACGAAATACGCCTACCGCATGAAACTGAACATTGCGGAGGGCGTACCTTTCGAAGAATACCAACAGATGATGGAGGGGTCAGACGCTATTCTCGACCAGCTTTACGCCTACACCCCGTCGATGAATCCGCTATTAGCCATGTCGAAGGGCATCATCTGCATCGGCGGCGGTGAGCCCGAGAACTACAACATCATCCACGAAACAGAGCTGCGGCCCATCATCAATGTACAGCCCAGCTACGAAAGCGTCTATCAAGAATTGGAACAGTTGATACTGCACCCCGAACGCATTCCCCAGCTCAAAGCAGAGAGCCGGGAATACGTCAAGCGGCACCACGACTACCTGAAGGTAGCCCGCCAGTACGAACAGCTGTACATCAGCCTTCTATCGCTTTCATCAGGAAATCAACCGCGCCGTTGACGCCGAACTTCCGCACGTCGAGCGAGATGTCGTAGTTGCGGGCGTCAGTCCAGTCGCTGCCTGTGAACGTCTTGGTGTAGAGTTCGCGGCTGTAGTCGTTGTCGACAATCATGGCGGCAGCGTCCTGCTCGTTCAGGTCGTATTTCTCGGCAATGCGGCGTTTACGACAGTCGAGCGGTGAGTGGATGAAAATCTTCAGCGCATTGGGATGATCCCTGAAGATATCGAAACCACAACGGCCGATGATGATGCACGACTCCTCGTCGGCAATCTTACGGATGGCCTCAGCCTGCGCCTCGAACAATTCGTGACTGGTCTGGTCGTGCTCTGCTCCGTTGTACTCGGCACCGGCCATATACGTACGGTAGAAGTTGGTGAAGTCGTCGCGCCACAGGGGGTTGCGGGCTTCAATCTTCTCAACGGCATCTTCAACGGCGGTGACACGTCGGGCGACCTCGTTCAATATCTGCTTATCTAACAACTTGATACCCAGACGACGTGCCAATTCTGCACCAATCTCATGACCACCAGTACCAAACTGACGGCTGATAGTAATCACATATTTTTCCTCCTTGTTCATAGCGTTTTGTTTTAAAGGTTAGTATCTCTGTTGGCAAAGATAAGCAATAAATTTGAAACAACCAAATTTATTCCTACTTTTTTCATTCACAAGAGAGATACTCCGCACACATCTCGGCACAACGCTCACCGTCGACACCGGCTGAAACGATGCCCCCGGCATAGCCTGCACCCTCGCCACAAGGGAAAAGACCACGAAGGCGGACATGCTGCAGGGTAGCCGCATCACGAAGAATACGGATGGGACTGCTGGTACGGGTCTCGACAGCTATCAGTACCGCCTCATTCGTCAGGAACCCGTGAGCCTGACGGCCGAAGGTTTTGAAACCTTCCTGCAGACGGTGGCCGATCATCGGCGGCAGCCAGAAGTGCAAGGGAGACGAAATCAACCCAGGCGCATAGCTCGACTTGGGCAGGTCATAGCTCAAGCGGTTGTTGACGAAGTCAGCCATACGCTGTGAGGGCGCCGTCTGCTTCATGTTTCCCTGCTGCCAGCACATCCGTTCCAGCTGTTCCTGGAAGCGCATCACACGCAGCACGTCATCGCCCTCAACATCTTCAGGACGGGTTTCCACAACCATTCCGCTGTTAGACCACGCTGTACCGCGATTGGCAGGACTCATACCGTTGACGACAATCTGTTCCTTGTCGGTTGCGGCAGGAATGACAAAACCACCAGGGCACATACAGAAAGAATACACGCCACGACCGTCGACCTGCGTGACAAACGAATACTCGGCAGCGGGCAGGTACTTGCCACGCCCCTGACGCGAGTGGTACTGTATCTGATCTATCAGCTGCGAGGGATGCTCCAGACGGACACCCACGGCAATGCCCTTGGCCTCGATTTCAATCTTGACTTCGGCCAGATAGCGATAGACGTCACGGGCACTATGGCCGGTAGCGAGAATGACCGGACCACGATATTCTTTGTCGGCCATACAACCGATAACCCTGTCGTCATCAAGTATCAGTCCCGTCATCTTCGTTTGGAAGTGTACCTCGCCACCACAACGGATGATGGTGTTGCGCATGTTCTCGATAACCTTGGGCAGACGGTCGGTGCCGATATGCGGATGGGCATCGGCCAGGATAGCCGTCGATGCACCGTGCTGACAGAAGACGTTTAGTATTTTGTCAATGTTTCCGCGCTTCTTCGAACGGGTGTAGAGTTTACCGTCAGAGTAGGCTCCTGCTCCACCCTCGCCGAAACAGTAGTTGCTCTCGGCGTCGACCTGCTGCGTACGCGAAATCTCTGCCAAATCACGTTTGCGGTCATGGACATTCTTGCCACGTTCCAATACGACGGGACGAAAACCTAACTCGATAAGTCGTAGTGCCGCAAAGAGTCCACCTGGGCCTGCTCCGACCACAATAACCTGCGGACGGTCGGATACATCGACATACTCCACATGCTGGTATGCATCGTCGGCAGGCTGTTCGTTGACATAGACACGAACCTTCAGGTTGACGAAGATGGTACGCTGACGGGCATCAATGCTGCGCTTCAGGATACGCACCGCCGTACAAGTACGGACATCGAAGCCATACTCGTCAGCCAGCCACGCTTTCAGGTTCTGCTCGTTGGCAGCCACCTGAGGCAGCACCCGTATCTGATACTCGCCGGTCATCTGTAGTACATGAAATAGACAGCTGCCAACACAATGACCAGCACAATCAGTACGACGGACTTCAGGATGCACGTCGTCACCTTCTTAATAATAAGGAAGGCCACGATGATGGCGACCAACAGAAATATGTAATAGCCAATATTCTCCATACTCTAATTATTTGAACATTTTACGGAATACTACGGGGATAGGGGTTTCGAACTCCATGGGCTGCCCCGTCACAGGATGCGTAAAGCAGAGCAGCCAAGCATGCAGACAGAGGCGGTGCAGCGGGTCGTCGCCATTGCCGTATTTCGTATCGCCGCAGACGGGATGCCCCATGTCGGCCGAGTGGACGCGAATCTGGTTCTTGCGCCCCGTCTCCAACTTGTATTCCACGAGCGAGTGCTCCGTGGTGCGGTCGAGTACGTGGAAGTGGGTAACGGCATACTTGCCGCCATTGTCCGTAGGTGACGAGTAGGTAATGTATGCCTTGTTGTCCTTCAGCCAGTTGGCAATAGTGCCTTCGTCGTCCTCCATCTCGCCGCTGACGACGGCCACGTAGCGGCGGTCATAGACGATGTCGTGCCAGTTGTGCTCAAGTATCTGCTCCGTCTCCATATCCTTGGCATAGACCATCAGCCCGCTGGTGTCACGATCGAGCCGATGGACAACGTGGGCACTGCACTTCTGGTGCGACTTTTTGAAATAGTCATCGAGCACCGACTTCACGTTCAACGTCGAATGGCCGGCAGCCATCGAGAGAATGCCGACGGCTTTCTCAACGACAATCAGCCAGCGGTCTTCATAGACTATCTTCACGTAACGGCTCTTGAAGCCCTGCTGGTTGCGCTTGGTCTTGCTGACGGCCACCTTCATGCCACGTTCCAAAGGGAAATCGAACTGTGATACGGTCTTGCCGTCAACCTTGATACCGCGTCCCTGCAATATTGCCTTCACCTTGGACTTCGACTGAGATAGATTCTGCAACAGCCACTCCAACAGCGGCATGGGGTCGTTCACCGTATAGTGCTCATATTCACCGGCACGGCCATAGCCTGTATTCATTCTCATAACAACACGTTTTTGAGTGCAAAGATACACAATTCGGCGCAGATAACACAGAAATCCTGCCAAAATTTGTTTTTTTATCCATTTATTTGTATCTTTGCGCCCGTCAACAGGCATCACATCATGGCAACAAGCAACCCCAGCAGCGTATTACTGATTTACACCGGCGGCACCATCGGTATGAACCGCAACCCGAGGACGGGCGCCCTGGAACCTTTCGACTTCGAGCACCTGCTACAGAACGTGCCCGAGCTCAGGCAGTTTGACACACGGATAGACACCTACCAGTTCTCGCCTCCCATCGACTCCAGTGATATGACACCAGCGCGGTGGACAGAACTAAGCCACTGCATAGCCGACCACTATGAGCAGTACGACGGGTTCGTCGTGCTGCACGGCACCGACACGATGGCCTATACCGCCTCGGCGCTTTCCTACATGCTGGAGAACCTGACAAAACCTGTCGTCTTCACCGGCTCGCAACTGCCTATCGGCCAGTTGCGTACCGACGGAAAGGAGAACCTGATTACCGCTGTGGAGATAGCTGCCGCCAAGGATGACGAGGGGCATGCGTTGGTGCCTGAAGTTGGCATCTACTTCGGCGGTCACCTGCTACGCGGCAATCGTACCACCAAGCAGAGTGCCGAGGAGTTCAACGCCTTCGAGTCGTTCAACTATCCGCACCTGGTGGAGGCCGGCGTCAACATCAGCTATCACCGGGAACGGATACTGCAGCCCGACTTCTCACGCCCGATGACCCCCCACTTCAGATTAGACAACAACGTGATTATCTTCTCGCTCTTCCCCGGCATTCGTGAAGACCTGATACGCCACATCATACATACCCCCAACCTGAAAGCCATCGTCATGCGCACCTTCGGCAGCGGTAATGCTCCCCAGTCACCCTGGCTGCTCAACGCCCTAAAAGAGGGTACGCGACACGGCAAGGTAATTGTCAACATCAGCCAGTGCATGCAGGGAGCCGTCGAGATGTCACGCTACGACTGCGGCTACCACCTGCAACAGGCGGGCGTCGTCAGCGGCTACGACCAGACCGTCGAGAGTGCCGTCACGAAACTCATGTTCCTGCAAAGCCATTACCCCGACGACC
Source organism: uncultured Prevotellaceae bacterium (assembly GCA_937898415.1). GTDB lineage: Bacteria > Bacteroidota > Bacteroidia > Bacteroidales > Bacteroidaceae > Prevotella. The sequence continues at coordinate 8,921 of CALDLA010000173.1, read as the reverse complement.
CTGACACCGTGAGACAGTTGATGACAAAGAGTCTGAGAGGCGAAATCACCCTACCATGATGAGACGACAACGCCACATTCGCACACAAATTATCGGCCATAATTTGGAAATACGGAAAATTATTCGTACCTTTGCAGCCCAATATTATAAATAAGGTATAAAGAGAAGACATGATTACAGTCACAAATCTGGCTATTCAATTCGGAAAGAAGGTTCTGTATAAGGACGTGAACCTGAAGTTTACAAGTGGAAACATTTATGGAATCATCGGTGCCAATGGCGCAGGCAAGTCTACGCTGCTGCGTGCCATCAGCGGTGATCTGGAACCTAATAAGGGTACAGTGGAAATGCAGCCGGGCGAACGCCTCTCGGTATTGGAGCAGGACCACTTCAAATATGATGAATACACGGTGATGGACACCGTGCTGATGGGACACAAGCCCATGTGGGATAACATGAAGGAGCGCGAGGCGCTGTACTCAAAAGCCGAGATGACCGAGGAGGACGGCAACCGCGCTGCTGAACTGGAGATGGCCTTTGCCGAGATGAACGGCTACGAGGCAGAGAGTGAAGCCGCCCAGTTGCTGCAGAACCTCGGAGTGGCTGAAGGGCAGCACTATAAGCAGATGTCGGACATCTCGAACAATGAGAAGGTGCGCGTCATGCTGGCCAAGGCCCTGTTCGGACACCCCGATAACCTGTTGCTTGACGAGCCTACCAATGACCTTGACCTGGACACCGTGCAGTGGCTGGAGGAATACCTCTCGAACCTGGAGCAATGCGTACTCGTCGTCTCTCACGACCGTCACTTCCTCGATGCCGTGTCCACACAGACCGTTGACATCGACTTTGGCAAGGTGACGCTGTTCTCGGGTAACTACTCGTTCTGGTACGAGTCGTCGCAGTTAGCCCTGCGTCAGGCCCAGAACCAGAAGATGAAGGCTGAGGAGAAGCGCAAGCAACTGGAGGAGTTCATCCGCCGCTTCTCGGCCAACGTGGCGAAGTCGAAGCAGACCACATCACGCAAGAAGATGCTAGAGAAGCTGAACGTCGAGGAAATCACACCGTCAACACGCAAGTACCCGGGCATCATTTTCCAGATGGAGCGCGAGCCAGGTACCCAGATTCTCGAGGTGGAAGGTCTGAAGGCTGTCGATGCCGACGGAACGGTGCTGTTCGACAACGTGTCGTTCACCATTGAGAAGGGACAGAAGACCGTCTTCCTGAGCCACAACCCGAAGGCCATGACGGCGCTGTTTGAGATTATCAACGGCAACCGCGAAGCCGAGGCCGGTACCTACAAGTGGGGAGTCACTATCACGACGGCCTACCTGCCGCTGGACAACACGGCATTCTTCCAGTCGGAGATGAACCTCGTGGACTGGCTGTCGCAATGGGGACCGGGCAACGAGGTGACGATGAAGTCGTTCCTAGGCCGCATGCTGTTCAAGGAGGAGGACGTACTGAAACATGTCAACGTCCTCTCAGGTGGTGAGAAGATGCGCTGTATGATTGCCCGTATGCAGCTGAAGAATGCCAACTGCCTGATTCTCGACACACCGACGAACCACCTCGACCTGGAATCAATCCAGGCCTTCAACAATAACCTCATTCAGTTCAAGGGAAATATCCTGTTTGCGTCGCACGACCATGAGTTCATCAACACTGTGGCCGACCGCATCATCGAACTGACCCCGAAGGGTACCATTGACAAGCTGACAACGTACGACGACTACATCTACGACGAGGCCATCAAGGAAAAGAAAGCCGAGCTGTATGCGTAATGGCACGGTTTTTGCTACTTGCTTTTCAAAAACACTTTAAACAACGTTTATCATGGAAGAAAAAGATATCAACATTGAAGAGGAAGAGAACCTGAACACAGAAAACGCTGAGGCTCCAGAAGTCCCAGAGGCTCAAGAAACCCCAGAAGCCCCAGAGGAAGAGGATAAAGACCCGCTGGACACAGCCCTCGACGAGATTGCCTCGCTGAAAGACAAATACCTGCGCTCGGTGGCAGAGTTCGACAACTACCGTAAACGTACGCTCAAAGAGCGCGCTGAACTGATTCTGAATGGCGGCGAAAAAGTGCTGACTGCCATTTTGCCAGTCGTCGATGACATGGAACGCGCCATCGAGAACGGTGCCAAGACGGACGACCCGCAAGTGCTGCGCGAAGGTATGGAGCTAATCTACCACAAGTTGCTGAAGGTGATGGAGGCTCAGGGAGTCTCGACTATTGAGACAACAGATGCTGATTTCGACACCGACATCCACGAGGCCGTCGCAATGGTTCCTGGAATGGGTGACGACAAGAAGGGCAAGGTCATCGACTGTCTGCAGAAAGGATATAAACTGAACGACAAAGTAATACGCCACGCCAAAGTGGCAGTTGGACAATAACAACACATGGCACAGAAAAGAGACTACTACGAGGTATTAGGCGTTAGCAAGGACGCTTCTGCGGACGATATCAAGAAGGCGTACCGCAAGATAGCCATCAAATACCACCCTGATCGCAACCCTGGCGACAAGGAAGCTGAGGAGAAGTTTAAGGAAGCAGCAGAAGCTTATAACGTACTGCACGACCCCAAGAGCCGTCAGCAGTATGACCAGTTCGGTTTCAACAACCCCTTTGGAGGTGCCGGTGGATTCGGCGACGGTGGCTTCACGTCGATGAACATGGACGACATCTTCTCGATGTTCGGCGACATCTTCGGTGGTCACGGGTTCAGCGGTTTCGGCGGCGGTGCCCGTCGTCCGCAGCAGCACCGGGGCAGCGACCTGCGCCTGAAAGTGAGACTGACGCTTGAGGAAATCAACCAGGGCGTCACCAAGAAGTTCAAGGTTAGAAAGGACATTCCCTGTCAGCATTGTCATGGAACGGGTGCCGAGGCCGGCTCCAGCACAGATCAGTGTCCGACATGTCACGGTTCGGGTGTCATCACTCATACCACGCAGAGTATCTTCGGCATGATGCAGACACAGGGGATATGTCCCACCTGCGGCGGCGAGGGTTCCGTCATTTCCAAGAAGTGCCATGAATGTGGCGGCGAAGGAATCGTCAAAGGCGAAGAGGTGGTGGAAATCAAGATTCCGGCCGGTGTTGCCGAGGGAATGGTGGTCAACGTGCCCGGCAAGGGAAACGCAGGCCGCAGAAACGGTGTCAACGGCGACATTCAGGTCTTTATAGAAGAGGAACGTAGCGACACCTTCGTCCGCGACGGTAACGACCTTATCTATAACCTGCTGCTCGACTTCCCCACAGCAGCCCTTGGAGGCGAGGTGGAGATACCTACCATTGAGGGAAACAAGGTGCGCGTCAAGATTGAGAACGGCACACAGCCCGGCAAGACCCTTCGCCTGCGCGGCAAGGGCATGCCTGCCGTACAGGGCTACGGCTCGGGCAAGGGCGACCTGGTGGTCAACATCAGCGTGTATATTCCCAAGACCCTGAGTCGTGAAGAGAAGGAGATGATACGCCAGTTTGCCGACAGCGACAACTTCAAGGGCGACAAGCAGACCAAGGACACCATTTTCCAGCGCTTCAAGAACTATTTCAACTAATCGTATAACGACATGATGACCTACGAAGAAACCTGTGACTGGCTGTTCCACCAGATTGCCAACTTCGAGAGCCAGGGCCAGAGCGGCTACAAGGCCAGTCTCGATAATATGTTGAAACTGGATGAGCATTATGGCAGTCCGCACAAGAGTTTCAGGTCTATTCATATTGCCGGAACAAACGGCAAGGGGTCAGTGTCGCACACCATTGCCGCCATGCTGCAGACATGCGGCTACCGAGTGGGACTGTACACGTCGCCACACCTCGTTGATTTCAGCGAGCGCATCCGCATCAACGGACAGCCCATCAAGGAGGAGTATGTGACGACGTTTGTGGACGAGGGCAAGCAACTCTTTGAACAGTTGGGCAACACTTTCTTTGAGATAGCTACGGAGATGGCTTTCTGCTATTTCAAGGATAACGATATCGACATCGCCGTCGTGGAGGTCGGTCTCGGCGGACGGCTCGACAGTACGAACATCATTACGCCCATACTGTCAGTCATCACCAACGTCAGCTTAGACCACACCCAGCTGCTCGGTTCGTCGGTCGAGCAGATTGCGCTGGAGAAAGGCGGCATCATCAAGGACACTATTCCCGTCGTCATTGGCGAGGCGTCGGCTGAAGTCCGCCCCGTCTTCGAGGCATTGGCCCAGCAATGCGACGCCCCCATCATCTACGCTGAGGACAACAACGAGATTGTCTCGGCAGAAATGGTGGCCGACGGCAGCGGCATTTTCTACAAGACCGAACACGTGGGGTCGTTCAAAGGCGAGCTCTGCGGCAGTTATCAAGTCAAAAACACCCATACCATCCTGACAGCACTCGGCGAACTGATGAATCAAGGCTATCTGTGTATCCCCAGTAACGACGACGTGCAAATAGCCATCCAGAAGGAAATCAGCAGCGCCTTCCTCCATGTTTGCGAGATTACCGGACTGCAGGGCAGATGGCAAATCGTCAGGACGACACCTACCGTCATCTGCGACATCGGCCATAACGTGGCGGCCTGGGAGCGCATCAGCCAACAGCTCAACTCCCTGGAGTGCCAACACCTGCACATCGTGTTCGGAATGGTCGAAGACAAGGACGTGTATGGCGTCATGTCGCTGCTGCCCAAGAACGCCACCTATTATTTTACAAAGCCGTCGACGAAACGGGGTCTGAACGAACAGTCACTACTGGTCTTCGGACAGCAGTTCGGCCTCGCCGGCGAGTGTTACCCCAACGTGGAAGATGCCTACTCTGCTGCCATCAGAACAGCCGAAAAAAAGGACATAATATTCATTGGAGGTAGCAATTATGTGGTGGCAGACTTCCTGAAAACGCGGGTTTAGGTGTTTTTAACACTCCCTTAAATCTTTTTTTCGCATATTCGTTCGTTTGTTTGGTTTATTTTTTGTTACTTTGTAGGCAAATACTATAAACTTAAAACAAACAGTTATGTCAAACACTACAGAAAATGCGAATCTCTGTGGTCTGAAGCGCGAAGACTTCCAGGCCACGATTAACGGTAAGAAGACCGATTTGTACATCCTGCGCAACCGTAAAGGTTACGAAGTAGCAATCTCAAATTATGGCGGCGCCATCTGTGCCATCATGGTTCCTGACAAGAATGGAAACGTGGGAAACGTCATTCAGGGACATGCTAACATCCAGCAGCTCACCAGCGGTGACGAGCCTTACCTCTCAACGCTGATTGGACGTTGGGGCAACCGCATCTGCAAGGGACAGTTCACGCTGAACGGCAAGGACTACCAGCTGGCCATCAACAACGGACCTAACCACCTGCACGGCGGACTCAAGGGTTTCAACGCCAAGATTTGGGATGCCCGTCAGATGGGGCCCCGCTCACTGGCCCTGCACCGCATCTCCAGCTACGGCGAGGAAGGCTACACGGGCGAACTTGACGTCACCGTTGAATTCACCTTCACCGACCTCAACGAACTGGTCATCGAGTATCTGGCTACGACCAACAAGAAGACCATCGTCAACCTGACGCACCACGCCTTCTTCTCATTGGCAGGAACGGCCGATCCCACCCCTGGTATCGACGACCTGATCTGCGAAATCAATGCTGACTTCTATCTGCCTACTGACGACACCGCCATTCCTACGGGTGAAATCCTGAAGGTGGAGGGTACGCCGTTCGACTTCCGTGCTCCGAAGACTATCGGTAAGGAAATCGACGCTGACAATGAGCAGATTAAGTTTGGTAACGGCTACGACCACAACTACGTGCTGAACAAGAAGGAAGAGGGCGAGATGAGCTTCGCCGCCCGCCTGACCGAGCCGAAGAGTGGTCGCACCTTAGAGTGCTACACCACCGAGCCCGGCATGCAGCTCTACACGGGTAACTACCTGTGCGGCTATAAGGGTGCCAACGGTGCCACGTTCCCACGCCGCTCAGCTGTATGCTTAGAGACCCAGCACTTCCCCGATACTCCTAACCGTCCGTACTTCCCCAGCGTCGTGCTGAATCCTGGTGAGCGCTACAAGTCGAAGACCATCTACCGCTTCGGAGTAGTTGAATAAATATTGATAACTGATAATTGTAGATTTTTATGTCAGAAAAACAAACACCGAACTATACGTTCGCACTGATAGTTGTCTTTATCGTGTGCTTCCTCATCGGATTCATCACGACCATGAACAACTCCATGATTGACTTCTGCTCCAAGGCCTTCAACCTGACGGCTCAGCAAGGACAGTATGTCAACTCTGCCTTCTATGGCGCCTATCTTCTTGCCATACCTTTCTCGCTGCTGATGAGCAAGATTGGCTACAAGCCAACCTTAATCCTTGGTTTAGCCGTTGCCGGTATTGGCTTCGTTATCAATTCATTAGGAATTAATTGGGCTATTGGAGCCAACACAAACGTCTATGCATTCTTCCTCGGTTCCATGTGCTTAGTGGCTATGGGTGTGGTGATGCTCCAGAACGTTGCCAATCCCTACGTTATGGTGCTCGGCAAACCTGAGAGCGGCGCTTTCCGCATGACGTTGTCGCAGGCTCTGAACTCAGTGGCCACTACGGTTGCACCTATCTTTATTACTACCGTCATCATCGCCGGTCAGGATCCTGCACCCGAACTGGTTCCTGGACCGTTCCTGGGCTTGGGCGTTTTCACCATCCTTATCTGCGTGGTGCTGCTGTTCCTGAAGCTTCCGAAGATTGACGAGGGCGAACAGAGCAAGGAGTTCAACCAGCACCCTGCCGAGAAGAGCAGCGTGTTTGCCTATCCTCACGTATGGCTTTGCGCTTTAGGCATTTTCATGTACATGGGTGTCGAGATTGGCGTTCCCTCAATGTTGCCCTACCGCTTCCAGCAGTTAGGCATCAGCGATAGTAATGTGATTACAAGCTACCTGGCATTCTACTGGGGAGGCATGATGGTGGGCCGTTTCATCGGTGCCGGCATCCTCACCAAGTTCAAGCCCCGCGTGCTGTTGTCAGCTTGTGTCAGCCTTGGTGCATTGTGCATCCTGCTGTCGCTGTTCTTTGCCGGCAACATGTTCGGCATCTGGCTCATGCTGGCCGCCGGTCTGTTCCACTCTGTCATGTGGCCGCTCATCTTCAACCTTGGCCTTATGCACTTAGGCCGCCACACCAAGGCCGCCTCTGGTGTCATCAACACCGGTGTTATCGGTGCTGCCATCCTGATGCCAATCATGGGTGCTGTAGTTGACGTCACGGGTGTCATCATCGCCATGTGCATCATGTTCGTCTACTATGCCTATATCTTCTGGTTCTGCAACTGGGGTAGCCAGATTGGACTGAGCGACAGAAAGTAATTCAACTAAATAACAAACAGTATAACTAAATCTTTAAATCGTAAATCAACATGATTGACATTGAATTTGTAAGAAGCCGCTTCATCAAGCACTTTGACGGACAGACAGGTAACGTCTACACATCACCCGGTCGTATCAACCTGATTGGTGAGCACACCGACTATAACGGCGGATTCGTATTCCCCGGAGCAGTGGACAAGGGCATCACCGCCGAGATGCGTATCAACGGTACGGAAGACACCGTGATGGCATACGCCATCGACCTGAAGGACCGTGTGGACTTCCACCTCGACGACCCTGCAGGCCCCAAAGCCTCCTGGGCTCGCTACATCTACGGTATCGCTAAGGAGTTCCAGAAGCTGGGCGTTCCCGTCAAGGGCTTCAACATCGCTTTTGCCGGCGACGTACCCCTCGGTGCCGGTATGTCTTCAAGTGCCGCTATGGAGAGCTGCTTCGCTTGCGGCCTGAACGACCTCTTCGGCGAGAACAAGGTCAGCCAGTGGGATATGGTGCTGGCCGGACAGGCTACTGAGCACAACTACTGCGGCGTGAACTGCGGTATCATGGACCAGTTTGCCAGCGTCTTTGGCAAGGCAGGCTGCCTGATGCGCCTCGACTGCCGCAGCCGCGAGTTCGAGTACTTCCCCTTCAAGCCCGACGGCTACCGCCTCGTGCTGCTCAACAGTAAGGTGAAGCACGAACTGGCTGGTTCGCCCTACAACGACCGCCGCAACTCTTGCGAGAACGTCGTGAAGCACATTGCCGCCAAGCACCCCGAGGGCAAGTTCGAGACCCTGCGTGACTGCACCTGGGAGCAGTTGGAGGAAGTACGTGCCGAGGTGGGCGAAGAGGACTACACCCGTGCCCATTTCGTCCTGGGCGAAAAGGACCGCGTGCTGGCTGTCTGCGACGCGCTGTTGGCAGGCGACTACGAGACCGTCGGTCTGAAGATGTACGAGACCCACTACGGACTCAGCAAGGAGTATGAAGTGAGCTGCGAGGAACTCGACTACCTGAACGACCTGGCCAAGGAGAACGGCGTAACTGGTAGCCGTATCATGGGCGGTGGTTTCGGTGGCTGCACCATCAACCTCGTGCGTGCCGACCTCTATGGCAAGTTCGTTGCTGACGCCAAGCAGAAGTTTGCTGCCAAGTTTGGCCACGAACCCGAAGTCATCGACGTCGTCATCGGCGATGGCTCACGCCGTCTGTGCTAATTCTCTCTGAAAAAACGCTACTGACTATACAGGCATCGGGATGACCGTCCCGATGCCTTTTTCTATTGATTCTTCATCGACGGAATGTTAACGTATTGTAAAATTGGTATTTGTGCTCCCGCACAATTATTTTACGTCAAAATAACTGACGAAAAGTTTGCAAGAGTTAAAAAAATGACTTACCTTTGCATCGTTATCCTGAAAACAATCTTTTTACCTTAAAAAGACTAATACCTATTGAAGATATAGAGCGACTGCCTGTGAAGGTCATCGCTTTATTTTTTTGCCCAGTAATTACTCAGTCCTCATTACAGCTTCAGTAATCAGCAGTTGGATGCCGTTAAT
>CALDLA010000172.1 GCA_937898415.1 uncultured Prevotellaceae bacterium | reverse complement strand
AGGAGAGCGTCGAACCATTGTGTAACAATACTAAAATCAAACATAATCCTTCGCTTTTATCTGTCAATATCAGGAATAACTACATCAATAGCGGCACAAGTGGCAATCAGGTCGGCAATCTTCTGGCCGCGAAGCATCGGGTCGAAGGCACCAACTAATGAAAGACCCATCGGACGCATCTTCATGCGGTACGGGCTCTTGTCGCCACGAGAGTCGAGATATACGCCAAACTCACCGGCCACACCCTCGACAGAGTAATACCACTGTCCCTCGGGCACCTTGATGATAGGCTTCTGCTTCACATAGAAGTCACCCTCGGGGATGTTGTCGATGAGCTGCTCAATGATGTTCAGGCTCTGGTACATCTCGTTGATGTGAACGAGGTAACGGTCCATAGAGTCACAGCCGCTCAGCGTACATTGCTCCCACTCCACCTTGTCGTACATGTCGTAGGGGTGGTTCTTGCGTACGTCGTTCTTCCAGCCCGAAGCACGTCCGGCAGGACCGGTGACAGCATAGCTGATACAATCCTCAAGGCTCATCGGACCGCAGTTCTCCAAACGGTTGTGGGTGATGACGTTGTCGCCGAAGATGTCCATATACTCCTGAATCGTCGGACGCAGATACTTCACCAGATCCTTGCAGTTCTTCACGAAGTTCGGGTCAATGTCGTCCTGCAGTCCACCAATTCTGTAATAGTTCTGAATCAGTCGTCCGCCCGTGGTCTCCTCCATGCAGTTCAGCACGTGCTCACGGTCACGCATACCATAGAGCATACCCGTCAGGGCACCCAGGTCCTGAGCCACACACGAGGTGTAAAGCAGGTGAGAGTCGAGACGCTGAAGCTCGTCCATAATCGTGCGGATATACTTGATGCGGTCGGTCAGTTCAACACCCAGACCTTCCTCGATGACACCTACCAGCGCATGTCGATGCTGCATGGCTCCCAGATAGTTAAGACGATCGGTTAAAGCAAGCGTCTGGGGGTAGGTCATGCCTTCCCACATCTTCTCAATGGCACGATGGATATAGCCGAGGTGCGGATAGATGCGCTTGACGGTTTCGCCGTCGAGCACCGTCTGCAGGCGGAGCACACCGTGTGTAGCAGGGTGCTGCGGGCCGATGTTGATGACATAATCGTTATCACCAAACAGTTTGTTCTGCTTTGACTGCAGATTACCCTCCTTGTCGAGATAATACTCCAGACCAAATTCCGGTTCGACGTCGTCTTCCAGCGTATATTCGTCGTTGAACTCCCAGTTCTTACGGAAAGGATGTCCCTTGAAATCGCTACGCAGGAACAGGCGGCGCATGTCGGGATGACCTAAGAACACGATGCCGTAGAAGTCGTAGACCTCACGCTCCAGCAGGTCGGCCACCTTCCAGATATTAATAACAGAAGGGATGTAGGCCATCTGCTGGCCGTCAGTCACGCCAGTTCCATTGGAGGCAATACCATCGCCGCATACCTGCGTCTTGGCCAGCATCTTGACTGCGCAACGCTCGTGGGTCTTGGTGTTCTCAAGAATGTAGATACAGCCGAGGCCCTCTTCTCCGAAGTCCTCGCCCACGATGGTGACAAGATAGTCGAAGCCCTTCTTGTCCTTCAAGTTCTGCATCTCCTGTGCGAACTTGTCAAATTCAAATGATAAGAACTCTAACTTCATGCCTTCTCCTCCTCTTTCTTTAATTCCTCCACAAACTCCTGAGGAACATCGGTGATAACCATTGGCATTCCCGACGTGCCGTCGCCTACCCGTAGCCTTTCACGACGATGATCGTCGTGCTTTGCACGGAATGTCAGTTCCTCGTTAGATACACCAAGCGCAGCCTCCTCAGCCGTCTGCTTGTGGTTGGCACCACCGAAGAACTTCTCGGCCTTCACCTTACGCTGCAGCTGCATCATGCCATACATGATAGCCTCCGGACGCGGCGGACAGCCAGGAATGAACACATCGACGGGCACAATCTCCTCAATGCCCTTCACCACATGGTAGCTCGACTTGAACGGACCACCGCTGATGGCGCAGCCACCAACGGCAATGACATACTTTGGCTCGGCCATCTGGTCGTACAGGCGCTTCAGGGCTGGAGCCATCTTGTGGGTGATGGTGCCGGCACACATGATGAGGTCGGCCTGACGGGGAGAGTTACGTGTCACCTCAAAGCCAAAGCGGGCGAAGTCATAGCGAGCGCAACCACAGGCCATAAACTCAATGCCGCAACAGCTGGTAGCAAACGTCAGCGACCACAGCGAATTGGCACGGCCCCAGTTGATGAGTTTGTCAAGTGAACCCGTGATGACGTTCACACCACCCTCATGCAGCTCGTCGATAATCTTCTCCAGCGACTCGTTGTCGTTCCACTCTTCATAGGGAATCGACTTGATTTTCGGTTTCATTTCCATTCAAGCGCTCCTTTCCGCCAGGCGTAGGCCAGACCCAGCACTAATACTACAAGGAAAAACCCGATGGAGAGCAATGCCATCACACCGAAGTCTTTCACCACGACTGCCCATGGATACAGAAACACCGTTTCCACATCGAACATGAGGAACAAGATGGCGAACAGGTAAAAGCCCACCGACACAGGAATCCACGACGTGCCCCGAGTGGGAATACCACTCTCGTAGGGTTCGCCTTTCACCTTTGCGTATGAGCGTGGACCTATCAGCTTAGCAACGACGTAAGCTGCCGCCACCAATGTAAATGCCGTCAGCAAGACGGTAATTAACAAAGTGAAATTCATAAAAGTTTTATAATGTTATAACAATTGTATGCTTTTAAGCGTGTGCAAAGGTACTAAAAAAAACTCAAATAATCAGATGAAATGCAAAAAAAATGCAGATTTAAAGAAAAACAAACCTTAGTGACTCATAAAAAAGAATGGTCACCATATAAAGGACGATGAGCATAGCAACTTTGCCAATGCCAAATGACAGAGAGTCGACAATCTCAGAAAAAGACGAAAAACGACCTGAGGCCCAACCGTACACAGCCGACGTCATGATGACACCAAAAGATGCGATGGGAAACAAAGCCCGGCTGAAGGGAGACGGGAACAACTGCCCCGTGGCGGAAAGGAGCACAGCATGAGGGGCGGCAGCCAGTGACAGGACAACAGCCATATAGAATACAAGGATGATGAAAGCCAGACGGTAGCCCATCCGTTCGCGATAACCTATCTGAGAATGACGAAAAATACCGCTCTGCCAGAAACAGCCACCGGCCATAGCTAGCAACAGTAACCTGACGAGCCAAGGAGTAGCGATAAACGTAGTAAACGACCCTAAGAACCAACGAATACCCACGTCGGAGAGTAGCGAACGGACGCCCTCAGTCATCGTGGCTGACAACAGCCACGATGTGAGGACCAGTATCAGTTCCGCCACGACGAGCAAGAGTACTGCCAGGGTAGCTATCCGTTTAATCTTCATCAGCCTCCAGATTGTCTATATCAAGGATTTGCAGTTCGATGGCACGGACTACCAGCCTGGTGGCATTAACACCTGTAGTACCTTCAGGGAAGAGTTTCTTCATCAGCTCGGCCTGACGTTTCTCCAGACTCTTCACGCCAAAAGGCATTCCCCGAAGACCGGTAATCTGTTCTTTGGTATAGCCAAGAGCAAGATGACGCAGGAAGCGCTCATCGTACTCATCGACTTCATAGTTGATAAGCGCATCCTGTTTGGCTAACTGTGAACCTACGGCACGTTTGAAACGCTCGACGATTTTCTTCAGGATGGGTTCATTGAAGACCAACTGCTTACCGTCCATGACACTCTGAACGTCGTGACGGGTCAACAATTCGCCCGTTTTCAGGATGATGCCGTCGGCCCCAGCATCAAGGACGTCAACCCAAAGTTTCTCATTCAAGATTTCGCCTGTGAAAATGAGCACCTTCACCCCCGGATGCATATCCTTGGTAGAACGGCAGATTTCCACGCCAATGGTGGTAGAGCCACCAAGACCAAGGTCGAGCAGCAAAAGGTCAGGCAGTCCCTGCTTCAATACCTTCCAATATTCGGCCTCGTTGGTGGCCGTTCCGATTACTTCCGCTTCGGGAATATCATTACGTATGATACCCAGTGTCCCCTTCAATTCAAGGGGTACGTCTTCAACGACAACTACTTTGAACTTTTCCATATGCAGGTAGTATTATAATGATTGTTTTGTTCTCTCCGTTCTGTTCCTCAGTCCTGAAACTGCAGCCGCGCCGGTTGGTGGCCTCACCGTGGTCGCGTACAATCTGGCGACAAAGCAGATTGTCAATGGCCGACAGATGACTATCCAGACTGGGTAGCTGACATTTCACCTCAATATACTTGTCACCCTGAGGGGTATAGGTAATATCCAGCGTTTTCTGTCCGAACTGTTTTTTTAGAATATCAAACAGATAACGTATCAACGTCTCGTCACCAAGAATGCCATGCTCCAGTGGTCGCAGGTGTAATTTCACACGTTCTACCTGCGACATGGCCTGCTGACTAAGCATATTATAAAGCTCACGATAATAGCCAACGACCTCGTCCACCGACTCCATATCGTCCTGATCGATGAGCTGCCTGATGCGCGACGGGTAATACATGGTCTCATGTTTCAACGTTGACAGACAATTGTCAAGCACAGAATTAGATACGTGCAGGCCTGCAAGCTCCATTTCTGCCATTCTCAACTCGTCGGCAAGCAGTTCCAAATCTTCGCGGCGCCTGCTATCAGCCTTCAAACTAGCATTGATTCGCGGACGGAGATAGTAGAAATAGTAAGAGGGGAATATGGCCATCAACACAATCAGCAGCAATGCCACCGCTATCATGCGATTGGTCCTGGTCTGCTGCATGGCACGACAGTAGTCGGCCAGTGTTGCATCGGCAGACAACTCCTTGAACAGCGATGTGTATATACGGTTATTGTAGCTGTAAAGCTGCCACTGGTGAAGGGCTAGCGCAGCCACCGCACTCTCATTGCGGATGTCGAGAATCACGTTATAGTTAGTTTGCAACGAGTCATGTAACCATAGGATTTCGGGGGGGGTAACCGACGTGTCACCTTCACGCAACATCGTCGTAACTCCCTGAGGATGCAGACTGAGATAATGCTGGTTCAGGCACATACGACAGGAGTCGGCAAAAAGGAGCGTACGCTCATAAGTACCATTGATATTTGAGAAATAGGCTGAGTCAGCATACATGGCAGCACGAGTGAGGTAGTTATTGGCCGACGCCGCCGTATGACCAAGCGCCCAACAGCCGATACCTATCACTAGCATCCTGACGACACCTTTCGGCAGACGGAAAAAGAAACGGCTCCCCTTCCCTTTCTCACTCTCTGCCTGTATGGTACAGACATTGAATATCTGACTTGTCTTACGGTATTTCTCAATAATGCCTTTACAATTGAGCAGGCCAAAACCATGGTTTGTCAACTGATGGTCAAAGACATGAGCCAGCTGTTCACTATCCATACCCATGCCGCTATCCTTTACTGACACCTCTACGTATTCTTCTGATTCTGAAGCTGATATATCGACGCTGCCCTGCGTCGTGAACTTTCTGGCATTATCGGCCAGGGTGTTCAGCATAAACAGAGTCAGTATCCTGTCAGCCTTGACAACGGCATCGGTAGCCTCCACGTTAAGCGCAAGTCCCTTCATCTGGAAACTCTTACGACTACGGGCTACAATGTCGAACAACGACTGCAAGGGGAAACTCTCGATGCGCAGGCTCAGTTGACCTTGCCGAAGCTGGATCCACTGAGTAAGCAAATCATTGTCAGACTCTATTTTCTCGGTGAGTTCACGGATGTATTCATAGTCGCCATGATGCTTCACCTCATGCACCATGCGGTCGATGAGCGGCAACAGACTATTGACAAGCGATATCCTGGCACGTTGTTCGAGATGACGCCGTTCGCCCTCTTCCACATGCAATCGACTGATAGCCAATTGTTCTCGGCGTTCCTCAATCTGTTCATCCAGCGGACTTTCATACTTCTGGTGACGGTTCATGTAGCGGAAAAGCCACAATAGGAAAATAAGTAGAATGATGGCGGCCACCACGGCCATCAATGTCCAGTTGAGTTGGTTGACGACCTGAGCCAGTTGGTCGGCTCGGGCTTCGAGCTGCCGGTCCTGTCTTGTCTGTTCCTGCAGGTCAAGATATAGGTTGCGGTTATAGTCACTGGCCGCCTTGTCGTCAATGGCAGCATAGACCACGCTAAGCTGTTCGCGGATACTGGCAACCAGATCAGGAGCCTGATAAATGGAAGAGTCGGCTAGCGCCAGGTGTAAGTTCTCAAGAGCAGCCGGATTATTGCCCTGTGCACGATAGCAGGAGGCCAGTGTACGGTAGGCACCGGCTATCTGATAGACATCGCCGTAATTCAGGAAGAGCGACAAGGCCTCTTCTGCTAACCAGACAGGCAACAATTCATCGTCAACGCCCTCAGGATTAATAAGTCTCATCCCCGGCTTATTATCCGCCACCAACTGCTTACGACTATCCGCATCCGTTAAATGCTCAGCCAGCCCCTCAAGGGCGTTAGCCGTAAAATAAGGATAAAAGTCGCGATGAGCTATCTGCAGACAGCGCAACAAGTGGTCGAACTCCTGCTGGTTGATGTCCTGTTGAGTTCCCTCCGTAATGACACCACCGGCACCAATATTATAAAGATAGTTAAGGAACTGAGCCGTGTCCTGCATCACCTCTTCAGGCATTTGCGACAACGCTTCCACACTCTGTTGCTCAAGTCCTATATAATAATAATAGGTGGAGCTGACAATGGCCAGTTCGCTTTCAGCATAGAGCAGGCGCCGTTGCTGACGCACGTTAAGCATGGTCCGTTCTTCGTTAAGACGCTTCAATGACTCCATGGCCCGCTCGCGGTAGTCATAAAACTCTCGATTAAGCGAACGGCGCTGACAGAGGCGCATCTGCTGAATATAGCTGACGAGTAGTTCCAGTTGGTTGTCGGTAATGGCGAGAATGGAGTCGAGCTGGCGCTGAGCCAGATCGTACTGCATGCGGATAATGCTGGCAAAAGCCAGGTTGTTGTAAGCTTCAGCCTGTCCGTCCTCATAGTGAACGGCATTAAGCAATGCCTGCCGCGCATAGTACTCGGTAGAGTCAAGCGAACGATAATGACAGGCGTATGAAAGTGAATTCAGCTTGTCCACCCGTTGTCTGTCAACAGGTGAACAAGCTGATACAGTCAGTATGATGAGTAGTAGTTTAAGCGCGCGCTTTAGCCACATAACCGAGTGCCTCCTTGCACTTGTCGGTTACATACTGCCAGTCGCCGGCCTTCACCTTGTCGCCGGGGAAGAGCTTAGAGCCCATGCCCACGCAGAAGACGCCGGCCTTAAACCACTTCTGCAGGTTCTCCTCCTCAGGAGCCACACCGCCAGTCACCATGATCTTCGACCAGGGCATCGGAGCCTTCAGGCCTTTCACCATGTTAGGACCAACGACGTCGCCGGGGAACACCTTCGTCAGGTCGCAGCCCAGCTCCTGGGCCTTGCCAATCTCTGAGACGGTCATGCAGCCCGGGCAATAGGGCACCAGACGACGGTTGCAGACTGGTGCAATCTCAGGGTTAAACAGTGGACCCACAACGAAATTAGCACCCAACTGCAGGTAAAGTGCTGCTGTAGGAGCATCAACGACGCTGCCAATACCCAACGCCAGCTCGGGGCACTCCTTATCGGCCCACTTCACCAACTCACCGAAAATCTCGTGTGCGAAGTCGCCACGGTTGGTAAACTCGAAAGCGCGAACGCCACCCTCATAGCAGGCTTTTACTACGTTCTTGCACACTTCCAAATCCTTGTGATAGAAAACGGGAACCATACCCGTATCGCCAATCTTCTTAAGAACGGCTATCTTATCAAACTTTGCCATAATCCTTAACGCTGTACGCGGCCGTTAGCGTTGCCACCAGCCAGTGATTCCACTTCGTCAACACTCACAAGATTGAAGTCACCGTTGATGGTGTGCTTCAGAGCCGATGCTGCTACGGCAAACTCCAGAGCTTCGCCCTGCGTCTCCTTCGTCAGAAGACCGTGAATCAGACCACCTGAGAACGAGTCACCACCACCTACGCGGTCGATAATCGGGTTAATCTCATAACGCTTCGACTGATAGAACTCCTTACCATCATAGATAAGGGCCTTCCATCCGTTGAATGTAGCGCTGTAAGACTCACGGAGCGTAGAGACCACGTACTTGAAGCCGAACTCCTGCATCATCTGCTTGAAGATACCCTCGTAGCCGCTAGCGTCAGTCTGACCACCCTCCACGTCGGCATCGGGCTTGAAGCCGAGGCACAGTTCAGCGTCCTCCTCATTGCCGATGCACACATCCACGTACTTCATCAGCGGGCGCATAATACTAATAGCCTTCTCCGATGTCCACAGCTTCTTGCGGAAATTCAGATCTACAGAGACTGTCACACCATGACGCTTGGCAGCCTCACAAGCCAGTTTGGTCAACTCGGCAGCCTTGTCAGAGATGGCAGGCGTAATGCCGCTCCAGTGGAACCAGGCTGCACCCTCCATAATCTTATCAAAGTCAAAGTCAGCAGGACTGGCCTCGGCGATAGAAGAGTGAGCACGGTCGTAAATCACCTTTGAGGGACGCATCGAGGCACCTGTCTCGGCATAGTACAGACCTACACGGTCGCCACCACGGGCCACAAACTCAGTATTCACGCCATAGCGGCGCAGGGCATTGACAGCTATCTGACCAATCTCATGCTTAGGAAGCTTCGACACGAAGTAAGCCTCATGGCCATAATTAGCCACAGAGATAGCTACATTAGCCTCGCCACCACCGGGGATGATGCGGAATGATTCACTCTGGATGAAGCGGTCGTTGCCTTGCGGCGACAGGCGGAGCATAATCTCGCCCAATGTTACGATTTTTGCCATTTTGTCTTGATTTTGTTTTATAGATTTACTTTTTTCTAATTGCGACGACAAAGATACGGCCTTTTTTTGAAACTACCAAATAAAAACACCGAAAAACTTCCGTAACCGATTTCGAAAAAGAAATTGGTGGAGTCATCCATCCAAAGCATCGTCACATTTTTTATAATTCCAAACGGTTTTTCTTGTCTGTTTCAGATTTCTTTTGTATCTTTGCCCCACTAAAACAATCTATTATGAGAAATCTGGAATTGAAAAGTGTTATCACGGAATGTCGGATAGAGGAACTCAATGCCGAAGACCAGCATCTCATTGAGCAAGCCATCAAGGCTACAAGCCACTCTTATGCTCCCTACTCCAACTTCTGCGTGGGGGCAGCCCTGTTACTTAACAACGGAGTGGAAATCACGGGATGCAATCAGGAGAATGCTGCCTTCCCAGCCTGTCTGTGTGCTGAACGCACGGCCATCTTCTCTGCCGGTGCACAATATCCCGACGTTCCCGTCAAGTCACTCGCCATTGCTGCCCGCAAGCCCGACGGCGAACTGCAGGACGAGCCTGTCTCCCCCTGCGGCACCTGCCGCCAAGTCATTATCGAGACCGAGAAGCGTTTCCGTCAGCCAGTACGCATCCTGCTCTATGGTCGTAATAGGGTTTACATCATTGACAGCATCAAGGACCTGATGCCCCTGTCGTTCTCAGAGTTCTAATAACACCCTTTTCCCTGAGCTGTCGACAAGGAGTCAAGGTGGAAGTCATAGTCAAGATTTACTTCGTCTATCTTGACAAAGTGCTGCTTGCCCTGAATCGAGTCCTTGGGTGTTTCCCATTGTATTCGTTTGAAACTGAGCGTATCATCCTCGACCATCGGCGTACGCAGCAGACAGTCGGAGAAGTTATAGACGAAGACCGTCGTCGTGTCAGGCCGTTCGCCCATGACGACATCCGCTTCATATCCCGTCACAAGACTGTTCGTACAGGTCAGCATCATATCCCCCTGACCGACAAAACGCAGCGCCGCCCCCCTTTGGGCGTCAAAGGGATAGAACTGCGCCAGCGTACAATGGTCCACGACGGTCCTACCACCACAGAGCCGCAGACAGTCGCCCAGCGTATTGGTCAACTGACAATAGGACAGCGTGATGTTACTGTGATAGGCGCAGACACCGTCGCCTTTGGCATTGTGGACGACACAATGCTCCATGGTCAGCCGTTGCACGGTCGTATCAATGGCAGCCGAGTCTATCAGCACAGCAGTCATCGCATTACGGATTTCTGTGGCAGTCATCTCATTACCCGTTGACGAACGGCCAAAGCTGACGCCACGCCAGAGTCCGCTAATCCGGTCATAGGGAAGGTAGTCGAACATGTGGTCCAGACGGTCGCCTCTCATCACCACGTTCTCTGTTTTCAACGTTCCGTTGACGGTTATTCCGGCCTTGTCGTGGAAATAGAGGGTGGTGTTGCGCAAGGTCAGCACGGCACCGCTGTCCACCTTGATGCCTTCGCCATAGATGACAAGCGGTTTCTCCGACGCGATCAGCGTGTCACGACTCACTGTCAGGTCAGTCAGTTTGACGGCATCCCATGAATAGGATTTCAGTGTGACGCGCTGTTCTACCCCACTCTCCAGAATGAACACCAACTGGTCTTCCACGCCAACAGGGTCAGTCTGTCGGTTCTCAGGAGCGGTCAGTTCCACGAATATGCGGATACTGTCGCCGTCGCGCACCTCCAGATCATTGGCAACAGACCCCATCGTGTTATCCAAATAGGAGCCATCGACATTGACGCGGAAGCCCGTCTGATTGCCATTGCGCAGCTTGACGGTCCTCAGCCGGATGCCGTCGCCCGAGCGGTTGTAGCACCAGAAGGTATAGGTACTGGAGCCGACGTTTGAGAACACGGTGTCCATCTTCAACGTATCGACGGAGAACGTCAGCAGGCAGGACGGACTCGTGGAGAACGAGTCGTTGTCAGAGCAGGCCATCAAGGCCGTAGCCGCCACGAACAAAAGGACAATCGCGAGTCTTACCAGTCTCATTTCCAACGTCTTTTCACGTTAAAGCTTTACTTTTTGTTTACGTATGCCTGACTCGTTATGCAAGCGGTTCAGGGCCGTCACCACATAGACGTACTGCTGGTTGCCGGTCTTGCGAGGCAACTTATAATAAGTGTTTCTCGTTACGGCCACAATCTTGCTGGCATCGTCGATATTGATATGCTCACCCTTGGCAAAGCGATAGACGACGTAGTTGACAGCCTTACTATGCCAGTTATTCCCCTTCGGTGCCGTCCAGAAGAGTACGTAGCCATCGCTGGTCAATATGGACTTCAGCTTCTTCACCTTGCCGGGCGATCTCTTGTCGATAAAACTCATGTCGGGTTGAAGCGCCGGCGTACGCCAGTAGTAGTCGCGCAGCATGGTGCCGTAGTTGCCCACATTATCGACGACCGCCTTGGCATACCACAGCACCGTGCCCTTCACGTTCGGCAGCTGCTGGTGCAGCAGGTGCTTGGCGTACTGCTGGTGCTGGGAAGGGTTTCTCAAGTCGGCGGCCTTCACCGTGCGCTCCACGTCCTCGCCGATGATGAGCGGACGCTTGCCGGCGTACTGGTCCCACCAGCGGATGAGCGTGGCGTAGTCGGCGGCCTTGTTGCCTATTTCCCAGTAAATCTGGGGCACGCAGTAGTCGAGCCAGCCCTTGTTCACCCACAGCAGCACGTCGGCGTAGAGGTCGTCGTAGTTCTGCAGGCCGTTGGTGTTGCTGCCATAGCGACTGGAACGGCTGTTGCGGTAGATACCGAAAGGCGAGATGCCGACCTTGACCCAGGGCTTGGCCTTGTGGACTGTCTTGTAGAACTGCTCAATGAAGAGGTTCACATTGTGGCGACGCCAGTCGCCGGGGTCTTTGATACCGCTTTTATAGGCCCAGTACTGAGCATTGTCGGGTATTCCGACTCCGGCTACGGGATAGGGGTAGAAGTAGTCGTCCATGTGGATGCCGTCCACGTCGTAGCGGGTCACTATGTCGCGTGCCACCTCGCAGATGTAGTCGCGGTTCTCAGCGATACCCGGGTTCAGGATGGTCTGTCCGTCATACTCGAAGCAGTTCTGGGGCTTGCGGTTGATGATGTGGTTGGCTGCCAATGCTCTTGTCGACTTGGTTCGTGCGCGGTAGGGGTTAATCCATGCGTGCAATTCCATGTCGCGTGCGTGGCATTGCTCAATCATCCATTGCAGCGGGTCCCAATAGGGCTGCGGGGCCCGTCCCTGCTGTCCGGTCAGGAAACGGCTCCAAGGCTCCAGTCGGCTCTCATAGAGTGCATCACACTCAGGTCGTACCTGGAAGATGATGGTGTTGACGCCATCTCTCCAGAGTTGGTCAAGCTGGTAGGTAAGTGTCTGCTGCATCCGAGCCGTCCCCAGCCCCTGAAACTGTCCGTTCACGCATTGAATCCAGGCACCGCGCATCTCACGCTTCTGCGCTCCTGCGGAGCTAACGAATAGTGAACAGTGAACAGTGAACAGTATCACTGCCATCATCCACCGATAACTCTGTACTCTCAAAACTCTTCTCATATTCTTTTCACTTTTCACTTCTCACTTTTCACTTCACATTAGGAAATCATAGATTTCCGCCGTCCAGTCTTCGCCGTTTTCAGGACAGAAGGTGCGAATGCCCATCTGACTGGCTACCGCCACATTACGAGCCCCGTCGTCCAGAAAGAGCGATTCTGAGGCCATGATGCGCTCACGCATCAGCACCTGGTGGAAGAATTCCGTATCGGGCTTCATCACGCCTAACTGATAGCTGCAATAGACGGCATCCATGTAGTCGTCGATAGAATGTCCGTGACCGTCGAAGTCCGGTGAACGCACCCACGACATCATGTAGGGGTTCGTATTCGACAGCAGGATGAGCCTATAGCCCTCGCTGCGCAGTTTCCGCAGGATGTCGAGGTTGCGCTGCGGCACCTCCTTGGCGTAGCCTAACCAGGCATGGCGGCACTCGTCGTAGGTCACCTCGCGCCCTGTCTGGCGGCTCAGTTCCTGACGGAAGGTCTCTGCCGAGATTTTCCCTTCCTCCAGTTCTCCGAAGATGCCTCCCTGCGTATAGCTGTCCATCTGCTGCTCGGCGTCAGCCAGACCAAGTGCCTTGAATCGGCGAATGGCTTCAGGCGGGTCAAGCGTGATGATGACACCTCCGAGATCGAAAATGATGCTCTTTATCATTCGGTTAAAATGGGTTTGTTCTTTCTTGCCTCTTCTATCGACACCAGCTGCGTTTGTTCCTGACCGTAGTCCTGGCGCAGGTGTTCATACTTCTCACTTAGTTCATGCTCCAGGGTCTGTCCGTCGTTCATCAGTCGGGCAGCCACCAAGGCGTTTTGCGACGCGTCCTTCATCCATACCACGGGACCGCCATAGACGGGGGCTATCTTCAAGGCGACATGCAGTTCGCTGGTCGTGGCACCGCCAATCATGATGGGAATGTTCAGACCGGCCAGCTTCAGCTCTGTGGCCACGTTCACCATCTCCTCCAGACTCGGTGTGATGAGTCCCGACAGGCCTATCATGTCCACCTTTTCCTCCATCGCCTTTTGGACAATCTGCTCAGCAGGCACCATCACGCCCATGTCGATGACCTCATAACCGTTGCAGGCCATCACCACGGCCACGATGTTCTTGCCGATGTCATGGACATCGCCCTTGACAGTGGCAAGGAGAACCTTTCCTGCCTTTCCAGCTTGTCCGGTCTTTCCGGCATCGATGTAGGGCTGCAGGATACTGACGGCCTGCTTCATGGTGCGCGCTGTCTTCACCACCTGCGGCAGGAACATCTTTCCCTCGCCGAAGAGCCGTCCCACGCGGTTCATGCCTGCCATCAGCGGCCCTTCAATGATGTCGACGGCTCGCGGATATTTCTCCAACGCTTCCTTGAGGTCGGCCTCCAGGTGGTCGCCGATACCCTTGACGAGGGCGTCGCTCAGGCGGTCTTCAACATTTTTTCGAGGAGCGAGGAGCGAGGAGCAAAGCTCGCCTACCCGTAGCCTTTCCTCGTTCCTCGGGGGTTCCACACTCCTCGAAATTTCTCCTGCCAGCTCTATCAGCCTTTCTGCCGCTCCCTTCCTGCGGTTCAGCACCACGTCCTCGATAATCTCCAGCTGTTCTGCGGGAATGTCGCTGTACATCACCTTCGTGGCGGGGTTCACAATGCCGAAGTCCATACCGGCCTGAATCGCATGGTAGAGGAAGACGGCATGCATGGCCTCACGGATGTAGTTGTTGCCGCGGAACGAGAACGACAGGTTGCTGACACCGCCGCTGACATGGGCACCAGGCAGGTTCTCACGTATCCATCGGGTGGCACGGATGAAGTCGACGGCATAGGCGTCGTGTTCCTCCATGCCAGTGGCTATGGCCAGTATATTAGGATCAAAGATAATATCGAACGGATTCATGCCAACGCACTCAGTCAGAAGCTGATATGCACGACTAGCAATCTCTATACGACGTTCGTAGGACGTTGCCTGTCCCTGCTCATCGAAGCACATCACCACTACGGCAGCTCCGTAGCGCATGCAGTCTCGGGCGTGACTCAGGAAGACCTCTTCGCCCTCCTTCAGCGAGATGCTGTTGACGATTGACTTACCCTGTACGCATTGCAGTCCGGCGGTAATGACGTCCCACTTCGACGAGTCAATCATCACCGGCACCCGGGCAATGTCAGGCTCGGCAGCTATCAGGTTCAGGAAGGTCACCATCTCCTGACGGGCGTCCAACAGTCCGTCATCCATATTGATGTCGATAACCAGCGCGCCGTCCTCCACCTGCTTGCGGGCTATACTGATAGCATCGTCGTAGTTCTTCTCCTTGATAAGTCGCAGGAACTTCCGTGAGCCAGCCACGTTGCATCGTTCGCCGACGTTGACAAATGCAGACTGTTCCAGCAAATCCAGACCACTCAACCACAGACTATGGGGTTTCTCTGCCGGCACGTGGGGGGCTTTCCCGGAGGTCAGCGGCACGTACTTTGCAATAAACTCATCCGTCGTACCACAGCAGCCGCCGATGATGTTCACCAGTTCCTCGTCTATCAGTTCACCAATCTGCGGAGCCATCGTATCAGCGGTCTCGTCGTAGAGTCCCATCGAGTTGGGCAGTCCGGCATTGGGGTAGCACGATATATAATAAGGTGCGCGACGAGCCAATTCCTTGAGGAACGGCTTCATCTGACGGGCACCGAACGAGCAGTTCAGTCCGATAGAGAAGATGGGATAGGTGGAAATACTGGCTAAGTAGGCATCCAACGTCTGTCCTGAGAGCGTACGTCCGGCCAGGTCACTGATGGTGACGCTCAGCATGATGGGCAGTTCCACGCCCCGCTGCTGCATGGCCGTCATTGCGGCATCAATGGCACACTTCGAGTTCAGCGAGTCGAAGATGGTCTCTATCAGCAAGGCATCTACCCCACCCTCGATGAGCGCATCCATCTGCTCTAAGTAGGCCTCGAACAGTTGACTGTAGGTCAGGTCGCGACGGGCGGGATTGCTCACGTCGGGCGACATGGAGCAGGTCTTGTTCGTAGGCCCGATGCTACCTGCCACGAATCGGGGCTTTTCCGGGGTCGAGAACTCGTCAGCAGCCTGACGGGCCAGACGGGCTCCGGCCAGCGCCATCTCACGGGCATGACTGGCCATGCCGTAGTCGGCCTCACTGATGCGCTGGGCGCTGAACGTGTTGGTCTCGATGATGTCAGCCCCGGCCCGCAGGTAACGGCGATGGATGTCGAGTATCACGTCAGGGCGTGTCAGGCAGAGCACGTCGTTATTGCCGCGCATCTGACCGCGAAACAGGTGGAACCGCCCTCGGAAGTCCTCTTCCGTCAGGTTGTATGTCTGAATCATTGTGCCCATGGCACCATCCAGCACCATGACCCGCTCCTTAACTATATCCTGGATTCTTTTCATTTAATAGTGCTTGATGGCGCGGTCCATTTCGCGGCGATCTTCCTTCTCCTTCAGCGTCTGACGCTTGTCGAACGCCTTTTTACCCTTACACAGCGCAATGTCCATCTTGGCTCGGCCGTGCTCGTCGAGGAACACCAGCAGGGGGACGATGGTGTAGCCTGTCTGCTTCGTGGCACTCTGCAGCTTGCGTATCTCGCGCTTCGTCAGCAGCAGCTTGCGGTCGCGCTTCATCTCGTGGTTGTTGTACGACCCATAGAAATAGGGCGACACCGACATGCCGCGAACCCACATCTCGCCGTTGATGATCAGACAATAGCTGTCCACCAGACTGGCCTTGCCCGCACGGATGCTCTTAATCTCCGTGCCCGTCAGCACAATGCCGGCCGTCAGCGTCTCTATGAAGAAGTACTCAAACGAAGCCTTCTTGTTCTTTATATTGACAGGGCTCTTCTTCCTGATCTCTTCTTCTTGCTTGTTCAAAACTCTTAATTCTTAATTCTTAACTCTTAATTGATGCAAAGCGCTCAATGTGTTCATCCACATAGTGCGCAATCATCGACGTCCATTCTTCCTCGTTCTCTATAAACGCGTCATCCAGGTCGTCGAACTCCGGCATCTGCTCAAACAGCGCCATGAATTCCTCCTCCGTCAGTTCGCGCTCTATCTCGTCGCGGTATTTCAACCACAACGTGTGAGCATCATAGATGAGTTTCGACAGGTCGCGCAGTCCCCACAACTTGACAGCCTTGGCAAAGGGATTCTTGAAGATGAACGTACCGTAGCCGTTGTGTATCAGCTGGACGAAGCCGCCGTCCATTACTTCCTCATGCAGGGTGTCCCACGCCAGGAGTGTCACCTGGTCAGCGTTCAGCTCGGCCATCGTCTCTGCCGTCAGTTCACCGCCGATGGCCGTCCGGATAGCGTCAATAAACACCTGCACGAAGGCGTCCATTCCCTCAGCGGCAGCCCGCTGCAAGTCTGCGTCTTTTACCTTTACTTCTATCATGATGGGTGCAAAGATACAAAAAAAAGGGAAATAAGGAGTGATAAATAAGAAATATTTCGTATCTTTGCACAAAAATCTGACAAAACAGCGTATGACAACAGAGTTTATCCTTCGTATCTTCATCGCCGGACTGCTTGGTGGAGCCATCGGACTCGAACGCGAGTACCGCGCCAAGGAAGCCGGATTCCGCACTCACTTCCTCGTAGGACTGGGTAGCGGCCTGTTCATGATACTGTCAGCCCACGGTTTCAGCGACGTCATCATCAATGAAGCCACCCGCCACGATGTGTCACGCATCGCCGCCCAGGTTGTCTCGGGCATCGGTTTCATCGGCGCCGGCTGTATCATCTTCCAGAAACGCGCCGTCCGCGGACTCACCACCGCCGCCGGACTGTGGGTAGCCGCTGCCATCGGTATGGCCGCTGGTGCCGGCATGTACGCCGTAGCCGTAGCCGCCACCATCATGGTCATCGTCTGCCTCGAACTGATGAACTTCCTCCACCACCACGTCTTCCCCCATCACCGTCAAGACGAGTACGACGCCGACGAGGAGCAGGACAACGCAAAGTAAATTCACTGAAATTGGTTAGTAAATTCACTGAATTTAGTCGGTAAATTCACTGAATTTGGTCAGTAAATTCACTGAATTTGCTAGTTCTATTATGATTTGGGTTCTACGTGGACGGCAATGTGGGTGTCATTGCCGTATTGTTGACGTAGCAAATCTTCTACCTCGGAGGCTTTGTCGTGAGCTTCACAGAGCGTGAGGTCACCATCCATCAGGATGTGCAGTTCGATGGCGTAGTGATTGCCGATGCGGCGGGTACGCAGGTCGTGGGGATTGTCCACGCCGGGAACGGAGGCCGCAAGCCTGAGGATTTCGGTCTCCACCTCGTCGGGGAGTGACCGTTCCATCAAGTCGCCAATGCCGTCACGCAACAACTGGACGGCCACTTTCACGATAAAGGCACCGACAACGATGGAGGCGACTGGGTCGAGCACCGTCCAACGCTGACCAAGGAATATAGCACCGCCGATACCAACGGTCGTCCCTACGGATGACAGGGCATCGCTGCGATGGTGCCAGGCGTTGGCCTCCAAGGCCTGTGAGTTCAGCTGACGGGCCTTCACGATGGAATAACGATAGACCCCTTCTTTCAGCACGATGGAGAGCAGGGCTGCCCAAAGAGCGAGCATCCCCGGAGCCTTCAGGGGCTCACCTTGCATCCACTGCAGAATCTTCTCAGAACCACTGAACATGATGCTCACAGCCACTGCCAGCAATGCCACACCAATGAGGGTCGTGGCCAGCGTCTCGTACTTGCCGTGTCCGTAGTCGTGTGACTTGTCCTGCGGCTGACCGCTGATGCGGATGAAAACAATCACAATGATGTCTGTCACAAAGTCGCTCAACGAGTGGACGGCATCGGCCACCATCGCGGCACTATGTCCCACGATGCCCGCCACAAACTTAAAGAGCAACAGGATGACATTCACCATGCCACCCACCAACGTCACTTTATATATCTGGCGTTCCCTTTTCGTACTATTTGTCATAGTCGAAATGGTAGGTTGACTGGGGCCTGATGGAGTCATAATAGAAGACCAGCGTGTCGGCCCGCGACAGACTGGCAGCAGTGAAGTAGCCCTGACAGCCGCCAGTGAGGTTGCTCCAGGGATTGGCACCTCCGCTCTGTCCGGCCCGCAGCGAGGTAAAGTAGTCGAAGGTGGTGCGGTCGATGGTCATCATCTGGAAGGTGATGGTGTCGCCCTCATAGAGGATTCTTTCCCAGTCCTCTTCCTCGTCATCGTCAGCCATGCGCTCCGTCATACAGTAAACATCACAGAAGAGCAGTCCCGGCGGATTTCCGCGGTCGCCAATGACATTCCATACGTAGGGATTCGTCAGTTTCTTCTCCGTAAAATGAGGGTGATGACTAATGCGGTCTATACGGTACCATAAGTAATTACGGTCATTGGGTTCAGGGTCGGTCGCCCACATTTCATAAACCACCATACGCTCGTCGAGCACAGGGAACCAGAAGAACTCGGTAAAGAGAATAGGGGCTTGGGGAGGCATGGTGGACGTCCCTTCGTAGTGATGTCCCTCGAAGTCGACCGTCAGCCGGTAGGTCTCGCCCACCCTGCCCTTCAACGGTGAACGGTAGCACTGTGCCTGTGGGTCGTAGTCAATCCGCTCGCTGACCCCGCCACCACTACTGACGGTCACCACAGCACCTGGTAGACAGTGACTCTTCACGCTGTCGGTCACGCTACGGCTCTTGGTCACCATGACCTCCGTGCCTTCATTGGTCACACGACCTTCGACCACCACAATGGGGTCTATCTCGTTGTAGTCGAAATCGATCTCCTTCTTGCAAGCCGTCAGGCTACACGTTATCAATAGGATATAGAACAGTATCTTGCGCATTATCTCGGTCAGTATTTCAGGGTGAACGACACGGAGGGAACGATACCGAAGAGTGAGGTCTGCTCACAGACGGTGCCCGTAGGACTATCGGTGTCGTTCTTAAACCGGATCATAAAGGGATTGTAACGGTTGTAGGCATTATAGACGCCAAACGACCAGACACGGGTAAAACCCTTTTTCAGCTTCTTCGTGTAATTGGCACTGAGGTCCAGACGGTGGTTGGCCGGAGCCCGATACCCGTTACGCTCGTTAAAATAATAATAGGTGGTACCGTCGATATCGTACTTGGCACTGGGAGCAGTCAGCGCCTGGCCAGTGTTGTAGTGCCAGATGCCCGACAGCTCCCACGACGGCGACAGCTGATAAAGTCCGACTATGGACAGGTCGTGACGACGGTCGTTCGAGGCGGTGTACCAACTGCCACCATTGATGCCCTCAATCATGTTTTCTGACCACGACAGCGTGTAGCTCAGCCAGCCCGTCAATCGTCCACTGTTCTTACGGGCACAGAACTCCAGTCCGTAGGCCCGGCCCTTACCGCCTAACAACAGTCGCTCAATCTCAATCTCAGTATAGAACGTATCACCGTCTCGATAGTCATAGACATTGCGGATGTTCTTGTAATAGCCTTCCACCGAGCAGTCGTAATCCCCCGATGGTGTCATGCCCATCCAGCCGAGGGCGACCTGATCGGCCTCTTCAGGCTCGACGATGTTGCTGGTCATGGTATAGCGGTCGAAAGGCATCGATAGGGACATGCCGCTGATTGCGTGGATGTCCTGCGACGTACGGCTATAACCCAACTTCAGACTGTGCTGGGGCGTGAGGTTCCACTTCATGCTCAGGCGGGGTTCAACGTTGACATAGGTCTTCATGATGCCCGTCGGATGCAGGGTCTCCATGATGTTGCCATCGGCATCCAGGTGATAATAGGGTGCTCCGCCCAACACAGAAAACGTCCGCAGCCGCAGTCCTGCCGACAGTTGCCAGTTAGGAGCCAACTGCCAGTCGTCGTTCAGCCAGAGGGCGTTGGTCCAAGCATCGCGCTTCTCACGCTGATGCAGCAGGTTGATATCCCACTCGGCCGACATCAGTTGCAGGTAGGTGGACTCAAAACCGTAGATGAGCCGGTGCTTCTTCACGTTGGCCGTCTGCTGATGGTGCAGGGTGGCATGACGGATAAAGCCGCGCAAGGTATAGTAGATGTTGAGGACTTCAATACCGATGTCGCTCACAAAGTCGCTGTAGATGAGTTGCGTATTGGCATAGAGGCCGTCGTTGAAGGTATGCAGCCAATTGGCCGTAGCCGTAGTGTTGCCCCACTCCATGCGCACCCAGTCCTCCAGTCCCATGTTGTCGCGCCCCCTGAAGAACGACAGCGACAGCACATCCTTCTGCGAAAGACGGAAGTTCAGTCGCAGGTTGGCATCGTAGAAGTGGAGCGTGTTGTTACGGTATTCATCGGTCGCCTTGAGGAAGATGTCCAAATAGGAACGGCGCCCCGCCACGAGAAACGACGAGCGTCCCTCCTTGATGGGACCCTCAGCCACCACCTTGGCCGAGAGCAGTCCAATGGAGCCGCCGTAGTGATAGTCAGTGAGACTGCCTGAGCGGGTGCTGATATCGAACACCGAGGCCGTACCACCCCCCAACTGGGCAGGTACCAGTCCCTTGTAGAGCGAGGCCCCCATTAGGGCATCGTCGTTGAACGTGGAGAAAAGACCCATCATGTGGCCGGCGTTATAGACCGTAGCCCCGTCGAGCAGTATCAGGTTCTGGGCCGCCTTGCCACCACGTACCTGGTAACCACCCGAGCCTTCGCTTTCGCTCTTGACGCCCGGCAGCAGCTGGATGCCCTTGATGATATCCTTCTCGCCAAAGAGCGACGGCATCTTAGCCAGTGTAGCCACTTCTATCTTCTCCACGCCTATCTGCACCTCGTCCATGCGTTTCTGGGCAGAGCGCGACGTGACGGTCACCTCCTGCAAAGTATCACCTGTCATGACGTCGGTACCAGTAACCTGTGCCGACGTCATGGTGGGAATCGAAAGTGCTACACCTAAAAGGCTACATTTAACGGTGAATGTATACTTTTCTGGAAGAGCCATCTGCACGTTTCTCTATACAAAGTCCCTTGGGATTGTCCTGGCGACGTCCATACAGGTCATAATAGACGACGGGACCGTCCTCTTCCCTCAGATTCTGTTCCCTGATGGCTGTCGAGCCTCCATCTATCATAAAGATATAGGTGTTCAGGCTGCGGGCAGGCATCTCAACCGTCACCACATTGGTGGGTTCGTCAAGGATGATGGGCATCTCCTGACAGAGACTGTCCGTCTCATTGCCGGTCGATTTCAAATGGGTGCCGCTCTTGACGTTGACGGGCAGCGTAATCTGCAGTTCGCGAGCGGTCTTCGAGGTATCAATGGCCATGACGATGAGCGAGTCACCCTTGATATATGCCGAATACTCCATTGCAGCGCCCTCACCTGAGGTCTTGTCACGCGAGGTCGTCAAGCGGGTAGAGCCGGTGACGTGTCTGGAGAAGTGGGACAAGACATAGGCGCGAGGCAACAGCTTGTTCTTTGTATTCTTCATCGTACCGACATTATACTTCGTCTCGCCAGTGCCGACAAAGCCCCAGTGGGCTCGCATATACCAATAGATATAGCCGGTGCAGCCAGCCAGCATACACTCATTCAATTCCTCGGCGAAGATCAGGTTCTCATGCCAGTTGGGCAGATGGTCGATGTTATCTGTCACGGAGTGCTCCGTCATCCACACCTCCTTACCGTACTTGGCGGCAAGAATGGCCGACTGCTTCATGTAAGTGAGGGGCGCATGACCGTAGAGGTGGCCTGCCACGATGTCGATATGCTTGCGGCACGTCGTGTCCTTCATCAGCGGGTCGGTATAATTCTGGGTAAAGCCTAAGCTCTCGCCACTGATCAGTTTCACACCTGGATAGGTCTCGCGGTCGAGCATGTGGGCATTCTCCTTGACCAGTTTGACCAGATCCTGCGGGTCATAGAGACAACCTGAGTAGCTGACCCACCAGTCGGGCTCATTCTGAATGGACACCGCATCGACTTGAACGCCCTTTGACTTCATATACTTTAGGTAGGAGTTGAGCCAGGGGAAGAACTTGGAATAGCAGTCAGTGCGCAGCTTGCCACGCTGATTACCTTGATCATCAGAATTTCCACCCTGGGCGGTACCGTTGGTTTTAAAATCACCTGGGGGCGACCAGGGGGTAGCGAAGACGATGCCGCCAAACTTCTTGACAATCTTAGCTGAGGGTACACCGCCCTGCCAGTTGTAGGTATTTCCCCAACTTGCACCGTCGTCGCCATTGTGGCTGGGTGAGATCTCAGCTCGCATGATGTTCAGACAGATTTTGTACTGAGGGTCATAGAGCAATTTCACGGGCTGTGTGTCAGTACCATAGGGTTTCATGGCACCGTCGCAGCAGGCAGCTCCGAAGCCGGTGATAGTCTGTTTACGGGTATTATGCACCGTCAAAGTAATGGGTGCAGCATCTGCAATTGTTGCAAATGCTAACACGAAAAGGGAAATAATGGTCTTCTTCATTGATCTACAAAATAAAATCCGCTGCAAAGGTACGAAAAAAGATTGAAATTGTGTACCTTTGCACCCAAAAATTGTCATTTGCAATGGAATATATGTCACAGGAGGGCTACGACAAGCTCGTTGCTGAACTCCGTCAGTTAGAGAACGTGGAGCTTCCCCAAGTGAGGGAGGCCATAGCCGAGGCCCGCGACAAGGGTGACCTCAGTGAGAACTTTGAGTATCATGCCGCCAAGCGTGAACAGTCGCGACTGCTGGGCCGGATACGCTTCAAGCAGCGGGTACTGGAGTTTGCCCGGGTCATCGACACGTCGAGACTCGGTGCTGAAACCGTCGGACTGCTCAACAAGGTTGAGATGACAAACCTGAAGAACAATGCCCGTATGACCTACACCATCGTCAGTCCTCACGAAGCCAACCTGCGCGAAGGCAAGATTTCCATCAAGTCGCCGATAGCCCAGGCCCTGCTGAACAAAAAGGCCGGCGACACGGTGGAAGTCCAGGTGCCGGCCGGCTCCTTAAAACTTCGTATTGAGAGCATACAGCTATAAAAGATATTAAGAACAGGCGCGCGAAGGGAAGATTTTTCAGATTCTCTTCTTTATCTGCTTTTTTTTGCTTACCTTTGCAGCGTTTTTTCAGTAGAGTATTAATTTCATGTTATGAGCATAACAAAAAAGATTATCATTGCGCTGATAGCCGTGGCAGGCCTGACGACGTCGGTCGAGACCGTTCAGGCTCAGACTACCCCCCAGACGGACTCTATAGAGACGGTGGCCATCGACAGCACGGTTACCGACAGCATAGCCATCGACTCGGCGACAGTAGCCATGGACGACATGACACTCAGCGAAGACCTGGATGCTGATGCCGGCGGCCTGCACCACCAGCTGAAGCAGAAATTCATCGACGGTTCGCCGCTATTCATGTCGTTGGTCGCCCTGGCCCTGGTGTTGGGCTTAGCTTTCTGTATTGAGCGCATCATGTATCTGACCCTGTCGGAAATCAATGCAAAGAAACTGATGAAGGACATTGACGCCAAGGTGGCCGAGAACGACATTGAGGGAGCCAAGCAACTGTGCCGTGACACCCGTGGCCCTGTGGCCTCGGTATGCTATCAGGGGCTGATGCACATCAACGAGAAAATGGACGACATCGAGCGCAGCATCTACAGCTACGGCTCTGTGCAGACGGCCAAATTAGAGAAGGGCACGTCGTGGATTAAACTGTTCATCGCCATGGCCCCCTCCCTGGGATTCCTGGGCACGGTCATCGGCATGGTCATGGCCTTCGAACAGATACAGATAGCCGGCGACATCGGTCCCACCATCGTAGCCCGAGGCATGAAGGTGGCACTGATCACCACCATCTTCGGTATCGTCGTGGCCCTCATCCTGCAGCTGTTCTACAGCTACATCACCTCCAAGATTGAGCATTTGACGTCGCAGATGGAGGAGTCGGTGGTGACCCTGCTCGACATCATCATGAAATACAAGCACAACGAACACTGAACACGGTACGACGATGGCTGATACTACGCTTCTTATCGACCTATTGTTGTGGGCGGTCTACCTGCTGTTAGCAGCTGCCGTGGGCTTTGCCGTCTGGTCTGCCATCCATGGTGTAAAGACCCATGAGAAGGAGAACAACCAGTTGGCCTCGCGCCATACATCCGTCCTAGGTTACGCCACGCTCGGACTGGTGACCGTTGTGCTGCTGCTCACTTATCTCCTTGCCTCGACCCAGCCAGTACTCAGCAACGGCAAACCCTTCACGGACCACCTGTGGCTGCGACTAACTGATATGTTTATCTTTAGTTCCATTCTGCTCATCTGTATATGTTCCGCCATCGTCGTCGCGGCGAAGTTCCGTCGCTGAACACCTCATCAACAGCCGACATCTCGTTCATGCTGTTGATCTTCTTTCTGGTGACCTCGTCGATGGACGCCGGAAAGGGACTGAAACGGCAGTTGCCGCCACCACCGCAGGACCAGGAGCAGGTGGCCGACATTCTAGACAGTGACATCATGACCGTCAGTCTGAGTGCTGACGGTGAACTGACGCTCGACGGCAAGACCATCACGCTACAGGAACTTCAGCAGGAGGTCAGACAGTTTGCGGCCGTCAATCCCAAACATCGCGTGGTAGCTGTCAAGGCCAGTCCCCGAACGAAATACAACGATTACTTCCTGTTGCAGAACGCACTGGTGGCGGCCTACCGTCCGCTGAAGTGCCCACCCCGCATCAGTGAGGTGATTGAAGAGGAAGGAGGTGAACCATGATGCGCCGCCGTTTCCATCGTCCTGACCACAGCGTGCCCGAACTGAACATGGCGTCGCTGCCCGACCTCATCTTCACCGTACTCTTCTTCTTTATGATTGTCACCCACATGAGGGATGTCGAAAAGCGGGTACAATATCAGGTGCCGGCCGGTACTGAGGTGGAGAAGGCGCAGCATAAGTCGTCGGTGGTTCACATCTACATAGGCCAGCCTACCGACGGTTCAACGGACGACTACTGCATCCAGTTGAACAACCAGATAGCTACAACAACTGAAATCGCCCGGTTCATAGAGACCGAGCGACGCCGTATGTCACCGGAAGACCAGGAGCGCCTGACCGTCAGCATCGAGGCCGACCGAGATGTCCCCATGTCCATCATCAACGACGTGAAACAGGCACTACGTAAGTCGTATGCCCTCAACGTCAGTTATGCGGCAACGGAAAGAAAGGCGAAGGGTGAAAGGTGAAGGGAGAAAGACTACCGTAGATAATCGACGAAAGCATAACGGAATTCGTGACGATCATCCATATCGTGTTCTTCACGGCTGACCTCATGCCACTCACTGTAGTCAGGAAAAAACGTGTCGGCCTGTTCTGGCGTATCATCCACCTCGGTCAGACACAGGCGGTCAGCTAATGGCAATGCCTGACGATAGACGCTGGCTCCACCTATAATATATATATCCTCATCGAGAGCACAATGAGCCAGGGCCTCCTTCAGCGATGCGTAGGTATCGCAGCCGGGGAAGTCCCGTTGCGTACGGCTCAGCACAACATTGCGGCGGTTGGGCAGTGCCCCCTTGGGCAGCGACAGGTAGGTGTTACGCCCCATAATGATGGTGTGACCCGTGGTCAGCGCCTTGAAACGCTTCAGGTCGTTGGGCAACCAGTAAATCAGTTTGTTGTTGTAGCCGATGGCGCGGTTGCGGGCGACGGCAGCGATGATGGTCATCATGGGCGCGTTCAGTTTCAGATTGGACTAATAGGCATGCTTATCGTGGACAAAGAGCGACTTGATGGTCATCCAGATGATACGGATGTCGAGCCAGATACTCCAGTTCTCGATATACCAGATGTCCTGCTTCACGCGGCCTTCCATCTGCCACAGTTCGTTGGTCTCACCACGGAAACCCGTCACCTGGGCCCAGCCCGTAACACCCGGCTTCACGTAATGGCGAACCATGAACTTGTCTATCATCTTTGAGTACATCTCAGTATGGGCCAGCATGTGGGGGCGCGGTCCGACGATGGACATATCTCCACGCAGCACATTCCAGAACTGCGGCAGTTCGTCAATGTTCGACTTCCGCATAAAATTGCCGAAGGGGAACTTGCGGGGATCATCCTTGGTGGCCTGCACCCGGTCGGCATCGTCGTTCGGATGCATGGAGCGGAACTTAATCATCTCAAAATACTTACCGTTAAGGCCCGTACGCAACTGTCTGAAGAAGATGGGGCCAGGACTCTGTATCTTGATGATAATAGCGACAATGGGCAGTAAAGGCAGGGTGAGCAGCAGGAACACAGAGCCGAGGACGATGTCGAACACGCGCTTGACGAACTGATTGCCCTTACTGGACAAGGGGCTGCCGTAGGTGGTGAACACCTCAACATCGTCAATCAGCTCGCGTCTCAATCTGATGCCAAAGTTCTCGACCGACATGGGGACGTAGTAGAACTTGACGAGGTGACGGTCGCAATAGTTAGAAATGAGACTCACTTTGTCAGCATCCCTGCGGGAAAGACAGACATAAATCTCGTCGCCAAACGTCAGGTTCTCAGGATGCTGCAGGTTCTCGATGAAGTAGTCAATCGAGCCGAGCCTGTTGAACTTCCAATCCTTGTTGTCACCATAGTAACCGCCCAGCCGATAGCCCAACGTGGGATTGTTGATGAGCCGTTCGTAGATGGCCAGCAGTTCGGGGTCGTCGCCGACGAAGGTCACCACACGGGTATTGCGTCCCTTCATGCGGTTACGCTTTACTATCATGCGCTCCAGCAGTCTCGCGATGACCAGCAGCACAAACAACGTTGTGCCGATGCCCAACAACGACTTGCCTACCGGCAGTCGGAGGTCAACGACCTTCAGCAGCAGATAGGACAGCACCGTCTGCATGATAGTCATTTCAGTGATGCGGCGCAGCACATCGGCTGCCGACACCTTTCGCAGGTGAATGACCGTCGTATACCGCCATTCACTGGCTACCATAGCCAAGTTACACACCAGCCAGAACACCTCAATCCGGTCTAATCGCCAAGAGGCCATTATAGGACTGTATGCGACAAACAGAGCTATAATAACATTCAGCAGAACAAAGTCGAACAAAACGACTACCCACTTGATCAGGTTATTAGTGCGGTTATTGTTTCCCATTCCGTTGCAAAGATACTACTTTATTTTATATTAACAAAATATTCTTGCATATTAATTGCACAAATGCCAAAAATCAGGAACTAATCCTTATAGAAATCGGCATACCACTCGGCAAAGGCTCTCAAGCCGTCGCGGAGCGAGGTGGAAGGCTTGAAGCCGAAGTCACGCTCCAAGGCACTGGTGTCGGCATAAGTGATGGGGACGTCGCCCGGCTGCATCGGCACCAGCTGTTTGTGGGCCTCGAAGTCGTAGTCCTCGGGCAGCACCTTGGCCCTAATGAGTTCCTGCTGCAGGATGTCGACAAAAGTCAGCAGATTCTCAGGCTGGTTATTACCTATATTATAGACGGCGTAGGGCGGCAAAGGCAGTCCATCCTCCCCTACGCGCTTTTCGGGTGCTCCCTGCATGATGCGCACCACTCCCTCGACGATGTCGTCCACATAGGTGAAGTCACGCATACAGTTGCCGAAGTTAAAGATCTGGATGGTATCGCCACGACGCAGTTTATTGGTAAAGCCGAAGTAAGCCATGTCAGGACGACCAGCAGGGCCATAGACCGTAAAGAAACGGAGTCCCGTCGAGGGGATGTTATAGAGCTTGGAATAGGCGTGGGCCATCAGCTCGTTCGACTTCTTCGTGGCAGCATACAGCGACACGGGGTTGTCCACCTTGTCGTCCGTAGAGTACGGCACCTTCTTGTTCGTGCCGTAGACGGACGACGAACTGGCGTAGACCAGATGTTCAACTGGATAGTGACGGCAAGCCTCCAAGATATTGTAGAACCCAATGAGGTTCGACTGGATATAGGCATCAGGATTGGTGATGGAGTAGCGAACGCCTGCCTGAGCAGCGAGGTTCACCACTACAGAGAAGCTATATTGGGCAAAGAGCCCATCGATAACGGATTTGTCGGCGATATCACCACGAACGAATATCCATTGATTCGAACTCGTGTTCGCTATTTTATCAAGTTCCTGTAATCTGTATTCCTTCAGACTCACATCGTAGTAGTCGTTCATATTGTCAATACCCACGATGGTAGCCCCCTGCACGTCCTTGAACAGGCGCTTCACCAGATTACTGCCGATGAACCCGGCAGCACCCGTCACCAGGATGGTTTTATGATTCAAATCAATCTTTTCCATATTTCTCTACAGCTTCATAATACGTATCTAACGACCCGATGTCGAAACGTCCGGCACTCATCGGCCAGGCATGCATAGTGGTGTGCTCCACCATATAGTGGGCAAGATTGCCAGGGGCATCCTTGCCGCAGCCGTTCTCCACGGAGTGGCGCACCAGGTCAAGGTCTTTCTTCATGTATATATAAAAAGGTGGGACGGCCCAATGACTCTTCGGCACCTGTGGTTTCTCCTCCATATTCAGCACCCGCATCTGGTCATCGACGACGATGACACCTGTCCTTTGCAGTTTTTCTATCGACGGCTGTTCGTGGCACATGATGCACGACGTACCCTTCTGACGGGCAAAATCCACAAACTCCTGGAATGAGAAGAACAGCAGGTTGTCGGCAGCTACCACCAGAAGATCGTCATCGATACTGAGTTTCTCCATCGCAAACAACAAATCGCAAACAGCACCAAGACGAGTTTCGTTCGTCTCGGTACCATCATCAACGATGGTTATGGGTTTGCTATAGTGCAAATCTTTCTTCCATTCCTCGAAGATACCAGCAAATTTATGGTTCGTGATAATAATATGCTCATCTATCTCTGGAATCCTGTCGATATCATCCAACATTCTTCCTAAGATAGTATTCTCCCCGATTTTTAGCAATGGCTTGGGGAAGTTCCTTGTCAACTCCCCTAATCGGGTGGCATAACCCGCTGCTATAACAATATTTTTCATGATTCAACAAATCTCGCGCCATCGTCTGGTTTTACCCAGAACACCTGAAAGGTTTTCTCATATTCTGGGAACTGTTCCAGATAACGCTCGGTCAGGGTTTTCTCGATTTCCTCTTTGTAGGCAGGGTCAACCAAAGCGATGCAGGCACCCTTGAAGCCGGCTCCAGAGAATCGGCCGCCCCAGACGCCAGGCAACGACCGCATGATCTCATAGATGGCTATCAACTCCGGACTGCCACACTCGTAGTTGTGGATGGACGACTCGCAGGAGTCGAAACTCAACTTACCAAACAGTTTCAGATTACCCGTCTCCCATGCCGTCACTCCCTGACGCACCCTTCGGTATTCCGAATAGAAGTGCTCGGCCCGACGGGCAAAGCGGGCCGGCATGGCGATGCGCGTCTTCTCGAAGGTTGCCTTTGGAATGTCACGGAGGAAAGTCTTGTCGAACGTCTTCAGGGGCTGGTCCGTATAGGCCAGCATGTTCCATGCCGCCGTCTTACATTCATAGACCCTCAAGTTGTAGTCGCTGTTCACTAACGAACGCGTTAGTCCTGAGAAGAAAATGCCGATTTCGAAGTCAGGCATCTCCAGGTTCTTCTTGATAATGCGCCAGTCGTTGGAGTCACAGTCCAGGAACAGCAGTCCGTCCTTCTTACCCAAGGCGATGCAGGCCTGGTCGAGCAGACCGTTGTTCAGACCGATGTACTCGCGCTCAGCCTCCGAGGCTATCTTCACAATTTCAAAGGGCTGCAGCGTAATGTCGTTCGCCTTGGCAAAGGCCATCACGTAGGCCACCAGTACGGCGGCACTCGACGACAGACCGCCCACAGGCAACGACCCCTTAATGACCCCCTCGATACCGTGTTTCAGTTCGAACCGTTTGCGCAGGGCGTACTTGGCACCACGGGCATAGTCGCCCCAGTGGCCTTCCTTGACCTGAGAGGGCGAGTCAATCTCGAAGTCAACGACTCCCTCAAAGGTCAATGACTCCAGATGCACCCACCCATTATCAGTGGGAGTCCACCACAGGTCAACTCCCTTGTTAATGGCAAAACCCGTTACCAGTCCGTGCTGGTGGTCCACATGTGCTCCAATCGGACAAACGCGGTAGGGTGAAAATATATGATACTGATACTCCTTCATAACGCCCGCACTTGACTATCCAAAGAGATAGGCGGCAACGACAAGAATAGCCATGATGATAGCAATGGCAATCATGGCTGTCCTCAGCCATTTCTCCAACTTCCTTTTCAACGCAATCTGATTCAGGCTGCGCTCCTTGAATCGTGAGGCTCCGTCGCGCTTATGTTTATGATGATGGTGGTGGTGATGTTCGTGTTCCGACATATCTTATTTCAATATATTATATAATAAAGAGGTGAGCGAGATAAGGATGCTGGTAGCCGAGAACCAGAGCGTAGTGGTGGCACCGACACTTGAGTTCCTGGCCTTCACCTTGTTAGGCTCCACATAGACGATATCGTTCTGCTGGAGGTAGTAATAGGGCGAACTGATGATGTTGGCATCTGTTAGGTCCAGCACGTGGATTTCCTTGCGTCCCAAGGAATCCTCACGGATAAGCTTTACCTTCTCACGGACACCATAGATGCTCAGGTCACCGGCCTGCGCCAGTGCTTCAAGAATGTTAATCTTCTCATTACCAACATTGTACATGCCGGGGCGGGCCACTTCGCCGAGAACAGAAATCTTGTAGTTTGCCATGCGGACGGTCACCACAGGATTCTCGTTTTCATTCATGTAGGGCTTAATCTTGCGGTAAATCTGCTGTTCGCATTCAGACTTGGTGAGTCCGCCCACTTTCAGCGAACCTATGACGGGATAGTCGATAAAACCATTGTTGTCAACCAGATAGGTCTGCAGAGTGGGTTGCGAATAAGTGGAACGCGTGTTCTGGTTCATCACCGTCGGCACGGTCTGGTTGAAGGGGATAGCCGCATCAGGGTTGACGGTACTCACGGTAATGGTCAGGATGTCTTTCGGCATGATGCGGGCATCATACAGGTACTTAGACTGGTCATAGTCAATGCTGTCGCTGTTCTGGAAGTAAGGAATGTTCT
Source organism: uncultured Prevotellaceae bacterium (assembly GCA_937898415.1). GTDB lineage: Bacteria > Bacteroidota > Bacteroidia > Bacteroidales > Bacteroidaceae > Prevotella. The sequence goes on along the minus strand of CALDLA010000172.1, from coordinate 152,910 downwards.
TGGTACTTCCACACCCCGTCAGTATCACGACGGACACCAACAGGAAAAACCATTTTGTAGTTTTCATATTCGTAATGATTTGTTTGTTTTTTCAGAACTGCCACCAGTGCTTCTTCTTTGGCGGCTCGTAGTAGGAGGCAGTACCCGCCGCCTCGTCCAGCAGGTGATGCCACTTGCGGCGATGGGTAATCATGCGGTAGATAGTACCCCAGTCAGGCAGTCCGCCCAGGTTTCGGTCGTCGATGAAGATATCAACCTTCAGCTTACGACTGAAATGGGGGTTGTTATCCCAGGTCTCCTCAGGATAGTCGCGGTTGATGGCATAGAACTCCACGCCCCGCTCACGGCACCACTCGACGGCATCCTCCAGAAGCTTACCCTCACGCACCGACCACAGTATCAGCTTATGGCGGTCGCGGATCAGCATCTTCAGCGTGTCGATGGCAAAAGGTTTCTCCTCGCCAATCTCCGGGTATTTATGCTCGACGATGGTTCCGTCAAAATCTACTGCTATTGTCATTACTTCTTAATCGAGTCGTCCTCCTTGTTGCTATAGTGCGACTCGGCATATCGGCCATACTGACCATAGTTGCCGTAGTTGCCATAGCCATAGCGGCCGTAGCCGTAGCGGCCATAACCGTAACGACCATAGCCATAGCGACCGTACTTGCCATACTTACCGTAACCGTAGTAGTAACCGTACTTACGCTTCGACATATCGACACCGTTGAGCACCACGCAGGGATTCGGCATCTTCTCCTCTTGAGCCAGACTGTTCAGCAGTCCGAAACTGGACTTCGGCGTGTAGTCGGCACGGCAGACGAACACCGTCACATCTGCCGCACGGCCTATCTGGACGGTATCGGTCACCAGTCCCACGGGTGCCGTATCAAGGATGACATAGTCGTAACGTTCGCGGAGCAGATTGACCACCTGGTCAAAACTGTCGCGGGCCAACAACTCAGCGGGGTTGGGAGGAACCGAACCGGCCAGCAGCAGGTCGAGGTTATCGTTGACCAGCGACGGACAGATCTGTGCCTGCAGGGCCTCTAACGTGACCTTATTCATTGTCAGCAGGTGGGTGACACCCTCCTTACGGTCGGAGACGCCGAAGAGACGACCCAATGCCGGTTTGCGGATATCAAGTCCACAGAGGATGACTTTCTTGCCTAACAGGGCAAACGACACTGCCAGGTTGGCAGCATTGAAGGTCTTACCCTCACCGGCTGTCGACGAGGTGAAGAGGATCACCTTCTCGTTCTCCTTCAGCATGAACTGGATATTGGTACGCATGGAGCGGAATATCTCGTCTATCTGGTTGTTCTTGTTTGCCTGCACCACAATGCCTGCCGCCGTCTTCACACTATCGCTGGCCACAGCCACGTCAGCAATGATAGGCAGCTTCGTCAGGCGGGCCACATCATCATGACCCTCGACCTTGTAACGGAAAAGGTTAAGCAGACCGATGACGACCATCGGGAAGAAGAGACCCGCTGCCAAAGCACCGGCGATAATCATCATGCGCTTAGGGCTCACCTTACCACGATAGAGCGGCTCGTCAATGAGCTTACCCTTATCGGCGGTAGCAGCCAGCGAGATGCTGTTCTCCTCACGTTTCTGGAGCAGCATGAGATACAGTCCCGACTTCACGTCCTGCTGACGTCCTATCTGGGTCAGCACACGTTCCTGGACAGGAGCACTCGAGACACGTCCCTGATACTTGGCAAACTCCGACTGGATACCCTGACGGGCGATGTCAGCCGAACGGCGGGCCTGCAGCAAGGCGGTCCGTATACCGGACTGCAGCTCATTGATGGTAGCATTGAGCGTCAGCACCTGAGGTGCCTGCTCACTGACAGCCTGTAACAGGTGGTTGCGATCCTGCACCGCCTGATTATAGTCGTTAATCAGACGAATGGAGGCACCGTCGGTCAAGCCGACATTCGACGGGATAATCTGATTCCTATTGTCAGGATTGTTGACGTACTCGCGCAGGTAGTCCAACATCTGAATCTGGGAATTGGCCTCTGACAGACGAGTTGAGTACTCACTGGTCATACGTACCGACTGTGAAGCATCAACACTCAGGTCCGTCACGGCATGGCGACGCTTGAACTCTTCCAGTTCTCCCTCCGTAGTACCCAGTTCAGTATTGAGTTTATTGATACGCTCGTTGATGAACTCCTCCGTACGCAGGGCTATCTCGTTCTTGTCAGCATTGGCCTGATGGTTATAGCACGCAGCCAACTGATCCAAGAAGTCGATGGCGCGGCGGACGTCCTGGTCGCGCAGCGTAACCTCAGCAATACTCGTCAGTTTCGAAGTGGGTTCCACGGTCATGCGGCTTAAATAGCTAGTAGCCACCTGCATAGGCGAGGCAATGGTAATGAACAAGTCGCGCTTGCTATCCATCGGTTCACCACGCAGGTTCTTGGTGAAGGTCAGCACACCATAGTTGGTAGGAATGACCACGGGCAGCGACTTGAACTTACGCCAGATGTTCTGTTCCGGCTTGCCGTTGGCAAAGAGTTTGATATTCGTAACATAGTACACACCGTCGTAGTGAATCCTTAGCTTAAATGTACGTGCCACGTCCAACAGTTCCTTGTCCAAACTGTCAAGGTGAACGGGGTCCAAGTCAACACTAAGGGGCTGCGTAGCGTAGATCAGCTGATTCTTCACCCTACCCTCAAGCTTATACTCAGTGTAGAGTTTCAGATCCTTGACGGCGTCACGCACCAGGACTCGTGACTGCAGGATCTCCACCTCGTTGTCGATACCCGTGGAGTTGGTGATAAAACCAAAATCCTGCATATTCGACAGCATCTGCGTCGGATTTCGCCGACGACTGTTGTCATCCTTGATAAGCATTCGCGACGACACTTCGTAGACGGGGTTGGCATAACGTAGGTAAAGCAACGCGCCGCATGCGAAGATGAACAGCGAAAGCAGGAACCACTGCCAGTTGAGCACCAGCATAGCAAACAAATTCTGGAAACTGAAGAAGGACTGGCCTTCCTTTTCATCCTCCATCAACTCCTCTAAATCGTCGAGTGTAATCTTCTTTTCGTCAGATTTCATATTGTTTTACGTGTTCTTATCTATAACAGAATTCAAATTAGCGGTGCAAAGGTACTATTTTTTTTTTATTCAAACAAAAAAATCGCAAAATTACTTATCTAATTCTTCATAAACTGAATTGTTGCTGCGATATTCAGGCACTATCTCCTTCATTTTCCTGACCGTCTGCATATCGTCATAATGTCTGGAGGTCTCGACAAGCTCGTCAATAAGTTTCGACACTTCCTCGAAGTCATACTCCCGCACCTCGGCAATGCGGATCTTCTCATGGAACGTGGGCTTCGTGCTCTCCTGGTCGTTCAGCACCTCCTCGTAGAGTTTCTCTCCAGCCCGCAGTCCGGTATATTTAATTTCAACATTCTTGGCTCCCGACAAGTGAATCATGCGCTTGGCCAGGTCGGCAATGCGTACCGGCTGTCCCATGTCAAAAACAAAAATCTCGCCGCCGTTGCCCTTCGTGCCGGCCTCCAACACCAGTTTACAGGCCTCGGATATCAGCATGAAGTAGCGGATGATGTCGGGATGAGTCACCGTCACTGGCCCACCCTTCTTGATTTGTTCACGGAACAGCGGAATCACGCTGCCATTAGAGCCAAGGACATTGCCGAAACGGGTGGTCACGAACTGCGTACAGCCTTCTTTCCGGCCGTGGGCAATGGCGTGGTTCAGGCTCTGGACATAGATTTCGCAGATGCGCTTCGAACAGCCCATGACGTTCGTCGGGTTGACGGCCTTGTCCGTCGATACCATCACGAACTTCTTCACACCGTACTTCACGCTGAAGTCGGCTATCACCTTCGTGCCGTAGATGTTGTTCTGTACGGCCTCCGACGGGTTGTTCTCCATCATCGGCACGTGCTTGTAGGCTGCAGCATGGAACACATAGTCGGGGCGGAAGTCGCGGAAAATTTCCTCCATGCGGTCGGCCTTGCAGATGCTGGTCACCACCGTCTCGGCCTCCACCTCGGGATACTCCTTGGCCATCATCAGCCTGACGTCGTGCTCCGGCGTCTCGGCCTGGTCTATCAGCATCATCGCCGCCGGCCGGTAGTTGGCTATCTGGCGCACCAGCTCGCTGCCGATGCTGCCGGCAGCACCTGTTATCAGGATGCGGCGCCCGCTGAGCAGTTCGCCCATCGCCTTCATATCCACCTTGATTTCATCGCGGGGTAGCAGGTCCTCCACACTGACCTCCTTCATCTGCAGGTTTCCGTTGCTGTCGGCCAGCAGGTCGTCTTCAGAATGTATCTCACGGGCGTTCTCTATCATAAAGATCTTGACTCCAGCACTCAGCAGCTTGTCCTGCAGCTCAGGCCGCTGACGGAATTCATCGGTCTGCAGCGGGGATACCAGCACGGCCTTGATGCGACGCCGGGCAATGACATCAGTCAGGTCATCGTCGGCGTTATAAACCTTCTCACCCATCACCAGATTATGCTTATAGGTATCGTCCGGCGAGATAAAACCCTTCACGACAAAGTGTTTGGGCCGCTGTTCGCGGATATTCTTGGCCAGACCGATGCCACCCTCCTTCACGCCGTAGATGAAGGCCCAAAGTGCTCCACCGTCAGTCGTCATCACGTCGTAGAGGGTCTTCACCAGTGCCCTCATGCCCCACATCATCGCCGTTCCTATCACGTACATTAGTATAATATGGCGGTAGTGCAGGTGATAGAACATGTCCTTCGGCAGAGAATAGATAAAGTGGTGCCACGCATAGACCACTATCAGCGAAACGGCATTGGCATAAGCCACGCGCATCAGGTCGACAAACGACGAATAGCGGATAATACCAGAATAGGTATGGAACATCCGCGCTCCGATAAGGCTGGGCAGCACATACATACACAACGTCCTGACCAACATCATCATATCCACCGTCACGTTGCGGCGGTAGATGAATATCCAGTAGGTAAAGAGGCCGCCTAACAGCAGCACCACCATGTCGAGTATCAGGATGCACCAATAGGGCAGCGCATTCTTCGTGAAATACCAGTTCGCTATCTTCTTAAATGGATTCATATCTCTCGTATAAAAGTTTACTATTTATTTTATCAAACTTTAAGCCATTCGCAAAGACACACTCTTTTAGCGACATCACCAAGCAATTATCAGAAAAAGATTATCCTTTTTGGATAATTGTGCCTAATAGCAACAAATACTGCATATCCTATCATACATCCTATGACGTTATGAAAGATGTCATCAAACTCAGAGAAGCCGCGCTTGAAAACATATTGCAGCATTTCAATCAGCAGGGAGATGCAACAGCCCGCTAAGCCAGCCTTCCACCAGTTCATGGAACGGAAAGCCACGCCAAGCAGCAAGCCCACCGGCATGAACACCACCACATTCATAATATTCTGCGGCAGCAGTCCCTGTTCGTCGCCATGACAAATCTCCACATAACTCCAAAACGGCAAGAAATTATGGCCTCTTGCAGCTCCACTTCTGAAAAAAACAGTTGAACAATAAAGCAGGAAGACATACTCCACCAGCAGGACAACCAAGACACCCCGCCCGCCAGTCCTGACACCACGGAATGAAAGTAGCGCCATAGCACTGATGCAGAAGACAGCCAGCAACAACAGATATACGTCACCCGGCACCCCATCGAACAACTGCTGAAGATACTCCCTGAACAACATACCACGCAACGGAATTTTACAATTCAAAGGATTTGCCAACCGTCAGCTGGATGCCCGTGTTATCGCCCAATAGCTTACCGCGATCCAAACCAAAGCTGCACTTGATATTCCAGCTATCAAACAAATAATCGGCCTCAGCCAAGAAGCTGAAATTACGCTGCGGGGCATCAAATGGGCTGTTATAGGTTCCATAGCCTTTCTGTATAGAGCCTAACAGCCGGTAGTGAATTCCTCGATAAATGTTTCCGCTCATTCCCAAATGAACAGCCCGGAAGCGGCTGTCTTCAGGCATAATCTGCCTGTCTTCATTATAAAGCGGTGAACGGTAGAGCGGATTACCTATCACCTGGCCCCAATGTTGCCATCCCGTATAAAGGCTGTGCTCGTAATAACTGTCACGACCTCCGATGTGATCGGCCGCAAATTTTTTATGATCAAAAAAAACCGGCCCACTTTGGTAAGTAGTGTTGATATACTCAACAAGCACATGATTCAACCAGTCACATCGACGTAGCGTCAGTTCCACACCCACCAATATATCCTTAAGGTCGTACAGCAGGAAACGGCTTCTGTCTTTTTTCCGCCAATTCTCACCAGTCGTATAGCCGTCGTAGTCAAGATGGAACATCTGAGAGATATCCTCAAAATAATGGTCTCCATAGAGGCTGATGCCCCACGTCGGTTCTTCCCAACTCAACCGGAAGTTCCACGCTCCAACGTGGTTGCCCTCAGCTCCTTGGTATTCTTGATTGGTGCCTTGAGTCAATTCTTGGTCATTCCCGCTTGGGATGATGGCCCGTAGAAACGAATTCAGGTTACTTTTATTCTTCTCTTCAACGAGTTCTCCGTTTTCATCTACGTTCATCGAACTGCCGCCAAACTCGCAGGCCATTTCCAGCCCGGCTTCAATAGTAAACTTACTACCCGGCTTATGCAGCATCAGATAGCCCGCCTTAGAGTGGAAAAACGTGTTTTTGGTATGCTTTGACAGACTCCTGGTAAAGTCCTTCTGCCAGTTGTCGTCAGTAAACATACCATACGAGAAATGTCCCTTCAGTCCTAACCATCCCTTGGTCCCTGGAATCGTGAAATAGTCAGGCAACGACAACCGCAGCTGGGGAATAGGCCGCGCATTAATACCCAGGCACTGTGAGCCACTACTCAGTTCGTTATTCTTCAGCTCCGCCGGCTGTTCCTTACTGCCGACGGTGAGCAGTCCCTTGAGCCAACTCACTTCGACAAACGCCTGTTGCACCACCACCGTACTGGTCATCCCATACCCCACGGCAACGTCAGCACAGTAACTGAAATCCCAGCGACGGGCAGAGTCCCCAGACATCGGCCGCAGAACTGCCGCCCTCAGATAACCGTTCGACGTCTCCAGTGAGCTCAGCCCATACTTATTGGCATTGAGCCACAACGGATTGTTATCGCCTCCGGCCACCGTCGACTGCGCTTCTAACTGCAATTCATGCTTCGGCTGGGCCAAGAGACCTGAAGATGAAATGATGAATGTCAGTAAACAAATCAATGATATCTCCTTCATTACTATTCTTCTCATCTATTCAGTGAATTTGTTATCCGACCAATAGCAGTAAATCCATTTTTGCCAGACGAGGGACCAACAATCCAACTTCCTTTGGAGCTAATGAGTAATAGCGAAAAGTATTTCTGAAAGCCATCTTAACAGTCTCCAACTTGAACAAGAACGTAGACTTTGCTTTATGATTTTGCTTACCAAAATTCCCACCCTTAAAAACATCTTGCAGAATAATCTTTCTCCACTTCTTATCCTCATCTGTTATTTCTAACGGAAACGATGATAAGCTCAGACCTAAATCACTCGTGAGAATATAGCCAAATGCTCGATATGCCTTAATAACTCCTAATCGTTCCAAAATACATTTTAGTTGTTCTGAATCAATCCGATTTTTATATGCATGGAGGAAGACCGCCCAATCACAGAATTGCCTTAGCCCTATGCCCTCCCGAAGCAAATGGAAGAAAATATGAATGAACAGATAGGTCGCATTAATCGTTGGTGGCAAAGTCCTTACCCGGTTTTCCCCAATTGTCACCCAAAATGATTCTTGCCACGCTTCATCCATCAGCTGTTGCCAATATTTTTGGTTACGCCTGCTTCCGAACGTAATTAAACTATTATGTAGTTCATACAGAATCTTATTCCTCTCAAACTTAATCTCCTTATCTATCATCTTTTCGGGAAGCGTAACACCAAAGGCATTCTCTATCCGCTGTTTGACAACTGAATAGTCATCCTTAATCAGGAAATCTATATCTCCTGAAATCCGAAGTAGCGGATTTGGATAAAGAGCACCTAACGTTTGTCCCTTCACCACTAGCATATCAATGGCATTCTGACGACAGGTATTGACAAAATCCTGCAATTCGATATTAGCGTTCTGGTTCTTTCGCTGAATCTTTGTATACTTTCCCGCATATTTCAGCACCACCTTCCGGTCTGCCCCAGTATGTTGCCCAGACAGCAAGTCGAAGACCAGCCCCGTCACCGTCTGCTGCTCTGCCAATGCCATCACCCACAGGAAATCCTCAGCAGAAAGTTGCTGTTCAAACTTCCTTCCCCAAATTGCACATTGGAGCAACTTCATGAAAAAAACAACTGTCATATAAGTCTTTTATCTGATATGGAAAAGAAGATGTGGTTTCACTTCATGAACTTCTTTTTAAAGGCATATAAGCAAAAACATAATGTATTAAAAACAGCATAAAATGCATTAAGACTTTCATCTTTTGTCTGTATATCGTATACTTGCTTAATACTCTTTAATTTATTAGAAGACAATGATTTGGGCGATATCCTGTATAAAACCAATGGTTCGTTTATTCCATAAGCGTTATTCACTCTCCGAAGAAGCATCAACCAAGTTGCATAGTCCTGACCTGAGCGGCGTAAAGGCATGCTGAAATCACCAATTTTACCCATATCCAACAAAACTGTCGATGTTGCTATAACAGTTCTTCTCAATAGGTGCTTATAATCAGTCCATTCAGGTACTGGAGTATACTCACCTAACTTCTTGTCATTCTCATCTATCATTTGTGTTGCTGCATACACAAATCCACAATCCATTGTTTTCATCAAGTCCATTTCACGCTGTAACTTATCTTCCATCCAAAAATCATCTGCATCCAAAAAAGCAAGATATCTGCCTTCAGCCATTTCAATTCCTTTGTTCCTAGCCACTGCAGCCCCACTATTCTGTTCCAGTCTATAGTATTTAATTCGAGATTCTATTTCAGCTTGTTTCTTGACAATCTCAACAGAATTATCTTTTGAGCAGTCATCCACCAGTATCCATTCCCAATTATTATAGGATTGATTCAGTACCGATTGTATGGTTCGTTCTATCACTCCACCAGCGTTATATACTGGTGTTACAATAGAAACTAAACCCTCAATTCTCTTTTTACCCATTATTTCAATAAATAGAGGTCAGCCAATTTATATAATTCTCCAATTTGCCCTGTACGCATTCTAAGTACTTCAAATGGATTGCTTTAGTTTTTTCCCCTTGTTCGCCAGTGCCTATAGCGTAACGGTCTACAGTATAGATTGGAGTTACCTCCATAGCAGAACCACAAAGAAATGCCTCATCTGCCATATATACCTCTGTGCGGTCAATGGTTCGTTCTACAAAATCCATACCAAGTTCTTTTATTGCGAGTTTAATGATGGTGTCACGAGTAATACTCTCCAAAACAGAATCTGTCAAACGTGGAGTTATTAATTGATTGCCCTTTACCATAAAAAAACAGCTACCAGGTCCTTCTGCAACCTTACCCACTTCATTTAGGAAAATGCAAGTATCATAACCATTGCGCAAAGCCTCACGCTGTCCAACACGACTATTGATGTAGTTTGCTCCACACTTTATACGAGGACTAAGATTCTCGTCACTAATTCTACGCCATGAAGTAATACTGCAATTCAGCCCTTTCTTATTATATTCTCGACTAGTATGTCCACGAGGTATAGGAGCCACGAACATCTCTACCGGTCCTTCAGACCCCCATGAGCCAAATCCATCCACAAACAGCGTCTGGCGCACGCTTATATTCTCATCATAATCATTAGCCTTGACAGTATCTATCAATGCCTTTTGAAAATCCTCCTTCGTATATTTGCAATCCAACTGAATCAACTTTGCAGAACGTAGCAATCTTTCATAATGATCGCTTAGGCGAAAAGCATAAAGCTGTTTCTGCTCGTCGTTCCAATAGCAAGGGATTCCTTCAAATACATTAAGTCCAAACTGCGAAGTAGGCGAAAGTACGTTCACCCTTGCATCATTTACATTCAAAATCTGTCCTTTGAACCAAATAAATCTATTAGCAACATCTGTTTTTGCCATATTCCTATTTATTAACAATTTGTTTACTCGTCATCGGGTAAATGCGCGATGCGCTTTACCTCTTCATCATCTAATGCCGCAGATTCCTCCGCACTCATTCCATCACGTTGGTATTCATTGATATTCGTACTCTGAAATACTTTCAATACAGACCACCAAAGGATTTTGATGTCAATCCAAATACCCTCTTTCTTGAAGTGGTCAACGTATAGGCCGTCCAATACTACTTTTTCATCCCAAGAGTTCTCATTACGACCTTTGCATTGTGCAAGCCCTGTTATACCACCCTTCACTTCAAAACGCTTCTTATACTTTTTGTTGAGCGTATCAAAATCACCAAGTTCGTAGGTAACACAAGGCCGTGGACCAACCATAGAAATATCACCCATTAGCACATTAAAGAACTGGGGGAATTCATCTATACTGGTCTTCCTCAGAAATGCACCTACCTTTGTTACACGGGGATCATTTTCATACGAAAACAGACCCGTTCCCTGATTCTCTGCATTCACCACCATAGAGCGGAACTTCAACATCTGGAAGATGCGGCCATCCTTGGTCCTACGACCTTGTTTAAAGAACACTGGACCTTTTGAGTCTAACTTAATCGCAATGGCTACAATTATCCAAACTGGTGTAAGCAGGATTACAGCTATTAAACAACTTATAAAATCAAAACAACGCTTAACAATCAGATTCAATCTATACATACTTAAAACTTAAAAGTATGGAACATATCATCAAAGTTCTCTTGTCGCTTTATCACTTCTGTTTTACCCTCACTAATGTCCAACACAGGGAAGTTCGGAAGGATAAATGGAGGTTTCATAACTATAGAGTAGCTACCGCAGTTACTTATAACTATTACATCTTGATGTGCCAGCATACCCGAGTAATTATGGTAAAGCACATCACCTTCAATACAAGTAAAGCCCACAAAGTCCAAGTCTTTGTACTCTTTCTGTTCTTCACCCATAGAAATGATTTCCATTGGGGGATTGATACCTGTCATACTGATATTCTTCTGACTGCCCAAAACGGTTGCAATCCACTTGCCACGAACATTCTTAATGGTCTTTACAGTACCTACAAATTTCATGCAGTCGCCCACAACAGCACTACCAGGTTCAATCAACAACTCTGGCTTAACATTTTTATCCTTAAAATAGTCTGCAAACACTTTGGCAGCAGCCTCAGCATAAGCATAATAATCCGGAATCACGCTACAAAACTGAGCTTTCAGAGAATCAGCCATCTTGCCATACAGTCCGCCACCAATATCAATACGTTCAGGAATGATGCCTAAACGGTCTATCAATTCCACCATACCCTTGGCACGTGCAGGCCAGTAAGAAATCTGCCGTTTGGCAAAGTGACACTGGAAATTTATTAACTTCACATTTGGGGTAGTAGTGACAAACCTCACTGCTTCATTAAAATCTTCGCCATCAACATCAAATCCAAAACGAGAAACCACACCGTCATTCACATCGTAGTTGCAACGGATACCCACATTAATCAGTTTATCTGCATGACGAGCGTGAATATCCTTTACTTGATTCAGTTCTTCTTTGCTATCCATATTGACAGTGCCGCCCTCCAACATGAAATGCTCCATGACAGAAACATTCTTGATGGGGCCATTCCAGATAACGCGGCTTGCCTTGCAACCTATGCGTTTGGCAATCTCAAGTTCCATCTCGCTGACCACCTCTGCGTAACCACCTAACTCATTTACAATTTTACAGAGTTTAGGAGTATAGTTTGTTTTATACGAATAAGCAATATTCGTATATGGGTATATCTTATTGAAAGATTCTCTTAGTTCAACGAAATTCTCACGGAACTGAGCGCTGTCTAACAAGTAAAAGGCCTCACCATATTCAGCCTGCAGTTGTTTGATGATCTTTTTATCCATAATTCTTAATCTCTATAATTCGTACCTGCAATCCTATTAACAGCAGCAACAACAGCCTTACGGTTCTCTTCTAAATAAACGGCGTCTGCCTGAGATGCTTCTTTCTCCAAATCACGTAGGCCAGAAATGCCTATATCAAAGATGCGCTTCACCTCATTAAGGTCTGTTATTTTATCTGTATTACAAAAACTGCGACTGACGATTACCATGCTGGAACCAAGACGCACATGTTCTTTAAGTACCATCGAACCAGGCAATGCACCCCCATCAAGGGTAGCAATACCACCAAAACCGAATGGAATTCCTTTAGATTTTATCTTTTCTCCTAATTTCTCCACTGCCCCATTGGCTAACAACTCAAACATGAATTTCATTCCCAGTTCCAAATGCATATCGTTAAGCCCAATGTGTATCATGTCAATGCCAGGAACTTCAAGTATTTCATCTATTAGATTAGCAGCCTCAACAGTCTCCAGTAACAAAAGAGTTTTGGCTCGTCCATCTACATATTTAATGAATGCTTTGACTTCCTCAACAGTTTTGAAGAACGGAAGCATTATAATATCTGCACCAGCATTGATGACTGCTTGTATTTCTTCTTTTGAGGATGGATAATCAAGAAACGCCTCATGAATGGGATTCACCCGTACAAGTACTTCGGCCTTTTTTATGATTGCTTTTATGTTTGTAACATCCTCTACAGTATGATGATTCTTTACTGTATCCAATCCACCTTGTCTATCATCCTTACCTATGAACTCCATATCAAGGAAAATCCAGTCCACACCAGATGCTTCTATAATCCCTGCAACTACAGGATTGTTGGTTATATACATTAATTTAACAGCCATTGGCAATCTATTTTATATATTTCTCACCATCCTGAAGATCGTTCAAAAACTTTTCTGCGAGGACAGCCCATTCCAAATTAGAAAAAACATAATCCTTACCTCTTTTCCCCATTTGCGCCCTCTCTTCTTTTGACATCATAGCTATCTTTAAGATCGCATCTGCCAAATTTGACGGATTTTCAGCTTCTATTCTAACACCACATTTCTCCCTTTCAACTACTGAACCAGGCTCATCAACAGCTTGTACTATAGGAATAGAACACAACATATAATCAGTCATTTTGTTATATGATGTTCCAAACTTATGAAGAATAGAATGTCTGCCGCCTAAATAACCGATATCAAATGTAGACACTAATGAAGGAATAAGACTTTTAGAGACCTCTGGCAAAATACTAATATTTGCTAGTTGGTTTTGCATAATAATCTGCAAATAGACATCCTTTTCTGGGCCTTTACCAACAAGCATAATATGTATTTTACTATTATTTTTCAGGTAAATTGCCGCTTTCACCAGAACATCGGCTGCACCTGATAACGCGAATCCTCCAGCAAATCCTACAATAAGTTTACCATTTCTTTTTAGTTGAGTAATAACTTGCTCATGCTCTTTCGGTAACTTTTTAGTAAAAGCTTCATCCAACCATTCTTCCCTTGAATAACCATTGGGAACACAATAAAAATTGCCTTTAAAACCTTGTTGTCTGTAATGCGTTTCTGCATTCCAAAGTAAAGAGACAATTATATCAGCATGTTTACACATGTAATCCTCCGCCTTCTGCATAGTGAAGATAAAAGGATGATATTTTGAATAGCCTCCTAGAAGCATCGGAGTTAAAGGCCAAATGTCATGAACTTCAAAACATAATCTGGCATATGATAGTCTAGCAATTTTGTGTGATGGATATATATCCAAGGGATAACAAGATGATGCAATTACCCAATCTGGAGCCTCTTGTCTACTAATTTGCTTTGCATATTTCAGTAGTTTTCCAACAAAAGTAACTATATTAAGGATACGTTTCATCGATCCCTTTTCATATGCAGGCGTTTTTATCCATAGATATTTTATTCCATCTACATACTCTGAATCAAGATCTTTTTCTACTTGAGGCTGTATTCTCCTTAAATGAGAATACGTGGCACCAATCATTGTTACTTGATGACCCATTTTTACCCATTCTCTGGCCAAATAATATGGACGGAAGTCCATACCATAATGGGTATTACCAATGTAATGATTAACCAACAGAATTTTCATAATACAAGACTTTGTAAAATATTATTAACTTGTTGTATGTGCTTCATATTGTTACTAACCATTAGTCGCTATGGTATTATATTGTTCTATCATTTGCCTAACATTCTCCTCCCAACTATATTTTTTTTGTACATAATGTCTTCCTGAACGCCCCATGTCATTACCTATTTGTGGATTATCATGCAGGTATAAAATCCTTGATGCTATTTCTTTTTCATTACTTCTGTCAACAAATAAACCTGCTTCATTTGGAACGACCTCATCAAAACCAAGCGTATGAGATACTATCAACGGACACTCACAAGCCATTGCTTCCAGGGCAACTACTCCGAAAGATTCACTCTCAGACAAAAAAACTGCAACATCAAATTCATTATAATATCGCATCATTTCATCATGGTTGTGATTTCCTTCAAATGAAACTTTATCTTGTACATTCAAAGACTGAGCCAATGCCATCAGATGTTCCCGTTCTGGCCCGTCACCAACCAATACCAATTTAGCTTGGATGGTTTTACAAACTATTGCAAAAGCCCTAATCAGTTTGTCAATTCCATATATTGGCAAAAGGTTCTTCGTACAACCAATTGTAAAAACTTTATGCTGTTTCCGCTCCGGTCTGAACACATGACAATCAATTCCAAAAGGTATTACCTTAAAAGGCTTATCTGTATATCTGCTCCCTTCATTAGCCATATTCCGACTGGTAGAAAACAGATAGTCGGCTTTTCTAAATACAAATTTTATAACAGAGCGATGGATAAACGAAACTTTAGGAAATAATAAAATATCACTTCCCCATACGCTGACCACGTATGGATGTTTAAACGCTAAAGCACCTAATAATCCATAACTCGATGCATAATGCGCATGGATAATATCGGGCTTATAACTCTTTATTACTTGCTTCAACTTAGAAACCGCAGTCAAATATCGCAGTTTTGAAAAAGAACCGTCATCAATTCGTTCTTGACGTGATCTTTGAGGCAAACTAACAGAAACCACTTCATATAGAGAAGAAGGTCTTTCACTTTCATTTTTGAATAGGCTAAATACGCAGACTTGGATTCCTGCTTTCGAGAGCGAATCAGCCCATCGCTTTGTATGAATACTAGTTATCTCTGATAACAATAAAACTTTCATCTTTAGCTTACCTTTTCAATGGTTCTTCTGCAATATAATTGAAACATCATTATTCATGACAAATGAAACGATTCGATAGCAGCGTGACTCGATTCATTAAATCATTTCACTCGAGTCATTTCATCGGTTGACTCGAGTCATTTCATCGATTGACTCGAGTCATTTTTTTGAGGGTCTTGGCAATGTTGATTACTAATCCTATCTGAAATATTGACAAAATCTTCAACTAAATTGAAGAAGAACCAAATAGGTTACTATTGTCACTTATTGTGTGTAGAAAGAAATCTTTCGAAACTCCACTCATCCTATTAGAGTCAATTTTCATCTTCTTTATAAATCGAACAATTCTTTTCCACTTGAAGTTATAATAGATTTTAAGGACACGTGCCACACTTGCATAGAACACTAATTCGTAGAAGGGGAATTGCCAGCTAGGAAGATAATCACGAACATTAATTATCCTATTCAAATAATAAATATAAGTATAACCAATCTTATTGGCATTGCTTTTTCTGGATCCGCCCACTTTGTGGTATATAACTGAGTCCAAGACACAAGCCATCTTCACCTTCAGTTTCTTCATTCGAAGTCCAAACTCAAAGTCCTCTTCGCCAAAGAAGAACTTTTCCGTCAACAGTCGTTGTTTTTCATCCAACAGCTCAGGCACAAAGAACAATGCGCAACCGGTTATAAATGTGCATGGAATACTCTCCTGCTTCGGGACCACTGATTCGTTTTGATCGGCAAAGTGATATTTCCTGAAGCCCCAATAGATATTACCTCCACCGTTCCATATCAAATACTTGTCATAATAGTAATGAATGAGCGGAGTAAGCACCTTATATTGCGTATGTGCCCGTTGGAACTCTATCAACCGACAAAGAAAATCAGGTTCAACTTCTGTATCATTGTTTAATAGCAAATAATATTCAGGATGAAAGAAAGAGGCAAACTGTATTCCAATATTATTTCCTTTGCTGAATCCGTAATTATCACCTAATTGATATAATAGAATATGCCCGTTCGTCAGAGTGACATTAGGCCTACAGCTTTCAGTCTTTTCAAATGTATCGAACCGAAGATGATGTTCCTGACAATATGAAGTAATCTGCGATACTGAATCATTCGTCGAACCATTGTCGCAAACCACGACAAAGAAATCCTTATCGTCACACTTCTGTAAAGATGAAATACAGGCTATCGTATCTTCAAATCCATTCCAATTAACAAGGATAACTGCAACCATATAGTTTTCTCAGATAATATAGACAACAGACGAAAATGGTTATCTCTGCCAATACCATTGACAATGCTGCGCTTGAAGCACCCCAATATCTAACAGTACATAAAAGGAATGTGACAGACAGTATTCCACTGACAAATACCGTCTGTAGAAATTTCCTTTTCTCGCCCAAATTAATCAATCCGACAATTCCCAACACATAGTTGAGTCCACCAACAATTATAACAGGTGACATCAACTTAATGAGAAGTATGCTGCCTTCCTCATTAGCATCCAACAACATCCTATTTAGTAACGGAGCAAAAAAGAAACATAAACTGCCCAAAACAAGCAAGAAAAGAAACAGGATTTTTGTCAACTTGAATAATTGCAAGATGTTTGCCTGTAAGGTATGGTGCTTGAACGATTCCGCAAGGTGAGGGAAGAAAGCATTCGAAATAGGGTCTGCCAAGCTCTGCACTGCTTTTACTATTTTTTCAGCACCGGCATACATCCCTACAAAACTCTCATTTACGAACAGTCCGAGGATAAATGTATTAGAGTTTCGATATAAATTCATAAATACGGTAGACAAGAATATATACAGTCCATCCTTGAACTGAAAAATAACACTTTCCTTATTGGGAAACTTCAAAGAAAGATGAAATTCGTGACACGCAATATAGAGACTTATCGCCCCAGCCAATAAATAACCGGCAGAGTTATATAACGTTATGAAAAGATAGTCGCTTTTCTTACGTATTAAAATAAAAATCAGAACGGTGAAGAATAATTTGCTGATAAAATTCACAATCGTCATGTATCGCATCTTTTCCATTCCCTGATAAAGCCAGACGGGATTGAATATATCTCCAATAGCCATACCTAATCCCAAAGCAAGCATGATGACGTAGTCCACGTCATAAACAAGCCACGAGAAGACCAGAAATAATATGGATGGAAATACGGTAAGCAGTATTTTACATAGAAGTACGGAATTGAAAATAGTCTCTATTTCATTTCGGTCTTCTCGATTCATGGCTATCAGCCGGGTTGCTGAGAAATTAAAACCGTATGAGGCAATCAGTATGACATACTGAATCATAACATAGACAATGGAGTACTTACCGTAATTAGCTATCCCCACAACCCTAATCAGGTAAGGAAGGGTTATCAAAGGTAGCACCATGTTGAGCAAATTCAGCAGCGACAGCGACATGATGCTTTCCAATACTCTATGATAAGATTCAAACTTTCTCATGAGCAAGCAACGGGCTATGTTTACTAAACAAGCAATAACTGATGACCAGACAAATAATTGGTATTTCGTAGCTACTTAAATTCAACCAATAGAACTCAAAGAAGCCAAACGTCAAAAAGGCTAAATTATAACACGACGCAATGATTACAAAAATAGAATTGGTATGTCTCGACATCAAGAAATACATATAGAGCATGGTACTCATCAAAATAACAAATACTACCGAAAAACCTATATCATGCGAGTAACATAGTATTGTACCAATAAATGTCCGTACATTACTTTCTCCAACTTCTCCTATCGGGTAAAATATTGGATTTATAACATTTACGTATTCCCCTCCTGTCAACGACTGATAAAAATTCACGAATGGCCCAAAAAGAGATTCAATCATTACCGGCTCCATTATACCATCTTTATAATCCAAACAGAATGATAGCACACCTCCTATCAAATATTCTACAAAATGATTGTAAACATATTCAAACCATTCTGATGAAAATTCGGATTGGCCACTTACAACCATTATAAGATAATAACTGACAAAAAAAACAAGTACTCCACATACAATAGGGATAAGAATCACTTTTATTCCCAACTTTGTCTTCCCCATATGTATCCTAAGAAACATGCCTGCAAACAAAGGAATGATAATCCAGCTCTTGACAGCAACGGCGAACATACTTACCAACGTTAATACGATAATGAGGTAAGCAGATTTATGATATCTATCAGCCTTATACATCATATAAGGGAAAATCGCATAAAGCAACTGATTCAGATGGGCAAGCACACCAGTAGCCTCGTACTCTTCTGACAATTCGTCACTGCCAAATGTAAAAGCAGAAACCAACATCGTTGAGCGCAATCTCATCAAATTAATGGCAACGATGACGAAAGCTATATTACGGAATAACTTATAGTAATCATCATTATTGTTGGAAATGTCAGCGCATATTGACATTTTCTTATTTACTGGTGCCAAAAGCACACTTGGTATCATAAAAAAGGGGATTCCAACTATCCAAACAATTAATGCCGGATAATAAATATCTGGAATATCATCACTAATAGTAGATACCACAGCAGCAACGACAGCGACAGCTGTAAAAGGAACCGACAGGCTGATTGCAGGTGTCAGCCATGTATTCCATAATCTGTGCTCAACTAAGCACAGAAAGAACACTTCGACAATCAGAATAAAAAGAAAAATGATATCTACCTGCATCATCACTTTTACATATCACCAGACCAGCCATGACCTAAATCCCAATGAACATCGTACACGAACTCGAAGTAAGGGAGGGAGAACTCCTGTTCAATCAACTCTGTGAGTTCGTCAAGAATCGGCTCGGCCCAGTGACCTACAAGCACAATGAACTTATCAATGTTCCAAGCTACACGTCCACGTGGTATTTGAGTGTAATCACCCATAAACTTTGTTTCAACATGCTTCGCCTGAGCCTTAAAATACTCTTTCATCCATACCTGACGGTGCAGATGTGGATAGTTAATAAAAGGAATTCCTTTATCGGCAGCCTCCTCAACCATCTTAGGAGTAATCTCTTTTTTACGAACACCAAAAAAGCTGTGTTCTTCGGGGTCGTACCAAAAGATTCCGACACAGGGCATTTGCTCGTCGAAAGTCTTCATATCGGCCATCTGGGCCTTATGCTCTTCTTCTGAAAGTTGCGTCATATTCGTCTTTATATTATGAGAGTCCAAGGAGGGGTTTGAGGTGACCGTCCTTGTAGAACACCCAAACGGTGGTGCCAAGGAAGGCGAGGAAGAGGAATACAAAGACTATCTTGCTCTTACTGGGGGCTGAGGGACGGATAGGGACGGTAGCACTCTGAAGGGTGGTGAAAGCGGGGGTTTCCTGCTGCACCTTGGCCTTAGCGTCCTGCAACTGGGCAGAGACTGCATTATAGGTATTAAATTTCAACTGCATCTCGTTCTCCAAATCATTGAGTTTGGTACGGACACTTTGGAGAATGACGTCCTGATTGGCATCGCTGAATGAGGCATAAAGCTGACGGGCCTTGTCATACTCACGCTTGGCCTCGATATACAATTTTCGGTTATACTCCAAGTCTTCACGAGCCTTACTGGTGCGATAATCGGTAATAAATTTCTGCAAACGGTTCTGAACGGAGTCAGCTACAGTAGCACAGATAAGAGGATCCTGATCGACTACCTGAATGGTAATGACCAGCGTCTTTTTATCGACGGAGCACTTAACTCGATTATTAATAGCAGCAGCAATGGCGGTCTGCTTCTTAGTTAAGCGGAAAGGATTAACTTCCTTGACGTTCTTTGAGCTAAGTCCTATACTATCCTTTGAAAATAGGCTGGCTATACCCCCAACGACGGTTCCAATGGCTGAACTCCACCATGGACGCTTCTGCTCATTCAACAGATAATCGTAATAGGTCATCTCACGCTTGTCTTTATCACGGCGCACCTTGACAGGAAAGAGACTGGTCTTGAAGTCAACGGAGTTCATAAGGTCAGGATACAACGTCGGGAAAAGGGCCTCACTGCCGGTACGAGTACTTCCCATCGTAAGTCCGAAACTGGAAGCCAAAGTACTCAGATAGTTACGGCCGCCAGTACTACTCAACTCTGGGGCCAGCATCACCTTACAGCTATAGGTCTTGGGCAGGCTAAACGCATAAATACAAGCCACAATGAAGGCAATACCGAGTACCTTATAATATAGTTTACGATGAGTACGGAGCGATTGCCAAAGGGCTCCCAAATAAATGGAAGACTGTTGCTCTTGGATAGGAGCTGTCTCTTGATTATTCTGTTCCATCATTATGCGAAATTACTTAGTAATCATATAAATAATCGTAGCAATCATGGTAGCGATAGAAGCAGCACTCGATCCGACTGCCATCCATTGTCCAGCTGTCATAGCTTCCCTCTTAGGCTTCGATGGAACAATAATCTCGCAGCCCGGCGTAATCTTGGCACCATGATTGACCTGAGCCATCGTACCGTTGGGATAAATAACGTAAGTCTTCTTCTTCTTGGCGCGTTCACCGAAACCACCAGCCTGACGGACATACCATTTATAGCCTTTATCACCTTCGAATGCCACGGTATTGGGATACATGACATCCCCACTGATTTTCACCGTACCCTCATACTCTGGGATGATGAGACGGTCGCCTTCACGAAGCACAATGTCTTCATTGCCCCCCGGATGTTTCAAGGCTTCGCCCAATTGTATTCCTACAGTATAAACCTCACTCATATTCACCTTTTCCATAGAGACGGAGTCCTTGCTGTCCTTACTCAGCCGGACGGTCTGCATAGCCATCTGAAGACGGGCACGCTCGGTTTCGTCCATCCGGCGCTCCAACCGGGCTCCTTCAACGTATGCATCCTCGGTAATGCCACCAGCCCGCTGGACAAGGTCACTCAGACGCTGATTCTTCTTCTCTAAGGTGAAGCGACCGGCAAAGTTGACCTCACCCTCAATAGAAACCTGGCGGGGAGTACGATAGCCGGGGCTACGGAACACATGGATAATATCGTAAGGTTCAAGGGTGAAACCAGGAGTGCCGTCGATGACAAAACCCTCTTTAAGGGCAAAGGTGAAGGTCTTGGCCAATTCAGAACTTGACTTCGTGGCCTTGGGATCAACTATTCGGCGAGATACGTCGACCTTAGCCACCGAGGCGGCATCGGTCAAGCCACCAGCCTTCATGACAAGGTCCTCCAACGTCATATTGGCCGCCCACTGATACTCACCGGGGGAAAGAACCTCACCTTCGATAGTGACATAACGGCTGTTGATAAGCTCGGTCTGGGTGGGGATGAACAGCACATCCTCGTTGGCCAAAGGAATGTCAGGCACCGTGCCATCCATGATGCCTGCTACATCAACAGAAATGATCTCAAGAGAGCGGTCTGGACGCATACGGTGCAGCACACCATGGGCAGTGAAAGCATCCTCGGTCAGACCATCGGCCTGCTCAATCAGACTGCGAACCGTGGTGACCTGCTCGCCCAAACGGAACTGACCGGGACGGAAGACAGCTCCCTTTACCTCGACCATGTTCTCAAAACGGTCGAGCATGGCATCAACTTTCACCACATCGCCGTCAGCTACTCGGAAGGAGGACTGGTCGAACTCATCGACATTAAAGACGGAATAGCGATCACCAGACTGACGAACCAGACGGACACTCTTGCGATAGGCATCGCCCGTGAAGCCTCCGGCAAACTTCAGCAGGGTGGCTACACTCTCGGTGGAACGCATCTCGTAATACATAGGACGCTTCACATTACCAGTGACATTGACCAGGCAGTCGTAAGTTCCTACCTGAATGACATCACCCTCCTTCAATCGGACGTTGCCAGCCAAGCGACCATTGAGGATATACTCATAGACATCAACTACCGTCACCAACTGACCACCACGGAGAACACGGATGTTTCTCAAAGTACCTAAGTCACGAATACCTCCGGCAGCATAAAGGGCATGGAACACACTGGCAAAGGCACTGAGATGATAGGTACCAGGTGACTTCACCTCGCCCATGACATTGACCAAGATGGTACGGGTCTGACCTACACTCAGTTTGACGCTCGAACTGCTATAACGGGCACCTAAGCTGGAACGGATACGACTGTTAGCAGCAGCCACCGTCATACCCGACACGGAAATAGGGCCATAGTCGGGCACCGTCACCGTTCCTTCAGGAGAGACCGTCAACTGGAAAGACTTCTGAGAAGCACCATATACATCAATGACCAGCTGGTCGCCAGGGCCAAGGATATAATCCTGAGGCGTGGCAATGTTCATATTGGGCTCGAACGACAACAGTTTGTTGTTGAAGATGTCGTGACCATAGACCTTCTTAACAGAGTCGTTAGAAGACGTCTCACCGGTCTCATACAGCTCAGCATACATCAAATCAGCATCAGAATTCAGTTCAGAGCCAGAACCGGACTTACCCGACGTGATGTCGTCAGAGATGTCGGAATTACTGGAACGTAAACGACTTCCCACCTCTTCGACAGCCTGATCAGCAGTGCCACTGAGTCCCTTGGTACGAAGCTGCCGCTCATACTGGGCACGGACCCTGCGAATCTGGTCAATTTTCACACCACGCTGCACAAGCTTGGTCACAATCTGCGACCGCGAGGAACCAGCACTTGTCTCACGCTTGATAAGATCCAAAATCTGACTGTCGCTCATCGACTGGGCGAGGACACCTAAGGGTATCAGCAACAACAGCAGAAAAATTTTTCTTAAATAATTCATTTATAGACAGGTTAATATTTTACAAAACCATACAAAAACTTTTCCCTACGGCATAGTAGAAGCCGTTGGCTATCAACTAGTTAACTATAAGTTAACACATAAAAACAATAGGAAGAGAGATTCTTGAGCATGCTCTTTTCCGTATTTCAGGCTACAAAGTTACGAAATAATCTGAATAGTGCAAAAAAATAAAAAGAAAAAAGCCGCGCACGCGGCTTTTTTCTTACAAAAGATTGTTACGTTCGATATCCTTGAAATATCGATAAGTGGCAACCTTCAGCTCGTCGCAGGCGGCTTCATCGCAAACGATAATGCCATGACGATGCATCTGGAGAGCAGAAATAGTCCACATGTGATTGACTGAGCCTTCGATGGCGGCCTGAAGAGCACGGCACTTACCGTGGCCATTGACCAGAATCATGACCTCACGGGCTGCCATGACAGTACCAACGCCAACGGTCAGTGCGGTCTTGGGAACCTTATTGATGTCGTAATCGAAGAAACGGCTGTTGGCAATGATGGTGTCAGTGGTCAGCGTCTTCTGACGGGTGAGGCTGGTCAGCGACGAACCTGGCTCGTTGAAGGCAATATGACCGTCGGGGCCGATGCCGCCAAGAAACAGGTCGATACCACCAAACTTCTCAATCTCCTTCTCATAGGCAGCACATTCGGCTTCCAAGTCAGGCGCATTGCCGTTGAGAATATGGATGTTCTCCTTGGGGCAGTCGATGTGATTGAACAGATTGGTGAACATAAAACTGTGGTAGCTCTCGGGATGGTCAACAGGCAGACCTACATACTCGTCCATATTAAAGGTGACGACATTCTTGAACGACACCTTGCCCTCCTGACAGGCCTTGACCAGGGCACGGTACATACCGATGGGCGAAGAGCCGGTGGGAAGTCCAAGGACAAATGGTTTCTCAGCCGTCGGCTGGGCAGCGTTGATACGCTCAATGACATGATTGGCGGCCCACTGGGACATCAAATCATAATTAGGTTCAATAATTACTCGCATAGTTTGTGTTATTAAATGGTTAGTGAATGATTACTTTCTTCCAATCTACTATAAATATTCCTTTTCCAGGTACTGCCACCTTCTGCCCCTGGAGATTATAATACTGGGGGAGGATGGATGGTGAAGGATGGATGGGGGCGACTCCGTCAGGAATACCACCCATGAAATCGAACGAGATAAGCCCGTCGTCAGACATGCTGATGTTAGTGATGGGTTTGTCAAGTTTGAGACTGCCCTCTTCATTGGGATAATACATCGTTGCTGCCGGGACAGAGGTGTCAGTCAGTTCGTCGTTCACGAACGTGGTAGAGTCTGTCGACCAGGGATAGGGTGACGTGCTGAGAATAGCACTGTTCATCCGGGGCTTGTTCCTATAAGGACTCTTACCACTGCCAATGACGGCATCCCAGGCATCATAGTCCATATTGTCGGCATGAACCAGTTCGAAGCGCCGATGTGTCTTGTCATTGTTCACCGTATTACCTTTCCAGACGGAGCCGTCATAGTTTACATGATAAATGACCAGTCCCTTGCCAGGTGCCCCTAAATCCCAACCTCGCTGTTGACGGTTCTCCAATAGTAACCACTCGCTGGCAGAATGCTTAATCCGATAGACTTCACCGCCCTCTGCCGAAGGTTTCAGATTCGTAATTGTTGCGGGCTCTGTCAGTTCAATGGGAGCAAGCCAACCTAACACCATTTTCTCCATCGGCGTAAAGTTAGGCGGACACCAACCGTAGTTGGTGAAGTTGCCACCATCCATCAAGTCCCACTCATCGCAGACAGAATAGCCAGCATTATCCCTAGTGGGATAAATATCGGGCAGTCCTAAACTATGGGAGAACTCATGACAGATAGTACCAATACCGCAAAACCTGTTATTTTTCCACAGTTCACCACTCGCCGTATAGTTTGAGACCTTGATACCATCAGGAGTAGAAATCGTAGTGAACGTGCTACTATTGGGCCAGATGTAGCCGTAACTGCCACTACCCTGATTTCCGCTGAATCCGGCATAGATAAATATAATCTGCTCAATAAGACCATCACCATTCCAGTCGTACTGCTTGTAGTCGATATCAGGATACTGTGCGAAAATAGCCTTTGAAGCCGTAGAGAACTGGTCCTTGCCATAATTTCGAGTCTTATCGTCTGGTGTACTATAGGGACAAGCCAGCGTATCGACCTTGACGGGACCATAGACATCGAAGGACAGATTGAAAAGACCGTTGGACTGATCGCGGAAATACTCGGCCACACAGCCTTTTCCCAAACCCTGGTTATAGCCATTATAGTTAAAGATGGAGTCGTATGTAGCCTGGGGATTCTCAATCTTGAAGTCGACATCGCGGAAACTGAACAGAATGACCAACTGCCGATATACCTTGGTAGAATCCCATTGGGTTTTAGGAGTTGGCAGCTTGTAACGCAAGCCACGGGTGACAGCACCCTCAGATGGTTCAGGGGTACAATCACCACGGATGACCCACTCCTTCTGCGCTGAAAGACGCAGAGGCAGAGTGGTCATCAGTATGAGTAATAACAATATTGGTTTCACTTTGCGCATGGTGTCCACGGCTTTAGGGTCTTGAAGAAGTCGTTGCCCTTGTCATCGACGAGGATGAAAGCAGGGAAGTCCTCGACTTCAATCTTCCATACAGCCTCCATGCCGAGTTCGGGATACTCCACGCACTCGATGGACTTGATGCTCGACTGCGACAGGACCGCAGCCACACCGCCAATGCTACCCAGATAGAAGCCACCGTACTTCTGACAGGCATCAGTAACTACCTGTGAACGATTGCCCTTGGCAATCATCACCAATGAAGCGCCATTAGCCTGGAACTCATCTACGTATGGATCCATACGGTTAGCCGTGGTCGGCCCCATCGAACCGCAAGGATAGCCCTCCGGTGTCTTGGCAGGACCGGCATAGAGTACGGGATATTTCTTGAAGTAGTCGGGCAATCCCTCACCAGCATCGAGACGAGCCTTCAACTTGGCATGGGCAATGTCACGGGCGACGATGATGGTACCTTTCAGGTTGACACGAGTAGAGACAGGATACTTCGAGAGTTCCTTGCGAACTGCGTCAATGCCCTCATTAAGGTCGATAACAATGGTATTCTTACCCTCACCAGCCTTGGCATACTCAGCAGGAATCAACTCAGCAGGATTGGAGTCCATCTTCTCCAGCCAGATACCATCGCGGTTGATCTTGGCCTTGATGTTACGGTCAGCCGAACAGCTGACACCCATACCGATAGGACAAGAAGCACCATGACGCGGCAGACGGATGACACGGATATCGTGAGCCAGGTACTTACCACCAAACTGAGCACCCAGGCCAATCTTATGGGCCTCCTTGAGCAATTTCTCCTCCAAATCGACATCACGGAAAGCACGACCTGTCTCGTCGCCGGTAGTGGGCAGCGAGTCGTAGTACTTAATCGAGGCTAACTTCACCGTCAGCAGATTCTTCTCGGCACTAGTTCCACCAATGACAAAGGCAATGTGATAAGGTGGACAGGCTGCCGTACCCAAAGACTTCATCTTCTCGACAAGGAACGGAATGAGCGTACCCTCGTTCTGGATGGTAGCCTTGGTCATCGGGTAGAAGTAGGTCTTGTTGGCCGAACCGCCACCCTTGGCCACCATCACGAAGCGGTACTCTGCACCTTCCACGGCCTCGATGTCAATCTGGGCAGGCAGGTTGCAACGGGTGTTCACCTCGTCGTACATCGTCAGCGGAGCATTCTGAGAATAGCGCAGGTTGTCCTGGGTGAAGGTATTGTAGACACCACGTGAGAGAGCCTCCTCGTCCTCGAAGCCCGTCCACACCTGCTGACCTTTCTCACCATGGATAATGGCCGTACCCGTATCCTGACAGAAAGGCAGGATGCCCTTGCAGGCCACCTCGGCATTGCGCAGGAACTGCAGTGCCACATACTTGTCGTTCTCAGAGGCCTCAGGGTCGGTTAGAATCTTGGCTACCTGCAGGTTATGCTCTCGGCGCAGCATGAATTCCACATCGTGGAAGGCCTGTTGTGCCAGCAGTGTCAGTGCCTCTTTCGTCACCTTTACTATTTCCTTACCTTCAAAGTCGGCAGTGCTTACGCCTTCCTTCGTCAGCAGTCTGTACTCGGTTTTGTCTTCGCCCAACTGGAACATCGGGGCGTACTTGAAATCTACTACGTTTGCCATAATTATCGGTTATATTAGTTTTATTGGGTACAAAAGTACATAAAAAAGCCGAAAACGCAAAAAGTTTCAGCGTTTTTTTCGTTCCAATATCTCCAAACACATACGGCTGTTGTGATAAGGGCACTTCCAGAAGCCCGCCTTGTCGTCGTCGCGGTTGATGCTTCCATCCTCCCGTCGACTCCAATACCATTCTCCCCTTTCGTGGTCAACGAGCTGATTAGTGATGTATTGGTAACAGCGCAGCGCCTTGTCGAGTGCTGCTTCATCATGGAAATGCTGATAGATATTCAGGAACCCCACCACAGTCTCAGCCTGCACCCACCAATGCAAATCGGCATCCCTGTAGCCAGTGCCGGGATTCCGTTCATGAATCATGGCTCCTGCAGGCAGCAGACCTTCTTCTGAGGCATGGGCAATAGCCACGACAGCGGGTTCCACCTTTTTTATTATATAAGGATTGTCTAAGACCAGTGCTGCCTCATGGAGGAGCCATGAGGCCTCAATGTCATGTCCATAGCTTTCCCCTTGCCCGGCACCCCGTGTCCAGTCGTTCTCGAAAAAGAGATCCAGATGATGGGTCACGGGATTCAGTATCTTACCCAAAAATACGTCTATCAGCCGAGATAGCGCCCGTTCCAACCTCGGGTCTTTCCATACACGGTAAAGATTGGTATATGGCTCCAGGATATGGAGATGGGTATTCTGCGATTTAGGGTAGTTGGCGTCCAGTTCCGAGAGTCGCATATCGCCGATGGGCTGCCAGTCGCGGGTAGTGGCTTCAATATATCCGCCATATTCATGGTCGTAGGCATGCTGCTCAACACACTCAAACAGACGGACAGCCTCCGCGAGGGCTTCCTGGTCACCAGTAGCACGGACATACTCACTGAGACCATAAATCATAAAGCCTAAGGCATAGAACTGTTTCTTGGTATCCTTCGGATGACCCTGATAGTCCAGTGACCAATAGGCACCACCCTGTGTACGGTCGATGAAATGCTCCAAGATATAGTCCTTGGCACGGGTAGCTGCCTCAAGATACTGTGGATGGCGCAACACCCGATAGGCAGCAGAGAAAGACCAGAGAATACGAGCGTTGAGCACACAACCTTTGTCGGCTTGCGGATCAAGGCGGTCGTTGCCGTCCATACGTCCGTAAAAGCCGCCATGTTCACGGTCTTGCATCCTATCAAGCCAGAAGCGCAGAATATTGTCTTCCAGCAATGTCTTGGCGTTGCTCTTCAACATGACCAGCACATCGGCTGTTTCTCTGCTAAGCATAGCCATTTCTGCGGTTCTTTTCAATGAGCCGTTTGATGTTCTCCACACTGGCAGTCGTTGTCAGTCCATCTTCCGGGGTGTTCATGCAGTAGTCGACAAGGCGGTCAACGGTCGATACGGCCACATGCATTCGGGTGTCAGCCGTTGCATAATAAATCAGTACCCTACCGTCGTCATCCTTTATCCAGCCATTCGAGAAGGCGACATTCATCACATCTCCCAGGTACTCGTCACATTCAGGCACCAGGAAATAACCGCCGGGCTGGGCAATGACACGGGTGGGGTCGTCAAGTGCCGTCATATACAGATATAGCACATAGCGTAGTCCGTCGGCTGTCCCTCTCACGCCATGGGCCAGGTGTAGCCAGCCCTTCGCGGTCTTCAGCGGATGAGGGCCCTCACCATTCTTCACTTCCATAATAGTATGGTAGTGACGCCGACTGATAATCGTCTCGTCCCTGATGACGGCATGGGTGATATCGTCGACAAGTGCCCAGCCGATGCCGCCCCCACTGCCCGCTTCGATAAAGCCATCCTGTGGACGGGTATAGAAAGCATAGTGGCCATCCACAAACTCAGGATGCAACACCACGTTACGCTGCTGACTGTCTGACTTCAGGTCGGGCAACCGCTCCCATGTCTTCAGGTCTTTTGTTCTGGCAATGCCGGCGGTAGCCGTAGCTGCCGAGAGATTGCCCGGCTGAGTATCATCGTGACGTTCGGCACAAAACACGCCGTAGATATAGCCGTCCTCATGCTGCGTCAGTCGCATATCGTAGACATTCGTAGTAGGGACTGGTGAATCAGGCATCGTGACTGGTTCCGGCCAGAACCGGAAGTTGTCGATACCGTTGGGCGACTCAGCCACGGCAAAGAAGCTCTTACGGTCAGCTCCCTCCACACGGCACATCAAGAGATATTTGCCACCTAATTTGATAGCTCCCGCATTGAACACTGCATTGAACATGATGCGCTGCATCAAGTAGGGGTTATCCTTCTCACAGAAGTCATATTTCCACTCCAACGGTATGTGCTCAGCGGTCAGTACGGGATAGCGATACTTCTCATAAATGCCGTTCTCGGTAAAGCGGAACGAACCGAAAGCCGGACCATCAGCTGTCACAGGCTCGTTCCTTCGGATCAGCAGCGCCTCATGCTGTCTGCGCAACGTCTCTATTCTTTCATGTATAGTCATCGGGGAATCAACTTTAATGTCGTCTCATCGGTATTGAATACGGAGTTCAGCCCTTGCTGCTCCTGTGCCGGGTCACCCATATAGGGGTCGCCCACCTGCCATTGTTCGTGCTGTGGACGAGCCTCACCGCCCCAAGCCCAGAAGTTACAGCCAGCAACTGTCGGCTCCGACTGAACAAGTGAGAAGATGTAGTGATAATACGCATCGCGGGCTTTGGTTGTGGAAGATGGAGAAAAACTGAAACCGTCACGCGGAAATCCGAATTCCTCAATGACAAGCGGCTTCCGCAGTTGTCGGGCAATCTCGAAATGTGGACGTAGATAGTCTGAAGTGTTCTTACACGCCTTGGGAACATCCGCGACAAGCGATTCCTTTTTCACCCAACTCCAGTTGTAGGGCCATACATGGGCATTCAGATAGTCTATATTGGGGTCACTGCATATTTGCACATAAAGTGCAGAATCCATCTCACAGCCCCAGATTCCTTCCGAGCCAACGGAAATAAGATGGTTGGAATCAAGCTGGCGGATGAGTGCCGACGATTCAGCCAGCCAACGTGCAAAGGAGGGCTTTTCCTTGTCACCAAAGGCACGAGGCTCATTGCCTATCTGCCACGCCATGATGGTAGGGTCGTCCTTATATAATAAAGAGGTATAACGGTTCTGTCGTGAGAGAATAAACCGTACGTAGTCATAAAACAACTGGTGTGCCTTCTCGCTGGTGGCAAACTGAGCCACATGCCGCATATAGGCCTCATAGCCTGCTTCATTGGGACGTGGGGCCTTACCCAGTCCGGCATGCTCCAAGTAGAAGCCATAGCCCCCACTCCACTCCCATGAGTTATTGAGGTAGAGCACGGCCTTCATTCCCCGCTTGCCCATCTCGCAGAGCAAATAGTCGAGACCAGCCAAGAGCGTGTCGTTATAAACTCCCGGAGCTTTTTGCAACGTCGGTTCCACCTTGGTGGTAACGCCTTGCTGACCATCACTTCCAACAAGAATACGCAGGTTGTTGAGGCCGAGGACATGCAGATTATCCAATTCACGCTGTAGCCGTTGGCGGTCACCTCCCTGTCCTTCGGAGGCCAAAATAGGGCCATACCAGAAGTTGGTACCCACAAAGCGGTAAGGCTCGTCACGAAGCCATAACTGACCATCGTATTGCACAACAAAGTCTCTTCGACTACTGACATCCTCCAACATGAGTACCTTCTCGCTGCGCACCATCTCGTTGAAGTAAGGAGCATTCTCCTCACCAGGTGCCGGACCGAAGTATTCATGCTTGGCGTTACGCCACACCAAGAAATAAGAGAGGGGATATTTGTCGAGCTGGGGCTTCAGCACCCGTGTCCACCACGTCGGGTCGGTCAGGTTCTTCAGTCCGCACTCAGTCAGGGCAAAGAGTTTCTGATGCTGTTTGGCAAAGCTAGAGACAAGCTGCATATCAGCATTGAACTGACGCACAAAGTCTTGCTCCGTACCCCACTGATAGGCATCAAGGCCGATGAGGTCAATGCGGTCGTCGCCGGGATAGTACTTCATTGAACCATCATTGGCCACACCTAAGTTCGGACTCCAACTCCACACCAGATTGTCAAAGCCCTCGCTCACCAAATAGTCCTGCAACATACGCCAAAGGGCGTTGAACTCCTTGGGTGTACACTGCTTCGCCCCCCACCAGAACCAGCCACCATTGTTCTCGTGCCACGGACGGAAGATAATCGGGACCTTCTTATCATCTTTGTCTTTCAGGGTAGCTAAGAAGTCACGCACATTCTTCATCCACTGCGCAAACTTACCATGCATCTTGCCACCGGACAGGATGCTGGCCACAACAGTTGTATCGGTATTGTCCCATGCCGTGCCGCCCGTCAATGGGTTGCGTGGATGCCACGAAAGCGTAACAATCCCCCCACGCTCCACATGAGCCAACAGTTCTTCCCGAATACGAGTAAAAGGCACCGAGTCAAGGTTCTTTGCATCGCCCATCTCAATACCACCCAAGTCAAAGCCCATGACGGCGGGATAGTCGCCACAGGTCTCTTTCACATCGCTGCGACCATACTCAGGCCTTGCGGGGTCATCAATGCCCGACCACGTCAGTCCGTAGAACGGATCATCCTGATGGCCGAACATATAGCCCTGCTTCTGCAGGGTCGTCAGACGGGCAAGGAGCTGCTGACGCGGCTGAGCCGAGACCGAAGCAGCCAAGCTGCAGATGACGCAGACGACAAAGACGAACCTTCTCATGCTTTAATACCCGAATATCTCACTGAGCGACACACGGCGGACAGGACCATACTGCTGGAGGGCGGCCATGTCGAGGTCACGCTCGTTGCCGAGGATAATATAGCGATAAGGCTTGCGGGCTATCTGCTGCTGCTCGAAGTCTACGATGTCCTTCATCGTCAGGTTGGGCAGTGCAGCATAGATTCTCTCGTTCAGGTCGTAGTCGATACCTAAGTTGCGGGCGGCAATCCAGGCATTAATCAGGCCGAACTTCGTTGTACGGCGGCTGGCCAGTTGCTTGGTCAGACCTTCCTTGGCTATCTGGAACGAAGCCTCACTCTGCGGGATGCTGTCGAGGATGGTATGGAAGTGGGTCACACAGTCCATCATCTTGTCGTTTTGGGTAATGATATGCGTGAAGAAATTCTCCGGCTCGTCCTTCAGTTGAGGACGGCAATACATGGCCCAGGCATTATAGGCCAGACCACGGGTCTCACGCATCTCCTGGAAGACGACAGTGTTCATGCCTCCACCGAAGTACTCATTGAACAGCGCCTGCACGGGTTCCTCAGCAGGATTCCACTGACGTTGCTCGTTGTGATACATCCGCATATAGATGTTCTTCGCATCGAAGGGTGCAATGAGAATCTCATTCTGGGGTGTTGATTCCATGACGTAAGGTTTGAACTCTGGAGCTGGTTTCAATGCTGAGGCAAGCGACTGGAGGTGGGGAACCAGCGACTCCTGTAATGCCTGCTGGCTCATCGGACCATAATATAATACGGTGTGCTCATACTGGCTGAGATTCTTCAGCAGGTCGAGCAACTCCTGCGGATTGGTCTCACGCAGCTGGGCGGTGGTCAACAGGTTGCGTTTGGGGTTATAGGAGCCATAGATGCCGTAGTTGAACAGACAGTCAAAGCAGGTACGCTGGTCAAGCTTGGCATCGGCGCGAGCTTTGTCCACCAAACTGACGTATTGGTCGTAAGCCTCCTGATCGACCTTGGCATTCTGCAGGAGGTTCTCCAAAAGTACCACAGCCTCCCCCATACTCTCGCTCAGTCCGTTAAGCGTGATATTAATATTGCGCTCGCCCACGCTGATTTCGAAGTTGCAGGCCAGCTTATAGAACTGCTGTTTCACCTGCTCGGCCGTCAACTCGTCGGTACCCAAATAGTCAAGATAGTCGGCAGCATAGTCATAACGCACATCGGCCAGTTTGCCGAACTCATAGCGGAAGGCTAACTGGAAGCGGCCGTTCTCCGTATTCTGGACATAGACATAGGGAATCGTTGGTATGAGGGAACCAAAGGTCAAGTCACGCTTGAAATCCACGAACTTCGGTTCAATGGGCTTCACCTCGGCGGCCTGGATATCCTTCACAAACTGACTGACAATGTCGCGGTTGGCGGCAATCGGCGTGATTTGGGGCTTGTCAATCTTCTTCTCGTTGGGATCAACACCCTGACGTTTGTAGACGACGGCATAGCCATCGGTGAAATGATGCGCAGCGAAGTCCACAATCTGCTGTTTGGTCATACCAGCCAATCGGTCCAGACGGGTGACTGCCTGCTCCCACGGTGTGCCGATGATAAAGGCATCAACGAACATGTCAGCCCGCGAACGGTTGTCCTCCAAGGCATTATAGTATTGTAACTTCAGGTTGTTGATGACTGATGGCAGCAGGTCGTCAGAGAACTCCCCGCGCTTCAGTTTACCGATTTCCTCCAACAGCAGTGTGCGCACTTCGTCGAGTGTCTGTCCCTCCTTCGGCGTACCGGCAAGGATGAACAGCGAATAGTCCATCAGCGACTCTACCCCACCCCATGCCTCAAGCATCTTCATCTGCTGGTTGATGTCGAGGTCGATGAGTCCTGCAGTACCGTTGCTCAGCATCGACTCAATCACCTCCAGGGTGTCAGTCTGCAGCGATGCGCCACGGTCGAAGCGCCATCCTAACCAGAGGGTCTCTGCCTCAGGACCGATAACACTGGTGTCCTGCGGTTCGGTAAACACGGGCTGCTCCGGGAACTGTGGCTGAGGGACTATACCCGACGGAGAATCGGCGGGCACGGTGGCGGGTTGCCACTGTCCGAAGTAGCGGTCGATGGTCTGGATGACTTCGTCGGGATTGAAGTCGCCCGCCATGCAGATAGCCACATTGTTGGGCACATACCACTTGGCGAAGTAGTTCTTGATGTTTGTAATAGAAGGATTCTTCAGGTGCTCCTGGGTACCAATGGTGGTCTGCGTACCATAGGGATGGGTCGGACAGAGCTTGCGGCACAGAGCCTCGTAGAGTTTGTTGACGTCACGGGTCAGTCCGATGTTATACTCCTCATAGACGGCCTCCAACTCAGTATGGAAACCGCGGATGACCATATTCTGGAAACGGTCAGCCTGGATCTTGGCCCAGTTCTCCACCTCATTCGAGGGAATGTCCTCCACATAGCAGGTCACGTCGTTCGATGTATAGGCATTGGAACCTTCCGAACCGATGGCCGCCATCAGTTTGTCGTACTCGTTGGGAATGAAATACTGGGCGGCAAGTTGTGAAACTGAGTCAATCTGGTGATAGCACTGACGGCGCATCTCCGGGTCGGTCAATGGACGATACTGCTCATAAAGACGCTCAATCTCGGCCAGCAGCGGTGCCTCCTTCACGGAGTCTGTCACGCCGAACTTGCCCGTACCCTTGAACATCAGATGTTCCAAGTAGTGGGCCAGTCCGGTGGTCTCTGCCGGGTCGTTCTTCGAACCAGTACGCACAGCGATATAGGTCTGAATACGAGGCTTTTCCTTGTTGACACTCAGGTAGACCTTCAGACCGTTATCCAGTGTGTAGATACGTGTCGCCGAAAGGTCACCTTTTACCGTCTCATACTTATACTTTTCACAGGAACCCAGAGCGAGTCCAAACAAAACAGCAAACAGCAATACCTTAGTTTTCATAGTCTATCTCGTGATCTAATTTACTCAGGAAGTCGTCAAACACCTCTTGCTCTACGTCGCCCATGGCAAACTCCTTCTCGGCATCCTTGCGGATTTCGGCAATCCAGGCACGGCGGGCACGGACGTAATCATCATGGATTCTCTCGCAGGCCGCAGCATCAAGTTCGTCCAGGTGGTAGTAGTCCAGAATCGTCTGATACGACCACGCCCAGCGATAGTCGCTGTAGCGGTTGTTGATGTCCGTAAAACGGTCGAGCACCTGCTGGATGTTGTCAAAAGCACCCGACTTGATTTCGTCAATCAGCCGCTGTTCCTCGGACTCAGGCATCAGCAGTCCACTGAGATCTACCCAACGGCCTTTTCCTACTGAACTGACGGGCTGACCGATGTAGTCCTCCTTTTGGGCACGTTTTAGCACGGCTCCCATGAAGATGCGCAGGGCGATGTCGTAGTATTTCAGTCCCTTGCGCAGCGACGAGGCATTGATGACATACTCATGGAAGTTGTACGACGATACATTGTCGCCCGATGCTTCGCGTAGGGCAGTCAGAATCTTGATACCCTCCATAATTTCGCCGACAGTGAACGGCGACAACCAGTCGAAGTTGATGATGGACTTGCGCGACTGCTTTGAACGCTTGTCACGCTTCGGCCACTTCTTGATGTCGCGGTACAGACCGACGGTAGTGATGTTACGTCCCGGCACGATATACATCGTGTCGCCGTAGGCCATCAGATAGGAGAACGGCAGACAGCGCGTGTCAGGATGGTGCATCAGTTTACCGAAGCAGACCGAGAAGGCACCGATGGTGGCTGGCATCAGGATGTAGGAGCCCGAGGCCGTCTTCGTGCCACGCTCCAAGGTTCCGTAATGCAGGGGACCCATCTTGTAGGCATGGTTCGAGAAGTTGGTGTTCGAACCGGCATTATAGAACGAGAACTCACCGCCGATGAGCAGACTCGACTTATGATGGGAGGCCGAGAACGGACCACAGAAGGCAGCGCAGGCCTCACCGTTGGCCATGAACGAATTGGCAAAGAACAGGCTGGCTTCGGCCGTGAAGCCATTGGTTATCTGACAAGCCTCGCCCACGAAGCAGTCCTGCATCTTCACCGAGTTGTTGATGCTGCAGCCGTCGCAGATAATCGAGTTCTCGCAGATGACACCCGTCCCGATGAACACGGGGGCATCCATCGACGACATCACCGTACACTCTGACAGCCGCGACGCACCGCTAATCTCACAGTAGCCCTTGATAATGGTATTGGTAATATCCTTCGCATTGATAATCTTCACATTATTGCCGATGAGTCCGCGCTCTGGCCGGGTCACCCGCAGTTCGTCCTCAATCATCTGCTGCAGCGTCTGGCGCAGTTCCTTGTCACGGTTATATTTCACCATGAGAGCCGCCATCTGTGAGTTCAGTTCACGGAAGATGGTCACGTTGCCGTCGCCCATCTCGTTGAGCACCGAGATAACCGAACCTTCGCCGTACGTCGCATCGTCGGTGGTCTCTAACGTGCAGATGTTCGAGATGTAGCAGTCGTTGCCAATCGTATAGTTGTTGATGAAGTTGCCCACACCTTCAATCAGGCAGTCGTTGCCGACGGTCACATTGCGCAGCGTGGCATCGTTGATGCCGGAATGCTTGAAGAATCCCTTCGTCACCTCCACCATCTTGTGGAATTCGCCCAACCGGATGTCGCCATAGAACATGACCCGGTGGAAATTGTAGGGTTTGAACCCCTCAGCCACCTGTACTCGCTGCCAGTCCTCAGCCCAGCAGACATTATTCTCAAGAATGTCAATCTCACTCTGTGTCAGTTGTCTGTAATTACTCATAGTCTTGGTATAAAAAGTCGTTATATGGATATTTCTGTACGTGCAATTCGCGTACCTTCTTATATAATACGCTCCGAAGCTCGTCTATGTTCTCCTTCTCACGGGCTGAGATGAAAATGCAGTTCTCGTCAAGTTTCGCCATCCACGTCTGCTTCAGCTCGTCCAACGAGATGTTC
Source organism: uncultured Prevotellaceae bacterium (assembly GCA_937898415.1). Classification (GTDB taxonomy): domain Bacteria; phylum Bacteroidota; class Bacteroidia; order Bacteroidales; family Bacteroidaceae; genus Prevotella. The sequence goes on along the minus strand of CALDLA010000172.1, from coordinate 115,953 downwards.
TCACGGGTTGGCTCCGTCAGGTCGTCTTCGTCCTGAGGCGTCCAGGTGTAGGCATCAACCTTGTTGAAGACAATCATCGACGGTTTATCGGCACAGCCCAGTTCGGCCAGCGTCTTCTCCACCACCGTTATCTGTTCCTCGAAGTCAGGATGCGAGATGTCCACGACGTGTACCAGCAGGTCGGCCTCGCGTACCTCGTCAAGCGTAGATTTGAACGACTCCACCAGGTCAGAGGGCAGTTTGCGGATAAAGCCCACGGTGTCGGCCAGTAGGAAGGGCAGGTTGTCGACCGTCACCTTGCGCACCGTCGTGTCGAGCGTGGCAAAGAGTTTGTTCTCGGCAAACACTTCGCTCTTCGACAGCAGGTTCATCATCGTCGATTTTCCCACGTTGGTATAGCCCACCAAGGCCACACGTATCAGACGGCCACGGTTCTTCCTTTGCGTAGTCTTCTGCTTGTCAATCTCAGCCAACCGCTGTTTCAGCAGCGTGATGCGCTGCAGGATGATACGGCGGTCCATCTCCAACTGTGTCTCACCAGGACCGCGCAGTCCTACGCTTCCCTTGCCACCGCCCGAGCCGGAGCCACCACCCTGGCGTTCCAAGTGCGTCCAAAGCCGCTGCAACCGAGGCAGCATGTAGCGGTGCTGTGCCAGTTCCACCTGAGCCTTAGCCTCAGCCGTCTGGGCCCGCATGGCAAAGATGTCAAGAATCAGCGATGTGCGGTCCAGTATCTTCACCTGTAATTCTTTCTCTATATTGCGTATCTGCTTGGCCGTCAGTTCATCGTCGAAGATGACCATGCCGACCGGCTCCTCCGCGTCCTCGCAGAGTTTAACATATTCCTTGATTTCCTGTAGCTTGCCACTGCCGACGTAAGTCACACTGCTGGGGCCACCCACCTTCTGGGTGAAACGCTTGACAACCACGGCACCCGCCGTATCAGCCAGGAATTCCAGTTCGTCCAGATATTCCTTGGTCTTGGCTTCATCCTGTTGATTGGTAATCAGTCCTACGAGAACCGCCGTCTCGGCTTTGGCTTCTGATATGACAAATTCCTTCATTCAGTTCTTTATTTCACTATTTGGGGACAAAATTAATAAATCTGCCGCAATTATGCAAGAAAATAAAAAAATATTCGTACCTTTGCCGACAACAAAAACAACTAAACAATGAAACGATTACTAATCTACGCTACAATTGCCTTGCTAAGTGTCGGCACTCGGGCACAAACCCGATACGACTACTCCAAACTCAGTACCGAGCGGCTGAACCGCGGCGTGGTGGCCGTCCGCACCCCTGACGGCAAGGTGGCCGTCAGCTGGCGCACGCTGATGAGCGACCCAAAGGGTCAACCCTACGACATCTACCGTAACGGTGTCAAGTTGAACACCCAACCACTCACCACCGGCGGTACTTTCTTCATCGATGAACACCCGCTGACCACCGATGCCACCTATAGCATATCTGAATCACCAGGGTTCACGCTGAAAGCTGACGCCCCCATCGGATACCTGCCTATTCCCGTCCAGAAACCCGACGGCCGCTACTCGGCCAACGATGCCTCGGTGGGGGATGTCGACGGCGACGGACAATACGAAATCTTCCTGAAATGGGAACCGTGGAACGCCCACGACAATGCCCACGACGGCTATACCGACAACGTTTTTATCGACTGCTACCGCCTTGACGGCACCCGGCTTTGGCGCATAGACATGGGTCGCAACATCCGCGCCGGAGCCCACTATACGCAATTCATGGTCTATGACTTCGACGGCGACGGCCGCGCCGAGATTATATGCCGTACGGCTGACGGTACTCGAGACGGACGGGGTCGCGTAGTCGGCGATTCCGTCGCCGATTACCGCAACAACGTCGGCCGCATCCTCAGCGGCCCGGAGTTTCTCACCGTCTTCGACGGCCTGACAGGCCGCGCCCTCGACTCCAAACCCTACATCCCCCAACGGGGTAATGTCAGGAAGTGGGGCGACAACAAGGCCAACCGCTCTGACCGCTTCCTCGCCGCTGTCGGATACTTGGGAGGGAAACTACCAAGTGCCATCTTCTGCCGAGGCTACTATACCCGCAGCGTCATTGCCGCCTGGGACTGGGACGGCCACGAGTTGAAGAGCCGCTGGACGTTCGACACCGATGCGCCGGAATGGGCCAGCTATGCCGGACAGGGCAACCATAACCTGAGGGTGGCCGACGTCGATGGTGACGGCTACGACGAGATTACCTATGGTTCGATGGCCATCGACCACGACGGACGCGGACTCTATAACACAGGCATGGGTCACGGCGACGCCATCCACCTCCTTGCTGACCCTAAGGACAACGCACTTTATATCTGGGACTGCCACGAAAACCGCCGCGACGGTTCTGAACTAAGGAACGCCCGTACAGGAGAGGTTGTCTTCCAAATCAAGAGCGACATCGACGTAGGCCGCTGCATGGCTGCCGACATCGACCCCACCAATCCCGGACCTGAGATGTGGAGTATCGACAGTCGCGGTGTCTATAATATGAAAGGTGAACGCCTCTACGACCCCCGACTCAGTATCAACTTTGGCATCTGGTGGGACGGCGACTTGCTCCGCGAACTGCTTGACCACAGCACGGTGTCCAAATACGACTGGCAACAGCAGAGAGTGGTGGAGCTGCAGCACCTTGACGGACAGTTCAACAACGGAACGAAGTCGAACCCCTGCCTCGCCGCCGACCTCTTAGGCGACTGGCGCGAAGAAGTGCTCATCCGTAACCGCGAGTCCACTGAACTTCGCCTTTACGTGAGCACTTCACCTACCTCCTATCGCATCAACTGCCTGATGGAGGACATTCCCTACCGCCTCTCGGTAGCCACACAGAACGTTGCCTATAACCAGCCTGCGGAGACGGGCTACTACATAGGCCCCGACCGTATGGACTACCTGAAATAGCGGATCTTCTTATCTTATAAATAACAGCTCGCGGTACTTCGGCAGCGGCCAAAGCGAGTCGTCGACGATGAGCTCCAACTTGTCTATCTCATAGCGGATGGTGTCAAGCTTCGGCTCCACATTATCGTGGTAGGCGATGGCCTTCTCGTGTTCATCCTCTATCTTATTGGCCAGTTTGCGGGCGTTGACCAATTCCTCGACACCCTTCTCAATGGCACTGGTACGCTCGGCAATCTCCTCGATAATTTTCAGGTTGCGGGCGTTCAGCTTCTCAGCCTTGTCAAGCGGGAAGACGGTCGACACGCTGTCCACGTTCTTCAGCAGCTGGCTCTGGTAGTTGGTGGCCACGGGGATGATGTGGTTCATCGACAGGTCACCCAGTACGCGAGCCTCAATCTGAATCTTCTTTGTGTAGGTCTCCCACTTCACCTCGTTGCGGGCCTCGAGCTCCTTCTTCGTCATCACGCCTAAGCTCTCGAACATCTGGATGCTCTCCGGGTCAAGGTAACGCTCAAAGATCTTCGGGCACGACTTCTCGACGTCGAGTCCGCGCTTTTCAGCCTCAACGACCCACTCGTCTGAGTAGCCGTTGCCGTCGAAGCGGATGGGCTTGCAGGTCTTGATGTCCTCACGCAGCACATCGATGATAGCGTGGAACGTTGCAGAGTGGCCTGTGCCGGCCAGTTTCTTCTCATACTCAGGAATGAGGGCGTCAACACGCTGCTTGAAACTGACAAGTGCCTCAGCGACAGCCGAGTTCAGGGCAATCATAGCACTGGCGCAGTTGGCCTCTGAGCCGACGGCACGGAACTCGAAGCGGTTGCCGGTGAAGGCAAAGGGCGACGTGCGGTTGCGGTCGGTATTGTCGATGAACAGTTCGGGAATCTCGGGGATGTCCATCTTCATGCCTTGCTTGCCGGCCATAGCGAGGATGTCCTCACGGTCAGCCTTCTCAATGTGGTCGAGGAGTTCGCTGACTTGCTTGCCGAGGAACGACGACACGATGGCGGGCGGCGCCTCGTTGGCACCTAAGCGGTGGGCGTTGGTGGCTGACATGATGCTGGCCTTAAGCAGTCCGTTATGCTTGTAGACACCCATCAGCGTCTCGACAATGAACGTGGCGAAGCGCAGGTTCTGCTCAGCCGTCTTGCCGGGGGCATGCAGCAGCACGCCGTTGTCTGTCGACAGACTCCAGTTGTTGTGCTTACCTGAACCGTTGATACCGGCAAACGGCTTTTCATGCAGCAGCACACGGAAACCGTGCTTGCGGGCCACACGCTTCATGACCGACATCAGCAGCATGTTGTGGTCGACGGCGAGGTTGGTCTCTTCGAAGATGGGCGCCAACTCAAATTGGTTGGGAGCCACCTCGTTGTGACGCGTCTTGCAGGGGATGCCCAGCTCCAGTGCCTCAATCTCCAACTCACGCATAAAGGCAGCAACGCGCTCGGGGATAGAGCCGAAGTAGTGGTCGTCCATCTGCTGGTTCTTAGCCGAGTCGTGGCCCATCAGCGTACGACCCGTCAGCAGCAGGTCGGGACGGGCGGCATAGAGGCCCTCGTCCACCAGGAAGTACTCCTGCTCCCAGCCGAGGTTCGACGTCACCTTCTTCACCGTCGGATCGAAGTAGTGGCACACCTCCGTAGCAGCCACATTCACGGCATGCAGGGCGCGCAGCAGCGGAGCCTTGTAGTCGAGTGCCTCACCCGAGTAAGATATAAATACGGTGGGAATACACAGCGTGTCGTCAATGATGAAGACGGGCGATGTAGGATCCCAAGCCGAGTAGCCGCGAGCCTCGAACGTAGAGCGAATACCACCGGAGGGGAACGACGAGGCGTCAGGCTCCTGCTGCACCAGCAGCTTGCCTGTGAACTCCTCCACCATACCACCCTTGCCGTCGTGCTCAATGAACGAGTCGTGCTTCTCGGCGGTGCCTTCCGTCAGGGGCTGGAACCAGTGCGTATAGTGCGTCACGCCTTCCTCCGTGGCCCACTGCTTCATACCTTCAGCCACAGCGTCGGCCACCGTCCGATCCAGACGTGCGCCGTTGTCCATCACGTCAATCATCTTCTCGTACACGTCCTTCGGCAGGTACTTGTACATCTTCTCACGGTTGAAGACCTTCTTGCCAAAGTACTTTGCGGGTCTCTCACTGGGTGTTTTTACGTCGAGCGGCTTCTTCTTGAATGCCTCTCCGACAACCTGAAATCTTAATGCTTCCATAACTTTACCTTATTTATAATGAATACAATGTTTGTTTCTGGGTGCAAAATTATACAAAAAGGGAGAGAAACCTTTCTCCCTCTTCTCACTTTGATTGTTAAAAGTTCACATAACTGACATTTTGTAAGCAAAATAAGCTAATTATGATACAAAACGTCACTATTCCGCCCCGAAGCCCCGTCCAAATGTTACAATACGTCAGAATCGGCAAGTAAATCCAAAAGGCTATCACCTGCGATGACTTATTTTGAAAAGCCCGCCAATTAGCGGGAAAATAAAACTCGGCAGGAGTGGATATTTTATATTTATACGCCGTAAACTTATATTCATCGCCTTTGAACATATATTTATAGCCCTTAAACTTATGTTCTCCGACTGCGAACATAACTTTTCTCGTTGCAAAGATAAAAACCTCGGGAGGCCGCCGCTGAATCGCCAGCGTCGGCCTCCCAAATCCTTTTTCTGTCTGTATTTTGATAAAATTCTGAGAATTTCTCAGAAACTGCTATCACTTATTGTCATCATGCTAATATGCCTGCTCATGCACGCCTTTGACGGCACGGCCTGAGGGGTCGTTAAGGTTGCGGAAGGCGGCATCCCATTCCAGGGCGATGGCGGTGGAACAGGCTACGCTGGCTTCCTGGTTCACGCTACGGGCTGCTGAATCGCTGGGGAAGTGTTCGGCGAAAATCGAACGGTAGTAATACTCTTCTTTATTGAGTGGTGGATTGATGGGGAAACGCTCGGCGGCGTGGGCCATCTGCTCGTCGGTGACGGCCTCAGCAGTTATCTGTTTCAGCGTGTCAATCCAGGAATAGCCGACACCGTCGCTGAACTGCTCCTTCTGGCGCCACGCCACTTCGGCGGGCAGCATGTCGGAGAAGGCTTCGCGAACAATCCTCTTTTCCATCGTCTGGCCAGGACACATCTTGGCGGAGGGGTTGGTGCGCATGGCGACATCCAGGAACTCCTTGTCGAGGAAGGGTACACGACCCTCGACGCCCCAAGCCGAGAGACTTTTGTTAGCACGGAGGCAGTCATAGAGATAGAGTTTTCCTAACTTGCGCACGGTCTCCTCGTGGAAGTCCTTTGCCGACGGGGCTTTGTGGAAGTAGAGGTAGCCACCGAAAATCTCGTCGGCACCCTCGCCAGAGAGTACCATCTTAATACCCATCGACTTGATGACGCGGGCCAACAGGTACATCGGCGTGGAGGCACGGACAGTGGTGACGTCGTAGGTCTCGATGAAATAGATAACATCGCGGATGGCGTCGAGTCCCTCCTGAATGGTGTAGTTGATTTCGTGGTGGACGGTGCCGATATGGTCAGCCACGAGCTTGGCCTTTGCCAAGTCGGGAGCGCCCTTCAGTCCCACGGCAAACGAGTGCAGACGGGGCCAGTAGGCCTTTGTCTTCGAGTCGTTCTCGATGCGCATCTCCGAGTATTTCTCGGCGATAGCTGAGATGACGCTGGAGTCGAGACCGCCGCTGAGCAACACTCCGTAAGGCACGTCGGACATCAGCTGACGCTTCACGGCATCCTCGAGGGCGTCGTGGATGGCTTCCACGCTGGCGGGATTGTCCTTCACGGCGTCATACTGCATCCAGTCACGACGGTAGTACCACTTCTGGCCCGGGTCGACGCTCCAGTAGTAGTGTCCTGGCAGGAACGGCTCGTAACGCTCACATTGTCCTTCAAGGGCTTTCAACTCAGAAGCCACATAGACGGTGCCGTCGCTATCGTAGCCTATATAAAGAGGTATCACGCCGATGGGGTCGCGGGCAATCAGGAACTCATTACGCTCCTCGTCGTAGAGTACAAATGCAAAGATACCGCTGAGGTCTTCGAGGAAGTTGATGCCCTTCTCACGATAAAGGGCCAGGATGACCTCGCAGTCAGAACCCGTCTGGAACTCATACTGTCCGGCATATCGGCGACGGATTTCCTGATGGTTATAGATTTCACCATTGACGGCGAGCACCTGCTTGCGGTCGGGCGAGAACAGGGGCTGTCCGCCACTCTCCGGATCGACAATGCTCAATCTTTCATGGGCGAGGATGGCCGAGCCACCACAGTAGATTCCACTCCAGTCAGGTCCACGATGACGGATCTTCTGACTCATCTTCAAAGCCTTCTCACGCAGTTCATGCGTCTGCTCCTTGACGTTTAATATTGCAACTATTCCACACATAATATTTCTGTTTTAAAGGTACGACATATATAGATAATTGGTTTGCGCGGGGTATTCCGCAGCCAAGGTGTCAATCTGGTTGACGGTGGGCACGAGGCCGAGCATCTTGCGCCATTCGCGGACGGTGAGCCCGGCCATCTCAGGCTTCATGCGGCTCTCAAGGCCGATGGCACGGGCAATCTGGAAGTCGGAGAAGCCGTAAATCTTGGCAGCCCGCAGCAATAAGGCCACCTCGGCCGACTGCAGATACTCCTTGAATTCGCTCGGCTCCATAAACTCTGAAATCTCCGACAGGTGGGCATACTCCTTCAGTTGCTGGTCGATGTCGACGATGTGCTTCAGTTTCTGCAGGAACCAGCGGTCAATCATCGTCAACTGGTGAATCTGCTCGATGCTATAGCCAATCTTCAGCGCTTTCGATACGACGAAGATGCGCATGTCGGTCGGCTCGTGCAGCGACTGTTTGATGTCTGGTATCTTAATCTCGTGGTTCTCCACAAAGCCATGCATGCCCTGACCTATCATACGGAGGCCTTTTTGCAAGGCTTCCTCGAAGGTGCGGCCGACGGCCATCACCTCGCCCACGCTCTTCATCGACGAGCCGAGCTGGCGCTTCACACCGTGGAACTTGGTGAGGTCCCAGCGAGGTATTTTTACCACCACATAGTCGAGGGCCGGCTCGAAGAAGGCACTCGTGGTCTTCGTCACAGAGTTCTTCAGTTCGAAGAGTCCATAGCCCAGTCCCAACTTGGCGGCAACAAATGCCAAAGGATAGCCCGTAGCCTTCGAGGCGAGTGCCGAGGAACGGCTCAGGCGGGCATTCACCTCGATGACGCGATAGTCCTCGCTGTTGGGGTCGAGGGCATACTGCACGTTACACTCGCCGACGATGCCGATGTGGCGGATAATCTTGATGGCCAGTGCGCGCAGCTTGTGGTACTCCGCATTGGTGAGCGTCTGACTGGGTGCCACCACAATCGACTCACCCGTATGGATGCCCAGCGGATCGAAGTTCTCCATATTACAGACGGTGATACAGTTGTCGTAACGGTCGCGCACCACCTCATACTCTATCTCCTTCCAGCCTTTCAGCGACTTCTCCACCAACACCTGCGGCGAGAACGAGAAAGCCTCCTCAGCCTGTGTCAGCAGTTCTTCTTCGCTGTCGCAGAAACCCGAACCAAGACCGCCGAGGGCGTAGGCGGCACGCAGTATCACGGGGAATCCCAACTCGTGGGCTGCCCGCTGTACTTCCTCAACCGTGTTGCAGGCCTCGCTCTTAATGGTCTTCACGCCAATCTCGTCGAGGCGACGCACAAAGAGGTCGCGGTCCTCGGTATCGATGATGGCCTGTACGGGCGTACCAAGGACCTTGACGCCGTATTTCTCCAAGATTCCCTTTTCGTACAGTTCCACGCCACAGTTCAGCGCCGTCTGTCCGCCAAACGAGAGCAAAATGCCGTCAGGCCGCTCCTGGGCAATGACGCGCTCCACGAACTCAGGTGTCACGGGCTGGAAATACACCGTGTCAGCAACGTCCTTCGACGTCTGTACCGTCGCGATATTGGGGTTGATGAGCACCGAGTGGATGCCCTCCTCCTTCAGCGCCTTCAGGGCCTGTGCTCCGCTGTAGTCGAACTCACCCGCCTGACCTATCTTCAGGGCACCGCTGCCCAACAATAAAACCTTCTTGATATCTTCCATCATCCTAACATCTTTACAAATTCATCAAACAAAAACTCCGTATCCACCGGACCGCTGCAAGCCTCAGGGTGGAACTGTGCCGACATCCAGGGATTTGTCTTGTGACGGATGCCCTCATTCGAGCCGTCGTTCATGTTAACGAACAGCGGTTCCCAGTCGGCAGGTAGCGTCGAGTCGTCCACCGCATAGCCGTGATTCTGCGAGGTGATGAAGCACCTGGTCGTTCCAACCTGCTGCACGGGCTGGTTATGCGAACGATGACCGTATTTCAGTTTGTAGGTCTTCGCACCAGCCGCACGGGCCAACAATTGGTTGCCGAGGCAGATACCCATACAGGGCCTCACCTTCGGATCGTGAAGGAACGTGCGGATGTGCTCCACCGTCTTTCCGCATTGCTCTGGGTCGCCGGGACCGTTAGCCAGGAACAGCCCGTCGAAGTCGAGCGAGTTGAAGTCGTAGTCCCACGGCACACGCACCACCTCGATGCCGCGACGTATCAAGCAGCGGATGATGTTTGCCTTCACGCCGCAGTCCACGAGGACGACTCGGGGAAGTGAAGAGTGAAGAGTGAAGAGTGAAGAATTTGCTACCGCCGTAGGTTCAGGCTTGTAAGTGATGACCTCCTTGCAGCTTACTTTCTCCACCCAGTTCACGGAGCCGTAATCTTCCGTATACTTTTCACTTTTCACTTTCTCACTTTTCACTTCTATGCGGCCCATCATCACGCCGTTCTCCCTCAGCACCTTTGTCAGTCTTCGCGTGTCGATTCCTGTGATTCCTGGAATTTTTTCCCGCTTCAGCCAGGCGGCTAATGATTCTTTTGCGTTCCAGTGCGAGTATTGCTCGCTGTAGTCCGCCACCACCAGCGCCTTGGCGTGAATCCGTTCACTCTCCATAAACAGGGGCAGGCCGTTGTCGCCCACACCCGTATCGGGTACGCCGTAGTTGCCTATCAGCGGAAAGGTCGTCACCAGTATCTGCCCCGCATAGCTGGGGTCTGTCAGACTCTCCGGATAACCCGTCATGGCGGTGTTGAACACCACCTCGCCTGCCGTCGGAGCATCGTATCCGAACGATTGGCCTACGAACAGGCTTCCGTCATCAAGTATCAGTTTTGCTTCTCTCATTATATTATAGTTGCATTCTTAATGTTGTCTCTACAAAATCTACGAAGGCAGCGTTACAAAGGCGGACGCCGCCTGGGGTTGGATAGTGGCCTGTAAAGTACCAGTCTCCAGGGTGGTTAGGACAGGCCTCGTGCAGTCCCTCGATGCTCTGGAACACCAGTTCGATGGGGGCCTGCATACCCTTTGGGCGCAGCATCTCCACAATCTTTGCGTTGATCTCCTCCACAGTAAACGGTGCATAGATGGCACGGACGTGGTTCTCGCATAGGGAACTCTTGCACTTCCGATACACGTCGGCAATCACCTGCTCCATACCCCGCTCCTTAATCAGGGCGATGGCGGCACGAAAGGCGCAGAGCTCCTCGAGTCGCGACATGTCGATGCCGTAGTAGTCGGGATAGCGTATCTGTGGCGACGAGCTGACCATCACGATCTTCTTGGGATGCAGTCGGTCGAGGATCTTGAAGATACTCTCGCGGAGGGTGGTGCCGCGCACTATCGAGTCGTCGATGATAACGAGGTTGTCCTCATTGGGGCGCAGCGAGCCGTAGCTGATGTCATAGACGTGGGCTGCCAGATCGTTACGCTCGCTGCCGTCGCTGATAAATGTGCGCAGCTTGATGTCCTTCCACACCACTTTTTCAATACGCACGTCGTGGTCGAGACGACGTACGCCGTCTGTCATACCGTGGAAAGCCACCTCGGCAGTGTTGGGGATATAGGAGAATACGGTGTTGGCGACGTCGTTGTCAATGGCTCGCATGATGGCGGGCGTCAGCTGTTCACCCAGCCGTTTGCGCTCCTGGTAGATGTCGCGGTCGGAGCCCCGGCTGAAGTAGATGCGCTCGAACGAGCAGGCACTCAGCTGTTTGGCAGGCAGGATCTGCTCCTGACAGACGGCACCATTTTTGTGGACGATGAGCGACTGTCCGGGCTTCAGTTCCTGAATGTCATCAGCCTGCAAGTCAAAGGTCGTTTGAATGACGGGGCGCTCACTGGCCAGCACCACCACCTCGTCGTCTTGATACCAGAATGCGGGACGGATGCCCCAGGGGTCGCGTACGGCAAACAGCTCGCCAGAACCCGTCAGACCACACATGACGTAGCCGCCGTCGAAGTGTGGCATCGTCGTGCGCAGCACATTGGCCATCTCTACATGGTCGTCGATGTATTGCGTAATGGCAGTTCCCTTCAAACCCTGTTCCTTCGCCTCGACGAACAGCCGTTCCACCTCGCGGTCCAGCCGGTGGCCCATCAGCTCGAGCGTGATGTACGAGTCGCCGTAGATGCGCGGCGACTGGCCCTGCGCAGTCAGGAAATGGAAGACCTCGTCGATGTTGGTCATGTTGAAGTTGCCGCACAGGCAAAGGTTCTTGGCGCGCCAGTTATTGCGGCGCAGGAACGGATGAACGTATTGCAGACCGCTCTTGCCCGTGGTCGAATAACGCAGATGGCCCATATAGAGCTGTCCTTCGAACGACTTGTCCACATGCTTGAACACCTCCGTTATCGCATCCTTGCCCTCGGCCTTCTCGCGAAACATATACTCCTCGCCGGCAGGGGCGTCGAGGTTGACGCAGGCCACGCCAGCGCCCTCCTGGCCACGGTTGTGCTGCTTCTCCATCATCAGATAGAGCTTGTTCAACCCATAGCGCCACGTGCCGTACTTCTGCTCGTAGTAGCTCAGCGGCTTCAGCAGGCGAATCATCGCCACACCACACTCATGCTTCAACTGTTCCATCCGAGCAGGTTTTGATAAATGACATAAACAATGGGTGCGGGTGCAGCACCGTCGACGAATATTCGGGGTGAAATTGTGTGCCGATATACCAGCGCTTCTCAGGTATCTCGACAATCTCCACGAGGTTGGCTGCAGGATTGATGCCCACGCACTTCATGCCAGCGGCCTCGTACTCCTCCTTATAGCGGTTGTTAAATTCGTAGCGGTGGCGGTGACGTTCGCGGATGGTCTTACTGTGACCTGCGGTTTCTCCGCAGGGCTTCTGGTATGCCTTCCACGCCTTGCTTCCCTCTTTTAGTTCGCACTCGTAGGCACCCAGTCGCATTGTCCCGCCCATCTCGGTGATGCTCTTCTGCTCCTCCATCATGTCGATGACGTTATGTGGAGTCTTATCATCCATCTCGCTGCTGTTCGCATCCTTGTAGCCTAACACGTTGCGAGCAAACTCGATGACCATCATCTGCATACCGAGGCAGATGCCGAAGGTCGGGATGTCGTGCGTCCGAGTATACTCTGCCGCAATGATTTTCCCTTCGATGCCGCGCTGGCCGAAGCCTGGACAGATGACGATACCCGCCATGTCTTTCAATTGTGTGACGACGTTTTCCGTCGTCAACTCCTCGCTGTTCACGAAATGTATCCGTGTCTTCACGTCGTTGTAGATGCCAGCCAAGTTAAGGCTCTCGCGGATGCTTTTATAGGCGTCCTGCAGGTCGTATTTACCCACCAGCGCCACATGAACCTCGCGCTTGGCGTTACGCTGTTTCTCAAGGAAGTCGTGCCACGGTTTCATCACCGGTGTCTCGCCCACGGGAATGCCAATCTTCCGCAGAATGGCTGCGTCGAGCCCCTGCCGTTGCATGCTCACAGGCACCTCATAGATGCTCGGCATATCCTCACTCTGCACTACGCACTCTAGGTCGACATTACAGAAAGAGGCCACCTTCAGACGTATAGAGTCGCTGAGGTGGCGTTCGGTTCTAAGGACGAGAATGTCAGGCTGAATCCCCATTCCCTGCAGTTCTTTTACACTATGCTGCGTGGGCTTCGTCTTCAGTTCGCCTGCAGCTTTTAAATAAGGTACGTACGTGAGATGTACACACACGGCGTTGCGACCTAATTGCCACCGCAGTTGTCGGATGGCCTCCATGAACGGTGCACTCTCAATGTCGCCGATGGTGCCGCCCACCTCCGTAATGACGAAATCCAATTTCTCGTCAACTTCCTCGCGCAGCATCCGCCGCTTTATCTCGTCCGTAATATGCGGCACCACCTGAATCGTCTTGCCTAAGTAGTCGCCGTGACGTTCGCGGTCGATGACCGTCTTGTAGATGCGTCCCGTTGTGATGGAGTTGTTACGCGTGGTGTGAATGCCCGTGAACCTTTCGTAATGTCCTAAGTCGAGGTCGGTCTCCATACCGTCCACGGTGACGTAGCACTCGCCGTGCTCGTAAGGGTTCAGCGTTCCCGGATCGATGTTGATGTAGGGGTCGAACTTCTGGATGGTCACTTTGTAGCCGCGCGCCTGTAGCAGTTTGCCTATCGAGGCCGAGATGATGCCTTTACCAAGTGAGGAGACCACACCGCCAGTGACGAAGATGTATTTTGTATCCATAAACTTTTCACTCATCATTTTTCACTCTTTTCTTTCTCACGGATATGTTCTTCATACTCCGCCAGTTCACGCTCACCGATATGGGCCAGACCGTAGTGCTCGTCGTGCTGCGAGAAGTCGAGACCGACCTTTTCGCTGAAGGCTGAGACGCGCATGGGGATGAGACCGTCGATGAGTTTATAGCCCAACCAGCTCATGGCGAAGGTGTAGACGAAGACGATGACGATGGCCAGCAGGTGGTAGAGGAAGATGACAAAACCCTCCCATGTGCCGGCGATGAGGCCCTCCTGGATGAAGATACCTGTCAAAACGGTGCCGAAGATACCGCCTGTGCCGTGAGTGGGGAACACGTCGAGGGCATCGTCGATATTGGAATGTGAACGCCAGTAGACGGCGACGTTACAGATGAGCGTGATGACAAAGGCAATAAAGATGCTCTGCCCCACGGTGACGTAACCTGCCGACGGCGTGATAGCCACCAGACCTACTACGCAGCCTACGGCAGCACCCATAGCCGACGGCTTGCGACCACGCAGGCAGTCGAAGAATATCCACGTCATCATAGCCGTTGCCGAGGCGGTATTTGTGTTCAGGAACGCCTTGATGGCCTGTCCGTCGGCATGCAGCGACGAGCCAGCATTGAAGCCGAACCAGCCGAGCCACAGCATGGCGGCACCCAGCAGTACGAAGGGGATGTTGGCGGGTTCGCTCTTGCGCGTCTCAGCCTTGCGTCGTCCCAAATAGATGGCACCTGCCAATGCGGCGACTCCACTGGAGGCATGAACGACGATACCACCGGCGAAGTCGATGACGCCCCATTTCATGAACAGTCCCTCAGGATGCCACGTCATGTGGGCCAGCGGGCAATAGATGATGAAAAAGAAGAACATCATGAAGAACATATAGGCCGAGAAACGGACGCGCTCAGCAAACGAACCCGTGATGAGCGACGGCGTGATGATGGCGAACTTCATCTGGAACAGCGCGAACAGGGCCAGAGGGATTGTCGCACCACCTAACACATTGCCTGCGGGCGTCGTGTAGACCTTGCCACCCACGCCCTGGAACATGAGAAACGTCAGCGGATTGCCAATGATGCCGCCGATGTCGTCGCCAAAGCATAATGAAAAACCTACGACCACCCACAGGACGGATATCAGTCCCATAGCGATGAACGACTGCAACATCGTGCTGATGACATTCTTTGCTCCCACCATACCGCCGTAGAAGAACGACAGTCCGGGGGTCATCATCAACACGAAAATAGTGGCGGTGATGAGCCACGCCACGTCGGCAGCAGAAATCACTGACCAGTCACACTCAAACGACGGTTCGCCCACCGCCAGCCCTGCCAAGGCTATCAGCGTCATGGCCGTCATCAGGATTATCCATCTCTTCTTGATCTTCATACCTTATTATTATAACGCGATGTTAAAAATCGTCGGCAAAGGTACTATATTTGCTGAGTATCGCAAAGAAACAACTTTCGTTTTGATTGTTAAAAACGTACACAAATATCAAACTGTAAGGAAATGGATGAGATAAGAATAATAAAGTTGACAGATTGTAAGGAAAACGAAGAAATAACATACAAAGTGTCAATTTAAAAAAGAATTAAAGATTAAAATGAAAGCCAAACTTTGGTAAATTCAGCATTTTGCTTTACCTTTGCGGCCAAAATCAAACAATGTGTTAGTAAAAGTAAGGATAATATGACAAAATGCAAACTTCAAGGACTGTATCAGCCAGACTATGAACACGACGCTTGCGGCGTAGGTATGGTGGTGAACATCCACGGTGGAAAAAGCCATGAGCTGGTGGACAATGCACTGAAGGTGCTGGAGAACATGGAGCATCGAGGTGCCGAGACCCGCGACAAGACGGGTGACGGCGCAGGTATCATGGTGCAGATACCTCATGAGTTTATTCTGTTGCAGGGCATCCCCGTGCCCGAGAAAGGCCACTATGGTACGGGCCTGGTATTCCTGCCTCGTGACGAGCAGGCACAGCAGACGATTCTGAGCGTGATGATTGAGGAGATAGAGCGCGAGGGACTACAGCTGATGCACGTCCGTACGGTGCCTACATGCCCCGAGGTTCTGGGCGTGGCGGCCCGTGAGGTGGAGCCGGCTATTAAACAGATTTTCGTGACGGGCGTGACGGAGGAAAAAGCTCCGACGCTCGACCGTATATTATATAAGGTAAGGAAGAGGATTGAAAACAGGATTGACGACAGGGACTTTTATGTCTGCTCATTGTCGAGCAAGAACATCATCTACAAGGGTATGTTGACTAGCGGACAGCTGCGTCGGTACTTCCCTGACCTGTCGAGCCCTTACTTCACAAGCGGACTGGCGCTGGTTCACTCACGTTTCAGCACAAACACATTCCCTACGTGGTCATTAGCCCAGCCCTTCCGCTTGTTGGCTCACAACGGCGAGATTAACACCATCCGCGGTAATCGCGGTTGGATGAAAGCCCGTGAGAGCGTGCTTTCGAGCGAGGCTCTGGGCGACATCAAGGACCTGCGACCGATTGTGCAGGAGGGCATGAGCGACTCAGCCTCACTCGACAACGTGTTCGAGTTCCTGATGATGAGCGGACTGTCGCTGCCTCAGGCAATGGCTATCTTAGTGCCTGAGTCGTTCAACGACAAGAACCCCATCTCGGAGGACCTGAAGGCGTTCTACGAGTATCATTCTATCCTGATGGAGCCGTGGGACGGTCCTGCCGCCCTGCTGTTCTCTGACGGCCGCTACGCAGGGGGTATGCTGGACAGAAACGGTCTGCGCCCCAGCCGTTATACGATTACGAAGCAGGGGATGATGGTCGTCGCCTCTGAGGTGGGCGTGATGGACTTTGAGCCAGGCGATGTGGTTTCAAAAGGCCGTCTGCAACCAGGAAAGATCCTGCTGATTGACACCCAGGAAGGTAAGATTTACTATGATGGCGAGATCAAGGAGCAGCTGGCGAAGGCACATCCCTATCGCGAGTGGCTCAGCGAGAACCGCGTACAATTAGAGAAACTGAAGAGCGGTCGTAAGGTGGACAACGGCGTAAGCAATCTCACCGCTAAGCTGGTGAACTTCGGCTTCGGCCAGGAGGATATTGACAAGACCATCATCCCGATGGCGATTGCCGGTCAGGAGCCTGTGGCTGCGATGGGTAACGACACCCCGCTGGCCGTCATCAGCGACCGTCCGCAGGTGTTCTTCAACTATTTCCGTCAGCAGTTCGCACAGGTGACGAACCCCGCCATCGACCCCATCCGCGAGGAACTGGTGATGTCGTTGACGGAGTATATCGGTGCCGTAGGAACCAACATCCTGATGCCCGATGCCTCGAACTGTAAGATGGTGCGCCTGCCGCAGCCTGTATTGACTAACACACAACTTGATATATTATGCAACATCCGCTACAAGGGCTTCAAGACCAAAAAGCTCGCCATGCTTTTCGAAATAGAAAAGGGCGAGGAAGGACTTCGTAATGCTCTTGACGACCTCTGCAAGGAGGCCGAGGCCAGCGTGGATGAGGGTGTGAACTACATCATCCTTTCCGACCGCGACATCGACGAGCAGCACGCTGCCATTCCGTCGTTGCTGGCAGTCTCGGCCGTTCACCATTATCTGATTAGCGTTGGTAAACGCGTACAGACGGCGCTGATTGTGGAGAGTGGCGAGATTCGCGAGGTGATGCATGCCGCCCTGCTGTTAGGCTACGGTGCCAGCGCCCTGTGTCCGTATATGACGTTCGCCGTGCTCGACGACTTGGTGAAGCGTGGAAAGATTCAGGAGGAGTACGCAACGGCTGAGGCTCACTACATCAAGGCCGTCGATAAAGGTCTGAAGAAAATTATGTCGAAGATGGGTATCTCGACGATCCGCTCGTATCGTGGTGCGAAGATTTTCGAAAGCATCGGACTGAGCGAAGACCTGCTGAGAAGATACTTTGGAACGGAGGTGAGCACTATTGGCGGCATTGGCCTGAAGGAGATTGCCCGCGATGCGATTGCGCTGCATGAGGCTGCCCAAAAGCAGACGCTGCTGCAAAATCAGGGACAGTTTGCTTGGCGCAAGGACGGCATCAAGCATGCCTGGAACCCGGAGACGATAGCAAAACTGCAACTGGCTACCCGTCAGGGTAACTACGATAAGTTTAAGGATTGGGCCAAGATTGTCGATGAGAAGGAATCGCCCATCTTCATTCGCGATTTCTTCGGCTGGAAGAAAGCTGCTACGCCGACACCCATCGACGAGGTGGAGCCCGTAGAAAGCATCGTGAAGCACTTTGTAACGGGTGCTATGTCGTTTGGTGCCCTGAGCATCGAGGCTCACGAGGCTTTGGCTTTGGCGATGAACAAACTCGGTACACGCTCTAATACCGGTGAAGGTGGCGAGGACAATGCCCGCTACCACACAGAGGTGGACGGCGTCTCGCTGTCGAGCAAGACAAAGCAGATAGCCAGCGGACGTTTTGGCGTGACCGCTGAATACTTAGTGAACGCTGAGGAGATACAGATTAAGGTGGCGCAGGGTGCGAAGCCTGGTGAGGGAGGTCAGTTGCCTGGATTTAAGGTGAACGAGATTATCGCCAAGACGCGTAACGCCATTCCTGGCATCTCGCTCATCTCGCCGCCGCCTCATCACGACATCTACAGTATCGAGGACCTGGCACAGCTCATCTTCGACCTAAAGAACATCAACCCGACGGCTGCCGTCAGCGTGAAGCTCGTGGCCGAGAGCGGTGTGGGAACCATCGCCGCTGGTGTGGCTAAGGCCAAGGCCGACCTCATCGTCATCAGCGGCTCCGAGGGCGGTACGGGTGCAAGTCCTGCTAGCAGTATGCGCTTCGCGGGCATCTCGCCTGAGATTGGTCTCGCCGAGACACAGCAGACGCTCGTCCGCAATGGACTGAGAAACCAGGTGCGCCTCCAGACTGACGGTCAGTTGAAGACCGCGAAGGACGTCGTCATTATGGCGATGTTAGGAGCCGATGAGTTCTCGTTTGGCACGCTGCCGCTGATTGTCCTCGGTTGTGTGATGATGCGTAAATGCAATACCAACACCTGTCCGATGGGCGTCGCCACGCAGAATCCTGAACTGCGCAAGCACTTCGAGGGTCGCGCTGAATATGTGGTGAACTTCTTCACCTTCCTCGCCGAGCAGGTACGCGAGTACCTCGCCGAGATGGGCGTACATAGCCTGAAGGAGATTATCGGTCATACGGAGCTCATCGAGGTACACACGCAGAACGCTACTGACAAGCAGAAGACGATAGACTTCGCCCGTCTGTTGCATCAGCCAGAAAGCGACAAGCCCCTCTACTGGGATCGTGGAGAGTTTACGAAGGTCAGCGACGTGAAGGACGAGGAGATTATCAAGGCAGCCCAGAAGGCCATTGAGAACCAGGAAGAAGTGACCCTCGACTACGCCATCAAGAATACAGACCGCGCCGTAGGCACGATGCTCTCAGGCGTCATCGCCAAGAAATACGGTGAGGCAGGACTGCCCGAAGGTACCATCAAGATGAAGTTCAAGGGGTCGGCTGGTCAGTCGTTTGGGGCCTTTGCCGTGAAGGGTCTTGACATCCGCCTCGAAGGCGAGACCAACGACTACTTCGGTAAGGGTCTCTCTGGCGGTCGTATCAGCATCCTGCCGCCGCAAAGAACCAGCGACGACTTCCACGCCGAGGATAACATCATCGCCGGCAACACGGGCCTCTACGGTGCTACCTCTGGTGAACTCTACATCAACGGTAAGGTCGGCGAGCGCTTCGGCGTGCGCAACTCGGGAGCCATCGCCGTCATCGAGGGCGCCGGCGACCACTGCTGCGAGTACATGACCGGCGGCCGCGTGGTAGTGCTTGGCAAGACGGGCCGCAACTTTGCCGCTGGTATGTCGGGGGGTGTCGCCTACGTCTACGACCCCGACCACACGTTCGACTACTTCTGTAATATGGATATGGTGGAGCTCTCGCTGGTTGAGGACAGCGTCAGTCGCAAGGAACTGCTCGAGCTTATCCGCCAGCACTACCTGCACACAGGTTCTGCTCTGGCTGGCCGCATGCTCGACGACTGGCACCACGTCATCGAGGACTTCATCCAGGTGGTGCCCATCGAGTACAAGCGCGTGCTCGAAGAGGAGAAGATGCAGAAACTGAGAGAAAAGATTGAGAATGTTCAACGTGACTATTAATTGATTATGGGAAATCCGAAAGCATTTTTAGAGATACACCGTCAAGAGGCGGGTTACCGTCCGATTCACGATAGAATCCACGACTTCGGCGAAGTGGAGCAGACGCTCAATACGCACCAGCGCCGCGAACAGGCTTCGCGCTGTATGGACTGTGGCGTACCTTTCTGCCACTGGGCATGTCCGCTGGGCAATAAGGCGCCGGAGTGGAACGACGCGCTGTATAAGGGTGACTGGGAACAGGCTTTCCGGCTGCTCTCGAGTACCAACCCCTTCCCTGAGTTCACGGGCCGCATCTGTCCCGCACTCTGCGAGAAAGCCTGCGTACTGAACCGCTTCAACCACGAGCCGACCACCAACCGCGAGGACGAATGCGCCATCGTAGAGGCTGCCTTCCGCGAGGGTTATATCCAGCCGCACACAGACATCGTGCGAAATGGCAAGCGTGTGGCCGTCATTGGTGCTGGCCCTGCCGGACTGGCTGCCGCCAACGACCTGAACCTGATGGGCTATCAGGTGACGGTCTTTGAGAAGAACGAGGCCGCAGGCGGATTGCTCCGCTACGGCATCCCCAACTTCAAACTCAACAAGGCCATCATCGACCGCCGCATCGCCCTGCTCGAACAGGAGGGCATCGAGTTCCGCTATGGCGAGGCCGTAGAGTGTGCTACTGTGTCACAGCAGCTTGCACAACAGTTCGATGCTGTGGTCATTTCTACCGGCACTCCCACCGCCCGCGACCTCAAGGCCCCTGGCCGCGAACTGAAGGGCGTACACTTCGCCCTCGAACTGCTCGCGCAGCAGAACCGCGTGTTGGCAGGCATCGAGTTCTCGAAGGACGAGCGCATCACCGCCAAAGGCAAGGACGTGCTCGTCATTGGCGGCGGCGACACGGGCTCCGACTGTATCGGCACCGCCCATCGTCAGGGTTGTAAGAGCGTCACGCAGATTGAGATCATGCCCAAGCCCGTCGAAGGCCCTGAAGACCCGCAGAACCCCTGGCCCGAGTGGCCCCGCACGCTCAAGACTACTTCGAGTCACGAGGAAGGCTGCACCCGCCGCTGGAACATCAATACCCTTGAGTTCTTGGGCGAGAACGGCAAGCTGACCGGCGTCCGCATCCAGCCCATCGACTGGAAACCCAATCCCGCCGGCGGCCGTCCCCTCATGGTCGAGGCCGGAGAGCCCGAAGTCATCAAGGCCGAGCTTGTGCTCCTGGCTATGGGCTTCCTGAAGCCTGAGCATCCTGAATATCCCGCCAACGTCTTCGTATGTGGTGATGCCGCCAACGGTGCCTCCCTCGTTGTCCGTGCGATGGCCAGCGGTAAGCAGACCGCTCAGAAGGTCGCCGCATTCCTCCAGCGCTGACCATCGACCGTCGCCTGATAAAAATATCCCTGAATCTTTGTTGATTTCAGGGATTTTTTTTGTACCTTTGCTCCCAAATGATGACAGCAAGAGAGGTAATACAATACATGGAGTCGCTGCAAAATGACGAGCAGCGGCAGATACTCATGCGATTCTTCAAGACAGGACCAGGCGAGTATGGTGAGGGCGATGAGTTCTTAGGACTGAAAGTACCGCAGACGCGAGAGGTAGTACGCGCCGTTCCAAAGGACTTCCCCCTGAGCGAAATCCCTGAATTGCTGATGAACCGCTGGCACGAGGTGAGGCTCTGCGGGTTGCTGATACTTGTCGACAAGTTCGAGAAGCTGGCCACCAAGCGGCTTGAGAATGATGAGGCAGCCATCCGTAGTCGCGACGAAATCCTCACACGCTATCTGCAATATGCCGAGCAGGCCAACAACTGGGACCTCGTCGACCTTTCCGTCCATAAGATTCTCGGCCACTGGCTCCTGTTGCCCACGAATCTGGGTGACAAAGACTATAAGATAAAGTTGCTCGACGAACTGGCCCAGAGTCCCTGTCTGTGGAAACAGCGCATGAGCATCGTCTGCTCGTGGAAGACCTCGCAGATGGGCGACCCCTCGTGGTGTCTGCGCTATGCTGAGATTCATCTCCATCATCCCCATGACCTGATGCATAAAGCCGTCGGCTGGATGCTCCGCGAGATGGGTAAGCGCGTGTCGATGGACTTGCTGCGCGACTTCCTCCGTCAACATGCCCACGAGATGCCTCGCACAGCCCTCCGTTACGCCATCGAAAAGATGCCAGAACAGGAACGTCAATACTGGATGAAGCAATGACCTCGTATCTGAACACAGAGAATATCGCACGTAGCAGGGATGGAGTAGAGTACCATCCGCTGCGTCCCTTCCTGCCAGAGAATGCAAAGGTGCTGTTCCTCGGCAGTTTTCCGCCGCAGCGCAAGCGTTGGTGTATGGATTTTTATTATCCGAACTTTATCAACGACCACTGGCGTATCGAGGGACAGCTCTTCTTTGGCGACAAGAATCATTTCGTGGACCTCGAGGCCAAGCGCTTTAAGATAGACGAAATCGTCGCATTCTGCCAGCAGAAGGGTCTCGCCTTCTTTGATACCTCCACCGCTATCCGCCGACTACAGGACAACGCCTCAGACAAGTTTCTGGAAGTAGTGGAGCCGACGGACATCCGTGCCCTGCTTCAGCAGCTGCCTCATCTGCGGGCTATTGTCACTACGGGCGAGAAAGCCACCGAGACCATCTGTGCCTCGCTTGGCATCCCGGTTATTCCCAAAGTCAACACCTCCACCCTATTACCTCTTTCGTCTTCCATCACCCTTTATCGCCTTCCATCCTCCTCACGTGCCTATCCCTTGTCATTCGACAAGAAGGTGGAGGCCTATCGTCAGATACTCAAACTGTTATAGCTCATCGCTACTGACACTTTGTTAGGAAACTGTGGTAATGGACCGCAAAGTGTAAGCAAAATGACACGAAAAGAGGATAGGGACTTTACAAAATGACAACTTTTGCAATTTCTTAGGAAACAAAAAGGAACGTTTTCTTTGCCGTTTGTGGCTTTTTGCATACCTTTGCAGCGATTTTAATGACAAAAGGACAGGAAACAGTAAACTAAAGTAGCAATATGGCACAGAAAATCAGATTTACGAAGATGCATGGTTGCGGCAACGACTACATCTATATTAATATGATGGAGCAACAGGTGCCGAACCCACAAGAGGCAGCCATCCGATGGAGCGACCGCCACAAGGGCATCGGTTCTGACGGACTGGTGCTGATAGGTGCATCGCCTGTGCCCGAGGCTGATTTCTCGATGCATATATATAATGCTGACGGCTCAGAGGCCATGATGTGCGGCAATGCTTCAAGGTGCATCGGCAAGTATCTCTATGAGCGCGGCTTGACAGACAAAGAGGAGATCCGACTGCTGACGCTGTCGGGGGTGAAGACCTTGCAGCTGCACGTCAGTAACGGCATCGTAGAGAGCGTGACGGTGGACATGGGCGAGCCAGTGTTCGAGGACGAGAACCTGTTCCTGGTGAATCGCGGAATAGACAAGGGAACCTTCGTGTCGATGGGCAATCCGCACTACGTCTTCTTTACTGACGACGTGGACCAGGTGGCCGAGAAGGGCCGTGCTCTGGAGCGTCATCCTGCCTTCCCTCAACGCTGTAACATTGAGTTTGCGCGTGTGGCGGAGGACGGTACCATCCGTACCCGTGTCTGGGAACGTGGCAGCGGCATCACCCAAGCCTGTGGTACAGGTGCTTGTGCTACCGCCGTTGCTGCTGCTTTGACGGGCAAGACCGGCCGACAGTCGCAAATCGTGATGGACGGCGGTACGCTGAGCATCGAGTGGCGCGAGGCTGACAACCACGTCTATAAGACGGGGCCAGCTGAGTTTGTCTTTGATGGTGAAATTGAATTATAAAGAACGAAATATGGCATTAGTAAACATCCACTTCCTGAACCTGCAGAACAACTACTTGTTCGCTGACATCGCCAAGAAGGTGAACGCCTTCAAGGTGATGCACCCTAAGGCCGACGTCATCTCCTTAGGCATTGGCGACGTGACGCAACCATTGGCGCCCGCCGTCGTCGAGGCGATGCATAAGGCTGCCCACGAGATGGGTACCATGAAGGGATTTCGCGGCTACGGCCCTGAGCAGGGTTACGAATTCCTGCGCGAAGCCATCCTGAAAAACGATTTCCTGCCGCGTGGCGTCCATCTGGATGTCGACGAGGTCTTTATCAATGACGGTGCGAAGTCGGACACGGGCAACTTCCAGGAGTTGCTGCACTGGGACAACTTCATTGGTGTAACCGACCCCATCTATCCCGTCTATATCGACTCGAACGTGATGATAGGCCGCTGCGGCAACTACCGCGATGGCCGCTGGACGAATGTGCGTTACCTGCCCACGACCGCCGAGAACGGTTTTATCCCTGAACTTCCCAAGGGCCGGCCTGTGGACGTCATCTACCTGTGCTATCCCAACAACCCGACGGGAACGGTCATTACGAAGCAGGAACTGCGCAAGTGGGTGAACTACGCGCTGAAGAACGACGCGTTGATACTCTATGACGCTGCCTATCAGGCCTATATCCGCGACCCGGAAATCCCTCATAGCATCTATGAGATTCGCGGGGCGAGGAAGTGTGCGGTGGAGTTCCACTCGTTCTCGAAGACTGCCGGATTCACAGGCGTCCGCTGCGGCTACACCATCGTGCCGAAGGAGGTCAGCGTCTCTACCTTCGAGGGTGAGCGCATCCCGCTGAACCAGCTATGGCTGCGCCGCCAGTGTACGAAGTTCAACGGCACGAGCTACATCTCGCAGCGCGCCGCCGAGGCCATCTATACGCCTGAGGGCAAGGAGCAGATCAAGCATACCATCGACTACTACATGGACAATGCCCATCGGATGCTTACCAAACTACGTGAGCTTGGCTTCGAGGTCTATGGCGGTGAAAACGCACCTTATATCTGGATGCGCACCTCAGAAGGGATGGGCTCGTGGCAGTTCTTCGAGGCTCTGCTCTACGGTGCCAACGTCGTCTGCACCCCAGGTGTCGGCTTCGGCCCCTCAGGCGAGGGCTACGTCCGCTTTACCGCCTTCGGCAGTCATGAGAAGACGGAAGAGGCCCTCAACCGCATCGAGGCCTGGAGCAAGGGATAAAAAATCTTAATAGTACGTGCGCGAATGACGATATGTCGTGAGAATTGTGTATTTTTGCTGATGAAATCAATCATCAACAATTAATCACTCATGAAACGTTCATTACTATCATCATTTCTTATCCTTCTCGTGGCGCTGCAAGCCTACGCCTACAAGAAGCAGTCAATCGACATTACCGTGAACAACCAGAAACGCAACATGGTGGTGTTCACGCCTAATACGCTGCCCGCCAAGTCGCCGCTCTTCATCGTGACCCACGGCATGAACCAGGATCCGGAATACCAGTACGGTTCTGACAAGATGTATGAGATGATAGACACGGCGAAGTTCGTCATCACCTATCTGCGCAGCAACGGCAGCACATGGGACACGGGCGGCACCGGTGACCAGAACTTCGTCATCAAGACCATCGACGAGATGGCCACCCGCTTCGATATCGACAAGGAGCGGGTCTACTGGTCGGGGTTCTCCATGGGCTCGATGCTCATCCACCATTGTATTGCCAACATGCAGGACAAGATTGCGGCCTTCGCCCCCACCAGCGGCATCCAGTTCTCTGAGCAGCCCTGGAACAACTGCAAGAAACCCGTTAACCTGCTGGAGTGTATTGCCTACGGGGACGATGTCTTCGGTTACGAACAGTACGGTATTCACGCCTACATTGAGAACTACGCCAAGCACGACAAGCACACCAACTACAGCAAGACCACGGGCTATAAGCCCATCAGCAGTAGCTGGTATAACGGCGACCTTGAGAAATGGACTGGTGGTGCTAACGGAGGCGAGGTATGGCTCTACTCCTATAACAATGGCGGCCACTGGCCCATGGACTTGAACCGCCACCTTATCTGGAACTTCTGCAAACGCTTCTCGCTGAACATGCCCACGACAAAGATTACCGTGCCGGCGGGCGAGACCACGAACCTCTATATGGCACCGAAAGAGGAGTGCGTATATCCCGACGTCGTCGTGACAGCCACCGCCAAGGCGCCTGGCAGCAAGGTGGCGAAGGTGAACTTCTACGACGGCAAGAACCTGATAGACTCGGCTACCGCTGCTCCCTACACCACGACGCTGATCGCCCCCACATCGGGCAAGCACAACCTGATAGCCGAGGTCATCAACGAGAAGGGCAAGAAATCTACCTACACCTGCCTGGTCAACAACGTCTCGTCGCAGGGCACGTACAACCTCAACCAGTATTTCAAGGCCGAGGGCATTGTGCCACAGGACTGGTATGTGACCTACGGCTCGACGAAGCGCACGGGCGGCGGACTTCCCTACACCAGCGGTTCGAGACTCCTGCGTTTCACCGGCAGCACCAAGGCTTTCGAATACGGTCTGTTCGTCCAGAACACATTAGGCAAGGAAAAAGCCGCATGGGCCAAGTTCGGTGTCGAAACGGCCCGTTCAACGATGACCCTGCACACCGGCCATTACATTGTTAAATATAAGGTATGCAACTGGAACCAGCCTGAGTTCACACCGGTGACCGTTGCCATCGAGGACTTGGACGGACAGGAGGTGGCCTCGCAGACCTACACGCCAACCGTCAACATCGGCAACAACACGGCCAACAAGTTCAGCGGAGTCAAGCAGCAGACCTTCGAGTTCGACATTGCCGAGACGGGCCGCTACGTCATCGTCTTCTACACCGACGCTGCCAAGAATGCCGACTTCGTCTTAGGACAAGTCAGCATTCAGGCGAAGTCGTTCGAACCCACCGCCATCCGCGAAGTTCAGAATGAGCCTTCATCCGCCCGTCCCGATGCTGTCTATGACCTCAGTGGCCGGCGCATAAAGGGCGACCTGAAACGCGGCATCTACATCATCGGTGGCCAGAAGACGGTTATACGGTAATCCTTTTTGGCGATCACGTCATTTGACTATCCACTCAAACAATCCGGCAGAATTGTCGTCGGGCAGCACGACCTCCAGTCGCAGGGCCCGTGTCTTCACCGGGTCGAAATTGACGGTGCAGGCTACGCCCTTGTCCGTGGGATAGGCGTTGGCACCGCTGACGGGTTGCCACTGTCCTTGTGCATCCTGATAGAGGATACGCCACGACTGCGGTACACGGCATCCTCCCCATGGGCCGTCGTCAAACCAATAGACGGTGGCACTCTGAACGGTTGCCTCTTGCGAGAACTCATAACCGATCCACTCCGTCGAGGCCTTCTTCGGCCACCAATGGGTATAGGGGACAGAGCGGTCGTTCTCGTCCTTAGGTACGAGGCGGTCGTTGATGGCACTGATGGCTGGCATGCGTGGCGTCGAGGTGCTTACCCGGCTCTCGGAGGCCAATGTGGCAGGCTGTGCGGGCGTGGTAGCGGTCAAGTCCTGGGATATCCAGACGCGCATCTTGCCACTGCCGCGATGGCACCATGCATAGTAGGGAATGAGTGTCAGCGCCTGATCCTTCACGGCGAGTTTCCCCTGTTTGTCGAAGTTGAGTGTCTGGGCGTCAGTCCTCAACGTGACTACAGGTGTGCCGGCAATCTCGGTTTTGCCCAGCTGGAACTGCGGCTCCTGGTTGACGAGTGCTGAGAATACATCAAACTGGTTATCAGGATGTTCGGCGCAGTAGACCAGCGGTCCGCGTTCCACTGACACCATGCCGCGATCGGCCTCCACCTTGTTATTGGCGCGAACGGTTCGGGGCTCCATGTCGAAGTGGAGCAGCACCTTATCACCTTTCTTCCACTTGCGGCTGATGGTATAATAGCCGTCTTCTGTAACGCTGGCAGCCATCTCCTGGCCATTCACCCTGACCGTATAGCCCGGACGCTTGTTGTCAGTGTACTGATAGAGACTGGATGGTACTACCTGATTCCGAACCCATCCGGGGATGCGGATCTTCATGGCGAACTGTCCGGCAGCGTTCTTGTCAACGGTAATCGTGATGTCGCCGTTCCACGGGTACTCCGTCGTCTGGCTCAGACCTACCTTCTTGCCTGCCACATCCAGTGTACTTTTGTTGGAGAGGAACAGGTTGACATAGACATTCCTGTCCTTCACGGCATAGACATATCCGGGTAGCGACGGGATGAACCGGCAGATGTTGCTGGGGCAACAGGCACAGCCAAACCACGCCTGACGCTGGTGCTGGCCCATCGACTCCAAGGGATTGGGGTAGAAGAATCCGTTGCCTTCGAGTGAGACGCCGCTGATAAGACCGTTATAGAGCGTGCGCTCCAAGACGTCGTAGTATTTCGAATCACCGTGGAGCAGGAACAGGCGGTAGTTCACGTAGACATTGCCGATAGCGGCGCAGGTCTCGCAGTACGCACTCATGTTGGGCAGTTCGTAGTTCTTGCCAAAGGCCTCGCCGCTGCTGGTAGCGCCAATGCCTCCGGTGATATACAGTTTCTTGCCAACGATATTGTCCCAGATACGGTCAATGGCCTTGACATAGCCCTCATCGCCTGTCAGTGCTGCCACGTCGGCCATACCGGCATACATATAAGCGGCACGCACCGCATGACCCACGGCCTCCTCCTGTTCGACGACGGGTTTGTGACTCTGCGAATATTCCGTCTTGATACTCGTCTTGCCACGATAGTCGAGCAGGAACTTGGCGAAGTCAAGGTAGCGCTTCTGTCCCGTGGCCAGATAGAGTCGGGCCATCGCCATCTCGGCTATCTGATGCCCAGGCACCACGCACATCTGTCCGGCGTTAGGTCCTACCTCCCGGCAGGCCACGTCGGCATAGCGGCAGGCGATATCAAGGAACTTGCGCTTGCCCGTAGCCTGCCAATAGGCGACGGCTCCCTCAATCATGTGCCCTAAGTTATACAGTTCGTGCGACAGATCCTCCTCCTTTACCCATCGGCGGTCACCAGCCCAGTGATGCGGGTCGGCAGGGTTCTGCGTACGTGCCGTATAGAGGTAGCCGTCAGGCTCCTGGGCCGACGCGATGATGCCGATCACCGAGTCACAGTAAGCCTCCAACCGCTTGTCGGGATAGGTCTGCAGGATATAGGCAGCCCCCTCCAGGGTCTTGTAGGGGTCAGTATCGTCGAAGGAGTAACCCACGCCATTGACCTTAAACACCTTTGAGGGATCAGCCATGTGAGCTGCTGCGTTCTCGAAATTCTTGTAACGCCCCTCGCTCTCACACTTCGAGAAAGCCAGGGGGATGGTCACCGTGCGACTCGCCTCAAGGCGCTGTCCCCAAAACGTACCTGGCGTTACCTTCACAGACGTAAACGGCACGGGAGTTATTGGATAGCCCTTCTGCGCCACAGCGTGGCTAAAGGATAAGGAACAAAGAATGAATGACAAAATAATCTTTTTCATATTTCCTATATATTTTAGTTGTTATCGATATTTCACTAACGAAGCACTACTTCACTTCGCTCCATTTGGGTGGTTCTACTTCCAACAGATGGCGCACGAAGAAGTCGTAGCGTTTATGGTCGCCATAAGCCTCACCCATGGTGTGACGGGCTCCGGGGATGACCACCAGCTCGAAGTCCTTGCCTGCCTTCTGCAGGGCATTCACCACCTGCATCGTCGAGGCTGGATCAACGTTGTCGTCGAGTTCACCCACCACCAGCATCAGCGGACGCTCCAGCCGGTAGGCGTTCTCCACATTCGAGCATTCCACGTAAGAGCTGTCGATGGGGTACGACATCCACTGCTCGTTCCACCAAACCTTGTCCATGCGGTTGTCGTGACAGCCACAGGCAGCATAGGCAGCCTTGTAGAAGTCGCCATGCCACAGCACGGCAGCCAGTGCATTCTGTCCCCCGGCGCTGCATCCGTAGATTCCCACCCGCTCGGCGTCCATGTAGGGGTATTTCTCGGCAGCGGCCTTGATCCATGCGATGCGGTCGGGGAATCCACCATCCTTCAGGTTCTTGTAGCATACCTCCTCAAACTCGCGGGTGCGGAACGAGGTGGTCATGGCATCTACCTGCACCACGATGAAGCCCAGCTCAGCCATGTTCTGAAGGTAATAGAGCCAGGGGCTGAAGGTCTTAGGCACGTACTGGTCGCCAGGACCTGAGTAGATATATTCGATGATGGGATATTTCTTGTTCGGGTCGAAGTTCGAGGGGCGCTGGATGAGTCCCCACATGTCGGTCTTGCCGTCACGGCCTTTGGCCACGAACACCTCGGGGGCTTTCCACCCCTCTGCCTCCAAGGCGGTGATATCAGCAGTTTCGAGTGTACGCAGAATCTTCCCGTCCTTCCCTGAACGCAATACCGTAACGGGGGGTGTGGTCACGGTGGAATAGGTGTCAATCAGATAAGCCCTGTCCTCGGTATAGGTCGCGCTGTGGTTACCTTCCTCGGGGGTGAGTCCTGTCAAGCCCTTGCCGTTCAGCCCTATTTTATAGTAATGTATCAGATAGGGGTCCTCGGCTTTGTTCATACCGCAGGCTGAGAAATAGATGATGCCGGCTTTCTCGTCCACATGCTGGATGCCGCGCACATAATACTCCCCTTTCGTCACCTGCCTTATCAGCCTCGCTTTCTGTCTGTCGTACAGATAGATATGGTTACGCCCGTCGCGCTCACTGGTCCAGACGATATGCTTACCATCTTCCAGGTCGATGCGCTGCTGACGGTTGTAGTTGATGTATTTATCATTCTTTTCCTCTATCAGGGTACGCACCTCTCCCGTCACGGCTGAGAGTTCCAGCACGCGATAGGTCTTATGTCCACGCTCATTGAATTCAAAGGTGACGTGCTCGTTGTCAGCATCCCAACGGGGCGCCGTGACCTGATACTGATGCCTGAACAATTCCGTCGAAGGTTCCACCACACGACCTGTTGCCAGTTCTATAATCACAGGGACCCGATAGTTCAAGGAGTCGCCGGGTTTAGCGTATTCTTGTCGATGCAGTATCGGTTCTACCCGGTTTTTAGGTGATGATTCCACATAATAGACATAATGTTTGGGCGCAGGCTTGATGCGTACGGTGGCGAAATAGCGTCCATCGGAAGAAAACGAGCCCCATGCCGAATAGTAGTCAGTCGAGTCGCCATCCGACGTCAGCGCCCGCTCCTGTCCGTCTTGCTTCACCCAGAGGTTGTCTTCTTTATGAAACACCTGCATCTTCCCGTCGGGCGACGTCCGGATGCCGTCTTTCTCATCGGGCACCTCCATCCAGTGACGCTGTGGGCCACGCCATTCAGGGCGCTGACGAGGCTTCTCCGGGTTCTCCGTCAGCACCTCCACCGTGTTCTTGTCGGCATCAACCAATTTATATACTTGCTCCTTGCCATCATACACAGAATACCAGAACTGGTGGGTACCCCGTTTCAGGTGTACGCGTACGTCGCCGTACGTCATCTTCCCGGAATACTTGCTCCCGATGCCGAAGGCACGCTTATAGGCATCCTTGATGTCAGTATTGTCTTTTGCTGAAGCCCCCTGCATCAGTGCCAGGGCCAGCATCATCGTGATTACCATTCTTATCATTACTTCAGTATCTCTTTTAGTTGGTTGGTTGCGTTGTCAATCATATCCTTGGTGCCGCTGCCATCGGTGACGTAGCGCACCACACGTTCTGCCCGGCGCAAGGCGTCGCGGGTGACCTCAGTCCGTGGCAGGTCGCGTACTTGCTGCATGAGCTGTTTCAGCTGCTCCATGTCCTCCATCTCTGCCAGATTGCCTGGCCGCATGGCCGTCAGTGCCGCATTCAACTTAGACAGTGACTTCTCCGCATCGACGGGGTTGACCACAGAAGTCAGGATCTCCGCACACTGCCGATACTGCTCCATCATACGAGCATAGCCATGAGGGGCCCACGGTGCATATTCAGGCACTTTGAACGTCAGTGCATGCCATGCCTGCTGGTCATCCATGCGGCTCCGGGCCATTGCCAGCGTCTGTCGCAGTACCAGTGTATCGACCTCTGTGGCAGGAGGCACGGGGTCGTCCAGGCGGAAGTAATGCGTCACATGCCGGTCAGCGTCATAGTCGGGCACAAAATGGAAGCGGTTCCAGTCAGCATCGCTATGGATGGTGGCCTCCTCCCACGACTTCACGCCGGTAGCCGCCATCACCAGCGGTCCGTGCATCAGGGCAGCCGTCCACATGGGGCTGTAGGTCTCGCGCCCCGCCACCTCCAGTTTATCGGGCGTATAGTCGAGATGGCGCGTGAAGGGCATGACGACCTCTACCACATCCCGTTTCGACCACCTGCGGAGCGGTATCTCGACATAGCTCGACGGCTGATAGTTGTCCGCGATGCTCTTGCCATTCAGTCTGACGTCGAAGCCCTCGGTCGCCCAGTAGGGCACCCGCAACTTCATGGCGAAGCGCCCCCCACCCCTCTCAATACGGATGATGCTCTTCTCAGCCGGCCACCCGCACTCCTGACGGATGACGGTTTTCTGGGCATCCCATGTAGCGACCGTCGGCAGATAGAGCGCCACCCAAAGCGTATGGTCGCTGACGAAGTAGGCTGCCTCCTGATACTTCACGTGGTTCTCAGCCCCCGTGCCGCCGCAACAGGTTGACTGCGGCGTCTCGTTGCCCCAGGGTTTCGAGGCGTCGAGTCCCACGGCATACTGATAAAGCACCTGATACTGATGGGGGTTGATGGAGCCCACGAGTTGGTTGTAGAGCAGTCGCTCATAGTAGTCCATATAGCTGGCATCATCAGGATTGAAGCAGTTCAGATCCTTGGTCAGCTTAGCCAGGTTGTAGGCACAGCAAGTCTCGTTGAGCGTCGGTTCCGGATTGTTGGCCATCGACAGCATCTGCGTGTAGGGCAGTCGGAACATCTCGCCATTGCCCACGCCACCCATGGCGTAGCGGTAGCGCCCTTGTATGGTGTGCCAGAAGTTCCGTGCTATCCGGTAGTAATACGTGTCGGCTCCCGCCTCATAGCATTTCAGTGCCCCCGTTATCATCGGTATATGCTGGTTGGCATGACGCGTACGGATGGCATCGACGTTGCGCGCCAGCGGGTCGAAGAAGGCGGGCGAGTCGAAACAGGTAGCCGCCTCCAGCAGGCGGTCGCGCTGCTCCCGGTCCGTGACCATCATCGACAGTCGGGCCAGCGACTCCGCCATGCCCCCCACCTCACCGGCGATGTACATGTTCCACATCTCGTAGCGGTTACCCGGCACCGCCCGTCGCTCCGCCTGCGTACCGTCTTTCTTCACATAGGTGCGGTAGTGCAGGCGGTTCCACACCCAGAGTCCCATGTCGCGGGCAATGAGCAGGGCTTTCTCGCTGATGGCCTTGTCGTCGATGACACAGGCTATGTCAATCAGTCCGGCCAGTTGCTTATGCACGGTATAGTACGGCGCCCACACCCAGTCCTCGTTGTTATAGGGCCGGTACATCTCGATCAGCACGCAGTGCTGCGGTGGGATGGCGTTCATGTAGCCATAGCCATAGTGACGATAATCCTGCTTATAATGGTCAAAATC
Organism: uncultured Prevotellaceae bacterium; assembly: GCA_937898415.1. GTDB lineage: Bacteria > Bacteroidota > Bacteroidia > Bacteroidales > Bacteroidaceae > Prevotella. Next base: position 82,739 of record CALDLA010000172.1, on the reverse strand, counting down.
CTTCCACGAGCCTTTCATCGTACGCAGTTCAGCCTCGGGGGCCACGTCGCGCGCCTCGAAATAGCGGCCCAGCGAGTCGCTCCACACGAAAGTGTACTCCTGACAGCGTCGCATCTCGGTCAGCATGAGGCCGATGCGACTCAGCAGCGACGCCCGTTTCTGTTTGTCCTGACAACTGGCATAGGCCATGGCCATAGCCGAGAGATAATGCCCTGTGCCGTGTCCCTTGAGTTTTGTCGTAGGCGAGTCCCACCCATCGCTGACGGGGCAGTCGGCAGTTGGCAGGCCGTAGGTATCATAATAGTTATAGAGTTGCTGTCGCGGGTCCAGCGTCAGCAGGTTGTCGATGTCCAGGTCGCGGTTATGCGTCAGTCGGTTTTCGCCCGTCAGCAGCACCTTATCCAACGGCAGGGGCCGCGCGATAGGAATATTTGAGGGAACCTTACTTGTTTCTCCTTCCACCACGCTGACGTTGGCCTTGACGGGGAATCCGTTGGCCGTGGTATTGTCGCCCACGATGAAGCCCCGCACCTGGTAGGTGGATCCCACGGGATGGCGCGAGCCGTCGGCCTGCTGCTGCTCCACATCGAGCGACGTGTTCGTCCACTTCACCGTCCGATACTCCCCCTTGCCGTCGGCATAGGTCACCCACAATTGGTAAGGCAGTCGGGGCACATTCCCCACAGGCACCTCCACACTGACGGTCTCCACCCTTGTAATACTGCGCGAACTGGCGGCAGAAGCGCCCAGGGTTATCACAGCCGAGAAGCCGACAGCCACGAATAATCTCTTCATATCATGCATCGTTAAATCGTTCATGCCACAAAGGTAGTCAAAAACTGCTTGTCGATGTAAAAATATCGTCTAAAGAGGTTGGAAAATTGTCCACGTCTGTCATGTTCACCGCTATTTTGGTCTATTTTTTCATCATCTTGTCCGAAAGTTTCAGGATAAACCGTAACAATTCCCTATCTTTGCAACAAATTATTACTAAAATGACAAAAACAGTTCTTTCGATCATTATCCTTTTCTGTTCACTGACGGCATCTGCCGACGGCAACGGTAAGATTATCTATGTCCCCGAAGATCTACGCAGCATGGACTTGCAGTCAGACACCTCACGGTGGTCGCTGAAGCGTAGCCTTGAGACAGATGACCTTATCTTCATGTGGGAGCGCGGCTTTGGTAACGATGTGAGCAATTCTCCACAGCTTGAGGGCAAGCCAATGTCGTTCAACCTTCAGAACCTCCGCGACCGTGTGCAGTCGTTCTATCATTTCTTTCGCGACACTCTGGGGTTCGTCAAAGGACCGTCGAAGTCCGACCGCTACAAGATGATGGTCATGGTGATGTATTCTCTCGACGGTACTGCATACGGGGGTACCTACGATAACTTCATCGGTGCCCTGTGGGTGACTCCCAATCGCATTCAGGACACGAAGATGAACTGCATGGCCCACGAACTGGGCCACTCCTTCCAGTCACAGATTATGGCCGACAGCATTGGTCAGTGCTGGGGCGGCACTGGTATCTTCGAAATGGCTTCACAGTGGATGCTCTGGCAGGTAAATCCTGACTGGCTTACCGACGAGAACTATCATTTCGAGGCGTTCAAGGGGCTCACGCATAAGGCTTTCCTGCACATGGACAACATCTATCACTCGCCCTATGTGCTTCAGTGGTGGAGCAACCTTCACGGCCGACAGTTCATTGCCGAACTATTCCGTCAGGGAAAGATAGGCGAAGATCCCGCCATGACCTACAAACGTATGAACAACCTGTCGCAGTCTGCCTTTTGCGATGAAATGTTCCGCGGCTACCAGCATCTGGTGAACTTCGACTTCACCCATGCCTACAAAGAGACGCGTCAGTATGCCTGCACATTCGATACGGAGATGGAGTGTGCTTCCGACGGATGGCTTCGTCCGATGTTGTTGCCCGAAGGCTATGGCTTCAATGCCATAAAACTCGACAGTCGCGTGGACCTCAAGTCGCCAGCCTTCCACCTTCGTCTGCGTGGCGACCAACTGCGCTATGGCTTTGTGGGCATCACCACCGATGGCAAGAGTATCTATAGCGATGTCAATGCAACGTCTTTCAGTTCCAATGGCAAGCCCCTCAAGCACCTATACCTTATTGTCATGGGGGCTCCTGAGCGCCATTCCGAGGTAATGACTGATGGTAATATTCCCGAATACAAGCAATTCCCCTATGAATTCCAGATTACTGACTGATCTGCGCTGCTGGCTTACTGTCTGCCTGCTACTGACATTTTCTTACGTGAGTGCTCAGCGTAATGTTCATATCCACACCCGTCAGCTGAATACGGTGTGGGATTTCCCGGTGTCGGTCGACCTTACTGACGAGATTTCCTTCAGTGAGAGTTTGGTACAGTTCCATCTCAAGGACGACAAAAAACTTTCTTTCAGCACTGATGTCGTTGACAGCCTCACCTTTACAACTACTCCTGACTCGGAAGACAAGAATCCTTATCGCGTGTTCCAGCTGAACATCACTACTACCAATGGTACTGCCGTCACTTCCAAGGAGGACTATGTGCCTTGCTTCATTTCGCTGGGGGCCCGTGGATCGTTTTCCGACTATTCTGGAAGTGCCTCCATCCGTTGTCGCGGCAACAGCTCGTTCCGGTGGTATGACAAAAAGCCTTACCGTATAAAGCTCGACACTAAGCATAAACTGCTGGGACTGGAAAAGGCGAAGAGTTGGGTGCTGCTGGCCAACTACCGCGATGTCACTGACATGATGAATACCTTTGTCTTCGAGATGGGACGTGCCATGGGGCTTCCCTATACAAGCCATACTCGCTATGTGGAACTCTTCCTGAATGGCGATTACAAAGGGATTTATCAGCTAACAGAGCAGATTCAGCAGAACAAGAACCGCGTGGCCGTGAGTGACGAGCATGGCATTCTTATCGCACTCGATGTGGACGATGGCCCAGGCGAGAGTCCATACGCCAATGATAATTTCTGGTCGTCGGTCTATAGGATGCCTGTATGCGTAAAGTATCCCGATGACGAGCACTGGACAGTGAATACCGTTGACTCCGTACGCCGTGTGTTTGCCGAACTTGAGACAGCGATTAAGAACAAGGACTACGCACAGGTACAGCAGTTACTTGATGTGTCGTCGTTCATCAAATACTTGCTCATTCAGGAATTTGTATACAACGTGGAACTGTCTGCACCTCGCTCCATCTATATGCATAAGGATGGCGACGGACCCTGGGTAATGGGCCCCCTCTGGGACTTTGATGCTGGCTATGACTTCGACTGGGGGCAGATGACCACCGGACACACTTTCTTCACGGATTTCACCGAGACCGTCATGGGCTCTAATCCCTTAAAACGTAACGGACAGTATAGTTACGTACCACAATTCTTCACCGACCTGTTTGCCTGCCCGGAATTCGTGGAAACCTATAAAGCACAGTGGGCAGCAGTTAAGGACACGATTGTCACCCATGCCTGGGACGAGTGCATGAGATACGTGGAGCAGATGCGTGCATCGGGCGCTATCGACCGTGAGTTTCAACGCTGGCCTATAAGTAGGAAACGCTTTGACACCGAACTCGACAAGATGCAGAAATGGCTTCAGAACAGAAGAATCCATTTCTCGTACCTCGTCGCTGCTATCCCTGAGCCCAAATGAAATTCATCATCTACCAAAATATTATTGGTAGATGATGAAGTCGCTAAGCGTAGCCCAAGAATAGTTCTCGGAATAGGTAGTCTGATAGACGCCTACAGACAATGTCTTAGCTTTTACCTCAACAGGCGAGCCAGGCATATTATTCCATGTCACACCATCCTTACTGGTACGGGCGAAGAGCAGGTCACCACAACGCTCAAACTGCATAATGGGGTCAAAGTCGTAACCCTTGGAGTTGGGGAACTGCGGACGGCCATCAGGACTCAGTACGGTGAGCATATTGCCGCAGTTATAAAGCGGGAAAGCCCCCAATTGATAGTAAGTATTACCATGAGCTATGAGTAATCCCGCTTCATTGTAACCCTTAACGCTGTGCTGACTCAATCCTTCCATATCATTTACACGCGTCATCACGACAAAGTCACCCTCCAGCTCTTTATAGAGATATCCGCCATTATCCAATGGGGAATGATTGAAATCTACACTTTGACTATTGAGTTTAAACGTCTCCTTTTTTTCAAAGACAGGCTTCATCAACGGTGAGAGTGTGAACTTGCTGTCAGGGTCGGATTCATCAAAGTTGTCATCTCCAAGCGAAGGATATGTTTTTTTCATTCTAAGCTCATACAGGTTCTGTACGTATTCGTCAGAGATGAATCGGAAGTTCTTGTCAAACAGGAACATGCCGGAAAAGACATTGAGAACGGAAATATAGCCTACGAAATGATTAGTGCCTTGACCGTCGGCCCCAATCATGATGTTACCTTCTGGACGAATCATCAGGAAGTTGTTCTGCTCTTTCAACAGTTTGCCGTTCAGATAGACCTTTTCCATCCATCCGTCGTATGCAATGAACCAGTGTTGCCACTTTCCCTCATTCTCAAGTATCTCCTTAGGGGCACCACTGCTTTCGAACGAACCGTTATGATTAATCAGTCCTGTTGCCGGGTCACTACCTAAGCGGAATTGCGTAGTGGCTAAATCGGCACGTGAGCTGGAAAGAGATACTACGGTAGATACAGGTCCTGTCTTCGTAGGAAGTACTAATGCCTCGATAAAGTAGGGAGCGTTGTAACGCATATGAGTAGGTAGTTCGAATGGCACCGTCAGATGCTGGCTACCGTTGAAGAAGAATGCCCAGTGGCCGTCTTTCACGCGAAGTCGCAGTGGTTTGTTGGCTATCATGGAAATACCTTTCCCCAAATTGTTATAGGTATTATAGCTAGAACAATTGCGTATTTCCGTATAATCAGTAGGCATCTTTACACTGTCCTCTTCGGCAATCTGACTTGCATCAAGATTGAGGAATGCAGGAGGGGGAGCCATATGTCCGCTACGCTGATGATTATAACGGTCGGCCACGTCTTTTTTGTGCATACCAGGATAGCCGTCATAACTCTCAACCTGCATATCAGGCAAGACTGGGGTTTTCTGCCAAATCTTCACATTCCAGATGGCAGGCATGTGGCCGTTTTTCTGCGTATCAGTAATCATAATACGTACATAGCGTGCCTTCACGGCCTTTTTGTCTATCATTGGCGAGCCTTGCATGGTATTGGCTGAGCGGTCTGCGTAAAATTCCCATGCCTTGCCATCAAGCGAGGTGAGGATGATGTATTGATAGAAGAAGGTGGCGTATTCAAATTGCGTCCATATCTCGTTGAACTTCATTGGTTTGCCGAGGTCTATCTGTAGCCACTCTCCAAAATCTTCAGGATGTCGCAAAAGCATATTTTTCATGCCTTCGTTGATTGGGTCTGTTCCAATTACCCGGCGAGCCTTCCACAGCGTGGCATTATTGTCATCTACTGCATATTCGGGTTTGAACCACTCGTCATAGTAGGAAGAGGCTGTGACTTCAGCTCCGAAGGCGAGATTTCTGTACTTCGACGCTCCTTTGAAAAGGTCAACGTTCTGAGCATTGTGCGTAGGCACCACGGGCAGGATGTTACCTTCGTTATCGAACCTCATCTCGTCAATACATATCTGTCGATTAAAGCCATGAACGCTGCGAGGCAGGTTATGGCGATGATAGACGATATAGTATTTCCCGTCTTTTTTCAGAATGCTGTGGTGTCCAGGGCCGTGTATAGTTTGGTCGCTATTGGTTTTCAGGATACAGCCCTTATATTCGTAAGGTCCCATAGGGCCTACGGCAGACGTGGCATACTGCACGCGGTAAGTATCATCATGACAGGAACCGCTGCTGTAGGTGAAATAGTAGATACCGTCTTTCTTAAAGACATAAGGTGCCTCGAAGAAATCGTTAATTTCCGTATTAGGAATCAACTTCTTTTCAGCGAAGGTCTTGAGATCACTGTTTAGGCGGGCCACACCACAGCCAAACCCCTTGTAGATGCCCCAAGTGCCAAAATAAAGATAGGTGGAGCCATCATCATCCACAAAGGTCTGACCATCCAGGGTGATGGCATTATGAACGAAGCGGTCGGGCACGAGGACGGCATCAGTCTTTCCCAACACGTTTTTCCATGGGCCTATGGGCGAATCGCTGACGCCCTCGTGAAGCACACAAGGTTCACAGTAGAAATAGCGGAAGGTGCCGTCGGGGGCCTGCATCACATCTGGAGCCCAGACCACTTCGGTGGTGGGCCAGTTCATGATGATGTTCTTCCAATTCACAAAATCCTTACTCACCCATACCTGAGCCGGTCCGTAGCCATTGCCAGTGCCGTCGGTGGTGGCATAAAGGTAGTAGGTGTCGCCAAACTGACGGATGGTGGGGTCGGCGAAATAGCCGGGAATAAACGGATTGCCCGCACCTGGTGTGTTCCAGTGCGGGCTTTCTGTTTGTTGGGCCTGAAGAGGCTGCGACAGCGTCGCAGCATACAGGGCAAGGGAGATGAATCTTTTCAGCATTTACTATTTGATTGAAACTTTCTGGCGGTTGATGATGTTCAGGCCCTTCTGCGGCTTCGCCATTTTGCGACCTTGGAGATCGAAAATGGTGAAGGGTTCATGGTTCATGGTGAAGGGTTCATGGTTCATGGTGAAGGGTTCATGGTTCATGCCTACGGTACGGGGGTCGGTATAGTCGATGCTGGAGAGCTGGGCGCCGTAGTCACCGTTTGTCACATGGACGCGGAAGATGAAGCGGGCAGTAGCCTCGGTATCGGCCGATGGACGATAGCGGAGGGCCTGACAGATGGTATAGTCGCTGCCAACGGTCAGACGGTCAGGGTACTGCCCCACATTGAACGAGAGGCCAGTGGGCGAGAATTCGCTATAGAGAGCGGCATCACCATTATCGTATTTAGTTACATTACCCCCGGCATTGAACCAGTGGCCATAGCCATTGGCGGTGCTGCCACGGTTGACGCGTGCCAGCGTCGTGGGGTTCAGGGGGTAGAACATCACGCGGCCTGCTGACGGACCTGCGGCGGTCCACGGCTGCATCCTGTCGGCGATATCGGTAGGAGTCATCTGGAAAGCGGTACCCAGCATGGCCTGCGCCTGACCTGAGATGTTGACGGTGACGTAGTCGTAGGAGTTGAGACGGGGCAGGCGGACGTCGTAGGTAAAGGTGATGTCGGCGACGTCACGGCCGTCAATCTCAGGTGCCACATAGACCTGTGCCTTGGCCCCGAGACGGGTGCCTTCGAGGCGGAAACGGTAAGGCCACATGTCATCATTATCGGCATTCTCGTCCCAACGATGCTGTACGTAGGTCGTAGGAGCCGGTACGACGATGAGCCACATCTGCTGGGTATTCTCAGGAACGACCATGCTGACCTCGCAGGTCTTCAGCGTATTGCCCTCGCAATAGAGGGAGTCGGCATTGAAATAGCGGCGTGTGCCGTCCTTCAGGAGGGCGACATAGCCTAAGCGGAAAGCACGACGTGAGAAGTTGGTGGGCTTGACGTAGTTAGTACGGGTGGTCTTTCCCCACGCCGTCTCGCCCGTCATCATCTCCGCAGGGTCGCCGGGGGCGAGTTTCGACATGGCCGGCAGGGCGGTGAAATGGGTGGTGACGGTGGTACCGGCAGCGGGCACGTCGAGCGGAATGACATTGAACCCTGAGGCCTGAGGCACGGAGGCCAATGCCACTTGATAAGCCGTGTCGCCCAGGAGGACACAACGGTAGTCGAAGTCGCCGATATAAGGTTTGCCATAGGAGCGACAGGCGTCGATGTCCCATGTAGCGCATCGGGCGGCATAGTCGTAATAGAGTCGGAACAGTCCCGTGGCATCCAGATCCTTGAGCGCCATGAGCGCCTGGTTGAAGTCGGTGCCGTTGCCCCGGCTCTGCCCCGTCATAGGCTGGTTCCACACCTGAGCCACGGTGGTCAGGTCGTTGTAGTACTGATTCAGGAAATAGTGGAACCAGTAGGACTGATAGCGGTGCCACTCGTGGGAGAAGGCGTAGTTATGAGAGCGGCGGAAGACGCTGATACTCTGGTCGAACATGAGTTCGGGGTACGACTGTGCCGCCTGCCATTGGGCGGTCTGTTCCCAGATAGCCTGTCCGTTGCCGCAAGCCAGATGGAACCCTGTGTTATCGGTATCGGAATCCCGATGGCCGCTGTGCTCGGCGTAGCACATATAGTGGAAAGAGTGGCCTACCTCGTGCGCCACGGAATGGCCCACGGGCTTGCAGGTGGCTGCGTTCAACCATAGGGCTGAGATCACAAAGTCATAGCCACCGCCGTAGCATGCCCAGTCGCCAGGACGGGAATAGTTCATGAGCACCATCATCTTATACTTGCTATGGTTGCTCTTGACGGGATCCACGAAGCCCAGCCGATTGATTTCCAAGTCGTAGAAGGCCTCGCACTTTTTCAGCAGGTCGGGTATGTCTACGTAGTTCCAATCACTGGTGGGCAGTTCATGGGGTTTCTTGTTGCCATAGTACTTATCCCAGAAGATGATGACGTTGTCGCTCTCGACAGACCGGGTTTTCGACCACGTGTATTGATGATCCGGGTCGCTCTCTTTGTAGAGCAACGAGTCAGCCGGCCACGGGTTTCGCCATTCGTTAGGGATATATACTGTCTTCTGTGCCAATGACACAGAAGACAGTATAGAGAGTGTGAACAGTAATACAGAAAGACGCTTCATGACTACTTCACAATGTATTTGCGACCGCCCCTGATGTATAAGCCACGTTGTGGCTTTTCAATTTTGCGACCTTGCAGGTCGAAAATTGTTGAGCGTTCATGGTTCATGGTGAATGGTGAATGGTTGATGGCGTCGGTGATGGCGTTGGCGGACTGGAACTTGACGTTGTAGACATAGCGCTTATCGTTGACGAGGAAGCACATGAGGCCCATGGCGCTGAAGTCGTCGGCAACGGCGCTTACGGCGTAAGTTGTCAGTGTGCCCGTCTTGCCGTCCTCATTCGCCTCGACACCGAAGTACATGAACACGTCAGCCTCGACCGAAGTGACAACACCCTTGTCGGTGAATGACAGACCATCGTAGGCACTAACACCTGCGCTATACGTACCATCGGCTGTCACGCCGTGCAGGAATTTTCCTTCCATCAATGCATCGACAGTGGTTCCCAGAGCCTCAGCAGCCTTTGCCAGGTCGATGGTCATGGGAGCGCCCTCCTCAGATACGGGCAGGACGATATCCTCGGTACCTACCTCCTGAATCTCAGCCACCGACTCGACGACGCTGTAGGTGAAGTTGAAGGTGACCATCTTACCATTCTCCTCGTTGACCAGGAAGATGGGGAAGTGGAACACATCGCCCAGGGCCACACCAGGATGCTGCATCAGCGAGAACTTGCCCTCAGGGCTTGACACGGTGATACCTACACGGGTAGGCGTCTGGTTCCATCCCACGTTGCGGCCCTCGGCATCCATCCAGAAGCCTGGGTAAGGCGTGCAGGTATAAGTCTTGGTGTAGCGGGCGTTGCCCTCCTTCTCAGAGCCATCCTCATTGAGCACATCGAGTGCATAGAGCGTCCAGTCGGAAGTGCCAATCTGCTCCTCCACCCAGGCCTGAGGAATCTCGACGCCCTCGGTCCAGATATACTCGCCGGGCACCTGCTGTACCTCGACGGAACGCTGTGCAACGCTCTGGAAGACGACGTCCACGCTCGTAGGCTCCACAATCACCAAGTCGATACCCAGCTGGTAGTACTTGCCATTGGCCAGGAAATAGAGATTAGCACGAGCTGAGTCGCCCACGCTCATGTGGTCAGGATACTGTCCGATACCGAACCGCGAGAGGTCGTCGGCCTTCGGCGTGACATAGAACATGGCATTATCGCCCCAGCCGATGACAGAACCATCGATGGCGACCCAGTAGCCGACACCCTCCTGGTTCTTACCGGCAAAGTCAACATCGCTGTCCAGCATAAAGAAATCATCGATTTCGCCGACGGCACATCCCAAAGCGGTGGTAATGGTTTCGATGTCAATGGAGAAGTCTTTCGTAGAATAGTCGCCGGAGGTCTTGGGTTCCATCTCCACCTTCATCGTGCTTTCACCAGCTTTCTCATAGTCCTCGAGTGTGCCCAACTGCACCTCTTCCAGTACCAGGTTATAGCGAATCTTGACGGCCTTGTCACCATATACGATATAGAAATCGGCAAAATAGGTGTTGCCCCCCTTCAACTTATTCGGCATCTGTCCCAGGTTGCAGGAGAGGACGCCCGTCTCAGCATTAAACTCGAAAGCCTCGGCATAGAAACAGTCGTCGCCGTCGTAGGCGAAGCGTCCGCATTCAAACGTAGGAGTCCCCTCAGCGTCGCTGACATTACGGAGCCAGAAGCCGATGCCGCCAGCCGACGACTCGTTGGTGAGCGAGTCGCTCATCTGGGCGCCCATCGCTGCATCCTCGGTGATATAGGCCTTCTTGGCAAAGAGCAACTGGCGCAGTTCGTCCTGCACGAGTTCCGGAGCGAGGCCCAGCTTTGAAAGAGCGTCAGTCAGATTCACCTCAACCTTATCAGCATCATAGCCAGAGCGTGGTTTCTGCTCCACATCCTTCGTGATCTCATCGACGATGTTGAGCTTGCCCCAAAGGAGTTCAGGTTCAGGAATATCCACAGCGGGCTTTGCGAGAATGTTGATGGTGATCTCGACGGTAGCCTCCTTCTCGCCCAGTTTCAACACGAACTTCGGCTTGAAGGTATCACCGGCGGCACACTGGCCCGGGAACTGTCCGATGATGAACGAGAACGTTCCGTCCTGATCAGCAGCAGCCTCCCAGCCAATCATGTTGAACCAGCGCAGGGCGCTGTTGTCGTCGCTCCACGCCTGAGGCATGCCGTCGGCATTGACCCAGAAGCCGCCCTTGCCGCCCTGCGTATAGTTGTCGCTCAGTCCCTCGGAGGTCGTCAGGTAGACCATGTTGGCATCGGTACTGCCCTCAGCCGTCCACGAATTCAGGGCTGCGACGAGCGTGGCAGTGTCGGTCTGTAAGGCCTGGGCCACCTCCGTCAGTTTGAACTCAACCGGTTTCTCGTTGCCCCAGTCAGTAGCAGCATACGGTTCATAGGTAGCCGTCAACTGTGCCTGTGTCGTCAGTCCTGCGAAAAGGCATACGACGAGGGCCATGATTTTTTTGAAATAAGTAGTCATCATACCATTGTAAAATTTTTTAGTTTGTAACGAAATCACTGGCAAAGATACTATTTTTTTCCTATTCGACGATGCAAAAAACGTATGAAATACAGGTATTTGGACGATAGTTATAGCATTTGGATGATTTTCTCCTGATTTTTGTTTGCACAGAATAGGGAAAAGTCGTAACTTTGTGCGCAAAGAGAAAAATGATGAAACGAATCCTGTTTGCACTGGTACTGACACTTTGCATCCTCATCGATGGACGGGGTGGCAACGATTTCCCATACCGACATATCGGCATGGAAGACGGACTGCCGTCGAATGCCGTACGTAACATCGTGCAGGACAAATACGGCTACCTGTGGTTCGGCACCGACAATGGCCTCTGCCGCTACGACGGCATCAAAGTACACACCTATCGCATTGCCGAGAATAACAGCAACCAGTATATTTCCGCATTGCTGGCCGCTGAAGACGGCATCTATGCCGGAACGGACAAAGGAGCCTTCCTGCTGAAGTACGACACCGAGCGCTTTGAACGCCTGCCCATGGACATCCACTCCACGGTGACCTACCTGTCGATAGACAAAGACAGCAACCTGTGGATTTCGACTGCCGAACAGGGCATCTGGCATTACACCTTTAATAATAAGGTGGCACGCCACTACGACTTCCCCCAGACCAAAGGCTTCGTATCGCAAGTCTATGTGGATAATGCCAATCAGATATGGGCTGTCAGCAACTGGGGCACCCAGCCCGTCAGCCGTCTGAACCGTTTGCACGACAAGTTCGAGCAGGCAGCCTTCAGTTCCCCCGTCGCCTACAACTCCCTGCGCATGCTGCAGACCCGTGACGGACGGCTATGGCTGGGAAGTTGGGAACAGGGACTGATACTCATACAGAGTAACGGACAGTTGCAGCCGGTGCTCCCCAATGGCGTGGCCAACCATATCCACACGCTGTTTGAACGCTCGGACAACACCATTTGCATAGGATGCGATGACGGACTGATCTGCTTCGACCCCAACACGCGGCAATGGAGCCGACTGTGGCAGCAGCAGTCACAGAGCGACCGTTTCGTCTATGCCGTCACCAGCGACCATGAAGGAGGGCTCTGGATAGGCACCTTCTACGGAGGTGTCTATTACGTGTCGCCCATAGGGAAACGGTTTGACGAATTCACGACGGCCAACGGACTAAGAGGCAACGTCATCTCGCGGTTCTGCGAAGACTTGCAGGGTAACATCTGGATAGCCAGCGACGATGGCGGCATCATGTGCTATTCACCAGAACGGCAACGATTCATGGATTATGCCCACCAGGACGAGTTAAGTACCGTCAATGCCCATGCACTGGCACTGAAGGGGGCTGACCTGTGGATCGGTACCTACACACGAGGCGTCTACGTGCTGAACACCACAAACGGACAATGGCGCCACTACGGACAGGACAAACTGACTGACCCCAGCTCGTACGCCATCTGCCACGACAGCCAAGGACGCACATGGGTGGCAACGATGGAAGGTTTCAACCTCTACGACCCATCGACAGACCGTTTCCAGCATATTGCCACCACCCATGCCCTTGCCATCGACATCGACGAGGATGACAAACACCGCCTGTGGCTATCCACACAGGGAGCAGGACTGTGGCGCTATTCGCCAGACAGCAAGCAGCTTAAGCAGTATATCCATCATGACGACGACGAGCATTCGCTACCCAGTGACCAGGTGAACTGCACCATGGTGGACGCCGGTGGACGCCTCTGGATAGCCACCCTCAACGGCCTATGCTATTACGATGCAGCGAAAGACAGGTTCAACCAGGTGGACCTGTCCGTAGAAACAGGCAATGTGATGAGCATCATTGAGGAGCAAGGCGTACTCTGGATCTCTACCGAACGGGGCATCGTGAAATACGAACCCGTCACCATCAACCATTCACCATTCACCATGAACCATTCACCATTAACCATGAACCATTCACCATTAACCATTCACCCTTCACCCTTCACCCGCCACGACGGACTGGTGAGCGAACAGTTCCAGCCCAATTCAGGCATCAAGGCCAGCGACGGGCGCATCTATTTTGGCGGGGTCAACGGCTTCAATGCCTTCTACCCTTATCAGATTAAGGCCAACCGCGTCATGCCGCCTGTCTATATTGAGGCTCAGGAGATACATAACCAGATGGTCTTCTCGTTCGTAGCCCTCAGCTACTGCTCGCCCGAGAAGAACCAATACGCCTATATGCTCGAAGGGTTCGACAAGGAGTGGAACTATGTGGGCAATCAGACCCGCGCCACTTACACCAACCTGCCAGCAGGCACCTATACCTTCCGCGTGAAGGCGACCAACAACGATGGTATATGGAGCGACAAGGAGGCCACGATCACGATGGTCGTACCGCCTCCCTTCTGGTGGACCTGGTATGCCAAGCTCTTCTATGTGCTGCTGATGGCATTCCTCATCTGGTATTATGTACACATCCGACTGAAGAGAGCCGAGACGCGCCATCAGCAAGAACTGCAACGCCTGCAGGAACAACAGGAAAAAGAAGCCCGCGAGGCTCGTCTGAACTTCTTCACGATGGTGGCTCACGAGATACGAACGCCCGTATCGCTCATCATCGGACCGTTGGAGAAAATCAAGGACAAAAGCGAGGAATTGCGCATCGTCGACCGCAATGCCCACCGCCTGTTGGAACTCGTCAATCAGTTGCTCGACTTCCGGAAAGCCGAGCAGCACATGCTGGTCAGCAACTTCAAGCCACAGCATATCAACGAGCTGCTCCATGCCGTGTGCGAACGGTTCGAACCCACCTTCCAGCAAAACGGCAGACAGTTCACGGCGCATTATCCTGATGAACATTTCACGGCCATCGTCGATGGCGAGGCCATTACCAAGGTGGTCAGCAACCTGCTGACCAATGCCAACAAGTTTGCAAAGAGCCACGTCAGCCTGCGCTGCACAGCCAACACCGACGACGACCAGTTCGTCATCGAGGTGGCCGACGACGGTATAGGCATCAGGCAGGAAGACCAGGCGCGCATCTTCGAACCCTTCTTCCAGTCGCAGAACAAGACGGGCGTCAACGCCCACCACCAGCCCGGTACAGGCATCGGACTGAGCATCGTCAAGCGTATTGTCGATATGCACCAGGGCACCATCAGCGTACAGTCCGCAGTAGGCCAGGGGGCGACCTTCACCATCACACTGCCCATTCACCCTTCACCATCAACCATTAACCCTTCACCATCAACCATTAACCCTTCCCCATCAACCATGAACCATGAACCATTAACCATTAACCCTTCACCATTAACCATTCACCATTCCACGCTGCTCATCGTCGAGGACAACGACGACATGGTGTCCTTCCTGTCGTCGCACTTCCAGCAGCACTACAACGTACTCACCGCCGGCGACGGCATCGAGGGAATGGCGGTAGTAGACAAGAACGAGGTAAGCATCATCGTCAGCGACTGGATGATGCCCCGTATGGACGGAGCCGCGTTCTGCCGCCGCATACGCCAGAACCCGCTGACCAGTCACATCCCGTTCATCATGCTCACCGCCAAGACCGACAACCAGTCGAAGATAGAAGGCATGAACATCGGAGCCGACATCTATATAGAGAAACCATTCTCGGTAGCGTATCTCGAGGCCTGCATGGCCAACATCCTGCAGATGCGCCGCCTGCTGATGCAGAAGGTGAGCACCCAGCCGTGGGAGGACGTGGCGCAGATAGCCACCAACCCCGTCGACAATGATTTCCTGAAAAAGATGAACCAGATCATTGAGGAGAATATTTCCAACTCCGACCTCAACGTCAACTTCCTGGCCGACAAGCTCAACATCAGCCGCAGCGGCCTGTTTGCCAAGATCAAGTCGCTGTCGGACGTTACGCCCAACGAGATGATACAGGTCATCCGACTGAAGCGTGCCGCCCGCCTCCTGCTCGAAGGCAAATACCTCGTCAGCGAGGTGGGCTATAGGGTAGGCTTCTCCAGCCCCTCCTATTTCTCCAAATGTTTTCAGAAACAATTCGGCATCAAACCGGGGGACTATGTGAAAAGGGGGGGCGTGATTTTTAAATTGGCTGACAAAAAATCGTTGTACGGTAGCCATTTTTGACGCTTTGTAACAAAATGCAGATTATTTTAGACAATATGTTAGCAAAGTGATAGATAATACGAAACAAAACATGACACTTTGATAATTGTGTACGTTTTTAACAAACAAAATGAAAGGAAGCCGTTGGTTTCCTTTCACTTTTGTCGTACCTTTGCATCGTCAATTGACAAGTGATAGTATTAATTAAAAAGGTAAAAAGGTATGAAAAAGATTGAAGCAATTATCCGCAAGACGAAGTTCGAGGATGTGAAGGAGGCACTGCTGAAGTCGGACATCGACTGGTTTGAGTACCATAACGTACACGGCATCGGACAGAGCCGACAGGAAAGGATATACCGCGGCGTGCAGTACTCGACTGACGTCATTGAGCGAGTGGCACTGACCATCGTCTGCCGCGATCCGTTGGTGGAGCCGACGGTGAAGGTCATTCTTGATGTGGCACACACCGGCGAGGTGGGCGACGGCCGCATCTTTGTGAGCGACATGATCGACACATGGAGCATTCGCACCGGCGAGAACGGCGACACCGTACTTCGAGATAAGAAGTGATTATGCCCCCTAAGTTAGGGGGCGACAGGGGTCTGAACAAGCACAGACTCCGCAAGGATAACATTATTAACAAGGGCGGTCGTTCAGACCCCCAACCCCCTAACTTAGGGGGCTAAAAAACCGTAAGAATTATGAACGAAATTGGATTATCACTCGATACCGTATGGATGCTATTGGCAGCCATGTTGGTTTTCTGGATGCAGCCGGGCTTCGCACTCTGCGAGGCGGGATTCACCCGTAGTAAGAACACGGCCAACATCCTGATGAAGAACTTTGTCGACTTCATGTTCGGCTCGTTGCTGTTCTTCCTGCTCGGCTTCGGCTTTATGTTCGGAAGCGACGTGCTTGGAGGGTTCCTCGGCGCACCCAACTGGGGCGACCTCAGCTTCTACAAGGGCGACCTGCCCACGGAGGGCTTCCTGATTTTCGAGACCGTGTTCTGTGCCACAGCTGCCACCATCGTCAGCGGTGCAATGGCCGAGCGCACAAAGTTCTCGATGTACCTGATCTATAGTGCGGTCATCTCGCTGTTCATCTACCCCATCGAGGGTCACTGGACGTGGGGCGGCGGCTGGCTCTGCAACGATGCTGCCGACAGTTTCATGATGACGACCTTCGGCGACGTGTTCCACGACTTCGCAGGTTCTGCTATTGTCCACAGTGTAGGCGGCGTGCTGGCCCTCATTGGTGCTATGGCCCTCGGCCCCCGTATCGGTAAGTATGCAAAAGACGGCAAGAGCCGCGCCATTCCCGGCCACAACCTGACGATGGCTGCCCTCGGCGTCTTTATCCTCTGGCTCGGATGGTTTGGATTCAACCCCGGCTCACAGTTGGCAGCCTCAGGCGAGGTGAACCGTGTGGCCATCTCTCACGTCTTCCTGACCACTAACCTGGCAGCTGCTGCCGGTGGTATCGCCACCATGTTCGTCACCTATATGAAGTACGGCAAACCGTCACTCTCACTGACGCTCAACGGCGTGCTGGCCGGCCTCGTGGGCATCACCGCCGGCTGCGACCTTGTATCGCCCTTCGGAGCCGTCATCATCGGACTGGTTTGCGGCGTAGTACTCGTCTTCGCCATCGAGTTCATCGACCACGTGCTGCACATAGACGACCCTGTGGGTGCCAGCTCTGTTCATGGCGTCTGCGGTATCCTCGGCACACTGATGACAGGCCTGCTGTCTACGTCGAACGGTGCATTCTACGGTCACGGTTGGGGATTCTTCGGCGCTGAGCTGTTCGGCATCCTCGTCATCGACCTCTGGGCTGCTGCCTGCGGTTTCGCCCTGTTCTATGGCATTAAGAAAGCTCACGGCCTGCGTGTCGATAGACGAATTGAGGAAGAAGGTCTCGACATCTACGAACATGGTGAGGCTTGCTATAACTGAGTTAAGAATTAAGAGTTTAGAGTTAAGAATTAAGAGTATAGAGTTATGAAAAAGATTGTGATAATAGCAATGGGACTGGTCATGAGCATGACCACCTTTGCACAGGATGAAGTAGAGACAACAATTAGTGGTGACATCGTAAGCAGTTACATCTGGCGTGGCCAGGACTTAGGCAACGTGTCGTTGCAGCCGACGCTCGGCGTGGGCTATAAGGGCTTGAGCCTGACGGCTTGGGGCAGCGTGGGACTGACCGACGCTGCCGACACCAAGGAGTTCGACCTGACGCTCGGCTACTCGGCCGGAGGCTTCAACATTGGCGTGACCGACTACTGGTTCAACGCCGGACTCGACCCTGAGGACCGTTACTTCATGTACGACGCTCACGGCACAAACCACGTCTTCGAGGCAACCGTCGGCTACGACTTCGGCTTCGCCTCTCTGCAGTGGTACACCAACTTTGCGGGCAACGACGGGGTGAACAAGGACGGCGATCGGGCCTACAGCAGTTACGTCGAGGCAAACATCCCATTCCAACTTGCTTCAGTTGACTGGACTGCCACGGCCGGTGCCGTTCCTTTCGCCACCGATTTCTACGGCACCACGGGATTTGCCGTCACCAACCTCGCCCTGAAGGCATCGAAAGACATCAAGATTACCGACTCGTTCTCCCTCCCCGTTTTCGGACAGGTCGTCGCCAACCCCTGTGCCCAAAAAGCCTACCTCGTGCTCGGCTTCACACTGCTACACCTGTAGGGAAACGCTCCCATAGAGCCAAATTTAGAAGGTCATTTTTGCGACCGAGGAGTGGAAACCCGCAAATATCGTTAGGTAAAGAAATTCGGGAGTCCGACGCTGGCGTTCAGCGGCGGACTCCCGAAATTCAATAGCCAAGCATAGCTGCTGGTGTTATTCCCAAGGTGACACAATGGGGCGAAATGATGAAAACGGAACGCGCTGGGCATTGCCATCTCGTCGGAACGGTGTATGGTACTTATATAACAACTAGGCTTCTGAGGGGATTGGATAAGGCTTCGTTGGTGCAAGAGCCTATGTTGCCGGGGCAAAGGACATAGGTTAACTCGTTTTTGCCTATACGCAAAATACCTTGCGCCTATACGCAAAACACCTTGCGCCTGTACGCAAAATATCCTCGCCTTTACGCAAAATCAAACGGCAAAAAGTCATAATCACAAGATTTCAGGATTTAGAAGCGGACGACCTGCTCGACACCTGGCTCCGTAGGAGCATCAAGGTAGCGGAGGGTGCAGTCGCGGACATCGTCGAGGACGACGGCGGGACGGTAGTCGGGTCGCTCGTAGCGGAAGGTGACATCGGCAACGTGGAGGCCCTCAACGTGGCGGGCATAGAGCCCGTAGGCAGGCGTCCATCCGGCAAACTTCGGTTCAGGGTAGTTGGTGCCCTGTTCACGGTAGTCCTTGTTGACAAGGTCGCGAGTGCCACCGCCACGGAAGTAGAGGCGGATGTTGGAGAGCCAGACGTTGCGGATGGGTTCGTCCTTCATGCCCGTGACGATGATGGAGCAGAGCGAGTCGCAGTCGTCGGCTATCAGGTTGCTAATTTGGATGTCGCGGGCTGAGCTCATGCGGGTCACCTCCTTCGGGCCACGGTTGCGGCAACCGGTGGTGATATAGATAGGATAATGGTGGACGTGCGACATGGTGATGTTCGAGACGACAATGTTCTCCATGCATCCCTGGTCAACCTCCTCGAAGGCAAGTCCTGAGGAGTAGGCGAAGGTGCAGTTGGTGAGGGCGATGTTACGGTAACCGCCGTTCGACTCGGTGCCCAGCTTGAACCGTCCACAAACCCATCCTACCGGCTCTGGCACATAGGTGCCGTCGAGGAGCGTCCCGCACTTATAGCCCGTAATATTGCAGTTGGATACGGCTATATGCTCCGTAACAACGGGGCGCTTCAGGGCATACGAGGACTTCAACACGAGGGCATCGTCACTGGGGGTGTTGATGCGGCAGTTGGTGATGGTCATGTACTTGCAACAGTCGATGTCGAAGCCATCTCGGTTGGTGTCGATAGTGACGTTGTCGATGGTAGAGAGGTCACAGCCGGTCATGATGATAGCAAAGTGACCGCCACGGTAGATGGTGATGTCGCGAATAGTCACCTGACGGCATAGCTTCAGGGCAATGGCCTTGTCGCCAGTGCCGATGGAGCCGCCCTGCACCTGGCCGGCCTTCTCCGTGTCGCGCTTTGTGAGTCCCTCGCCGTCTATCATGCCATGACCGGTGATGGAGACATTGGTCTGGCCCTCGGCCCAGATGAGCGAGTTATGGAAGTAGGTGTGACCGCCGTCCTGATATTCAGGGAAGTCGAAAGGTTCAGAGGGGTCATAGGCTTTCATCTTGGCAGGGGCCGCCAAGAGGATGGAACCAGCGGCAAGATGCAGGTCGATGTTGGACTTCAGACGGATAGAACCGCTGAGATAGGTACCAGCGGGAACGTAAACCTGTCCGCCGCCGTCACGGACGGCAGCATCGATGGCGGCATTGATGGCGGGGGAGTCGAGCGTCCGTCCGTCGCCTTTAGCGCCGTAGTCGCGAATGTTATAGACGGGGGCTGCTGCGACGCCGCAGCACAGCGAACAGAGGATGATGAGGGACAGGAATACAGACTTCATCAGTGGATTATTGTTGTTTGATGGCGTCGGCAATGGTCTTGGCCATGCGTGCGGCTCCCTTGTCGTTGGGATGTATCATGTCGCTGGTCATGAGACTGCGGTCGTCGATGACGGGGTGCAGGTCGATTACCTTCAGTTTATTCTTCTTGGCTATCTTCGCGATAGAGGGGATGACGCCGTTGACGATGACGGAGTCAGTGATACCCCACTTGTCGCGGAAGGCACGGACGGGATTACACAGATAGATGACCGGACGTGAGGGCAGGGCGCGCAGCGTGTCGATCATCAGCTGATAGTCGCGCTCATACTGCTGCTGGTTCCACTGGTAGTCCTTCGAGTCGTTGGTGCCCAGTTTGATGACGACGATATCGGGGTTGAAGGCCTTGGCATCGCGCCAAGCCAGCTCCTGCATGTAGGGATGGTCTGAGGTGGCCATCATGCAGCGGGCACCCACTCCGTAATTCCTGACCAGATAGTCGCTGCCTAAGAGTCGCTGCAGTTGGGCGGGATAGCCCTTCTCGTCCATCATGTCGATGCCCGAGCCGTGGGTGATGCTGTTGCCGATACAGGCCACGCGACGAGCATCGGGCTTCGGCGAACGGACGGACTGGAGCCACGACTGGAGGTCGCTGAGCATCTGGTCGTGGTACTTGTAGGTAGGACGGAAGCCAAAACCATGACCTCCCGACGGATAGATGTGCATAGCGCAAGAGTTGCCGGCACGCCGCATGGCGGTGTAATAGGCCACGCCATTGGTGACGGGCGGCACAGCCCCGTCGTCGTTGGCCATCAGGATGATGGCAGGCGGCGTCAGGTGACTTCGCACGGCGTTCTGGTTGCTCCACTCCTTGACCAACTGCTCGTTCTTCATGCCCTCCTCGCCTAAGAAACCCACGCAGGAGCCTTTGTGAGAATCGTACTGGTTCATGGAGATGACGGGATAAAAGAGGATGCTGAAGTCCGGACGAGCGTCGAACTCGCTGTGTGTCGACACCGTCGAGGCCAGATGTCCGCCGGCTGAGAAGCCCATGATACCCACATCACGGGGATTGACGTTCCAGACGGCGGCAGAGTCGCGGACGATACGGACAGCCTGCTGAGCATCGCCCATGGGGATGGTACGGTCGCCACCCGGCATACGGTAGGTCACGACGAAGAAGGCAATGCCCTGACGGTTAAACCACTCGGCCCAGTCATGGCCCTCATGGTCGACGGCCAAATGGGTATAACCGCCACCAGGCAGGTCGACGACGGCGCGTCCCGAGGGTTGTTGGGGAAGATAGCAGACCATGTTAGCCTTGCCGTCGGGGGTGATGTTCACGGTGAATTTGCGGGCAGTCTGTGCCTGCAGGGGCAAGGCCGCTAAGGCCAGTCCCCATGTGAGTATTTTCTTCATATTATTCTTATTATCGTTCCGTCAGCAGCATAGCGACGACCGTATTTCTCAATAACGAGGCGACCGTTGACGAGGCGCTTGACAGGCTTGGCGACAGCGGCATCCGCTTCACGGACAAGTTCCAGACCCGTGACGACATCGCCAGCCTCCAACTTGATGCAGTCGTACATGAAGCCACCGTTACTGCCGTTGCCCGACATGGTGAGGGCGATGGTGTTAGAGCCTTGGCGCAGCGTCGAAGCATCAAAGTCGAGCGTCAGCAGATGATGGCGTCCGCTGTTGACGGCACTGCGATAGATGGCAGCATCGTTAACACCGGGCTTCCAAGTGCCACGCTGCGTACCGTTGACTTTCACTGCCACGGTGGAGCCGTTACCCGTACAACCGGCAAGCGAGGCCGTCAGGTGGGCCTTACCACCATAAGTCTTGTCGAGGTTGAACTTAATGGTCCACGTGCCGTCCTTCTGTGTCTGGGCATAGTACCAGTCCGTCTTCTCACTGCTCTCGCCGACAGTGAAGGTTAGATTCTTGGGGGAAAGGTTCCACAGGCCATATTGACGGATGGTGTCGCAATAATGGAACTCACTGCTGCGACGGTCGTTCTGACCTATCATCCACAGCCGTTCACTGTATTTCCGGGGTGTCCACGTCACGGTGCCAAGGTCGTTGTCGCCAACAGTGACGGCGATGTCGTCCTGCTCCAGCATATCGGTGACTTCACCCGTCTTGGCGTAGGCAAAGAGATGGTAAGTACCGGGACGTACGTTTCTCAATTCAAAGTCGCCGTTGGCATCGGTCAGCGTCCAGAACTGATAGCCGTGCGTCATCTCCATCGGGTCCTTTTCTTTCTCTTGAGCGAGAACGATACGGACGCTGTCGTTGCGCTGACCGGTGGTGATATTGAGGTGACCGTGAACAGTGCCCCGTTCACGGGGATAAAGGGCGTTGTCGAACCACTGATAAGGCCACTCGGCTGCCTCTTTGACAGCCTGGTTGCGGGCTGTCTTCACAGGATCCTTACTATAAGTGGTACAGATCAGGAATGGTCCGTAGAGTTTCTTTTCGCCTTCGGCCAGTACCAATGCCTGACCGCCGAAGTGCTCACCCTGCAGCATCTGGATGGTGATAGGTGACTTGCTGGTAGCGTGGACGGTCAGTTCCTGACGCTCACAGCCGCCGTTAATCCACTCATAACTGACAGGGATGTTATAAAGTCCGTAGTAGTTGTTGCTCAAGCCACACAGGCCGTGCAGCGTGTCGCGCTCAATGTAGTTAGCCCAGTTGTACTTGGTATAGATGCTGCCGTCAGACAGTCGGTAGGTAGCATCCTGAATGGTGTTCTCCTCCTTTTCAGCAATAGCCATCTCTGCATTCGAGGGTATGCGACCGTTCATACGCCAATCGACATAGCCGTTGAGCATGGAGTCGCCGAGACGACTGCAGACGCGAGCCTCCTTGATGGGCTCGCTGGCAGAAGTGGCGGTGCCGGTGGCTATCACATAAGTGTATAGCCCCGGCACGCCCTTTCGCATGATAAATCCTTGTTCGAAGATGGTATTGCCCGATGTGGCGCTGTAGAGCACCTCACAGAGGTCGGCGGACTGCTTGACGACCGTCACTTTCGAGGGAGAGAGTCCCTTGTTGCCGTTAGCGGTGGTGTAGTCGAAATAGATACCATTGCTGGCCAGGAACTCCGTACCCTTACGCTGCAAGGAGCTGACGCGTCCATTGCTGTTGATGGTCACACTCCACGTGCCGTCAGACATCTTGGTGGTCATGCCGTTGACGGTCATCGTGACATCGCCGTCGGCAGCAACGGCTGCGGCAGCACCACAGCCCAGCGTACAAACGATGAGCAATAACCTCTTCATCCTTCTTACTTCACTTGCAAACCTGCAACATTGATAGTTCCGTTGGCGGTCTCGATGAGCATCTGACCGTCCTTGACGACCTTGCGGGCAGCCACCTTCCGGGCAGCCTTGACGTCGACGACTGCATCGGGATCATCGGGATCGTCGGGAGCATCGGTAGAGGCGTAAATCATGATGATGTCAATACCCTGATTCTCACCACCACCGGCCTTGAGGGTGATGTCTGTGGGTTCGGCAATCTCCAGCAAATCGGACTCCTGCTCGTCGAAGTTGGTTGCGGTGGCCGAGAGGTAAATCTCGTTCTCCTCGCCTTCGCCCTTAGTGAGGGTGCAGATGTAGCCGGGGGTCTTGTTGGCATCGAAGAGCACGGCTCGAATCTTGTAGGTTCCGGGCTGCAGCGTCACGAGTTTCAGGTCCTCCTGAACATAAGCGGCCTTGCCCATAGAGGAACGGACTGCAGCATTGGGACTGGTGCAAAGAACGGCATTAGGCAGATCCTCACCTTCAGAGAGGAATACGACGCCCGCATAATCCGTCTTCTTGTAGCCGATGACGAACGTGGTGTCGCCCTTCAGGTCGAATGACGCTACAAACTCACTGCCCCTGGTACCGTGGGTGTAGGCATTACCCTCAGCATCAGTGAGCCAGTAAGGATAAGAAGCCTTGACGGTTGAGCCTGTGACGCCTTCGGTTTCGGCAACCAGTTCCTTCAGATTGACCTGAGAAACGCTGTCAGTATAGGCAGCAATAACATTGTACTTGCAAGGCAGTTTCTCCTGGGCCTCGGCTATTTCAATGCTTGTCATACGGAAATTGCTGAAATAGAAGGCAACATCGCCCTCAGTCTGAACCTCGAACTTGAAAGTTCCCTTTGCAGACACCCAGACTGAATCGACAAAACCTCTGGTAGACTCGATTCCGTCAGGAGCCAAGGCGTCACCGTTCTCCGTATAAATACAGGTCTGTTTGCTTGAGCTGCCTTTCGTGGCATTCACACCACTGAACGTGATGACATCACCTACCTTACAGTCAGGAATCGTCATCTTCAGGTTTGTTGCATTGAAGACCAGCATTCCCTTGAAACCACCGCTGAGGTCACCCACGAACATCTTGTCAGTACCGGCATTGAAGGTCAGATCCTCCGTCACCGATAAGATGTTATCGGCATCCAGTTGAATCTCGCTGTCTTTAAGGGACTGATGGATGTAGTGACGCTCATCGGTCTTGATGCACTTCCAATAGGTTCCACCATTACCCTCATTGTAATTAGGGTCATTGCCGTCGTCGGCAATAATCTTGGCCTTGGTCTCTTCGTCAATATCAAAAGTCCAGCCCATCTTACGCTCAGCGCCACGGGTCTTGAAGTGAAGGGCATAACCGCCCTCGGCAGCACACTCAACGCCACCGACCTTCACTGAGGTGATGTTCAGCGTGTAGTCCGTTGAGGGCTGCAGTTCGAACTCAACCAGGTCGAAGGTAACACCTGCGGCGAATGAACCCTCGACGCCGTCGAAGGCAAGGTCGTCGTTACCGAAGTTGCCCTCCAGTACAAAGTTTGTTGAAGCGGGGTCTTCAATGCCAGTGACTTCAGGGAAGGTCACCGTAATCTTACCTGTGTTGGGATTAACCTTCTTTCCATCAGCGATGCTGAACTTGATTGCTCCCAACTCCACCTGAGCCATCGCACTCAGGCAGTAAAAGAATGCCATCATGGCAAGTGTAGAAATTTTTCTCATAACTGATATTGTTTTTAGTTTATGACTTATTTATACGGCAGGTAGCAGTTCTGTGTCGTGATGCCTGGCGCATTGTTCCGTAACATGTAACTAAGCCAGACGTCACCGAAGTTTCCACCGTAAGTACCGGCCCGGTTCTTGTGCAGCGCCAGTCGCCGCAGGTCTGAGTAGCGGGTGCCCTCGAAGGCGAACTCCATCGCATATTCATCGCACAGCAGGTCTTCCATCGCATTGATGTAGTCTTCCTTGGTGTAGCTTGACAGGTTCAGGCCGAACTGCTTACTGATATCGGCAATCTTGTCATTGAGAACCGTACTGTAGCGATAGGAGGAGTAGAGGTCCTCGACGGCTCCGGCACCGTGGAAGTGGATGCCCACGAAAGCCTTCGTGGTTCCGTTCTTGAAGATGTCGGAATTAGTCTGAGAGAGGAACGGCAAACGGGTAGTCAGCAGTTCGTATGACTCCGGGGTCAGGTAGTACTTGTCGTCGATGTGCGACTGCGTCATATCGAGCACCTTCTGGCCATTCTCATCAATGGAGTCGTTGCCCGCCTGGTCTTTCAGATAGACCTCCTGGTAACGGTAGTTCAGCAACTCGGAATGCAGACCGTTCTTCAGCACGGCAAAGGCGGCATCAGGATAGCCCATGCGGTTGATGGCCTCGGCCAGATGGAGCCACACGGTAGCGTTGCGGTAGAGATAGACGTATGCCGTGGAGGGCTTGAGGGTATAGACATATGAGGAGTCGGCTCCGGCACCGCTGGTTACGATAGAGGCGCGTGCATCGCCAATGGGCTCGTTCTTCACAATCCAGTTGAAGGGCGACACCTTCACCTGTTCCGTATAGTAGTAATACTGGGCGTTGCGGGCAAAG
The DNA here is from genome assembly GCA_937898415.1 of uncultured Prevotellaceae bacterium. Classification (GTDB taxonomy): domain Bacteria; phylum Bacteroidota; class Bacteroidia; order Bacteroidales; family Bacteroidaceae; genus Prevotella. The sequence goes on along the minus strand of CALDLA010000172.1, from coordinate 56,924 downwards.
TCACAGTAGTATGTCGACGGTACAACCTGAATGTTTTCCATCTTTGGGCAGCTGAAGATTTCGTCGAAATTGACGCGCACAGCACTCTTGGCATCGGCACCATAGTAGTTGTAGCCAAATGCTGCGGGGATGTCGGTGGTCTTGCCCATCGTGTAGTTCACAGCCATGGGGATGTAGGTAATCAAGTCGCCGACGGAAGATTGATGGCTGAACGAATTCTCCCAGGCGGGTGTACTGTTATACAGAGCGTTGTTTTTGGCTGCATTATAGTCGGCAGGCCACTCCACGAAGTCCTTGAAGATGGGTGAATAGTCACTATATCGAGTACTCATGAAGTCATTGTAATTGACAGAAATGTTCCTGGGGTTGCCAAGTCCTTCATAACGCAGATACTGATAGTAGCATGTGGCGGCTTTCTCGTATTGTCCCAGCTCGAGATAGATATCACCTAACACGACGTTGAGGGGGACGAAGCACTTGCTGGGATTGATGAACTTCTCCACGCTCTGGCCACGCTCGTTCTTCCAGTTGAGCACGCCAATCGAGCGCGACGTCTGGTTGAAGGTGGGCACGGACAGCTGCTCGTCGCTGTAGCGGGCCTTGAGGGCTTCCAGCATCTGGGCCTCACCGGCGAGAATGGTCTCGTAGTTCGTCATCGTGGTGTTGGCATTGATCTGACCGATGGTGGTGACGGGCTCCGTGACGTAGGGCACAGCACCATACTGACGTGCCAGCTGCAGATAGGTCCATGCACGGAAGGAGGCCACGGCGGCATACTCGTTGCAGACGACATTGCGGGCACCGGTGGCCAGCGTAGTGTCACGATGGGCCAGATAATAGTTGCAGTTGTTGATGACCTTATAATAAAGGTACACACTGTCATACTTGTTTGATGCATCGGCCGTGAACGTTGCCAGACTACGCAGATAGGTAATGGCCTTGTCGGTGGGTTTCACCAGGTCGCCACGCATCTCGTTCTGGAAGTAATACTGGTCGGCCAGTTGCTGCATGGCCTGCATGATGCCGTAGGCATAGAAGACGGAGTCGGTCTTCTGGTCAAGGGCCGGGTCAAACAACTGACGGTTGCTGTCGGTCTCCAACGCATCTGAGCAACTGACGACGGCGGCTCCACAGCAGCACAGCGAACAGGCGACGAGGTATTTTGTAATCATCTTGGTAATCATAATTCCTAATTTCTTATTCCTAATTACTAATTTACAGATTTATCTTCACTCCCATAGTGAACATTCGGCCCTGGGCCAGCGTACCGGCGTCAATACCCTGATAGAGCTGATGGTTGCTGATGGAGAACTCGGGATCGCTACCCGTGTACTTGGTGATGGTCAGCAGATTGCGGCCTTCTGCCCATACGGAGATACCCTGCAACCACGACTGCCAGGAGTCGGGGATGGGCACCTGATACGTGAGCACGACGCTCTTCAGACGGAGGTAGGAGCCGTCTTCTATCCAACGGTCGGAGAAACGGTTGTTGCCCATGGGGTCACCATAGCAGAGACGCGGCAGACTGGCTTGCTGACCTTCGTAGCGCCAGTGGCCTATCTCGGCTACCTGCTGGTTGTAGAGCGAGGCTCCGCTATTGAGGATGGAACGCTGGTAGTTGTACACGTCGTTACCCAGACTGTAGTTGAAGTTCGTTCCTAACGTGAAGCGCTTCCAGTTCAGGTTCAGGAAGATATTACCATAGATGTCGGGGTTGGGGTCGCCGATAATGGTCTTGTCGCGCTCGTCTATTCTCTTGTCACCATTGACATCGACAAAGCGGATGTCACCGGCTGCGAAATACTGCTTGGCACCTGTCTCATCAACAATGTACTGACCGTCGGCCAGGGCTTCTTCTGTCGTGGAATAGACGCCCTCGGTCTTATAGCCGAAGAACACGCCCACCGGGTTGCCTACGGATGTCAGGATGTTGTTGTCGCCATAGATAGATGAGGTGTAGTCGCCGTTGGCCAGTGCCTTGACTTCGTTCTTGTAGTGGCCGGCGGTGGCGCCTATCTCCAGATGCCAGTCACGGGTGGCTATCGGCTTGCCGTTGATGCCTGCCTCAAAACCCGTGTTGTTCACCTCACCGTCGTTGGTCCAGTAGTTGTTGATACCGCCGATGGGGTTCTCAAAGGTCTTCAGCGTCAACAGGTCCTTGGTGTGATGAATGAAGTAGTTAGCCTGTACGCCTAAACGGTTGTTCAGGAAATTGGCCTGCAGACCGACATTAAGCTTCGACGTCGTCTCCCACTTGATTTCCTCGTTACCGACATTGGTGAGCTGCATACCGATTTCGGTGTAGTTGTAGCGCACGGTGTTGAACGAGGTGCGGGCGGCGTAGTTGCTGATGCCGTCGTTACCGCTCATGTCGAAACCGGCCGTCAGGCGCAGGTAGTTGATACCGGCCGTCTTCGGGAACCAGTTCTCATTGGTCAGCACCCAACCTAACTGCACGCTGGGGAAGATGGCCCACTTCACACCGCCAACCTTCACACCGCCGTCGGCATCGGAACCGAAACGGCTGTTGGCCTCGGCTAATGCTGAGACGCTGGCGAAGTACTTGTTCATGTAGTTATAGTCGCCCGACACATACCACTGCATGTTCTTCCAGACGTCGTCGGCACCCTCAACGGTGGAATAGACGTCATTGCCGGTACTGAGCTTCGGGTTCTTGTCGTCCTCGAGTTTCGTAGCGTACTGGGTGGCGATGTCACTGTTGTCGTATGAGAAGTAATTGTAGCGGAAACCGCCCGTCACGGCGATGTCGTGAGCACCTATCTTCTTGTTCCAGTCCAAATGGGTGTTGCTCAATACGTTGATCTCCTTCGAGAAGACGGAGGCGGTCTTCGAATAGACGGTACCGAGGTTCAGGATGGCAAACGAGGGCAGACCGATGTTGGGACGATAGTAGGCCTGCGAGTTGCGGTTCAGATAGTAGCTGAAATGTGATGTCAGCTTCCATTCCTTGCTGAACTCGTAGGTCGGCGTAATGGTCACGTTGAAGAATGTGTTTTCACTACGGTTCTTACGCTCGCCCGAACCGTTCTTCATCAGTGCCAGGGGGTTGGCCAGCGAATAGTTTCCTTCGTTCAGCGTACTGTAGAGGTCGTCGGCATCTGAGAGAAGGGTTGTGAAGTCGTTGATATTCTTGTTATACTGATAGGGATTCAGCAACGGACTCTTGATCAGCGACAGGAACGCGGGCGAGGTAATGGTACCGGCGTTGAGGTCGGAGGGGATTCCGTCGTCAAAGAGGTTCGTATTCGAACGCGAGAACGACATGTCAAACTTCGTGTAGAAGTTATAAAGCAGACTGATATCGGTATTGAAACGTACGTTGATGCGGTCGTAGCTGGTCTCCTCGATGTTCTTCATCGTCTGGATATAGGCTACTGAGAGGTTATACATTCCGATGTCGTCACCACCCTGCACGTTAATGCTATAGTTATGGGTCAGGGCCGTACGGTAGATATAGTCGCTCCAGTCAGTGTCGTTGTGGTAGGTGTTGTAATAGTAGCCGTCCTTGGCGTCATTCAGGAAATTAAACTGCAGGGGATTCGTCGACGAACCGATGCGGTCCTGCACTTCCTGGATGGTGCCAAGCTGCTCTACGGCGTAGTTACGATACTGCGACGCGTTCATCATCGTGGGGTGGTGGGGCGTAAAGGTCCATCCTACTCCGAGCTTGGCGTCGATGCGCGTGGCCATCGAGTGTCCGCGCTTCGTCTGGATTAGGATGACGCCGTTACCGCCACGGGCACCATAGAGGGCGGTCGCATTCTTCAGCACGGTCACCTTGTCTATGTCCTCGGGCGAAATCGAGGACAGCATGTTGAAAATGTCACCTTGATGCAGCACGACCCGGTCCTGCTGCATGTCGAGCTCTACTCCGTCAACAATGATGAGGGGCTGGGCGTTGGCGTTAATCGAGGCGATACCTCTGATGAACAAGGCTGCACCTTGCTCGAGGTTGCCGCTGTGCATGTTCATGCGGATGTCGCTGCCTAACTTCTCCGTCATCTCTTCGTCTATCGAGAGACCCTTGCCGTTCGACACGAAACTGTTGGTGGCGGTTATCGTGGTACCATCCTCGTACATCGGATGGAAAGCGTCACTCAACAATCGGATTCTCACCTCCTGACGCGCATCGCCGGCAATGATGGCGACCTGCTGCGAAAGGTATTGCGGGGTCTGGACGAACAGCGACGTGGTGAACGTGGGCACCTTGATGCTGAACTTTCCTTCATCATCGGTCATCGCTACGTAACGCTTGTCATTCAGGGCCTGGATACGTACACCGGACAACGGCTGCTTCGTGGCATCGTCAACAACAATTCCCGCCACCATCATGGTGGGATTGGTATCGACAGCTATCTCGCGCTTCGGAGCCTTCAAAGGCGTACTTTCTTCGTCATCGAATTCATCCTGAGCGAAAGCCACTGTGCTGACTGTCATCACAATGGCACAGAGTGAGAGTCTGAGACTCTGACACTGTAGGAAGTTATATTTCGTTCTTTTCATAGTCGTATTCACTTTTCACTTCTCACTTTTCACTTCTCACTTCTCACTCCAGTAGTCATTATATTCCTTCGGAACAAGATAAACACCTGCTACGCGCAGCTGCTGGTCGTACTTCTTACGGTTGGCCGACGAGGTGTAGGTCTTGGTGTGCATCATCATCAGGCTGGGATAGGCATCCAGACCGTAATAGCAGGCGGGGAAGGTGAACTCGCCGAGGTCGATGACGTTGACACGCCCCGGGTCGCCGACGTAGGTCACCGTAGCGGTGCTCTCGCCATCATCAGTGGTCATCTCCGACGATGCCTTGGCACCCTCAGGCAGCACCGTCAGCTGCTGCTTGTTGTTGGCGTCTGTCCAACTCAGATAGAAGCGCAGGTAGTAGGGCTTCACGTCGGCCAGGGGCTCCTCCACCTGGGCAGGCACCGTGACCACATAGATGTGATAGGTGGCTGAACGGACACCGCGCAGCGCAAAACCGAACTCCGGCTTACCGGTCGTACCGTCGATGTTGGCACTGTCAACGGCTACGTACGAGAAGAAGCGCGAGGTTTTGGGGAAGAGCCACTGGTGGAACATCTTCGGCACTTTGCTGAAGAGGCTGTCACGTCCTGCCAGACTGTCAAGGGGCGTGTTGTGGGAGGTCAGCTTGGTCACCTTCAGCGTATGCTCAGGGGTCTGCTCGATGATGGTGGGGTTATACGTCTGCCAGGAGCGGAAGGTGAGTGAGTCTATCGTACGGGTCATGCCGTTGCTCATCTCATCTACGGCGACAGTATGCTCCAACACCGTCTGGGCATTCTGCAACAGGGCACCCGACGTAGAGGTCACGGTGTCTCCGGGGGTCAGCACGCCCTGTCCGAAGAAGGGCAGGTTGCGCTGATAGCAATTGGAGAACACCAGGTTGGCCACAATATTACGGCAGGTCAGCGAGTCCTGCAGTTCACCGTCGGCCTCGGCGGCCTTATCTGCCTTGGCATCGGTGGCCTTCAGCGAAGAGGCTACCACCGTCTTCTTACTCAGATCCATATAGTCCATCTTGGGGATGTAACTATAGCAGGGATTGATGGCAGCATAGGCATCGTTCCAGGCCTTGTCGCTGGGAACGAGCATGCAGAACGTGCTGTCCTCATCCTCGAGGTCGGCGCACATGATGCTGCGAATCACGTTGTTCCGCTTCTTCAGCACGGAGTCGAGGTAAGTCTGCTTACCGTCAACAAGCGGGCCGATGACCGAGGCATTCACGTCAAGATAGTACTCATCGTATTTTTGGATGTAGTGCTTGAGGGAGTCGCAGCCCTTCAGGTTGTCGATATTCTCATATAGGTTGTAGTAGAACTCCGACATGCCGTTCACTTTATGCATCACACCGTTGATCGACGGCAGGTTGATGGCACTGTAACCGAAACCGTCAAACGATGACCGCGTAAAGGGATGGTGCTTGTAGTTCAGGGTGACGATGGTCGAACTGTCCAGCACAGCCGAAACAGGGTAGTTATACTCCGTAATATGATGCTGCATGAACTGCTTCACGATCGTCGCACTATCACTGGCCATCAGCCGCTGATAATCAGCTTCACTGATGCTCCCGTCAACTGGTGCCCACACCGTATAGAAACGTGGACTGTTCAGCGCTTCCGAGAACTTGCACTGACGCGCAAGGGCAGCAAACTTCGTCAACTGCGGGTCCTCGCTGATATTCTCCCACAACGTTTGGTTCGCACTTGGCACGGCATCTTCCGGCACCGTGTTATAGTCGGAATAGTCGGTGCAGGATGCCACAGCAAGCATTAAGCCCGCTGACAGCATCACACCTATTTTATTAATATACTTCATAGACTAATTCTTCTTTGTTCACTTTTCACTTCTCACTTTTCACTTTTCACTGTTCACTGTTCACTTTTCACTGTTCACTAGCGAAGCGCTTAATACCAGTCCTCAGTCATGGTCTGACTATTGACAATGTCAAGCGGCACAAGTTCCACGAAGTCAAACGACCAACCCAGGTTCGTATCGTTCACGAGGTTCTTAATACGCAGCCAGTAGTCCTTGCCCTGCTCAAAGCGCTGGGTGGTGATGATATGACGGAGCATCATCGTACCGTAGCCCGTCTCCGAGCGGCAGCTGGTGGAACCGATAATCTGGCTCGCAGCCGAGTAGATGTCATCGTCAGAATAGGACAGCGGGTCGGTAATGGTGTTATAGGTACCACGGGAGAATGATGCCGGAGCACGCATATAGCCACGGACATGCATTCGCTGGTCGCTCTCCACACCGCAGTCTGAGGTCTCATCGTCAGCACGGTTTACGATATCTTCATAACCGATAGTGGCATCCTCATAGGGATTAGCACAGGCATCGAAAGGAATGCCGATGGCTACCATGTCAGACTGCTTGGGTGAGTTGCCGAGATAGAACTGCATCAGACCGCCACGAGCCATCGGAGGATAGATGATGCGCAACTCGTACTCGCCAGTCGGCACATGAGGCAGTTTGATGGCGAAGTCATAGACATCCCATCCCTGGAACTGGTCAGAGTTGTGTGCTCGCCAGGCTCCCATGACATTGAAACGAAGCAGTGTGCCGGGATTGTAGCAGACGATGTTGTCGAAATAGGTATTCTCGAAGGCTACACGGTTGCCGTCGCCACCACCGTTGAGGGTACTCACCTCAGCTGGCGTAGCGCCGCGCAATCCGTTGTTAATCAGCTCATAAAGGAAGGTAGATGAGTCGAAGCGCAGGCGCTCATGGAGCGCATCCTTGGCGTCCTGGTCATATTTCAAGATTCCCTTGATACGATGAATGAATCCGTTGAGGGTCTCCACGCTGGTGTTACGATCCACGGCCACACCGGCAAAACGAAGGTCGTGGTCGCCGTCGTTAGGCATACCGAAAAGACCCAGCTTGGAGGTCAGCGTGTTGTTGGTGAGATAACGATTCAGCCACAGGTCCTTGGTGGTCTTGGGGTTAGTCTCCCACACTTTTACGATGGTATTGGGGAGCATCGTCTCAAAGTACTCCTGAGGCTCATAGCCGAAACAGAAGTTCCAAGAAGAGTTGGTCTGAGCGTTCTTCTCATAGACAATACGGTCAATAGGCATACCAGCACGCAGAATGTGATAAGCCACAAACATATTCACCACGTTAAACGGATTAGTGTAGTCATCACCGGTACTGATTGTAATGCCCTTCTCGTTAATATAATCATACCACGCTCCGCAGTTTCCGTACCATTCAGCACACTTGGCCTTCAGGTCATCAAAGTTGTTGATGCCGGCAGCACGAAACACATCATCGGTCTCGGCGAAGACGGTCCACTTTATCATACACTCCTTGGGATAGTAAAGCGAATTGCCGTCACGGTCGTTGTGGTTGGTACCCAAGTCGTAGGTCTTGAGCGTACCGTCGGCATTACGCTTGGCTTCAATCGTCAGGGTGTCGGCATATCCTGTAGCCTCAACGGCTGCATAGAAGATGCTCAGGTCTTTTTCACCTTCCACACGTAACTGGTCGTCCGTGGTACGGTCAGAACGGGGAATCACGTTGGAGCATACTTGCAGAATACCATTGATTGCCTCGATGTCGCCGTCAATGATGGCAGAGATGTCATTCAGGCTGGTTAGTCCGATGAAGTCCTCGTTATAGGCATCTATGCCAAAAGTACCGACACGTATGCTGCGGCCTGTCTTCATCGTCGTCCATGTGGTGGCCGTACCATCAAGATCTACCTGCATGTGCCGCTCGCCAGAGAGGTGGAAACGTGCAATGTCGTCACACAGGGAGTCTGACATCAGGTTCACCTTCTCCATCACGTCGAGGTTGTTCCAGTTGGCATCCTCAGTAATGCCGTTGTGCTTCAGCTTAGCCTTCGAAATCAAGTACGACTCGTCGTTATAGAGACTGTCAAGATAACCACTCACGCCGTCGTTCAAAGGTGCGAAGCAAGTGTATTCACCGTACGTGCCCATGTACTTGGCAAATCCACCTTTCTCCAGTATGCGGTAGAAGGCGCTCAACTCAGCTCTGTCGCGCAGTAACTCAGCAATCGTCTTATCGTCTGAGGAGAAAAGGTTTGACCCGTCAGGTTCCTCAGTACAGCTGGTTACCAGCAATAGCATAAATAAATATATGTACTTCTTCATAATCTTCAATTCTTCAATATTTAGCAGACGATTTATAGACAGGGTTCTGTACGAGGTTGGGATTGAGTTCCACCTCATCCTGATTGATTGGCATATAGAGATAACGTTCGTCGCGTATCTTTGACTTCATGGCGGTAGGCACGGCATACTTGCGCAGTGCCAGTTCAAAGAACGCTTCACTGTTAGCCACATAGTTCTCCGTCAGCTTTTTCGTAAGGTCGGCCTTCGTCGAGGTGTGACGGTAGTTGTAGCGCATCAAGTCAAACCAACGCTTACCCTCGAAACAGAGTTCACGGGCCCGTTCGGCAAGTACAAGTTCCTCCATCTTGTCGCGGTAGGTAGAATACTTCAACGCATAGGAGTTCTTGTTGGCATCAGAGAGTGCGCGGTCATTGACAAACTTACAAATCTCAAATGCCTCCTCGTTACGAGTGTCGCCATCAACCATACCGGCAAGGTTGTAGAGCTGCACAAGGGCCTCGGCCTTCATCAGCATCACGTCGGTGAGGCGATAGAAAATCCAGTTCTGATAAACTGCGGCACGGGTGTCACGGTGGCTGTCAGCAGTGTTATTGACTCCTGCCGAAGTCGTCGCAACGAACTTGCGGACACCGAACTGCTCAACACTGGAGCTTGTTGCATCGTAGACGTATTCATAGAGACGCTGGTCCACACTGTTGTTCCATACTCCATTACCAGTAGCATCTACAGAGCCATACTTAGATGAAGCCTTCAAGTAACCATAGCCGTTGGAACTGGCATTGTTGTATCTATAGTACATCTGGTCGAGACCTCTGTTAGTAAGATTGGAGTTACGGAACTGTAGTTCAAAGATACTCTCATCAGCATTCTGACCGGTCTGACCGAATAAATCGTCATACATTCTGCCATAGTTAGAGAGGTAGTAGTCCTGCTTCTCCTCGTCGCTACTAAACCGACGACGGGAGCTCGACTGTTCATAAGCCTCCTTCTTAGCCTTAATCACCTTGTCACAATACTCCACGCAGGCTTCATAGTCAGCCGCATCGCGGTTGACAGAACCGCGCCAGAGGTAGATGTCGGCAAGAATGGCGTTGATACCGTCCTGATTCAGGTAACCCTTATCGCGCCAGTCACCGTATGTAGAGCCTGAGATAGCATACTTCGCAGCCTCTTTCAGGTCGTCGATACACATGGTCAGCACGCTGTCGGGACAAGCCTGCGGGGCATTCAAATCGTCACTGCTGTTAAGATAGGCACGTGGTGTCACAGGGATGTCGTGGAAGACACGCGTCAGGTAAAAATAGCAGAACGCACGGAGTGCCAACATCTGTGCCTTATTGGCATCATAGTCGCCACGCATATAGTCGGGGTCTACGGCTATCACGCCCTCTGCCTTCTCAAGCACGAGGTTACAGTAGTTGATGGCAGAGTAGAAGGGATACCATGACGTGAACGAGTTCTCCGTCTCGATATTGAGCGAGTAAATTTGCTGCAAGGCTGTTCTGTAAGGAGCACTGGAAGGCAGCGTTGAGGTCACGACGAGCTCATCGGAACGGAAATCGCCCCACACTATCATATTGCGTATGGCAGCCTCGTCACGCAGCTGTGCATAAGCTGTTGCCACGACAGCGTCCACTTCGCTCTTCTTCTGCCAGTAGTCTTCATCAACAGTCTTGTTGTCTGGCAGGATGACCGTGTCGACACACGAACTCAACACCAATCCTATCAATAAATAGATGTATTTCTTCATATTCGTTTAATTCGTTTTAATCGTGGTTTTAGAATCCGAAATTAATACTGGCCGTGACAGACTTGGACCTTGGTGTGGTAGCGCCGTCAGCAGCCGGCGAGTATGTTCCGGCAGCAATTTCCGGATCAATACCCGTGTACTTCGTCCAGCAGAAGAGGTTGTTCAGGGTCACGTAGGCCGTGAGCGTGTTCAGGCCGAGCTTCTTAATAGTAGTCTTAGGTACGTTGTAGGATAGCTGCAGGTTGTTGAAACGCAGGAAGGAACCGTCCTCCACAAAGCGCGAACTTACCTGGTAGTTATATCCTGTACCATAGAGGGCACGCGGTATCTGGGTCACGTCGCCGTCCTTACGCCAACGGTAGGTAACGGAAGAGCACTGGTTCTGTGTACCATACATACTCTCCAGTCCCATGCGGGCCGTATTGATAATTTTGTTGCCGTAACGGTAGTTGAAACGTGCCACCAGCTTCCAGTTTTCGTACTGTAGCGTCACGTTAAAACCTCCCTGTATCTTCGGCAGTGAATTGCCTAAGTACTTGATGTCGAGCTCATTGATATTACCGTCGTGGTTGACGTCCTCGTAGATGGCATCACCACCCTTGAACTCATAATCCGTATCACCATAATAATATGCGAGGTGCTTGGGCACACCGGTGTTGGTCATGATGACCTTGCCGTTCTCGTCGATAGCGACGGGGAAGGTCTTACCCTCAGCCAACTGCTGGTTGATCCAGCCCTCGTAGTCCCACTCATAGTTCTCGCCACGTGCCTTGGCCTGGGACTGCAGTTGCAGCTGCTTGGCATTGTAGTTGGTGAGGTAGTCGTAGGAGTACTGATAAACACCTTGGTAGTTATAGCCATAGATGGAGCAGAGCGGGTCGCCGACGACGACACGGCTGAGAACGGAACTGGCACCGCGCTTACTATAGCTGGGCTGTGAGTTCATGTTGTCGAGCACGCGCTGGTCCATGGCCAGCAGTTTGTTGACGTTCTGTGCAAAGTTGAAACTGGCGGAAGCCGAGAACTGCTTCACCTTGATGAACTTATTGGCCGAAATGGTCAACTCCCATCCCCGGTTCTCCATCTCACCGACATTGCCGAAGGAAAGTGAAGTGGAGGTGTTCCATGTGGCTGACGTAGGAATAGGAATACTCCGCATGATCAGGTCCTTCGTATTCTCCTTATAAAGGTTCACGTCCATCTCATACCTGTCGTCTAAGAAGCCAAGGTTGAAACCGAGGTTCAGGCCGATCTTCTTCTGCGGACGCAGGTCGTCAAGCTTCATGCCGCTCATCGTGGTGTAATAGCTTTCGCCATAACGTCCGACACGTGAGGTGTACTGGTTGAAGTAGTTGTCAACAGCAACGCTGGAGCTACCCGTAATACCCCACGAACCACGAATGCCAAACATCGACACCACTTTCTGCAGGGGCTGGAAGAAGGGTTCCTCGCTCAGGTTGTAACGCAACGACACCGAGGGGGAATAGAACCAGGGATTCTTAGGACCGAACTTCGAGTTGCCGTCAGCACGTAATCCGAAGCCTATATTGTAACGCGACTTGTACGAGAAGTGCGATTGATAGACCCAGTCCTGCCAAGCCGACTTCATCGTGCCGGGCTGGTTGTCCATGCCCAGCAGGCGGGCATCAACGGTGGCCGACTCCAGGCCGTTGGGAATACTGCTCTGGCCTAAGTACTGATAGGTATTCTTCTGGGTACCTGCCTCATAGTAGGCCATCATCGTCAGATAGAAGTCCTCATTCCTGAAGGCTGGCGTATAGGTCAGCTTCATGCGCGAACCCATCTTGAACTGATTGGTCTCCGTGTTGGTGATGAAGTTATAGCTATTATCGGTATAGCTGCCGTTCGACAGGCTTCCCGGCATATACGTAGGCTTCGAGTAAGCATAGATATCGAAATACACTCGACCGTCGAAAGTCAGTCGGTGCTGACCGTTCTCCGTACCCAGCAGCTCGTACTTGATGTTGAAGTCGGGCACGATGCTATAGGTCTGCTCCTTCTGCCACGAACGGTTGGCGTATGCCACCGGGTTGCCGATGGCTACGACATCCTGCAGTTGCGTCGAGGTGTAGTTACCGTCGTCAGGCGTCATTCCCGTCATCGTCGGGTTCATCAGGAAGTACTCGCCCGTATTGTTGTTGAAACGGTCATAGCGATAGATGCTGGCGTTAGGAGCCATGGCCAGGGCCATAGCAAGCAGGTTGTTGTTCGAATTTCCGTTCTTGCTGCTACCGTAGGTATAGTTCTTCAGGTTGTCCGTGTAGGTCAAGGCGAAGTTGGTAGAGAAGCGGATGCGGTCACTCACGTTGTAGTCCAGCACCAGACGGGTGGTGAGACGGTCCATACGCTGCTTGATGACGGTACCGGTCTGGTGGTTATAGCTCGCAGAGATACGGAAGGTAGCCTTCTGACCGCCACCCGAGACGTTGATATTGGCTTCGTGCTGCTCACCAAACTGTTTGATGGCATCCACCCAGTCCGTATTCTTGTTCCAGTTGTTGGCCTCAGCCCATGACTCGGCGGGGATATAGTTGATTTCGTTGATGGATGCGGTGGCCGTAGCGCTCTGCGTGGGATTATAGAACTCCTCCTTCAGCATCATCGTGTAGTTGTCACCGTTGAGCAGGTCATAGCCGCTCGGCATCCATGTGCCGGTGAACTTATAGCCCATAGTGACACGAGGTTTTCCTCGTGAACCACGCTTCGTCGTAATCTGAATCACACCATTCGCTCCTTGCGATCCCCAGATAGCCGTGGCGGCGGCATCCTTCAGGACGGTGATGCTGGCAATATCATCGACGCTGACGGCCAAGAGCGAGGAGAAAGCCTCCTCGTCGGCACTCTCGAAATCAATGTCGCCTGAGTTATACTCGAAAATCTTGTCATCAACCACGATGAGGGGCTCAGCACTACCGTTCAGGGTCGAGACGCCACGCAGACGCATCGTCGTACCGGCACCGAGGTTACCTGAGTTGGCTACGATGTCGAGACCGGCTATCTCACCCTGCAGGGCTTCATCGGCTGAGGTAAAGGCCATACCTTCCACCTCGGCCATGTTCATCGTCTGCTGACTGACGGAAATCTCGCGCTTGTCGATGTTCAGTCCACCGGAACTGGCACGACGGCCGACGACCTTCACCTCGCTCAACGTGGTCTTGTCGTCCTCCAGCTTGATCTTGAATGTTTTCTGGTCGCCGATGGTGAGTATCTTTGTCTTACTTCCTACGTAAGAGACAACAAGTTTATTCTTCGGGTTCTTAATCTCCATGGAGAAGTTACCCATCATATCAGTCTGAGTCGCACTGACAATACGGTTGTTGGCGTCTCGCTCCACCACGTTGGCCATCATAATCGGTCCCATGGCATCTTCCACCGTACCTGATATGACTTTACTCTGTGCCATCACCGCCTGGGCGACAATGGTAAACAGGAGTGTCAATAGGATTTTATATTTTGACATATTCTTAATACATTCGATTATTATTATAACACAATGGGGTATCAATGCCGTGAACCGTCACGAAGGCCGACGTCTCGATGGACTTGTAGCTGCCGTATGAGGAGTTGTTGACCGTAGTCGTGATGTCACGCGCTATGAGGTTGGCCGTGTCTGATGAGCCATTGATGGTCACCGTCGTTCCGGAGGCATCCTTCACACTAAGCTTGTTGTCACCGCCGGAGATGGTCAGCGTCTGAGAGATACCAAGCGAGTTGGAACAGAAGGTCGAGTATGCGGGTTCCGGAGTGGTCTTCCCCGTCTCCGGGTCGTAGTTCTTAAAATAGCGGTCGGCGAAGAGCGAACTGTTCTGCGTATGGTAACGCACGAACTTGCTCATCTTCTCCAACTGGTCCTTCACATAGGCGGAAGCGTCGCTCTTGTCCTTGAAGCCATACTCGTCGGCCACGTTCTCCCAGTGATAGACGATTTCCATCACCTTCTTCCAGGTAGGCAGTCCCATCGTCTGCTGGGCGGCCTGCATAGCTTCAAACGTAGGAGCATAGATGGTGTAGTTGTAGGCGCTCAGCATGCCCCAGTTGTCATTGTCGTCGATGACACGGTATGCCTTCAGCTTCGAGTTCTTCTGCGTTTCCTTCTCACTGCCCGTCAGGATACCGGCAAAGGTGTAGATATCCTCGTTGTTGAACTGCAGACAGAAGTTCAGGAAATGGTCGTATTCCGGCGCATTGGCGTCATAGTCGGCATCAGCGTCATAGAATTCCGGACGCGACAGCGTCTCCATGACCGACGTGATGGTGGGCTGCAAGGGATAGTCAAGACGATAGACGGTACCGTTCTCAATCTTTGCATCCGGACTGTTGGCATCGAAGGTCTCGGTGATGGTCGACCACTGTGACGGGTCAGAGTACTGCAGTCCGCCGGCCACCTTGTTGCCATCGACGACGACGGCACCGCCGTGCTTCGTCTTATAGTATCGGTTGCCGTAGAGACCGTACTGGGCACTTCCCTTACCCGTCTCCGTGGAATCGGCCAGCACGATGGTGCAGTAGTCAAGCAGGTCCTTGATCTGACTGTTGAAAATGCCCGTCTCAATATTGATGTCCTGGGCGCCAGCAGCCTCCACGTAGGAGCTGAGCTGGTTGTAAGGACCTGACTGATAGATGTATCTCTTCACCAAGATGTGGAAAGAGCCGTCAGCCGCCGGATCGAAGCGGAAGCGCAGTCCCTTCAGACCGTCATCGTCCTTCACCGACGCAGGGTCGATGACAATGAACTGCGTCTCGTTGTCCGTTGGAACGAAAAGACCGTAACGGGCCTTCATCGAGAGCAGGTAGTAGTACATGTCGGCACCAAGCTTGGAAGCCACACCGGCCGTTGACTGGTGGTCGTTCAGCATCTCGCCCATCGTCCGCATGTCCTTATAGACGGAGGCAGGACCGAGGACGGAGTTATACAGCTTCGGACCGAAGAGCTTGCTCATCTTATAGATAACGCCATTGTTGCCAATGGTGACATCATAGTTGCCGTCGCTCTTGCGGTTGATGTCGTCCTTGGTGACATCCAGGAATTCGAAGGCGTCGTTCTGAACAGTAGAGAACTTGCTGGGCACCGTCTTGGTCAGATAGGACTTCATCACATTGTTCAGGATGCTGGCAAAGATGGACGGATCGTTGTTATACACGGCGTCGAGGTGGGCGTTGAGGTTGGCAGCCGAAATGTCCAGCCCGGGGACGCCGAGGTTCTTGAGGATGTAGGCGGCCTCCTTCAGGAAGTAGTTCTCGACCGCCTTGTCGTCAGGAGCCAGGAAGGCGGCAATCTCTGCATCGTCATTGCTGGAACCGCCCTTCAGCGTCGGGTTGAAGTAGTTCCAGCCCGGGTCGAAGTCAAGCAGCTGGTTGTCAGCCACCGTCACGCCCCGAACGGGCTGTGCCAGCTTGGCGCGCTGCGAGTTCTTGCTGAGGTAGCGGATGGCGAACACCGTGTCCTGACTGCTTCCCTCCGCATCGCTTAACTGCTCTGTCAGCGTCATGTCGGGGTCGGGGAAACTATAGTAGTCCAACATACGTGAGATATAGCGGGTGTCGCTGCCCGAGCGCAGGATCTCTGCCATATTGCCGGGGTTCACCAGCACCTCGTCAAGCTGGTGGATATAACCGTTCTGGCAGACGACGTCGCCCTTGACCACCGTACGGTCGAAGATATAGGCGGCACCATCCACATAGTCATGACCCGTCAGCACCTTGAAGTCGCAGTCGTCACCCGTCACGGTCATGTTGTTGTTGAGCATATACTCACCCGTGAGGTGTACCATCGGTGCCACAGTATTATCGAACACGGCCAATATCGAGTTCTTCCCGCCCGCCTGGAAACGTGAGAAATACTTGTTGTTGGCAGGCATTTCCTCTGCCTTGAACGGAGTCACGGCATACGTCAGACGCATGTTCGTGGCGTGCTTCACTAACTGACCCTGCAACAAGTTACCGGTACTGTTCTGCATGTTTGACAGCGTCCCGACGAGGATGGCATTGTCAAGCATCGTCGAGAACAGCAGTTCCGCTTTCTGCGAATGGGTCAGCTGGTCATAACTGCTGACACCGAACTTGTTGTTTCCACCAGCAAAGAACCTGGCGAAAGCTTCATCATTGGCAGGGAAGATCGTCTTACTACCCGTCTTGTTCAACACCTCTGCATAACCCAGGTCGTCAATCAGCTTGCAGTACGTGTCGAACGTACCCTCTAACTGCGAGGGGTGTTGAAGCTCCTTGTAGATACTCTCGCCAAGCCATGATGGCAATTCTCCCTCCGGCACTACGTAGTCCTTGGAACAGGACCCTAATCCCAGGCACAGTAGGGAAGCATACAAAAAGAGTTTTTTCATAAATAAGTTAGTTTATTTAGCATTTTTGATTTGTCAGTTAGTATAACGCTCTGCAAAATAACAAAAAATTATTGAAACTGGCAACTTTTTAACAGGCTAATTTCAAATAAAGACGGTTTTTAGCAATTATCATAGTAGGACTACCAAAAAATAGAGCCTCCATCGCCGTGATGGAGGCTCTATCAAGCTTATTTCCCTATTATAATAAGGTGTTTACTTCACGAGCATACCGTTAACACCATACTTGCCGTTGATGACGATGCGACCGTTCTTGAGCACCTTGGTGGGAGCCTTCACGTCAGCAGCATTGACATCCACGATGCCATCCACCACACCGTCGGTAGAGATGCGCTCAATCTTCAGGTTGTCGAACCAGATACGGCGGTCGTTGTTAATATAGTTAGACTGGAGCACGAACTTGACAGGAACACTCTTGTCAAATGCCTGCTTGGCAGTCGTTGCAACGCCCTTGTCAGAGGTTGTAGTGCAGTAAATCGTACCTTCACCGAAGTCAAGAATCACCTCAAACGAGTTCTTAGCCAGAACAACACCCTCAGCGCCCTCAGCACCTTGTGGAGGTCTGTTTGCATAGCTACTTCCAGAACCATACTTCAGGTTACCCAGTTCAACAGGCAGGTTGCTAGAATCATCAATCTTGTTGTCATAGTAGTTTGCATAATATCCTGCAACGATAGAATCGGCATCATTCTTCAGGTAGAAGCCTACAAACTTACCACTCAAGCCTTGGAGGAAGAGGTCGCAGTTCACCTTCAGGATATTGGTACCCATTTCACCACCAACCGTGGGGTCAAACTCTACGGTACCAGTACCGTTACCTACGCGAACATAGCCCTTATACTGCTGCTCACCGTTATTCCAGATACCCTGCTGATAAGGATAAGCATCGGTAACATCCAAAGCAAAGTTAGAGAACTCCATCACACCGGCAGCACCAGTAATGCTGTAGAGCTGTGTCTCTTCATTCTGAACGGCATCAGCCTCGAAGTCAATGTCTACGAGAGTAGCAATAGCACTTGCAGGAATTGAGTTCTTGAAAGCGGCAACAGCCTCAGCCAGCTCCTCGTTAGCAGCTACGATGGCGGCAGCATTCTCCTCGCTGTACTGTGAAGCCTTCATCTGAGTCTGCAAATCCTTAGCCTTGGCAATAGCAGCCTGGAGGTCAGCCTTACCAGTTGCAGCAGAATAGACACGCAGAGCCAGAGTAGATTCTGCACCTTCGATTGCCTTCTGGAGAGAGTTCAGCGTGTCGTTTTCGGCCACGAACTCACGGTTGGCAGCGATAATCAGTTTCGTAGCCTCCTGATAGACGGTGTACTGCAGCAGGCCAGTCTCCTCTGACGTGGTATTCACATAGACATCCTCGTCGTAAGTAGCGATGATTTCATCCTGACTCATAGCCTCGTACTCCATAATCTTAGGCTCGACTTCGTCTACGACAGCCTTCAGAGCGTCCTTACCCCAAGCATAAGAAGCATCATCCAGATAGCCCAAAGCGGTAGTAATGTTGTCACGACCAGTGGTAATCTGCGTACGGACGTTAGCCTCGTAAGTCAGCTGCTTCTGGTTGTACTTATTCTCGTTCTTACCGAAGATGGAGGCGTTTCTGACGTAGGATACAGAACCCAGTTTCAGGGCCTGATAATCTTCCTTACAGAAGATGTTAAAGCCAAGCTCGTATTTTCCAGCTTCCTCAATCTTGACGGTGACGAAGAACGGGGTATAGAAAGCAGAAGAAAGGTCCTTGGTAACAACGGCAACCGTATCGGTAACATTACCATCTACAACCTTTGCTATGTATGCAACACCATAGGCGGGATCCTTACCGTCGTCGTTCACCCATGTCTTGCTATATTCTACGCGGAGTGCAGCAAGTCCCTCAATGCCGAAAACGTATGAACCGGGATCCAGTTCCTTCTGTGTATTCACACCCATCGCGGTGGTGGGAGCACCGTTGTTCCATGTGTTACCATTCTGGAAGTGACCCATATCAGGATAATCACCAACAGTCCAGTGAGCGCGACCTGAAGGCAGACAGTTCCAGATGCCGATGGTCGATACCTTCTGCATCTTATCTACGCCAACACCTAAATAGTTGTAGTCCTTTGTGCCACCAGCCAGATAGTCATCCATGTTGGCCTTGATGAACTCTGTGACAACTTCCTCAGCTGTTGCCAGGGCCCCGTCGAGTTCACCCTGACCACTCTCGTCACCAATAGCCTGAAGGGTGGCAATAGCCTCGTCATAACCCATGTCATCAAGCACCTCCTGCGACCAACCATAGCAGTTTTTGTAGGTATTCATCTTCTCAATCATGGCATCACGCTGACGGAGATCGGCGTACTGCAATGCAGGAGCAATCTGCAGGTCGGCAAACTCAACCGAGTTAGGCAGACCTCTCAGTTCGATGAAGTAAGTGCGTGCAGTACCGTCACCCTGAATGGCATAGTTGAAGGTCTGCCACTCCTCAGTCAGTTCCTCGGCCTTGTTCAAGAGGACTTCATCGTCAGTACCGTCAATCGTTCCGGTGCTGTTGCCTCTCACCTTGACACACTTCGTCAGCACGTCGCCAACCTCATTACCACTACCATCCCATGCAATGGAATTGGCGACGGTCGTCAGGTGGGCTTCAGTAGACTTCATCTTGAAGCTGACGACATAAGTAGAACCGGCATCGGTGGGAACAAACTTATAATACATTCCCTCCGTGTTGGTACCGTCGAGACTGACAACAGAGTTCATGCCAGCGGCATAGCCGTCGGCGGTGATGTTGATGTTGTCGGCCAGGGTCTTTTCTTCAGAAGCAGAGCGCACTGTCCAACCGTCCAACGACTGGAATGCATTGTTAGCATTCAGGTTTGCGCCCGTAATCTGGAAGCGCCCCTGCGGGGTGTACACGAATTCACCCTGACTGAGTGCAAAGCTCGATACTGACGCACACATTGCCATAAAGGCAAAAAGTAAACGTTTTTTCATAAAACCTTGTTTTTTTAATTAGTTTATAATATGTACTTTTGTCATTCTTAGCTATTCGGGGGCAAAGGTAGTGTTTTTCTTGATATAACGCAAGAAAAACACCCCCTAATTTTTGCCCTTTTATCTGTACTTTTTGAACTCCGACTATCGTACGATGACTTTTCTACCGCCACGGATATAGATGCCGGCGGGCAGTCCGTCGGTGCTGGAGGCCGTCGGCTGACGGCGTACCAGGCGGCCTTGCAGGTCGTAGACGTTCCTCGGGTCAGCATCGGCCATAGCCGGGTTGATGCCCGTGTCGATGTCCTTCACCACGAGCACGCCCTCGCTGATGCGGCTGGTGTCCCAGATGACGCCACCCTGCATGTCGAACTGCGGTGTTCCGGCCAGGGTCACGGTAGCAGGCCACAGGCGGACTTCGTCGCCCACCTGCAGGGTACTGGCGTCGGCGGCTATCACACGAATGGTACCGTTGACGGTCAGCTTGGCAATGTCGCCTAAGCTGGTCGACGTGGTAGCGTTCAGTACATGGAACTCGACGACGCCCGTCGTGCCGACGGTCACGTTCTTGTTATTGAAAAGCAACTTGCCCGTAGTTGCCATTTCCGTACTGCCAGGACGGAGCGTACCGTTAACGGTCACTGCCGAGTTGGTGAACGGCTTGGATACCGTATTACTGCCTGAGAGCGTGGCACCACTCTGTACCGTCAATGCGCCCGTTCCGAGACAGGAGGTCAGGCCCACGCACAACTCACCCTCGCGAACGGTCGTCGAGCCGGTATTGCTGCTGGCACCGTTCCAGTTGACCTTGCCCTTGCCAATCTTCACGAAGTTGGCGTTCGACGTCACCTTGACGGTTGTCGTCCAGTCTTCGTCGTTACCCACCTGCCAGGTGTTGGCACCTACCGATGCGCCGTTGCTGAACGTACAGCTGCCGCCCAGCTTGCCGGTACCCATCACACGGCCGATGGTGAAGGTCTTGCCGCTGTTCTGCACTTCGACCGAAGCGGCAATGTTCATCGTGCCCTTGGGCATACCGCCGGCAATGTCGAGCGTAAAGCGCAGGTTGTCGGGGTCGTCAACGGTTGACGAAGGTTTTAGCGTACCCTCAAAATCGCTAAAGTTACACTGTACGGGCGTGCGGGTGGCATAATAGTTGGTACCCTTCTCGGTCACGCAGTTGGCATTGAGCGTGCCCTTGCCCGTCACCTTATTTTTATATGTAGAGCGGTTGGCCATGTTCCACGTGCCGGTCTTACCTTCTGGTACGTAGATGGCATAACTGCTGCTGGTGTTCTCGCTGAGCGTACCGCCCTGGAACTCGACCGCCTTGGCCGGTGTGTTGGCATTGACACACTGCACGGTTCCTGCCACGATGACCATCCGGTTCAGGCTGCTGTTGGCCACGTTGAGCTTCATCCAGCCTGCGCCCTTCTTGGTGAGCACAGTACCCGTGATGGCACGGTTGACGATGAAGTCGGCCGAGTTGTTGATGACGCCGCCCTGTTCGCCGGCCATCTGCATGGCCGAGCCCTGGGTGACGGCTGCCGTGGTGCGCAGCTCAGCGCCGTTCTCGATGACGAACTTGGCGGCTGCCGAGTTCATGGCGCCCAGATTACCCAAGGCCTGGTTGGCGTTCGACAGCGACTTGACGCTGACGATGCCGCCCGAGATGCGTGTGCCGCCGGTATAGGTGTTGTCGTTGCCGATGGTCAGCATACCCGAGCCGCGCTTCACGAGCACCGACTTGCCTATGATGGCGCCCGTGCCGGCAAAGGTGTATGCCTTGGTGTTGTCAACCTCAATGGTGTCGGCCTCGATGTCGCCCTTCAGCTGTACCGACATTTTGGCGGCGGTGTCGTCGAAGCGCACCTTGTCGCCGCTGACGAAGATGTCGTTGGTCACCGTTGCGTCGTCGGCATTGGTGAAGTTTTCCTCACCTGCCATATCCCAGATGTTGCTGGCGCTGGCGTTCCAGATAATCTTTCCGGCATCGCGGACTCCCGACACGTTCAGGTACAGTTTTCCGTCCTCCTGCATGAGTACGGCCTTCTTCTTGGTGCCCACGCCCTCAATCTTGATGTCGCTCAGTTTTCCCGTCACGGTCTCAGCCTCGCCAATCAGGTACTTGCCTTCAGCCACCTCGCCATTGACGGCATCGTGGAGTACAAATTCGAAAACAGGCATCAGGTACTTCGGGCCGTACTTCCACGTCTTGGTCTCGATGGTCAGCAGGCGGGTCTTTATCTGGTCGGCGGTGATGTCGCCACAGTAGAGGTCGAAGACGACGCGCGAGCCGAAGCCCAGCTGCAAGGTGTCGGTCGTAATGGCGCCACGGTTGTCGGCGCCGCCGGGGCGCAGCTTCGAGTCGTAGTCCATCTTGATGCTGCGGAAGGTGCCGCCGTCGGAGTTCAGCTCGGCAAAGCGGTTCAGCCATGTCGGCGAGTTCTTCAGCGTTCCGTTGAAGTTCACCGTGCCTGCCCAGATGTTAGTCTCGCCAGTATAGGTCATGTCCACCTTTGGCAGGTTCAGCACGCCGTCGCCCTGCTTCACCAGTCGCATGGAACCGGTGAAGGGAGCTCCCGTCACGTCGCAGGTGTAGTATTCGTAGTTGATCTTGGCGCCGCCGTTGAGAATCTTACTCGTCGTGCCCTGCACCCACGACGGCACGTTGAACGTCACCATATAGGGCTGGGCGCCGTCGGCTACGGCAATCTTCGTGTCGCCGGTCTCGCATACCATGACGTGCTGGTTGTTATGCGCAGCGCCGATGGTGCCGCCGTTAGCCACCTCGGTGCGCCCCGTCATCGTGAGGGGGGGCGGGGCCACGGTGATGCCTTCCAGCTGTCCTAAGAAGTAGCTCTTGTGGGGTGGCTGGTTATAGCCGACGCACTGCCACACCATGGCATTGCGATACTGATGGTCGTGCCACAGGGTGTAGATGCCGTAGGTGGTCGGCGTGTTGGTAGTGAAGATGCGGATGGTTCGGCTGCCTTGTGTGCCGTTGCGCATGACCACCTCTTCGCGCCAGTCGCCGAGGATGTCGGCAATGGCTCCGGGGTTGTTCTTCGACGAGTTGGCGGTGTTCGTGCCGTCGAAAGTGATGAGACGGCCGCCGCCGGGCTTATAGACAGCACCGTTGCGGGCGTTGCTGCCCGGTGAGTCGAACACCTCGTCGAGCAGGTCGCCGTCCCAGTAGATGCGCTGGTTCAGGTGGCTCCAGTAGAGGGCGTCGTTGGCGTCGCCGGTAGCGGGACCGCCCTCAATCACCTTGTCGGCAACGGTCGAGACGAGTCCCGTTTGCGTGGTGCGGCCCAGACAGCCGGGGAACTGGTTGCTGAAGTTGCCGCAGAGAGCGCGGCCGTCGTCGCCCGTCGACTGCAGGCGGTAGTATATCTGGCCCGTCGTCGCATTCCAATAGGTACACGCGGGTTCATCTTCATTACACGTGAACTGCTCCTGACCGTGACGGTAGGGGTCGAAGTCGCTGCAGTGCTGGGCATCGCCGTGACCCAGACCGGTGGTGCAGAGACCCTGTCCGTTGTCGTCGATAATCATCGAGCCGAAGACAATCTCGTCGCGGCCGTCCCAGTCGGTGTCGGCAATCTGGAAGTTGTGGAAGCCGTTGCCGAACCAGGGGTCGCTCCATCCGGCGTTGTTGTCCCAGCGCCAGCGCTGCGTCAGCTGGTGGGTCACTGGGTCTACGTCGAGGGCGCACATCTTGTGGCGGGTATAGCAGCCGCGTCCGAGGAAGATGCTGGGCTTGCGGCCGTCGAGGAAGGGTGCGCCGAAGTAGTACTTCGACGAGCGGTGGCCCGTATCGGCTGCGCCCCATGCCGCAGCATAGTCGGTCTCGCCCTGCTCGAAGCGGGGCAGCGGATAGGCCATCGGCGTCCAGTTGTCGGAGCCGTCCCAGGCGTAGGGCTCGCCCGTCGAGCCGTTCAGGTAGAGCAGGTACTCGGCTCCCTGATGGGTGTACTCGTCGCGCGGGGCATAGTAGTTCATGTTGCCTATCTTGATGTCCTTGCCCGTAGCTGTGTGGATAATCATGTTGTCGGCACCACGCATCACGCACTCAGCCTTGCCGTCCTGGTCCCAGTCGAAGGCCACCAGGTCCCACTGCTCGTCGGGACCGGCCATCAGGTTCGGCCCAAGGTCAATCCACCACAGGCGCTCACCCTTCAGGTTGTAGCACTCGTAGAGGTTGAAGTCGGTCTTGTTGCCGCTGGTGTTCAGGTCGCCGCCGGTGTTGTTGCGCTTGATGATGAACTCCACCACGCCGTCGCCGTCGACATCGCCGAGCGAGACATCGTTGATTTCGTACTTCGACGTCACGTCAGCGCCGTTGCGGTTGGTCACGCCCTTGATGGTCACGTCCTTGTACTGGGCACCCCAGCGCGTCACCTCGGCACATTTCTCCTGTTCCACGCCGCGCACCACGGCTGCCACCTGATATTTCGACGACGCCTTACCACCCGTGTCGTTGTAGTTCGACACCTTCAGCGGCGTAGCGTTCACCTTCACGCCGTCGCGATACAGGTTATACTCCGTGTCGTAGTACTCCTCGCCGAAAATCTTCCAGCTCACAAAGTTACCACTTGAAGCACTGGGTACTGCCACAAGGCCACGATCCAGTCTGTCCGTTGTCCGTTGGGCACTTGCACCAACAGTCATCAGGCCCAACAAGGCCATGAGTAATAGTCTTTTCATTTGTCTTGGTTATTAGTATCGATACATTTCTGGCTGCAAAGATACTAACTTTTTCCATTACCCCACCATGAATCCGCGATTTTCTTCCTGCAATTTTTGATATTGCACGCAAATCGCTATTCATGCGCCCCATTAACTGGAATCACATAAAACTTACGGTCGAGTTTAAAGTCAAGCATCCACTGATCCATCATAATATGGTCGTCAAGGGCTTTGATGCATAGCTTATGGTGGCCCTGACTCACCTTGACAGATGTCCGTTTCAGTGCCTGACCACGCAGCACACTTTGTTTCCAGAACTCAGAACGGAACTTCTCCTTTAAGGAGATAATGACAGGTTCCTGATTGTCGATTGTCACCTGATAGCGCAGATCACCCTTGTCGTTAGGTTGTGTGGGAATCATCGCTGTATAGAGTAAGGCATCGCCCTCCTTTTCGCATGAGAATTCATAGGTCACCTCACAGCCTTTGGGTATGGAAACGGCATTCATAGAATGACCAAGCATCTGAATGGCTTGACATCCCGTTGAAGCCATGCTATAGTCAGAAGCATTGCGAGCGATGGCATCCTGTAGTTCATAAGAATGACGTGTGTAGTTGGCTGCCGATACGATACTATTGTCCATATAGGGTAAGGTGGGTGGATAGAATACATAGAGATCGCGCGGCATCATGTTCATCATACCTTTCCATTTGCCTCCAGCCAAACTATTGTTGTAAAAGTCCGTCAAGCGCTGTATCTCACGGTAGGCTTCCATCGAACGGGCCGAGGCCTGATGCATATAATTCTCGCGATCCTCCATTGATACACCTGTCTGCCCCATGTACTTCGAACGTGCTTTCTGCGCCTCCAGCATCTTCACCGACATAGCATTGGCAGCCAGTACAGGATATTTGACAGCAGCGAAGTAGGCATCCTTCAATTCCGGACGGATACAGTTCTCCACCTCTTGTACAATCTGACAGACGCTCCCATAGTCAGCCAGATAGTTGTTTAGTTCGTCGCCGAATTCCGTTTGCGAGAATTCCGTATCAATCACCTGCGAACGACCTCTCGGATAGGCTTTGCGATCGTCAAGTTCCACCTGAGTCCACCCCATGAACTCCGGCTTACGGATGGCGCAGAGACGGTAGAACTCCTTCATAGCAGGGAAAAGCTTCGTGCCAGCCTCCTCGCCGAACTGCGTACACAGCCAGTGCTCCAGATGCTGAGAAATAGATGTAGGACTCATCGCGTTGATGTCCCACGCCATATCGAGAAACAGTTCCAAATCATAAGCTGCCACCTTCGGGTCGTGTACGTTGACTATCCACAGCCGACGGCAGTTATGATCGTAGGCGGCCTTCATCTCAGCGTAGACGAGTCCCGGCTGGGTCGTGGTGAGCCACAAATAGTCATGCGGACGCCCCCAATAGCTGAGGTGATAGTATACACCTCCCCCACCCGGTCGCTTCTGCTGCTCGGCATCCGAGAGGCGTGTCATATAGCCATAGTTGTCATCGCACCACATCAACGTCACATCCTCAGGCACATGAAGACCGTTCTCCATAATCTCAAGCACCTCCTTATAAGGGATAAACACCTGCGGAACATGCTCAACATCCTTACGATAATACCTCTTTATAAGTTCACGCTGGTCGTCAATCACCTGCTGTAGTCCTTTCAGCTTTTCTTCCTTGGTCTTCACACCCTCCATTGAGCCGTCATGAATGCCTCGCATACCGATGGTAAAAAGTTCCTCCGAACCTTTCACCTGTTGCAAGCGCTCTATCCAGTACTGCTGTACCTGAGAACGGTTGGTCATATAGTTGTATGGACCGCGCTTCTTCACATCCCACTCGTCAACATTGTTTCTCAATAGTGGTTCACAGTGACTGGTTCCGATAATGATGCCGCACGAATCGGCCATCTCCTTGTTGCCTGGAATAGTAAAGAAACCAGGTGTTCCTGTGTGCATACCAGGCCAGATAGCGTTGGCACGCAGACGTAGCAATAGCTGGAAGATAGCCTTGTAGGTTTTGGGTCCCATCGCACCAAACTGGTCGGTTTTCTCGTAATGCTTCCAAGCCCAGTTACGCAGCGACCAGTCTTCGTCGTTGATAAAAATGCCGCGATAAGCTACGCTCGGCGTATGTTCCATCAGAAAGTCACCGTCAATCGTCAGCCGCTCCCGACGCTCGGGTACCACGTCGCCCCACCACACCCACGGCGAGACGCCCGCAAGCCGTGACAGCTCCAATAGTCCGTAAGCCGTACCGCGACCGTTATGTCCCTCCACAACAATCTGTCCTTTGGGGGAAACACTTAAGCGAAACCCATCGTCCGTCCCCCGCCCTTGAACAATACGGATAACCGCTTGCTTAGAGGCTACGGGAGTCTGCCCCGTTACCTGTCGCATATCGTCACAAAACATCTGGAGGGCAATCTTCACTACAGGATCAGTACGTCCCACTATCTGATAAGTCACAGGGTGCTGACCGTCAAACCACACAACGTCTGCTGCTCGAACCAATCTCGTGGGCAGCATCGTCAATAAGAATAATAAGGCTGTTACTCTCAGTATAAAGGCTATTTTTCTCATAAAATTCTCTGATTTGTCATAGTTCGTAGCTAATAGCATGCAAAGATACGAACTATTCAGGCTACCACACCTTCAATTGGCGATATTCTTCCTGCAATTTTTGATAAACACTCCCCCACTCCAGTGCGGATGACCTCACCTGCGGCATCATTATTCATGACAAATGTGACGATTCGATAGCAGCGTGACTCGAGTCATAAAATCATTTGACTCGAGTCATTTAATCGGTTGACTCGAGTCATTTCATCGATTGACTCGAGTCAATTTTTTGAGGGTCTTGGCATGTTGATTAATAATCCTATCTGAAATGTTGACAAAATCTTCAACTAAACTGCAGAAGAACTATTTCACTAGACACTCTTTCTCTTCATTAGCTGATTCTGTAGACGGTTTTGCAGTTGTCGTACTGAACCGGTAGACACAAGCGAACATATGTTAATAGACCAACGAACATATGTTCATTGACTTTTTCTGATATCAAATTTTGTTGAACACTTGTAAATAATTCGGATGAAGTTCTTATTTTCATCTGAAAAGACCCTCAAATTGTTGAGTCGACTCATTCGATCAAATGAGTCGACTCGTTCGATCGAATGAGTCGACTCAACGCTTCGAACGAATTAATTAAGGGAAATATACTAAGTGCGATATTGTCAAGATTTCTGACGAAACATCATTATTCATGACAAATGAAACGATTCGATAGCAGCGTGACTAGATTCATATTGCAGAAAAACCATTTTTCCGTAAAAACGGTTAAAAGTGGAATGATTTTGAAGATTTTTGGGAAAAGATGATGGAGAATTGAAAATAAATGTTTATCTTTGCGATTGACTAAGCCTGTTCTTGTCGAGGAAAAGGCGGGTCAAACGATGAAGCAGCGAGTGCCTCCGAGTATGCTCGAAGATGGCCGAGTCGCGACAGAGTTCGACGATAGTCACAACATTGATGGAATCTTAAGGCCGACGATGCCGATTGTAGGGCAGGCCGAAGGGAAAGGCGTTAATTCAAAACTCCCACGTCTTTTTATTTCCACCACCTAAACTATTTACTAACCGCTGAATTTGGGAGTTCAGGAGGCACATTTTTATAAGTTATGGAAATGAACAGAATAGTACTTATAGGTAATGGCTTTGATTTAGCTCATGGTCTCAAGACCAAATATGAACATTTCATAAAATGGTATTTGAATCAGAAAAAAGATTCCTCTGGCATCTTGTATGAAGAAAAGATTAGGAACTATGACATGTATGTGGCTCATATGAATGCGAGGCAAGTTGATGAATCCATGAGAGACCCATGTATATTTTTATACAATATACTCAAAAGGATAGGTAGTTATGGATGGGTTGACATTGAGAAAGAATATTATGCATTGCTTATTCAACAAATTTATTCCATTAATAACAACTCCCAAAGACAGGATCCAATGATTCTTAATATCCAATTGGATCATTTGAAAGCTATGCTGATAGAATACCTTCAAATTGAGAATAAGAAGGGAGTTGAAGTTATTCACTCTATCAAAGACAAAATATACAGGTCTATAATAAGGAGAGAAATAGCGACAACAAATCTCAAATACTCGAACAACATTAACTCTGATGATGTTAAACCAAGCAATACCATGTTGCTAAACTTCAATTATACCAAGACTGCACGACAATATCTTGATTCAGAATCAAATGTACAAGTCAATCATATTCATGGATATTTGGATGATGGAAAAAGCATAATATTCGGATATGGAGATGAATTAGATGGTAATTATGAAAAACTAAAAAACTTGAATGATAATGAATGTCTGCGTAACATGAAATCTATTAGATATTTGGAAGCGGATAATTATCGTAAAATGCTGGCGTTTATAGGATTGGCTCCTTTTCAGGTATGCATTATGGGACATTCTTGTGGAATATCTGATAGGACATTGCTTAACACGCTTTTTGAGCATAAGAATTGTATTTCTATCAAACCATATTATTACAAGAAGGAAGATGGAACAGATAATTATCTTGAACTAGTTCAAAATATTTATAGAAACTTTACTGATATGAAATTAATGCGCGATAGAGTTGTTAATAAGATGTATTGTGAACCTCTTGTATAATATATTGGAACAAATTTGATTCCTCACAGAAAAAGCAATTATTGCCATACATAACATTATATTTTCAAACAATATTAAGCGGTATGAGAAAAAGTATTATTCTCTTTATTGCATTCTATACTTCGATTGTTAACGCGCAGATCAATATAATGCGTGAATATGAATACGTTGGGAATGAAACGAATAATTCAGGATTAAGAATTGTTGGGGTAAAAACTGAGTGGGATCAGGAATATAGAACGGAGGAAGAATATGGATGTATTGACAAAGATGGAAATGAAATTGTCCCTCTTAAGTACAGGAAAATCACATTAGGGAAAGAAATTCCTTATATTTTGGCTGAAGCGCATTATCAACAAACTCTTTATTCAGAGGACGGAAAGCAATGTTATATAAAAAACAACAAGATTCTTGTCACACCTAAATCATTTAGGAAATACAAATGCGTAATCGTAGGGAAAAAGTATCATACAAAGCTTGGAGTGATGAATTGTTATTCTGAGATGAAAGTTCCTGCTATCTATGATGACTTGTTTTGGATAGACGAAAATAAAGGCTATTTGGCTGCACGTTGGAATGACAAGTGGAGTATCATTGATTATAAAGGAAACGAAATTCGAAAACTTAATTACAAAAATGTAGGAGAATGTATAAATGGAATTCTTCTTGTTGAAAATTTCGATGAAAAATGGGGCGTTGTAGATTTGAATGGTAACATCATCATTCCGTTAAATTATTCGTTTTTAGGTTATTTTAATGGATGGATTATGTGGGCATGTCAGAATAATAAGCATTATGCTCTGTTTAACGCAAAAGGTAAAAGACTGACCAATTTTGAATATAATAGAGAAAAATATTGGGTAGGAGGGGACAAAAATGAAATTCATTACGCATATAACAAAAAAAGTGGAAAGACCTATTATTTTGATGATAATGGCAAGAAATATTCTTCTCCCAAAGAAGTGGAGGTTGCTAATAGAAGTATAAGAATAATAGATGAGGATAATAAAAATGATTTGGCAACCCTTACTTGGAATAATATAGATGGTGAAATCATAAAACAAAACTACGAATTAAGTATTTCTGTGAAATCAGACACTAAAATTGAGGATGTTTCTATAATAGTGAACGGCATTCAAGACAGAGGCATCAAAACGGTCAATAGTAGTGATTATGACTTGACAATCAATCGTACTCTAACGCTTAACGAAGGAGCGAACATTATTAAGGTAAGTGTCAGGAATGCAGCAGGAACGGCACAGGAAGAGAAAACGATAGTCTATCGTCCACAAGGCGGTGAACTGCCAAGCATAGAATGGCTCGACTTTGCTGCTACTGCCAACAAAAAAGAATACCAGATGAAGTTAGGTATCAAGTCGAAGAGTAAGGTTGAGGAAGTGAATGTTACTGTGAATGGTGCGTTGACTCGTGGTATTAAGACGGTGGCATCTTGTGGATATGATCTGATGGTAGATAGGACACTTTCATTGAGTGAGGGATTGAACCGTATCGTGGTGAGTGTCCGTAATGGTGATGGAATCTCAACCTCGGAGAAAGTGATTACCTATCAGGGGAATAATCCGACTCCTGTGTTTAATGACAAACGGATTGCTTTTGTTATAGGCAATTCGCATTATAGCAACTCAGAGATGAATCTTGCCAATCCAGAGAATGACGCAACAGATGTAGCGGAGAAGTTAAAAGGCCTTGGCTTTGAGGTGGTATTGAAACTTGATGCTACGAAAGAGAATATGGAAAGAGAACTCTCTTCATTTGGTGAGAAAGCCAAGGATTATGATGTGGCTTTATTCTATTATGCGGGTCATGGTATTCAAAGTAAAGGCGTAAATTATCTAATTCCTACTAACATAGATGATTTGGCTGAAAATAACCTAAAGTGGAAATGCGTAAACATAGAACAGGTTCTTGATGTAATGGAAGATTCACAATGCAAACTAAAGATAGTCGTATTGGATGCTTGTCGTAATGATCCTGTTTCAAGAAAATGGCACAGAAGTACAGCAACGCGTGGACTTTCTATCATGAGTTCGCCAATTGGGACTATTATTGCATATTCCACAGCCCCAGGTATGACAGCTCAGGATGGAATAGGTCGTAACAGTCCTTATACAGAGGCTTTTTTAAATACACTTGACCAACCGAATCTGGACATTTCAAACTTTTTCCAAGAAGTGATGGCCCATGTCACGAAAAAGACTCATCAGTCACAAAACCCATGGTGGTCATCATCATATACAGGTAAATTCTATTTTAACAAACAATAATTCCTGAAATTATGAAAGCGAGAAGATTTCTGTCGATTCTGCTAATAGCTTTTAATGCGATTGGTTTAGAAGCACAAATTAATTTTGACACACGTTGTGGAACGGATTACGAAACAGGGTTGTGGATAGTAAAACAAAGCGAAAAATATGGAATTGTTGATTCTAAAAATACAGTAATAGTTCCACTGATATATGATGATATAGATTGCTTTTATCAAAACGAAAAAGCAGAAAAGATAAAAAGGAACGACAAGTATGCTCTAATAGGTTCTTCAGGAAAGCTGTTGACCACCTTTAAATATGTACTTATTGGTCCTTGGTTTGAAGGGCTCGCTTTTTATGAAGATGAATTAGGGCAATGTGGCTATTTAGATATGGATGGGAATGAAGTAATAAGAGGTTATGAATCTGTTGGAGATTTCTGTGAGGGAATAGCAGCTGTCAAAAAGAATGGTAAAGTTGGTTTTATTGATAAATATAATAATGTAAAAATCCCTTTTGAATATGACACACATTGTAAATGGGGAAACATCTATTTATCATATTATTGTCGAGGTGGTGCAATTCCCGTTTCAAAAAATGGAAAATGGGGACTTCTTGATATTAACGGAAAGAAACTTACTGAATTTAAATATGAGGCATTTGGTCTTGGAATGGAAGAATATGGCGGATTTAATACAAGGATAGATTATCTAAGTCCTACCATCTATATTGACAACAACGGAAATGAATATAAATCAAGTGAACAATTGAATTATTCTCAGAAGCAGATAGTCGAGAATAATATGTACTTGCAATATGAGATAGGATGGAGATATTCTAATTATGATAATCCAGATTATGTAAGAGCCCTTGACTTATTGACAAAATCGGCAACACAAGGATATGCAAAAGCGCAAATAGAACTTGGAAAGATGTACTTTTATGGAAAAGGTTGTAATGCTGATTATAACAAGGCATTTTTATTGATAAAAGGAGCTATTGATCATAAAGGATATGATGGTGAAGCGCAATGGATTCTTGGTTATATGTATGAAAAGGGTCTGGGTACAACTATAAATATTGACAGAGCAAAACACTGTTATATTGAAAGTGCAGATTTGAATTATAAATATGCAAAGGATAGGTTGGCTTTACTTAATAATATCGAACCTCAACCAAAACCAACTAATATTTTTGCTACTATAACATGGCTGGAAATTAAAGATAAAACAACACAGAAAGAATATGTACTCAAGTTGGGAATCAATTCGGATAGTAAGATTGAGGATGTTTCTATAACTGTAAATGGCTTTCAAGACAGAGGTGTCAAGACTGTCAATAGCAGCGACTATGACCTGACTATCAATCGTACCCTAACGCTTAACGAAGGGGCGAATGTCATTAAGGTGAGCGTCAGGAATGCAGCAGGTACTGTACAAGAAGAAAAAACAATTGCCTATCGTCCACATGGTGGTGAACTGCCAAGCATAGAATGGCTCGACTTTGCTGCTACTGCCAACAAGAAAGAATACCAGATGAAGTTAGGCATCAAGTCGAAGAGTAAGGTTGAGGAAATGAATGTTACTGTGAATGGTGCGTTGACTCGTGGTATTAAGACGGTGGCATCTTGTGGATATGATCTGATGGTAGATAGGACACTTTCATTGAGTGAGGGATTGAACCGTATCGTGGTGAGTGTCCGTAATGGTGATGGAATCTCAACCTCGGAGAAAGTGATTACCTATCAGGGGAATAATCCGACTCCTGTATTTAATGATAAAAGGATTGCATTTGTGATTGGCAATTCGCACTATAGTAACTCAGAGATGAATCTGGCCAACCCAGAGAATGACGCAAAAGATGTGGCAGAAAAGTTAAAAGGACTTGGCTTTGAGGTTGTATTGAAACTTGATACTACATTAGAGGACATGGATAGAGAACTTACTTCATTTGGCCAAAAGGCAAAAGAGTACGATGTGGCGATGTTTTATTATGCAGGGCATGGTATTCAAAGTAAAGGCGTAAATTATCTGATACCAACCAATATCGACAATCTGGCAGAGGACAATATGAAATACAAATGTGTGGATATGGAACGGGTATTGGATTTGATGGAAGACTCCAAGTGTAAACTAAAGATAGTCATTCTTGATGCCTGCCGCAATAACCCATTATCCCGCAGATGGCATAGAAGTGCAGGAACAAGGGGCCTTTCATTGATGAATGCTCCTATTGGTACTATTATTTCATTCTCTACTGCGCCAGGCAGTACTGCCCTTGATGGCAAAGGGCGCAACAGTCCATATACAGAGGCTTTCCTCAATACACTGGATATGCCAAACCTTGATGTTTTCCATTTCTTCCAGAAAGTGGGCGCAAGCGTTTTGGATAAGACAAAAAGATCTCAGAATCCTTGGCTGTCGGTATCCTTTACGGGTGATTTCTATTTTAACAAGCAATAATGATTATGGTTACAAGCAGATTATATATAATAGCATTGATGGCATCGATAAGTTTATCTGTCAATGCTCAGAGGCAAGGGTTGGGATGCGTGTATAAACCGGAAATAGACGGAAAGGTGCCTCTCCGCCCTCGCCTGATGACCCGTGACTATACAGTATTGCCAAAGGCATATTCTCTGAAAAAGTATTGTCCAACACCAAAATCGCAGGGGCCTCATGGCACATGTACTTCATGGGCAACGACATACGCGGCAAGAACTATTTGCGAGGCCGTCAGTAACG
The DNA here is from genome assembly GCA_937898415.1 of uncultured Prevotellaceae bacterium. Classification (GTDB taxonomy): domain Bacteria; phylum Bacteroidota; class Bacteroidia; order Bacteroidales; family Bacteroidaceae; genus Prevotella. Next base: position 22,763 of record CALDLA010000172.1, on the reverse strand, counting down.
GATGGACTAATAAAGACACCATTACGAATGAAGCATTTGCACCTATATTTATCTATAAGCAGTTGAATCGTCAACCAGGCTGTGAAGAAGGCGCTTCTGTGGCAGAGGCATTGGGTCTTCTGAAAAGTAAGGGCGCACCTAAACTACGCTCGTTTGACGTGCTTTGTGCAGAATATATTCCCAATGTTCTATATGCAGAAGCATCTAACTATAAGATAGATGACTATACAACATTGTTCAATACCTATTCTGATTATGTGTCTGACAAGGTTTCTGTTGTCAAGAAAGCACTAACAGAAGACCATCTAGTGGTTTTTGCAATGGACGTATATGAGTCTTTCGACAGCACCACCGACGTATGGAATGGAGTAAAAGATGTTTTGCGTGGGCCGCATGCCATGTGTGTGATTGGTTATGATGATGATAAATATGGAGGTGCGTTTGAAATCATGAATAGTTGGGGAACCTGGTGGGCAGATAGTGGATATGTTTGGATAAAGTATGAAGACTTCCGTAAGAATGCTGAATATGCATATGATGTCTATGTTAAGAAAAAGGTGTTGCCCTCGCCAGACCCCTCTCCTATTCCTGTACCTATACAGAAGAAATACTCGATGTCTGGCGATATGTGGTTTGTAGAACGGGATGGTGGGGGTAACCCTTTAGTCATTCATGACGATACGGGCGACATTTCTTCTTATTATATCACAGAAGATTATCCTTCTGGTAAGAAGTTCCGTTTGTCTGTTAGCAACCACGAGCCTGCATGGGTCTATGTGATTGCTTCGGATATGCAGAACAACGTAACGAAACTGTTCCCATACGCAGACAATATCAGTGCCTACCTGAACTACTCTGAAAACAACATCGCCCTGCCTGATGAGTCGCATGAGTTTGAGTTGGATGCAACGCCAGGCATTGATTATTTCTGCGTGCTCTATTCTCAAAAGGAACTGGATGTCGATTATCTTGTAGAGGAGATCAGCCAGGCAAACGGTGCTTTCTATGACAAACTGAAGACGGTGTTGGGAGAATTATTGGCTCCTAAAGAAGATGTCCGCTATATCATGAATGACATCGGCTTTAGTGCCAAAACAGATAATCCTGTCGTTCCGCTTGTGGTGGAGATTTCGCATCAGGACATCAAAGTGGATTATCAGCAATAGTTTTTAGCATGTGTAAGCAGAAAAAGGTTATATGGTCTCTTGTCATTGCGATTGGATTTCTTCTGTTTTCCTATTGCATGACTAATCTCGACTTCCCAATCAGTGGAGAGAAATTCCTGCTCTATAGGTTTGAGTTGGTCAAGAACTATCTGTTTCCAAGAACAAGCACAGTAAATGACAGCATTCTGCTTATCGATGTTTCGTATGACAAAACATCTGTCAATGTAACGGATGAATATGGCATGCCCATAGGCGACATACAAATCACTGATAGGCAGAAACTATTAGCGTTGTTACAGGAATTAAAAAAGAGGAATGACTACAAGTATATCCTGCTTGATGTGTTTTTCGGGCAAAAGGGTGAGACACCTCAGGATAGCGTATTATATGCAACCATCTGCTCGATGGATAGAATAGCCATGCCTTGTCACAACGACGAGGCTTTGGCTGACTCATCTTTGAGAGAAAAGGCGGGACTGGCTGATTATACATCAACGTATAAAGTTAGTGGTTTTGCCAAATACCCTTATATGCCAGATGATGGGATAAGCCTGCCGTTAAAGATGTATAAGGATATGACGGGCAGGACAATCCGTAAGCATTGGTTTATTTATACTGACGGATGGCATCTGGTTCGTAAGAGCATCGTGCTGACATTCGACATTAATGTGAAAAGTGCCTATAATGAAGAGGGTGAGAAAGTGTGGTATTATCTTGGCGCAGATATCTTAGGAAACGACGAAGGCAATGGACTGCTATATGAAATTCCAGACCTGGCTAAAGGCAAATATGTGGCTATTGGCGCATTCCAAGGAGATGACAACCATAGTACTTATATTGGTTCTGTGTGTGGAACTCTTATTAATTTGAATGCCTATTTCTCTTTATTGCATAATCATCATGTAGTGTCAGTAACGCTTGTTATTATTATGTTCTTCGCTTTTTTTGTGTTGACCTACCTGACGTTGACACGACAAGATTTGCGAGGACTGGCAGATTCTATGACGAAAAAACAGAACTATCGTTGGAGAACTCGTATGAGGACTTTATCTGCCATATGTTCATGGATAGGTTATTCCCTGTTTCTAACGATTTTATGCATCCTGACCTATGTGTTCTTAGGGGAGGTTTATGAAATATTCATTACTTCAACAATGTTCTATCTGCTTTCATTAGCAGTCAAACACACTGAAAACTTCAAGAAACTATCAACAATATGGAAAAGAAAAGGTTAGTAATTATAATGGCTGTATTAATGATGGCTTGTCATGTCTTCGCTGACAGATATAAGGTGCTTTATGTTAATTCTACAGGCATCAAGATAGAGACAAAGAATGTCACTGTTGGTTCCGTCTTCACAGATAAGGATAAAATTGTGTGGACTAATGAACAACAGGCAATGAAAGTCATCAATTTGAATACGAATCGAATCATGATTCTGGCTGCAAAAGCCTTGAAGAAGAAAAATGCGTCCTCACTTTATAAGTATCTGACAAGTACGAAACATTTGTCAACCAGAGACATGAAAAGAAGAAAAACAATGGAGTTATGGCAAATAGACTCTACACTCTATTTGTTGGATACTTTATATATTAGCAGACCCTATAAGAGGGGGAATAATGTCGTGGCAAGAATGATTGATGATAAAGGAAAAAAAACAGACTTGCCTCTATCCAAAGATTGTAAATCATACGTGATTACAAGGGATATGTGTGGAGACAAAGCCCTAAAACCCAAAAGGTTTGCCATTAGAGAATTTGACAGAGAAAGGAATTGGGAGTATGTCGTATATAGAAGACTAATTATCGAGCCTGTATCAATGTTGAATAGATAAAAAGGAATAAGCGTGAAGCATTTAGTGGTTTTAACGGGTGCAGGAATCAGTGCGGAAAGCGGACTGTCGACGTTCAGAGATAATAATGGGCTATGGACGAAAGTCAATGCGGAGGAATTGGCTTCAATTCAAGGATACCGCAAGGACAGGGCCAAGGTACTGGCATTCTACAATGAGCGGAGAAAGAATCTACTGAATGTGCAGCCTAACCATGCACACAAGTTTTTGGCGGAGTTGGAAAAGGAGTACAAAGTAAGTATTATTACGCAGAATGTGGATGATTTGCATGAACGGGCTGGTTCTACAAATGTACTTCATCTGCATGGGGAATTGAGAAAAGTGACTGGGTCAAACAATCCGAATGATGCCCGATGCATCCGCGAGATGCCGCTTGACCAGCCTATCAACATTGGCGAAAAGGCTGCCGATGGGTCTCAGTTGCGTCCCTTCATTGTGCTGTTTGGCGAAAGTGTTCCCAACATGACGGAGGCGAAACATATCTGCAAGGAGGCTGACATCTTCGTCATCATCGGCACATCGCTTGTGGTCTATCCTGCTGCTACACTAATAGAATCCGTGCCTTGGAAGATTCCATGCTATATCATCGACCCAGGTGATTTTTATGAGCAAGACCTCTACGGCTTTGAGCATATCAAGACTACGGCAGTGGCTGGCGTTGACATTCTGAAAGAAAAGTTGGCGGCGTTATGATTATTTATCGATTCCTTAGAGCCAATTCGGGAGTTGGCTCGAGCTAAAAGGGTTTTTGGCTCGAGCTAAATAGGGTTTTGGCTCGAGCCAAATTTAGAGGGTCATTTTTGCGCATAGCCCTGTGTGATGACGAACGAACTCACAAGAAATACTTGTTTGTTCGACAAGAGGGTTCTGCTGGGGAGTTTGTTTTTTATTTGTTGTTTATATCTTGTCGTAAAAATAAATCGCTATTTGTTTTGTACTTTGTCCGCTTATTCGTATCTTTGCACACAGAAAACAAACATGATAGGATTATGACTGCGATACAACTGAATGCGGAGTTATACCGCGCCATGGGCGAGATTGCCGACAACGAGACGCTGCTGGCCAAGGTATTGGCGTATGTAAAGAGCCTTGCACCAGCAAAGACAGCTAAGGCCGAGACAGGCTGGGCCGACCGATTTATAGGTGCCTGGAAGGACGACCGCTCAGCCGATGAGATTGTTAAAGAGATACGCAGTGCCAGGACAGCAAACAATATTGACGTAGAGCTATGAGGGGCTATCTGCTTGACACCAGCTTCATCACCCAGATTGTTGTTGCAGAGCTGCTCTTTGGCGCATATAAGAGCAAGTGCATTGAAGAGAAAGAAGATTGGGGACTTCGACCTGCTCATAGGTTGCGCAGCCAAGGCTGCTGGGCTGACGATGGTGACGCACAACGTGAAACACTTCAGCCACATCGACGGCATCGAAATTGAGGACTGGGTGGCTGGGAAGTAAGGATTCCCTCCCGTTCTCCGTAGATCATATGTTCGTTGGTCTATCTCTTTTGGGCGTATAATTGAAAATAATTGGAGAAAAAATTTGACTGTAGCGACTTTTGTCGCGACACAGGCTGAAATCGCGTTTATTAATAAATAGCATGCAAATTATTAATAAGTAACGTGCTATTTATTAATAAATGACGTGATATATACTAATATAGGTGATTCTTCTGCAATGTAGTCAGAAACATCATTATTCATGACAAATGTCATTTTTAGGACAAAATTGTACTGAGTTATTTATCGCATACCGTCGGAGGTGCCATTAACGCCATTCATGTCCGTGTTGCTCTGGTAGAGAGGCACGGTGACACTGGCAGATAGACCGGCTTCTGTGGTTGCAGTTTCTTTTAGACGAAGCAACACTTTGCCGGCACGTAGGCCTGTGATGCTGCCATCTATTGTGACTGATGTCCACGACTGCCCGTCATCAGTACTGTACTCGATTTCCTTTGTCAAAATGTCTCCCTCCAGACGGCCATCAGTGGCCACGAGCGATGAAGGAGAGTATGCTTTGATATGAAGAAGTGTGGGGGCATTTGGACTGACATTCTTGGGGACGCTGAATGTGTGTTCAGCTGACCTTGAAGACTCTGTTTCATTGCTGTCGTAGCCTATGACATAATAGATATAAGTAGATCCTCCCGTTAAATCGCCAGTATTGGCAAAGTACCGCTGACCGTCGCTCTTCGCATAAGTCTTTAGATATCTCTCGTCGTTGCCATTCGTCAGCTGACGCAGAAGCACTTGTGTCTTTGTGCCTTGAGGACAGTCGGCATTGAAGGTGATGACTCTATTCGCTACGTCGCAGGCAATGCTCGATTCGTCAATGGTTGGTGCTAAGACCACCGACTCGCTGTCGCCACAACTTGTACTGAGCGTGATAACAGCACAAAAGATAAGAATGAGGTTTAGTATTTTTATCATTGTCTTGTCATTATTTTCCCGTTTTTAATGTATGGTTGCCCCTTTCGTGGAGCAAGCAGGCGTTTGCCGTCCAACGTGTAGATGTCAGTAGAGACCTTGAAAGAGGCTTCTCTAAGGTCAATGATGCCTGTCGCGTCGTTGTTGTCGCTCAAGCGTATTCTCACTTCGTCAGGAGCATTCTGGGCATCAAGAAATATGCATGCGCGGAAGGGATGCAGATACTGTTCCAAAGGTGCAAAGATGTTGTCCTTGGCTCTTGGTGCATAACCCCAGCTTTTGTAGTTGTCTACGCTGATGAAAGTGCCTCGTGTATTGCCATCCTTGTCGGAAGGTGACTGGCTGGTGACAGTGACCCCTGAGAGGTCTGTCTGCCAGTCGGCCTTCTCCTTGCTGATGACGAAACAGGTGCTGCCAGCCTCTGTCTGGGACTGCGGATCAAAGATGACATCGCCCTTGTCTTTGTCAAAATAGCTGTATACATACATCTGGCTGCCACCAGGCAGATTGTTCGCACTAACGGCAAAAGGCAGGCACACCGTGTTGAAACCAGACGAAAGCTCGCGGGCATACTCTCCCTTGACAGCCGTGAAAGAAACGGGTGTAACGAAGCCTGTCTGATGAGCCAGTTGGGATGAGCCATAGCCGGAGGTAAGGTCTGTCAGCAGGAAATAGGGGCAACTGTAGCCGCCTTCTGCCGAGTCGTCCTCGCTGAGCATATTGTAGGTCAGATAAGCCCATTCTGCCCATTTGGGATTGATGATGCCTACGGCATTGGGATATTGGCTTAACAGCTTCTTCCACTCCTCCAGATTCTTTACCGGGATTTCCTCACCCGTGTATACATAGGCCTTCGCAAAAGATTCAGGCGTGACGTACTCAACCTGCCATCCTGACGGCAGCACTCGGAGCCAAGAGGAATAGTCGGCCTCCAATGGAACGAAGAGCTTACCTGATTCGGGCAGTCCTGTGAAAGCGTCCTCGTAGACTATAGGAGCCTTCGTCGCCATACAGATAATCTTGGAAAGTTTTGTGTAGCCGAAGCAGTAACTATTGATTTCGGAGAGCGTCGACGGCAATTCAGCCTCCGTCATGTTGTTGTATCCCCAGTAGGCAGCCCAGGCGAGGCTGCTGACTCCCTCTTCCACCACCAGTTTCTTTACCTGGTTGCGCTTCTGATAGTAAGGAGCATTCCGAGATTCGTATTCATCGTTTATCTGCGGTCCCCAGCCGGAAATGGTGAGCGTGCCGTCGCCGTCCAGTTGCCAGCGAATGTTGAAGTCTGGCAAACGGTCAATGTCAGTATAGTTCATAACCATCCATCCAGGTGGCAATATTGCCTCCCATCTGTCGTAGCCAGTGGAGCCGGCGGGGATGAACAGAAAACCGCTGTCCAGGACGTAGTTGCTGGGCTTAGTGTAGAAAACCTCCGGCAATTCAGGTGCTTTCTTGCACATCGAGATGATCGGCGTGCCGTGGTACAGAATAGAATAATCGAGGATGTCCTCTGTCGTTTCGGCTATGATGATTGTATTCAGCGCTGTAGGCACGAACAGCAGATGCTTCCTGTCTTTGCTGTACAGTACGTTGTTCACAGCACAGAAATAGGCATTATCTTCATCTACGGACAGTTCCTCCAGGTACGGTAGATAATCTCTGTAGATATCCAGATCCTTCGGCAGGCAAAGCGATTTTATGTTCTGGCATCCCATGAATGCGTAGTTCATACAGGTCAGCGTGGAGGGAAGCTTTACAGATGAGACTTCGCAACCATAGAAAGCATAGGAGCCAATGTAGAGAAGTCCTTCTGGCAGCACCACTTCTTTCAGATTCCGGAAAAAATGGTAGTTCCCATCGCCGAAGCTATAGCCAAAATTGTCTGATATGCCAGTAATACCTTCGCTGAAGACAATCTTGCGGATGGCATCGCTCTGATTCTTCCAGGGTGCCGTCTCCATCGTGTACTCCTGTGGCATCACACCGCTGCCGCTGATGGTCAGTACACTGTCGTCGAGCGTGTAGGAGAATACCGGGTTTTCGTTGTAGTCGGGCATCAGGTTGTTTATCATCATCTGATCGTCATTGTATCCGTTCAAGTTCGTCAGCATGAACCATCCGTCCTGATAGCCCCCCCAGCCCCAGTTCACGTGATAGTAGCCATTGGTGTCATATCCGTCGATAATGAACTCATGACCGCCTTTAGCACTCTGTCCGTTGTACAGAACGGGGCGTCCTTCTCTAAGATCCTGCTGGATGAATTCGTGCCACATATCTTTCGGATATTCACCGCTATATCTGTCCTTCGATGCTATGCTATAGTGGAAGTACTTCCGCATGATGTTTGCACTAACGCCGCCGGAGCTCTCGCTGGGTGTATAGCACATATTGACAGCATAGCCGCAGTCGCGCATCAGCGTGGCTACGGCATCGGCTTGCTCCGTTGTATAGCCTTTTGCTTGGGAATAGTCGTTGAGCATCTTGTCCCACCTGTAGTAGTTCCGCGAGAAGTCCTGACTCAGTGTCATGCCACAGCCCGCTTCGTCATAATAGGTCACGGAACCATAGCCGTGCTTGGGCCATTCCCAGTATTTCATCACCTGAGCCATCGCTGTTGCCACACAGCCCGTAATACATCGCTTTCCATTGCGGGTAGGGCACAGGTTATTATAGGGTTCATACTGATTCCATGCCGTCTTAATGAGGGCATTCACGACAATCTGTCCAGTTCTGGTGGGCTGTGCGAACTCTCTGTTTATTTTTCCCTCGTGAACGGCCGTCATAAGCACAGACACCTGGTCGAGCCAGTCGCGAAGTCCTGTGGGCAGGCTGTCGGCATCGAAGCATCCCTGTTCGGTATAGCCCAGAATGGTGCGGCCTATCGCATCATCGTCGGCCACGAATACTGTTCCACCTTCTAGCTTGTCGAATATGTAGCAGCCCATTTCATGTCCTCGCAGTCTGAGGGACTGCTGTTGCTTTTTGGCGGGCATCCTCTTGCCCGATGGTGATAGACTAAAGAACGCCGTGACGGCATTTCTTGCCTGCTCCTCGTCGAGCACCTTTGCCTGTACACCATTGACTGTACACGCAAGGGAGGCTATTACCACCAGTGTCATAAATATCTTTTTTCGACGTTTCATGATTGCTCGGATTTGTCAGAAATTGTTATTCAGTAATTGTTCTTGTTGACAAAGTTACGAAAAGTCGAGAGCAAAACAAAAGAATTATTCTTTTTTTTGCCGAGACGGAGTAACTTCGCCGTCACAGACGGCAAAGTTACGAAAAAAGGTTGTAAAGAACAACGGTTTTTGGAAGATTAACGCAATTCGGCCTGAAATAAAGGCAAGACGGGGATTTAGAGCCCCTTGATAAGGGGCGGCTATAATGCAGGGATATGCAAATTGGGGAGGATTGGTGAAGGAGTTAGGTTGCCAAATCGTAACCCGTTCTTATTCCGCAAACTGCTACATTTTGCATAGCGATGGATGCCAAGAGAAACAGTAGTTTTGCAGCCAAAATTAAAAAATCGTCTACTAACCTTCAGGATATGCGCCACCTCTCTGTCTGTCAGGTAGCGTTCACCATCAAGCAATGGCCGATAATTATCTATTACCTTTTTGTATAGGGCAAGCACCTCCTTCATGTTCTCCAATGCGTTCTTCACTCCGACGTTATGTGGCATTATCAATTCATTCATAGACGGCTCGTTTTGAGGTTATACACCTTGCCATCCTTATCCCTACCACCCACAACATAAAGAATCCTCTTCACATCCTCAGGCTTATAATACACCTTGCGGTTGATTTGAGAATAAGCCAGCGTCCCGTTATCCCGTAAAGTTTGTAATGTTCTTGGACTGATGTTCAGCATCTGGCATACGTCTTGGTAGCCTCACTGTCCAACAAGAGCAGTGAGGCTGTCATAAAAGCTTGTAACACGCAGTCTAGCGGCCATCGTCGGTGGCGCCGGTGTTGTCGATGCCCGTGCCTTGGGTGGTGTCGCCATCGGCATTGCCGCCCCAGGTGATGGACGTATCAGTCACACCGTAGTCCTTGGCAAACGAACGGGCCACGTAGCAAGTGGCGATGATGGCGTTCAGATACTGTCCGAGGCCGTCGGCATAGAACACAGCCTCCATCTCCGGCGTCTTCTCCGTACCGCCACCGCTCAGCTGCTGACCGTCCTGGTCGAGCCAGGTGTAGCTCATCTGTCCCTTGGCATTGAGCGTGTACTCACCCTCAGGCACTTCGCCTTTCAGCGTGGGCTGTATGTTCAGTCCAGCCTTGGCGGGCAGCGGAATGTTGACACTCTTTGTCCAGGTGGTCGACGACATTTGTTCGCTGGCCACCTGACCGTTCTCACCGATATATCGCACGGTGACGGTGGCCACGTCCAGCAACTGCTGCGACACAGTGGCCGTGTAGTCGGTCTTCACACTGGTCAGTACCTTCTCTGCTGGCGTTGGCGGTGTGGGGGTGGGTTCCGGTGTATCGTCATCATCACCTCCGCCGCAGGCAGTCAGGCTGCCGAGGGCCAGCAGGCCCCCGAGCAGTATACTCATCATCTTCAGATTTTTCATTGCCATTTATTTCTTAATGATTTTCTTTCCATTCATAACATTGATACCCTTTGTAGGTGTTGAGAGCAGGCGACCATTCAGGTCGTAGATGCGCTCTGTACCGTCGCTGTCGATGGTACGCAACTGCTCTATGCCCATAGCATCCTCCAGCATCATGCCGATGGCGCGGGCACCTGCCTTGCGGTTCTCCAGCAGATAGGCGCGGAAGGGCAGGATGCGGGCTGCACGGTGCTCGTCGGTATCACTCATCACCGGATGCCACTTGCCGTCCTGCTGCAGGGTATAAGCACCCAGCTCGGAAGCCTCGGCATTGTCAATGCCATAGAGTGTGCCGCGCATAGAATAACCTGGTGCATTCTGCTGGCGTCCATAGGTCATGCCGCCGCTGGCAGGAATATCTGCTTCAGAACTGCTGAGGGCAGCATCGTTCTGGTCGGCCCAGATGAGGTAAGGTTGCAGGGCCTCCAGCTGATCGAGCGTCTGCGTGAAGACCAGCTCGTTGGTGCTACGACCCGACAGTTTGTAAGCCCTTGCACCAGCAGGGATGTTCAGGTTATAGGGCAGACAGATGGTGTAAGGCATCGCACTCTTGCTGAGCGTGCGGGTGTTCTCCACCGTCTGAGCCTTGAAGGCGTATGGCACATAATAATCCTGACTGTCATACAGACGATAGTTGGCACAACGCAAAGTCTTTGCCGTATCGCCCACAATGACGTTTGTCTCGTCGGTCTGTCCATAGGACATGGGGACAAAGCACAGTGTTTTACTCGTAATGCCTATCTCGCTCAGTCCTCCGCCATTCAGGTTGTTTGTGCTCATCAAGGAGTCGCAGAGGAGCATATCGACACAACGCAAATCCTTCACATTGGCGAATGTTCCCTTCTCAATATTTCTCAACGTCAGCGGCAGAGCTATTTTCTGAAGGTTTTTCAATGGTAACATGTCAGAAGTGCTCAGGCTGTCAATAGCCGAGAATCGAAGCAAGTTCAGGTCTTTGATGTCATTGTTTTCCTTAAACCATCCTCCGATGCTGGTGACTTCAGCCATGTCATCGTAAGTAGCTACACTATGCGATCCAAAGGTCTCGAACTCCTCATCGTAATCAAAGATACCAGACGAGATGTTGTTCGTGCGCTGATTGTTGTCGCCGGTATAGTTCTTGTCGCTGAGATATTCCTTCAACAAAGATGGACGGACATAGAAATGCTCGAAGGTGGGATGATAGACATACATGTCGTTGAAGAAATTGGTGTTCATCTCTATCTTTGTCGTCGGCATGAGGAACAGCTTCTTCAGTACCACGTCGTAGATGAAAGCATCCCAGCTGAGATCGGTAGTAGCATCGCCGATGACTACCGACTCCAGCTTCTTGTTAGAAGCCAATGCACCGTCGTAGATCGTCGTACAGGATTTTGGCAGGATGAGGGTCTTCAGGACGAGTGTCTCGCTGAACACGAAGTCGGGTAAGACATTGTCTTCCTTGACAAAGGTAAGACCGCCTTCATACTGTCCGGCACGCCAGTTTGACTTGACGATGTCGGCATCATAGATATCGATATACTCCAATCGGCCCAACAGGTTCTTGAGGTTGTTCCAGGGCGTATGACCACTCAGGAAACGCAGGACGGTGAAGTCGCCGCCTGATATAGGACCGTTGACCTTCAGCTTGGTGATGTGAGAATAATCGCCCGTGATGGAAGTGATGATCTTACCCTCGTAAACGCTTCCTTCCACATCGTCATAGAGATGCGAAGGCTCTACGACCACCTTCAGTCCCAAGGCCTCTGCCAGTGTGTTGGGCTCAGTCAGCGTCACCTCAATAATGTCGTTCGTCAATGTCGTTGCATTCACAGCGATGTGGTTGGCATATTGCGGCCATGCCTCACGATAAGCCTGTGTCAGTTCTCTTGGAACATAGATACGGAAATCTTTTGGCAGATCGCAGAAAGCATCCATAGCCAAAGTGGGTATGCTGTCAGACGATGCGAAAATGCTGTCCAGGCTGACGCATCCTCGGAATGCCTGCTGGCCTATATTCTGCAGGAAGTCGGGCAGGACGACGCGGCGCAGTGCGGAACAACCGTCAAAGGCAGCACCCAGATCGGTCATGCCAGTGAAGTTCTTCAGCTCGTCGAAGGTTTTCACTTTGTCTGAAAGGATGTGGTCAATGTTCTTCAACCGGAAGATGCTGCTGGGGAAGAAGTGTCCATTGTCGGCAAAGCAGCGCATAACCGTCTCGTCGGCAAAGGCCACTGTCATATTGCTGACATGCTTGATCAGTGCAGGCTCACCCATATAATCGCCAAGTAATGACGAGGGCGTATAGACATTTTCAATAGGAATGCCCCACGAGTCGTATGAATACAAGCTCCACGAGTCGCTGTTTGCCTTCGCATTGGTCAGGAACACCAGTTCGTCAAGTCCCAACACATTCTTGGTGACACAGTCATCATAACCGTTCGTCTTGTCACCTACGCAAAGACGTTTGAGGTTGGTGGCATTGTCAAACACATGCTCGCCGATATACGTAGCCTCCTTGGGCAGGATGACGGTCTCCAGCGACTTGCAGTAGTAGAACATATACTCATCCACCACATCGTCGTTGTCGATGAAGTCGTTCACGCCATGACACTGATACGGATGATCCTCGTCCTTCTTCAGGCGCGCGTTATATAAATTAAGGTAGCGCAGCTCTCCGTAGGTCGGATCACTGTTGTTCACGTCGGCACCGCCCAGGAAGCGGAGCACGCCCACATCGACGCCGTTCAGCGGACCGCTCACGGTCAGCGAGTCGATGTTCCAGTAGGCACCCTTCAGACCTTTGAGATAGTTGCCGTTCATGATGGTCTCCAAGCCCAGCTTCTCTGCCAGCTGACCCACCTCGGTGGTGGTCACCACCTTCGGGAAGGATCGCTGTCCCTGGTAGGCCACGATGAAGTCCTTGTAGTCGCTCCATTTCTCCTTGTAGGCAGCCACAGCCTCGGCAGGAACGTAAATCTTCAGTCCCTCAGGCTTTTCGAACGGCGATGAGCCTAACGCTGCAGGCGTAGCGCCTAAGCAGCGAATTATCTTCAGGTTGTTATTGTTACTGAATGCATATTCGTCTATCAGCGTCACGGCTGCGGGAATCTCTATCTCGCGCAGGTCGCAGTTCTGGAAGGCATAGCCGCCTATCTTCTTGATAGTCAAAGGCAGTTCGATAGCTGTCAGGTTATAGTCGTTCACAAACCACGAGCCACCGATATAGTCCAGTCCAGCCCACTCAAACTGCTTGAACTCGGGGAACTGTGTCATTTCCAAATTCGCCAATTTACCATTGAGATAGTCAAAGCCCCGCTCCTTCAGCTTGGACAGGTCTGCCAATTCTGACCACCAGGTTGGCTTTCCGACGTTGGTGGAATATGTCATCAGACCGAGGCGATTTCTCAGGTTGGTGTCAAGGATCTTCACCAGACAGGGTGCAAACCTATCCTTATACTTGGCCCAAGCCGTGTCTGCCTCGAACCATCGTTTTTGCTGCTGGGTCATCTTCAGCATCAGCTTGGGGCAGTTGTCGAACACGCCATTGCCTAACGGTATCTGCCAAGGCTGCAGTTCCTTGGCCTCGTCGATGCCGTCGGTACAGAGATAGATCAGGTTGAACGATTCGAGGTTCGGGCAGTCGGCGAAGCAGGAGTCCTGCAGGGCCACGTCGAAGTCGTAGTAGGTGTCGCCGCCCCAGGCCCAGCCTTGGATGTCCCAGCATGACACGCTCTTCAGGTTCTGGTTGCCGCGGAAGGCATTCTTCTTCACGTAGTCGAGCTTGTAGTTATTGAAGATGCCGATGTCGTTGAACAGTCCCATCTCCCCCTTATGGTCGTTGATCCATTTATCGTCGGCACCGATGGCAGCCAGGTGTTCCACCTTGTGTCCTCTCACCTTCGTCACCTTCTGTACCGTGTTCTTGTCGTATGCGAAAGCATAGCGCACGCCGTAATCCGTGTAGTCCGTCTGCTGCTCAACATCGCGATAGACGAAGAACCGCTTGTACTTGCTCCACAGTTCACTGCTGAGGAAGTCCTCCTTGCGATCCGACGGTACGACAATTTTCAGCTTGGTAGAGTCGCATCCGGCAAAGATGTCGGGGCCGCCAAGAATGAAGTTTTCGGGACCCAAGCCGCGCTCACCGCCCTGACGAGTCTTGAAAAACAGTTCGAACTGTACGAGCGACGTACATCCAGCAAAGGCCGAGTCGGGAATGGCGAGCTGCATCGGCACGTAGGCATCGGCAGCAGTGGCATAGCTTTCGGCAAAGCGCACGGTGCGCAGGCTGGTGTTCCCACGGAAAGCATCCTTCTTGATGGCCACTGTGCGGTAGTTATATACCCTACCAATGTCGCTATAGATAGTGATGTCGCTCAAGTCGGGGTTTGCGGGCTTATCCACATAGACATGATATACGAGTTTCTTGTCGGGCACATAGACCATCGTGTTCTCATAGCTCATAGCAGTCATGTTCGCCTCGATATTGTCAGCCAGACCGCGCTGAAACTCCTCGTTGTCCATATCACCGCCCACCGACTGATAGGCACCTACCGCCAAGCTTGGCATCGCCAGGAGCGCAGCCGAAGGCAAGGTGGCATTCAGCGTCTGCTTGACGATGGAGTAATAATAGGGGCGCAGGTATGAATTGAGCGAGCGCACATGAAAGGCTACGTCATTCAGCAAATATTCTGATTGCCTGAGCATAATATCACAAAAGAACATGCGCTGCTCGTAATTGAGCGCCAGCAATGACTCCTTTGACAAAGTTGAAGGCAAGTCGATCTTTACACTCAACAATTCCCTGCAAATTTTGTCAAACACAGCGACTTTCTTATTCTGATCCAGCGCTGCTGCCAGTCTGACAAAGTCATCGCTACTTCCTTTTGCCGCTTTGGTTGCAGCATCTAAAAAAAACTCGTTAAACTTATTGGCCTTTCGTGTGGATTCTGCAAGGTCGGCCCGCCACATATCAATGGGGTTATAGGTTTTTCCGTATGAATCGTATTCTACAGGAACCGCATTTTTGATACCCTCATGGATGTTCTTGACGGTCTTGACCATCAATGCTATTTCCAAAGCCTTGATTGGAATGTTCCACCACGACAGTTCCTGCGTGACCACATTGTTAGTCGATGCCGTATTGATGGTCTTGGAGGCATAGTCATACACCAGATTGTCAACCGTGACGGGATCCCATGTGGTAGGCTCATAGTCGGCAGCCTTTATATAGATAAGATATTTAGCCCAGTTGGGGTCTTCGACAAACTCCTGATAACGCGTAGGCGAAACCACAATCTTAAACTCATCAGGCATTGGCCTTGTAATTCCCTGCCAAGCCTGCGGATTCCTTTCCAGTTCTTCTGCTGTAACTTCCCCGAAGATATTATCACCAGGAATCACATCTTCTGGGCCCAGTGTCTCCCAATGGTCATCACCATCCTGCACATAGTAGTACAGGCGAATCTCCTTCAGGTTCTTACAGTTGCGGAAAGCACCGTTCTCAATCACGATTTTCATGTCGCTGTATGAGTTCTCCGATCGACCGTTGGTCTGCCAGAACTCCACCACCTTCAGATCCTCACAGTTGGCAAAGGCACCGCGACGGATGGCAATATTCTTATAGTTATAATATGAACCCACGTCGTTGTAGATGCGAGCCACACCGTCGTGACTCTTCAGGTAGTCGGCATCGGCACCCTCGATGGTGGTGTAATAGACCGTGGCACCGTTGTCGGCTGGTGCCATGAGCGCAGTGGCGTTAAAGCTCTGGTAATCGGCATTCCACAGGCGCAGCTGCTGCATCACCTCCTCGCGCTGGGTGCCGTCGTTGGTCAGATAGGTCTTGCCGTCCTGTGCCAGCATACACTTGTAGCGAGCACCGTACTCCTTGATCTCATAGCCCGAGGGCTCGTAGCTGATGATGCGGTTCTTGTGGGCTGCCCACACACTGCTGTTGCGGTAGTCATCAATCTCAGATGCTGCCACACGGATCATGGCATTGGGCGAACCCTCGAACGCGTTGTCCCAGATGCTCTTCACACGGTAGGAAGGCATTGCCTCCCAGTGGTTGGTGCCCTTGGTGGTGTACTGCATCAGGTCCACCTTCTCCAGGTGCGGCGCGTTGGCAAAAGCCTTGTGGCCGATGAAGAAGTGGAACTCGCTGACGGCATTGAAAGCCTGCGCATCAGCATCCTGGAAGTAGATGCGCTTCACCCTCGACTCGCCGGTAAAGCCGTTGTCGGCCACACAGCCCAGATGGGTGTGACTGGTGAAGTAACCCACCAGGTCGTTCAAAATGAAAATTTCACCGTTTTCAGGCACGCTCTCCTCATCGATAGAGGCAGCGGTGATGTAGGCACCTTCGGCATTGACATACCAGCCGTCGTCATCTACATACCAGCCGTAGGTCTGAGGGGTATGCACGCTGGTATTGAAGAAATTGGTGTAGTTATTCTCCGAGATATACGTGTACTTCACACCTTTGTAAACATAGGTGTAGTCCTCCGATGAAGCGCGCTGTGGGGCTTGCTTCGGAGTTACCATACGACCGTCGCTCATCTTCACCTGGTCGGGGATGGAGTCGGCGGTCTGGTCGGCTACCGTCAGCGAGTCAACGGTGTCGGCCCACGCTCCTGTGGCTGCTATCGTCAGCCAGAGGGTAATCAGTAATCTCAGTTTCTGCATATTGTTATTGGTTTTTAGTCATTACTTTCACTCATCCTGTCTAACTCGGCCATCAGGTCGATGTCTGCCTGGTTCACGCTGACGCACCACTCACCAAGTAACGCCTTTTGCTCATCAGTATCCACTCGCGTCATGCTGAAGTCGGCAGTGTAGGTCGAGCCGTCGGCTCTTTCACGGATGGCGGTCCATTTCATGGTGTTGTTCTCGATGGAGGCTATCTCCCAGCTCTCACGATACTCCTTGTCGCTGCCGATATTCTTCCAGCGCGAACAGAGCAGCACACCGTCTACGAAGTATTCGCCCATCGAGTTCACGTCGGCAACCCACTCGCCCTTCTCGTTCTGCCGGTAATAGACGTAGGTGCCGTCGGCCTTGTATTGCCAGCGGTGCAGTTCACCGTCGCTGTAAGCATCCTCAGTACTGGTGCGACGTCCCTCCCAGGTGCCGATAATATCGGCACTGTAGTCATGGGTCACGCGTACCTTGCGCTCCTTCATGTCCTTTGTGACTCTATAAGATTTGCCATCGACAAAGGTTTCATTGTTGGTAATGAGATTCATTTCCTTGTCGGTAATAGAAATGATGCGTGGCGTATGCTTGAACTCTATCCCGTCATCAGGCAGTTCTACTGTCTGCGACAAATCATTTCCATTGATGGTGTAAGTGCCTTCGCTATGATTCACCCACACGTTCAAGTCACTGATGGCATTGATGGACAGGGTGTAATAGAACTTCGACCCCTGTTCATAGGTAAGCACTTGTTTGGAGTCCGTAGGTACTGGCTTGCCGTTGACCTCGGCCATCATCCACTTGCCCTGAATCTTCTCGGCGAGATTTTCGATAACGGGAGAGGGGGCTGGGTCGTCGTTGTTATCACATGACGTCAACAAGTTTGCGCCGCAAGTGAGGATGACGGCGAACATCCATAATAGATTTTTTTTCATAGTTACATTATATTTATTGATTATTCTTGACAAAAAAGTCCTTCGGCCCCGTGGTGTAGAGGTTGCCGAAGTTCATATAGTTATAGATGCCCACGTGTGAACCGAGGGTATGCTGTGCGCAGTAAAGGTAGAGGTCGCGGTAGGTGCCGTCGGGCTTTTCCGTGGCATGGCCTACCAGGTTACGACTGAAACGGTCACACATCCAGATGCCCAGTTCGTTGCTCCACGCGTCGGCAAACGACTGCTCATAAGGTCCTGCCGAACAGATGGCCAGCACACCGGGGATGCCCTCAAGGGCTTGCCCCATGTTAGCCGAATAGCAGGGCTCCAGGCACACGAGCATCTGACGGAACTGCTTCTGGTCGGCCATCTGCTGCAGCGTCTCGCTGAGCAGGCTGGCGGTCATACCCTGACCTGCAGGGAGATCGCGCCACGCCATCTCGTCGATGCCGTTGGTGGCCTTGCTGCGCCCGTGTCCGCTCCAGAAGAAGAGCACATTCTGCCCCGCATCGGCAGGCAGTACCACAGGCGTGCGGTCGGTCTTCACGCCCTGCAGTATGTTGCAGATGTCTTGGGGCGTGAGGTCGCTGTTGCGGTAGTCGATGACGGCTCCCTCGCGCAGATTCCTGCCATCTGGGTCGGTTCGCACGGCGCCACGGTCGCTGTTCTCAGGGGCATTGGCACAGTCGTCGGCGCTGATGAGGATGATGTGGTCGTCGTCGTAGCCGCCAGCCTTCAGCAGCTGGTAGATGCTCAGCACGTCGGCCTCGTGGCGGTAGTTCTCCCACCCGTTGCTGCCCTGCACCAGCACTGCATACTGATTGGTGAGGTCGGGATAATCGATGGGGATGATACTCGTTTTGTATCTGCTGTCGAACAGTTTCTCGGCATCCTTCATGATGTAGTTCCACGAAGCCAGCGTCTGCGAGGTCTGGGCATTGCCTTTGTTGCTGTAATAACTCTGATGATACAGATGACCTTTGTTGATAACCCAGTTGACGTAGGTGGTGTTCAGAGCAGCCGTGTAGCACTGACTGTCAAACTGTACGGGACCCGAAGCGCCTTTGAAGCCGAGCAGCTCTCCTTGTTCGAGCGCTGAAAGATAGAGCTCCATGCCTGCCTCACTCCAGGCGTGACCAGAAAGCAGGTTGTCTGTCGTACAGATGTCGATGATGGCATTGTTCAGGTTATCGACATTCGTGTGGTGCTCCATATAACTGGAGGCAAAGGCAGCCAGCAGCAGTGCATCGTAGAACTTACACTCGGCAAAGGTGGGCTTGGTGCCATAGCGGGTCTCATAGCTCATCTCGAAGCCCGTCATCGGGTCGGCGTATGGTGAGAAGCCCTGATAGCCGCTGGTAAGCGCTACGCAGCGATCGCCGAGTGCCGCTATGCCCTCTTCGGTGAGATTACTGCAAGCGTAATACACAGGTGCCCACGCCACACGTACGTCAAGTGTGCCGGGATCATCTTCACTCGGGTCGTCGGGGTCAATATTCCACACCTCGCTACGCATACGCGCTATCTGGTAAATCTGCTCTTCGTTCTGGGCTACTATAAAGTGCGGTACCTCTAAGGCCAGAAAGAGCATATCCCTCATAAATTCATAATATTTCCTTGCACGCACAAACAGGTCGTCGGTACTGGTGTACTGCTCGCAAGTAGCAAAGGTGATGCCGAATTCAGCGGCCTGGAACGGAGCCCACTCCACAAAGGTCTGTCCGTAGGTACCGGCAGGGGCAAAGAGTCCTGAATGCTGTTCGCTATTAAGTGCCGTACCGCCACGAATGGCAAGAAAGTTGGCATAGAGGCTCACCATCACCTCTGATAGCGATACGTCAGTCTCCGTGAGCGACCAGAGGAACGGCTTTTGTCCGTTGCCCGTGCTGGTGATGGCAAAACGCCGGATGACGGTCTCGCTGGTGGCAGTGGGCAGGATAAGCGGCTTATTGGTTTGCTGACAGTAGGGCGCCAGTTGCTCCACGTTGTCGCTGTCGAAGGGGCCGATCACAGCCAACAGATCGTCGCGGTTTGCCAGCCGTTCGCTTAATGATTTCAGGTCGTTGCCGTATTCGTCGTACCACTCTAATTTCAGGTCGATGCAGAGCGTGTCGTGCAGTTGGGCATTGTGCAGGCTCTTCAGCATCCACTCAGCGGTGCGCTCCAGGCGGGCTTTCATGATGGGGTCGTTGAGTGGTGCCACTACGGCAACAGTTTTCTCCACCCATCGGCGCGAGTCTTTATACACGATGGTATCATCCTCCGTCTTACACGAAGTGAATACCAGACATTGAATCATGAACAGCCCTACGGCGCAGAGCCACATCAGCCTTCTTCCATCAGCCATCAGCCTTCTTCCATCATCCATCTTACTTCTCATACCGCTCACCCTCCTTTCTGATAGCCACTTGGCGCAGGCTGTCCATATTCAGTACGCCTTTCCATAGCTTACTTGTACCTTTCCACTTGTATTCATATCCTATAACCGCATCGGTGGCACCGTCGGCCAGTCCCAGCGTCTGGTGTTTGGGCATCGAGCCGTTAAGCCACATGCCTACGTAGTCAACCATCACCTTGTCGATCTTTTTCAATATAGCGTATGGACAGCAGTCCGAGTCCTCAGTCATATCGCCATCGATGCCCACATAATTATCATCTATCCTCATCGATCGTACAACACGGCAGAAGGCATGCATGGCGCCACCACAGACGGGCACGATGGTCACGTCGTTATCCATACCATCTGGAAGGATGGCACCTTCTTCTTTGAAGATGCGCGTAGCCGTCGAGTCGGCTATCGTAAAACCGCCCCCGGGCTCGTTGCTGAGATAACGCTTGTGCAGCGTAATGGGGTATCTTGGATCTAACGTTGGCGTGTCGTTGAATCCTGCCTCGAAACCCTCGCCCGCCTCTACTACGGTCTGCGTGTAAGGGTTAGCCAGTATCAGCGAAAGCAGGAAGTTGGAACAATACTGTGCCATACAGCCGCCCATGTACATCGCGCCGTAGTAGTCGATGTAGAAGGTAGAGCCCTTGCCCTCCAGCGGTGTGGTGGTCTCCATATACAGCAGGTCGGCATAGGGGTTCTTCTCTAGCCGCTTGTTGTTCTTGCGGATGTAAGCATCATACACGGGACTTGGCGTGATGAACAGGCGACGCACGGTGTCGGTGGCATTCTCCATCTGGCTGAACATCGTCTCCAGATAGGCCAGTCCCTGCTCCTCGCTTTCAGGTGCCAGCTGCAGGGTGCGCAGGCCGTACTTCTTGGCTGCCGTCTCAACACCTTTGTATATCAGGTCGTTGTACGAGCGGTCGCCCAGCCCATTAGGCCCATATATCACTGTGACGAGCGGCGCCGTGCTGGGCTTCTCCTCGTCAGGATTAATCTGATATATCGTTTCGCCGTCCTTAGTACAGGCTACAAAAGCCGGAATTAAAACTAATAACAGCGTCCATAGATTGCTCTTTGCCATTGTTTTGTTGTTAGTATTATGTGGCAAAGATACAAAAAATCTGTTAAACTGTGTTACCACCCCCCCTAAATAACGTTAAATACAAGAAATTAAACAGTTTCGTCGACTTTTCATGGCATCGTGATCATTTGGTCAAGGTCTTTCAACACGCGGTTGGTCTTTCTATACGTGATAAAGATACTGATAGCAACCGCTACCAGAAACGCAAAAAACACCGCTGTTATCACTATGGCATTTCCTGTCATGAGTCCTTACGAGGACTATTTGTTTTTTAACCTGTTCATTGCATACCATGTTTTGTTTTCTACTTTAGCAGATTTCGGTTGTTATTTCCTTCCAACACCTGCATCTGCTGAATGGCAATCTGATTGAGTTTCACAAGTCTTTCTCCTTGCGGAATCCCCTCGTTGATAAGTACGGCATTGATATTCTCCATATTTGAAAGGCATATCAATTCATTGATGGTGGCATAGTCGCGGATATTGCCTTTGAGGTCAGGATTAGCCTCGCGCCATTGCTTGGCTGTCATTCCAAACATGGCCACATTCAGAACATCGGCTTCTTCGGCATAGATGATACTTGCCTGCGCAGGTGTCACCTCTTCTGGAATAAGGTGGCTCTTGATGGCATCGGTATGGATGCGGTAATTAATCTTCGACAATTCACGCTTGGCAGACCAGCCCAGTAGTTCTTGCTCTTTTGCCTTTAGCCGTTGGAACTCCATGACGAGGTAAAGACGGAACTCAACAGATATCCACGATGCAAACTCGAACGCAATATCTGTTTGGGCAAAGGTTCCACCATATCGTCCAGCTTGTGATATGATTCCAATAGCATTCGTAGCTTCAATCCAGCGAGTAGGTGAAAGTGTGAAGGCATTCAAACCAGCCTCCTTTCTAAACCCCTCGAATTCGAGGGGGTTAAAACTAGGATTGTGAATGGTCTCCCAAATACCAAGGAACTCTATGGTATTACGGTTGCGCATCCAATTGGCTATTACGCCATTGGGGTCAACGACATTTTTCTGACGAGCTATGTCAGTAATGCAGATATAATCTATCCCGTCTTTAGTCATAGTCTTAATGGCTATGTCTTTAACGATTATCTCATTCTTCCTTGCCATAAGTAATCTGTCTATTATGAATTATGTGTGCAAAGGTAGTAAAATAATTCGATACATAAGAAAAATCAGCATATTATTTCGATAGAAGGACGTAGAATCTAATACGCACTTTTCTGGCATGTGCCATATAAGATGCCACAGTGATTGCAGAAACAGAGAGCAAGCTCGGAAGAAAAATGTATGAATAGATTTGACTCTTTCAGAAAGAATGATTACCTTTGAGACTATGTCTCGAAGTTACTCTCGTTCGAAAATACTCAAATAAATTTGGTGTTTTGCTCACTTATTCGTAACTTTGCACCCGATGATGAGTCATAAATGGTTGCAGGCTCAACATCGGGTGTTCTTTGATGCAGTTTATAGCAGATTGCAACGCCACACTTCTACCTTTAGGTGGAAGAATGCGGAATTGAGTACGGTCTCCAATTCGTAACCCAGCTAAAGTTTCCCACCCTCAGAAATCCCTTTATATAAAGGCGTTTCCAGAAAATAA
>CALDLA010000171.1 GCA_937898415.1 uncultured Prevotellaceae bacterium | reverse complement strand
GGGATATGCGACGAGGCTTTATGGCGAAAGAGTTCTGTACTATGAATAATTCAGGTTAGAGTATAACAATCCTTCAAGACAATTTGAGATTGTGAAGCATCCATACAAGTATCTTTATGGCAATTCGCCGACTCTCTCAGAGGTTAATATTGCCTATCAGAACAACGAATGTTCCAACATCTGGTTGATACCGCAAATAGCAGATGCGACGCTAAGTTGTGGGCTGAAAGAAGATGCCACCAAAGAGCAATTTCAAACGGTTGCGATGGGTATTTCGGTGTTTTATCACTGGCTGAAGATTGACGAACTGATGATGTTTTTCTTCGGCTTCAAGTTAGGAAGATACGAGCGCTTCTATTGCAGATTCGACACTCAAATCTTTATGGGAAGCATCCCTTTATACTTGAAAAAACGAAATGAAGCGATTGATCATGCAATTAAAAAGGGATTAGTTTAAACGATTCAAATGAACAAGAAAAATGAAAAAGACAAACACTATTTTCACAAAACTGCATGCTGATTTGCTGCGGTTTATTTCCAAGTCATTGCCAAATAAGACATCAAGATACGATGCTTTTATGTATCTCTTGGAGAACCAAATTGAGTTAATCAACCAGTATAAAAACGGCTCAAATGCGCCCAGACATTACACGATTCTTGGTCTCTCTAACAAATGGAAATGGGACAGAAAAACCGTCATGTCATTCCTAAAATCCCTTCAAGACATGGACGTTATCAGCGTCAAAGGAGACGTTTCTGGCATCACAATTCGTGTCCTACATCTTGTCCCTGACCACGATATTCCTGACAGATTTTGAGTGTTGGAACCCCAAAATATGGAAAAATCAAGCAGTCCAAAAACGAGCTTTATGAGGCTTGCCTAAGGTGTGGAATTTTTCTTAAGGGGAAGCCTAATTCCCCAAAAGTCCAATTTTGGGAGGGAAATGGGGTGTGGAAAAAGAGCAAGCTCACCACCCTTAGAACTCAAACGAGATAACGATATTGGGAATTGTGGCACTATAAAACTGATGAATTTAGAATTTTAATCGCTCAATTTGGTTAAATCGTACTAATTTTGAAAACAAAATCTGATTTTATGACGAATTTGATATCAATGAACGAAAATTATTCGTATCTTTGCGACGTAATTTCGCTCTTAGATATGATACAAGAACTAAAGATTAAAAACTTCAAGTCGTTTCGTGACGAAGTGGTACTGAGTTTCGAGACATCAGGGAATGACAAATACAACAGTGTCGTGACCATGCCTGATGGTGTTCAGTTGCTACGCTTCGCAGTGGTGTTGGGTGCCAACGCCAGCGGCAAGTCAAATCTGCTTGAAGCCATCGACTTTCTACGGGTGTTCTGGAATAAGATTCCGATGAAGAACGACGAGGGTACGGATGTGCAGCCATTCTTGATGCAGCCAGACGCATTGAAGTACGACACAGAGTTTGACGTAAAGCTCTACATCAACGGCATACGCTATTGGTACCTGTTGGTGGTCAATCCAGAAAAGGTGTGCAGCGAGGTGCTGTATGTCTATCTCAGCAACCGCCCCACTAAGGTCTTTACCCGTGAGGATGTCAACGGCATATCGAAGCTGACTTTCAACCCTGCTGCCGTTAAGCTCTCACAGGCCGAGATTGATGCGCTCTCTGTGAACTGTCTGCGCAACATGTCGATCCTGGCAGTTCTGAAGAAAGTGAATGTAGCCGTAACCTACCTTGACGATATGCGTCGTTGGATTGATGGTCGCATGATGCCGCTCATCAATGGTTCTGACACAGCTATCTCTGACACGACCAAGAACATGCTGTCGGAGGATTCTACGTTCAAGGAGTATCTCATGCACTTTGTGAAGGAGGCTGATTTCAACATCTCCGACATCAAGATCAAGAAGATGGCTGCGCTCTTTGGACACAAGGTGGAAACAGAGCGAGGCGAAGAGGACTATGTGTTGCCTGAGAACAGCCAGAGTGCAGGTACAACTCGCATGGTGGAACTGGAGTCTATCATCTACTCGCAACTGAAATGCCAGGGGCTGTTGTGCGTGGATGAGTTGGAGGCCTCTATCCACCCGAACCTGACGGAGTATATGCTCACTCGCTTCGTCAATAAGAAAGACAACCAATCACAACTGATTGTCACCACCCACTACGACCCCATCCTGCGAGATATTGACGACATCTTCGGCAAGGATTCCGTCTGGTTTACGGAAAAGGGGAAGGACGGCAACAGCAATCTATTCTCTCTGGTTGAGTTCCGTGGGCTTAACAAACTGTCATCCATCCATCGTGCCTACATGAACGGGCAGTTTGGAGCGTTACCTAACATCATCATGTAAGGAGGACTGCAAATGGCAAGAAAGACCCAGCAAAGAGCACTCAGACAGCCTGAGATTACGATTATAGGGGAGGGAGCAACAGAACGTTTCTACTTCACCAATCTCCGTAGGCTCAAAGGCTTCCGCTATATCTGCAAGCCTCGTAACTTCACTGAGCAATCATTAGTTGAGATGCAGAAGCAAGTGGATAGAGCTATTAATACAAAGCATCAGTCCGACGGGCACGGACTACCAGTTCGCAGACTACGGAATTAGAGTTCGCTCCCTACGGAAAAACAACGAGTTTGGCTTTTGAGATCATTGAAGACAAATAACCATTTAAAGGATTTAGTGTAAATGCGATTGAATCCTGTATTTCTTCACATTTAGGATTCTCAAATCATTGCTGCCCAATTCTATTGTGCTATCAATTTTTCTACAACCATTTTATCCGCAGGTAGCCAATCAATACTATCCAATTGATTTTTGCTGAGCCAGCGGGCGGCTTCGTGCTCCTTCAGCGTCAGACTACCGCTTTCTACATGACACCAGAAACAATGCATCGTAAGATGAAACTTGGGATAGTCCCACTCGACAGTTTGCACCAGTCGTTCTACGACGATCCTTGTTTCCAGCTCCTCCCATATTTCACGCTTCAAAGCCTCTTCTGGTGTCTCTCCATCTTCCATCTTCCCACCAGGGAATTCCCAACCATCCTTATAGTCGCCATATCCTCGCTGGGTGGCGAAGATGCGCCCCTCGTCATCATGTATAATTGCTGCTACAACTTCTATCTGTTTCATTATCCTAATGTCATTTTCTGGGCACGCTACGTGGATGGTTGGAAAAAGCGAGGCAGGTATGCCGTTGGAGAGAATCCTCCGACACACCTGCCCTTGCTTAGGTTGTCAAATTGTTGACAGCGGTTTATTTCTCGTCATCGAAGAAGATGTCAAGTTCGCGACCTAAGACGGGAGCTTCGGGATCGGCTTCTCCATCTTCAATAGTCGACAGTGCAATCATCTGTTCCAGTTCCAGCTCCTCTAAGAGCATCTCCGGTTTCATATATGTTTTCTTCATAAGTCTTTCACATTAAATCGTTAATTACTCTTTTTGGAATTACTTCACCATCACCTTAAAGGTCTTGTTGCCCTGCTTAATGATGTTCACACCCTTCTGCAGGCCGTTCTGACGAGCGCCGGCAGCGTTGTAGATTTCAGCCTCACCGCTGGTCAGCACCTCGATGGCACGGATGGCAGTAGCGTTGTCGAAGTACAGAACACGAGCTTCGCTCGGAGCGGTCAGGTAAGCGTGGTTAGCAGGAACATTCGGCTGCTTGCCTTCGGCTACCTTGTAGAAACCAGTAACATCATTTTGGCTCTGCAGCACATAGCTTTCAACAGGAGCAGCAGTCTCGGCATAAACACCAGTCAGCAGACCTTCGGTGTAAGTGAGAGTCGTACCCTGAGCATCACCTGTCACAGTCTCATTCCAAGCACCTTCGATGATGTAAGGCTTGTTGGCTGCAAGAGTAGTAACCTCTTCGAGAGTCAATGTCGTACCGTCAATTCCTGCACAAGTATAAGCCTTCACACCGCTCGGTAATTCAGCTACAGCGAACGGCAGCATGGTTGTACCATAGCCAGCAGCAGTTGTATTGATAGCAATGCTGGGCTTCGTCGTCTCAACAATGTTGAAGTCGATGTGAGAGTTCACAGTGTAAACACCAGCATCCTGAGAGCCAATGAAGTTGTTAGCCTCAGTGTTCTTCAAGTTCCATACACCTTCAGTAGCGGTCGGGATGACAGTAACAAGCATTGCATCTTCAGCATTGGTGCTTGTACGGATCTGGCTTGTATTTCCTCCATAAGGAACACCCGTTGTCATATAACGGACATTACCGTCGGCATCAATCTGCGACATCTTATAGTTATTACCTTCGACTTTGGTGAAGGTGAATGCCTGAGCCAGATTTTCGTTGGCAGGAGCATTGTACTTAATGTTATAGCCACCCATATCAGCGCGGTCGCCAGCCAAATAGGTCATCGCCTTCTGGTCGTAAGTCCAGCCTCCAAAGGTCAGAATGACGTTGAACAACTGACCGTCAGCGGGAGCATTCAGTTCAGCATTCCGGAAGTCGGCCTCAGCCTGCTGCAGTGCAGAGATGGCTGACTCAACCTCAGAAATGGAAGATGTGCTATTTGCAACAGAGATGGCACCATTCAGTGCGACAACAGCAGAATTTGGAATCTGGAACACACCATCGCCAACATTGGCTGCATTATCACGAAGATCCTCAGCATTCTTAACCTCTTTGGCAATCATCTGCTGGATGATACCTGTATTGTCGGAAGTGGTAGCAAGTGTCAGATCAGCGAAACTTGCCCAAGAACCATTCTCGGTACTTACAGCGGAGAACGTAACGTCAGTAGCTTCGGTCAGCAAGAAGGTGATGAAACGCCATTCCCAACCACGACCTTTATTATCATTAGCATAAGTGTCCTCGCCAGCTGTAAAATTTGCCTTACCAGTCTTGTCAATACCAAAGCCAGTGTCGCCCTTCATAACGTAAGAGATCTCCTTGGTTTCCTCACCGATTGTCATTGTCAGCTTGGCGGTAGATTTCTCTGCTTGTCCACGACCAGCAGCATAGAATGCGTATTGACCTGCGGGTAGGTTATAGGTTGCCGAAACCGTACTTGTAATGGCAGCACCATTCCACCTGTCAAAATAAGTCTTATTACCATCACCGCTCCAGTGTTGCCCCTTAGTATCTCCGGCAATATTAGTGAGTGTCCAAGCGGGAAGAACCGAAGTCACATCTGATGTGTAAGTCTCTGTTACATAATTATACTCATTCACCTTCAGCTGATTGACAGCGGCTTGAGCCTCGGCACCCGTTGTCGGGCTTGGGATGTCGCTTACACCCAACTCCTGAGCAATAGTCTTCTCTGCATCAAATGCCTGATAATTAGGAATAGCAGCACTGAATGCGTCAATTGCATCTTGTAGGGCAGTGATGGCATTGGAGTAACCTTCCATGCCAGAAGGTGAAGCATCAATTGCATTGCTCAGATTGGTTTTCTCAGTACCTGTTACTACGGCATTGTTGTTCATCAGAGTAGTAGCATTCTGCTTTAGTTGATTAAACTCAGCGATGACTTCGCTAAGATTCATATAAGACACATTCTTGAAAGCCAACCAGCTGATGTGGTTACCTTCTTTCACGTTGATGGCAATAGCGATCTTACCTTCAGCGTCAGCATTAGCTGTTGCCGTTATGGTCTTGTAGAAGAAAGCATTATTATTAGCTACAGAGCCGTCAGCCATATTGATGGCGTCGCCACCATTCAAACTCAGCGTGATGTCGTCATTAGCCTTTGTCTGATTGTTCTGCTGGCGAACACGTACCAACAACGAAATAGCATAAGTACCATCAGCATCAAGCCCTGTAATGGTATTGGAAATGGTATTGGCAGCAAGAGCATCGCCATCAGCTACCCAGTATTCCATGAACGGGGTTGTCATACCCGTACCGTCAGTATTACCCTCAGTTGACCAAGCATTCTGATACAATCCGGATTCGTTTTCAGTAGCAAGCTTGTCGCCAATCTTCCAGTTAGCAGCAAGTACTTTGGTAAAGATTGACTTGTAGCGAGCGTCACCCCACGAACCACCATTAGCCAAATCGCTGGCATCTGCATTTGAAATGCTTTGGTCTTCATAGCCTTGTTTAATGCTCGCAAAGAGAGCAGCGTCATAGACGTTGGTAGTCTTAATAGCATCCTCAACCTTGTCAATCGCTGCCTTCAGGCTGGCGTATACCGTGACAGAAGCATTGGCATTCGTCATAGCGGTATTGAGAGCATTGTAGTTGGCGATAGTGCGAGAACCGTCGAAGGTACTCTTGGCACTTGTCAGTGCGCTCAGCACGTCAGCATTCATCTTCTTGCCCTCCAGCGTTGTTGCATCAGAAAGAATAGCAGTAGCATCCTCATCAGAAACAACATCAGAATAATAGGTCAGTGTAAAGTAGCCGAACGGACACCACATTAATCCGTTATACCATGTGTCCTGCTTTACACCGAGTTTCAAAGAACCATCGGTAACGTAAGTGTAGAATGAGCTAGTGTATGCAGATGCATTATCTTTGACTTGAGAACGAATGTTTGCCTTAGCAGGAACGTCTATCCAGTGGATAAACTCTTCCTTCGCATCATTGGCAAAAACATAGGCGGGACTACTTGTCTGTTCTGAAGTCAGTTTTTCAGAGTCAGTATTTCCTTTGGGGCGGAAAGTACCAACAAAAGTAACTTTGTAGAGACCTGTAGGCAAACCGCTCACCGTCTGAGTTGCTACAACACATCCATTCCATGCTTCCGCCATTGTGCCATTTTCCGAGGCAAAAGCCTGAGCTCTTTCGTTAGGCTTTATAGCAGTCCATCCATCAGTATTTCCGCTATTTAGTGCGGCATTGGTTATACTGCTTGTGTAATCTTTAGTGATGTAGTTTTCTGCAAGGATGGCTTCAAGGTCAGAAACCGAAGTAGCGGTTAATCCCAACGATGTGGCGAAAGACGCAGCTTTTTTGTCCTTGTATGCCTGAATTGCAGCATCATATTCTGTTTTGGTAAGGAACTTCCATACCGTGGCGTCTGATGAATTTTCAGAGAGACCAAGATCCTTAACACCGTAGCTGTTTTCTTCCTGATTGTTACAAAGATAGTTTCCATCTGCCATTCCAACATGGTAGCCATCGCCAGAAGCAGTAAGTGTAACATCGGAAGCAGGTTGATCGCAGTAGCCGTCAGTAACACGCAGTCCCAGGTCTGCATTGTTCACCTTATTCCACATGATGTTCTTCAACTTGTATACACCTTCAGATACATAGACGGCCTCGAACCCCAGGCCACCAACATCCTGAACAGTGGCTCGTGTACCCCAACCGGCACCTTGACTAATAAATTCTCCAGTACTGGCATCTTGAATCCAGTACACAGTACCATCGGTCAGCTGGGCGCTTGCACCCAAACTAACCATTGCAGCGCAAGCCGCCAATAGAAGTTTTAGTTTTCTCATACACTTAATGTTTTGTTAGTTAATATTATAATTATAAAAAATGTATCTTATTTCCCGCCAATCGTCCTCATGCATATTCCACTCGTGGCAAGCACGTGTATCATTATCGTGTCGCCCTCGATGGTATAGGATTCGTTAATAGAATAGATGGTGCAAAGATAGCAATTATTATAGTTGATAGGACAAACCGCAAAGGTTATTTCAGAACTTTTGCGGTTTGTTTGAGTTTATTAACAACCAACGGTTATCAACGCAGCACTTTGCGGCCACTGGTGATGACGACACCACGGGGAGCGGCAGCGGTGACGGGACGGCCCTGGAGGTCGTAAGCTACGCCGGAAGTGCGGGAATCAGCGGCGGGAGCGGAAACGGCAGCAGGGGCAGTGGACTCCACATCGATGTAGTCGATGTTGGGCATCCAGCTAGAGGCGTTAGAGAGGCGGATGGTGTTCTGACCAGGCAACAACTCGATAGTGAGGGTCTTGCGACCTACCTTGTTCCAACCGCCGGAGTTGCAGCTGAGGTTCTTTATCTTCTTGCCATTGACGCTGACGGCGATGTTGCGGCTCTCGGCACTGAGATAGCCGATGGTCAGATTGTATTCGCCTCCGTCGCGGCTGTAGACGTTGCGCCACTGCAGGTCGTTCTGCTCACGGGCGCCGAGCCAGCCGGCCTTGTAACCGCCGGAGCAGTTGCCGTCGGCTTCGTAGGAGCCGGTCTTCTCGCTCTGGTTGTTCTTGAGTTCCTGATAGACGCTGTTATAGCCCGCCTCGGCCTCGTAGCGGACACGCTCCAGGCGGGTCTCAGCCTCGGCAACGTAGATACGGGTGGCGTGCTTGGGCAAACTGACCTCATAGCTGTCGGTAAAGGTGCCGAGGTCCTTCTTCTGGAACAGGTCGCGCAGCTTGACCTCGCCTGCCAGGTCAATGTCGCTGAACTTGACAGTGGTCTTGACAGCCTTGTCGGTGGGGTTATAGACGGCAAAGGCACGGCGGTTGCCGTTCAAATGCTCAATGTCCTTCACCATCACGAAGCAGCTGTCCTGCCACTTAGCCACGTAGGCCTGCTGATAGAGGGTATCCTGGTTGAGGGCTATCAACTCCGTGTTTTTCAGCAGGTTAAGGGCGGTACTGTTGATGCTGCGCACATCACAGCCGATGAGCAACGGCGAGTTCATGATGCACCACATGCCGAAGTGGGTCTTGTCCTCCTCAGTACCAATGTTACGGCCTACCTCCAACATGTCCATATCGTTGTAGTGACCCTTACTGCAATAGGCACTCAGATAGAGGTTTTGAGCCAGAATATCCCTGATAGAGCCCCAACTGGCGTTGATGTCGCCGGTAGTACGCCACGAGAAGGCGGCCTCGTCAATCCACGTACCGGGATAGTCCCAGCGGCAGGCATTCATACGGACATCCGTACGGCCGGTGTTCTTGATGGCCTTGGCAATGGCGGTGTAGCGCTGCTTTTCGTCGAGCACGAGGTGGTCCTCGTTATGATAATAGGAACCGCCACAGAAGTCGACCTTGATGAAGTCGAAGCCCAGCTCCTTGAAGAAGTAGTCGGCATCCTGCTGGTCGTGTTCATAGAGTCCTACACCCTTGCCGATGACATCGCCATTGAACATACTGCCACAGGTGTTACGGCCCGCGTCGCTGTAGATGCCAGCCTTCAGGCCTTTTGAGTGGATGAAGTCGACAACGCCCTTCAGCCCGTTCGGAAATCGCGTGGGATGGATGAGCAACTGGCCCGTCGTCTTATCGCGACCGCCGAAGTAGCCGTCGTCGATGTTGACATGGTCGTAGCCCACGTCCTTCAGTTTCTTCGTCACCATCGCGTTGGCGGTCTGCTTAATCAGCGTCTCGTTGATGTTCACACCAAAGGTATTCCACGAGCTCCAACCCATCGTCGGACCCAGATTTTCCTGAGCACTAATGGCAGTAGCCGTAAAAGCTACTGCCATTATCGTGAATAGACGTTTCATTCTTAATTCTTAACTCTTAATTCTTAACTCTTAATTCTTAACGCTATCAAAAGTTTTTAGTCATTTCGGCCACCTTGCCATTCACCTCGTCGATGAACTGCTGGATAGTCATGACACTCTGCTCGCCACCGCCCTGGGGACGCACGGCAACAGTCTTGTCGGCAGCTTCCTTCTCGCCGACGATGACCATATAGGGAATACGCTTCAGCTCGTTGTCGCGAATCTTGCGGCCCAGCTTCTCATTGCGCAGGTCGATGGTAGCACGGACGCCGCCCTGCGAGAACTGACGGCAGACCTCCTGGGCATAGTCGTTGTACTTCTCAGACAGCGGCAGGATAGCCACCTGCTCGGGTGTGAGCCAGAGGGGGAAGTGACCGCTGGTGTGCTCGATGAGCACGGCACAGAAGCGCTCGAGCGAGCCGAAGGGAGCGCGGTGAATCATCACGGGCGTCTTCTTCTGGTTGTCCTCGTCGGTATATTCCAACTGGAAGCGCTTCGGCAGGTTGTAGTCCACCTGGATGGTACCCAACTGCCAGCGGCGGCCGATGGCGTCCTTAATCATGAAGTCAAGTTTCGGACCGTAGAAGGCAGCCTCGCCGTATTCCACCTTGGCGGGCAGACCCTTCTCCTGACAAGCCTCCTGGATGGCCTTTTCAGCCAGTGCCCAGTCCTCGTCAGTACCTACATACTTGTCGTGGTCGTTAGGGTCGCGGAGCGAGATCTGTGCCTCAAAGTTGAAGCCGAAGGCCGTCAGCACCACGCCGATGATGTCCATCACGTTGAGGAACTCCTGCTTCACCTGGTCGGGACGGCAGAAGAGGTGGGCATCGTCTTGAGTAAAGGAACGTACGCGCGTGAGACCGTGGAGCTCGCCGCTCTGCTCATAGCGATAGACCGTACCGAACTCAGCGATGCGCAGCGGCAGGTCCTTATACGAACGGGGTTTCCAAGCGAAGATCTCGCAGTGGTGCGGACAGTTCATGGGTTTCAGCATATACTCCTCGCCCTCCTCCGGAGTGGTGATGGGACGGAAGGAGTCCTTGCCGTAGTGGGCGTAGTGACCTGAGGTGACGTAGAGGCTCTTGCCGCCGATATGCGGGGTGATGACCTCCTGATAGCCGTAGCGCTTCTGTACCTTACGCAGATGTTCCTGCAAACGGAGGCGCAGGTCAGTACCCTTCGGCAACCAGATGGGCAAGCCCTTGCCCACCTTCTCTGAGAACATGAAGAGCTCCATCTCCTTGCCAATCTTGCGGTGGTCGCGCTTCTTGGCCTCCTCGAGCATGACGAGGTACTCGTCGAGCATCTTCTTCTTGGGGAACGAGATGCCGTAGAGACGCTGCATCTGCTCACGGGTAGCGTCGCCACGCCAGAAGGCGCCGGCCACGCTGGTCAGCTTCACGGCCTTGATCTCGCCCGTGTCCACCAGGTGCGGACCGCGGCAGAGGTCAGTGAAGTTGCCTTGTGTATAAGTGGTGATACTGCCGTCCTCGAGGTCCTGCTCAATGTGCTCGCACTTGTAGGTCTGACCGTCGGCGGCGAACTCCTTCAGCGCGTCGGCCTTAGCCACTTCCTTGCGAACCACAGGCTCCTTCTTGCCGGCCAGTTCCTTCATCTTAGCCTCGATGGTGGGGAAGTCGCTCTCCTTGATCATCTGTCCGTCGGGCAGCAGCACGTCGTAGAAGAATCCGTTCTCGACGGCAGGTCCGAAACCGAACTGGATGCCAGGATACAACTCCTGCAGCGCCTCGGCCAGCAGATGGGCAGAGGTGTGCCAGAAGGTGTGCTTACCTTCTTCGTCATCGAACTTGTAGAGCGCGATGGTAGCGTCCTCCATGATGGGACGGTTCAGCTCTACGGTCTCACCGTTTACGCCACAGCTCACTACACTGCGTGCCAGAGCCGGCGAGATGCTCTCGGCAATCTGGAATCCCGTGACGCCCTGTTCATACGAGCGAACAGACCCGTCGGGGAAGGTAATTTTGATTTCCATATCTACAATATATGTTTGAAGTTAAAATTCGGGGTGCAAAGGTACGAAAAGTTGAGAGCAAAACAAAATAAAATCCTTTATTTTTTATCCTGAGACCGAGAAGTTTCCTTGAGCAAAGTCAGTACGACGCGCTGCAGGCGCAGTTTGGCCGTAGTCTCATCTACATTTTGTGCCGTCTTGTTGTAGCCGATGGAGCAGTCACTGATGTCAATGTCTTTCACGCAGTCCAACCCCTTGATACCATTAGCCTGAATGCCTGTTTGACAGCCCCGGCAGACCACATTCTTAATATGTATGTCCTGGAACTGCGGCATCAATCGGCGCATCTCGTCGGTGATGACGGGATCTTTGCCGTCGTCGCCGGCAGCACGGTTCACGTAGTCGCACTGGAAACTGATGGCCTCATCCTTGATGTCGGCCATCACGATGTCGCTGATGAACATACGTTCCGTCCGTCCGCCACGCCCCACGCCGCTCTTGAAGCGCAGACCCACGTCGGTACCGAGGAAGCGGTTACGGCGCACCACCATGTCACGGATGCCGCCCACCGTCTCACTGCCCAGCACGAAGCCGCCGTGGGCATGAAACACGGTGTTGTCCTGTATCACGATGTCCTGACAGCCCCACACGTCCCAGCCTTTCTTCTGCGAACCACTCTTCATGCAGAGGCCGTCGTCGCCGACGTCAACCGTCGAGCGCACGATGAGCGCCTGATGGCAGTCGCTCAGGTCAATGCCATCACCGTTCTGCACGTTCCACGGACAGCGCACGGTGATGCCGTCGATGATGATATTGCGCGAGTAACAGGGATGCACATGGAAACGCGGTGAGTTCTGGAATGTCACGCCCTGCAACAGAATGTTCTCACACTGCTCAAACCGCACCAGGTCGTTGCGCATACCCTCCTGCTTCTTCGCATCGCTGGCAATGTCCGGATAGCCGTTCTTCATCTGCCACGGATACCACAGGTCACCCTTCTCAGTCACCAGTCCGCCCATGTCGACATACTGTTTCCACTCCACGTCGCTCATCTTACCACGCTTCACAGGACGCCACTGCTGGCCATTGCCGTCGACGACGCCCTCACCGGTGATGGCAATGTTACGACACTTCGTCGCGCTGATACATGGATTGACGCGCTTCGCCTTACTGTCGGCCGACAGATAGAGGCGCTTGTCAGGCGAGAAGCAGATAATGGCGTTACGGTCTATCTGCAACTCAATGTTGCTCTTCAGTTCTATGGGACCTGTCAGCCACACGCCCTGTGGCACGACAAGGCATCCCCCACCCTGCCTCGACAGTTCCGCGATAGCCTTGCTGAACGCCTCGGTGTTCAGCGTCACGCCATCAGGCACACCGCCAAAGTCCGCAAGGCTGACAGCGTTATTGGGAATCGTGAAAGGTTCCACCGCCTTGACAGGCGTAGGCAGGTCAGTATAATACTGTTTGTAGTCGGCGGCCTGAATGCCGACGGCGAATACTGCGCAGAGCAGCAGGAGTACGATTTGTTTCATGATATAGTCAGTTTTTCGTATTTGACGGCAAAATTACGAAAAGTCGAGCGAAGGACAAAAGTTTTTAATCTTTTTTATGCCGTCATAAC
Source organism: uncultured Prevotellaceae bacterium (assembly GCA_937898415.1). Classification (GTDB taxonomy): domain Bacteria; phylum Bacteroidota; class Bacteroidia; order Bacteroidales; family Bacteroidaceae; genus Prevotella. The sequence continues at coordinate 173,673 of CALDLA010000171.1, read as the reverse complement.
AATTAAGCCACTTTATCGATCCCTTAGAGCCAATTATTTGGGGGGGAACTTTTTAACTCGTCACCAGGCTGCTCTGCAAAAGACTTCTTGCGACAGTCAGCCTATGTTGCCGAGTGAAAGGACATAGGTAACTCTTTTTTTGCCTATACGCAAAACACCTTGCGCCTATACGCAAAATATCCTCGCCTTTACACAAAATCAAACGGGCTGTAGTTTAAATGGTGTCAACTAAAACAGCATGGTTTTTTCGCTTGTGTCTATCGGTTCCGTATGACAATAACAAAAGCGTCTACAGAATCAGCATTATTTTTTCATGACAAATGAAACGATTCGATAGCAGCGTGACTAGAGTCATTAAATCATTTGACTCGAGTCATTTAATCGGTTGACTCGAGTCATTTCATCGATTGACTCGAGTCAATTTTTTGAGGGTCTTGGCATGTTGATTAATAATCCTATCTGAAATGTTGACAAAATCTTCAACTCAATTGTAGAAGAACCTAAATATAAGGTAGTACGCCATCATTTCGGTATTCCTGTAGCGTTCGTCTACTGACCTTCAGAATCTGCGCCACCTCTCTGTCTGTCAGGTAGCGTTCACCACCAAGCAACGGACGATAATTGCCTATCACCTTCTTGTATAGGGTAAGCACTTCCTTCATGTTCTCCAATGCATTCTTCACACCAACGTTATGAGGCATTATCAGTTCGTTCATAGGCACATCGTTTTGAGGTTACACATCTTACTATCCTTATCCCTATCAGCCACAATATGAATCAAGCCAGTCGTCCAACCCTTTATCATTTCCTCTACTGGCCATCTCCTTCATCTTTGTGACGAAACTGTTGAAGCTCGTCAGCAGTTCTTCGACGAGCGAAGCGGCAAGCCGATTACCTCGTAGGTACTGCGCTCAATTGATATAACTTCCATGTCTTGTTTAGTTTTTGAAATTTGCGAGCAAAAGTACATCAATTTCTAGAGACAGGCAGCCTTAGAAAATTATATTTTGTTTTTTAACATTAGCCACGAGCCTTCCTTTTGTCTTCTGCAGAGCTTGCTCATATCATAGCGGTGTGTACTTTTTGGGGCATGGCTACAGAAAGTACATATTAGGCTATGCCCTATAAAGGCATTGCCTATAAAACCTATGCAGTTTTGTGTGGCACTCCACAGAAAAGTGCGTATTAGGCACACAACTTCTCTGGTGTTAAGAAATTATAAATTCGGACAGTACCATGCAGTCTTTCTACTTTTGGATACACTATATAAGAAAAAAGAATTAAATTTGCAATACATAATAATTTGGTTTATGAAGAAACAAAGTATTTTATGGATGCTGGCGCTTATATTGTCAGGAGTTGTCAACTTAGCAGGATGCTCTTCGAATGACGAGGAGCCTTCTGACTATGTTCAGGATGTTTATGGAGAATTAATGGGACTGACCAGGAAGAGTGGGGTTAGTGACAGCTATGGTATTGTCGTCAAGCTGTTCGAGAGGAATGGTCTGAAACTGCAAGTCGTAGACATTACCGAACAGTTTGAGTCAGCCACATTCAATAGCAAGAAGATTCCTGTCAATCATGTCTATGTAGAGCAGCTACCATCAGCTATTCAGGGATTACTCATTATGGGTACGGGTTCCAGAGTATGCAGAATGGAGTACAAAGGCGAATATTATTATGACATCTACAGTATAGTTTCCAGCGCAATGTTCAACATCTATAATAGCGAAGGTGAACGCCACAATTTCCAGAGCCAGGCGGATTTTGAGTCGTTTATGAGCAAGGCCACTGACATCAGCTGTATCCTCGTCCTTACAACAGAACCAGTGAAGAATGCCGAAGGAGCACCTAATTATCTCGTTGGCTACTGGCAAACCGACTGGCATCATCTGACGCACGACGGGCAGCAAGCTACTGTCGCCCTCTATCCCAACCTGCCTTTCAGCATCACTGAGGTCATGGCCTTCAACGATGACGGCACAGGCTATCTGCGAACCATCAAGACATACAAAGATGGCACCAACGAGGTGGCCCTCGACCCCTTCAACTACGTGCTGACCGACTATCATGGCGGAGAGCAGTACGGCTATCATGGATACTATTACAAATGCTACTTCGCCGCTGGTGATGCCATCGAGTATCTGGGACGTTTTTACGACAATATGCAGACACTCTACAGAGGGCTGTACTTTGTCAACTACCCTTGGTTCAAGCAAACGCAAGACAGCTATGAATCACTTAGCGTCAATGCAGGCCAGAAATATGGCAATCCGGGCAGAGACGACAATAGTCCTATCGTAGGCAGATGGTCAGGAGAATTCAAGAGTGACGAGATTGAAGCATCAGGTACTTTTACCTGGGTATTCCGTTCCGACAATACAGGCTACAGACTCCTGAACGGACAATTCAGCGAGCCTTTCGCCTATACCGTCACCTATCAGGGCTCGAATGCCGAACTGACCATCTACAAATACAACACCGGCTTTACCATTGACGAAGGTTTTGGTAAGAGTATCGTGGACATAGCCTTCGACCCCACGATAGTGCCTCAAGGAGTGACCATCAAGGCAAAATTAAATGGTAACACCCTCGAAATGGAGGGTTGGGATACGTATCAAAGGGAAGACTGACCCCTATGGATAGTCAAACGCTGATTGTCAGATGCAAGGCCGGAGAGCGCGAGGCTTTGCATCTGCTCTACGAACAATACCGCCCCAGACTTCTCAACATCTGCAGACAATACGTAAAGGATAACAATGTTGCAGAAGACCTGTTGCATGATGCTTTCGTGATAATTCTGACTTCGCTTAACCAATTGCGGGATGATGACAAGTTGGGATCATGGATGGCAACGATTGTTCGCAACGTGGGCTATCATTATAAGATTCATTTGGATAAGGAGCAGGCAGCCCTCCAACAGATGGGCATCGACAAGCAAGGTGCCACCGATCCTGGTATTACGCCTGACTTTGAGCAGTTGCAAAAGCTCGTTGCCCAATTGCCGGCAGGCTATCGGCAGGTGTTTCGTTTGTCTGTATTCGAAGGATTGTCACATCAGGAGATCGGCCATCTGTTAGGCATAGCTCCACATACCTCGTCCTCTCAGCTATCCCATGCCAAACGAATGCTTAAGATACTGATTAAGCAATCGTGGGTGCTGATTCTGCTTCTCATTGCCATCCCGACGGCAATCTGGAATTTACTGCAGAAAGAAGAACCAGACACTGTTAAGGATTTGAAACCTGTCAGTTACAATTCAAAGCAAAAGAAGACTCAGCCAGAGCCAGTTGTTGAAACCCCACACGACAAACCGGTATATGTTTCAATCAGCAAGAGGCCTTCTGTCCATTCCATTCGCTATCAAACAGAAGCAGTCATCTCACCCGACTCTATACCATATATGGAGGAGCATATCGACACCTTGAAAGAGATAGCGCAAGCCATTAAGGAAGAGACTCTGAGAGATACAATCATTTTCCGACATGAGCCGATTCCTGCCTCTGAATACGAGCCTCATCTAACAAAGGAAAGCCCTTCTAAGCCATCCGATTGGAATATCCAATTGGCCTATAGCGGTCAAACAGGACGGCGCGACAACTTTATGGCAGCTACCAACATCAACCAGCAGAGCTTTGCCTCCGCTTCCAACACCTTTATCCCAACAAACTATTCGTTCAGCAACTGGATTGACTACTCATGGTCTCTGAACAATGCTTTCCCTACTGATGAGATCACTACAGAAACTCGTTCGCTGATGGAGATTGCAGCACAAAACTCGATGATTAATCATGGCGAAATGGTGGCACAACACACACATGAATTGCCCTTTAATATCCAGCTAACCTTGAGCCGACAACTTACCTCCCGGCTCTCCATCGAAACAGGTCTCAGTTATACGCAAATGAAATCCGTGACTATGACTGGAAGCACATCGGCACACATTCAAGAGCAGCAACGCCTGCGCTATATCGGTATTCCACTCCGATTTGGTTGGAAATGGTACAATAAGTCACACTTCAGTCTCTATTCCTCAGCAGGTGCGATGTTAGAGTTCCCCATAAGGAGCACGCTGAGCGTAAACCATATCACGAACGACACCACAACCTTCAGCAAGGAATCCACACTCGATGTTCCCATACAGTGGTCTATGTCTATAGGTCTAGGCATTCAATATGATCTCACCCCGCATCTTGGTATCTACATGGAGCCCAGCCTGCAATATTTCTTTAATGATGGTAGCAACCTCAATAGTTATCGTACAGAGCATCCTCTTAGCATCACCCTGCCTATCGGCCTGCGCTTCCATTGGTGACAAAACATCAAGTTATTGTGACTTATTTTAGCAGATTCCGACCCTCATTTCCTTCCAGCACTTGCATCTGCTGAATGGCTATTTGATTGAGTTTGACAAGCCTCTCGCCTTGTGGGACTCCAGCATTGATAAGCACGGCATTGATGTTCTCCATATTCGAAAGACATATCAGCTCATTGATAGTTGCGTAGTCACGGATGTTACCTTTCAAGTCTGGATTGTCTTCGCGCCATTGTTTGGCAGTCATTCCAAACATAGCCACATTCAGCACATCGGCTTCTTCGGCATAGATGATACTTGCCTGCGTAGGAGTAATTTCTTCAGGAATCAAATGGCTTTTGATGGCATCGGTATGAATATGGTAGTTAATCTTGGATAGTTCTCTTTTGGCTGTCCAGCCCAACATTTTCTGTTCCTCGGCTTTCAGTCGTTGGTATTCCTTGACCAGTAGCAGTTGGAACTTAGGACTTATCCACATGCCAAAGTGATAGGCAATATCGCGATGGGCATAAGTACCGCCATATCGTCCTGCCTTAGAGAAGATACCAATGGCTCCAGTCTTTTCTATCCATGTCTTGACTGACAGAACAAAGTTATTGCTACCCGCCATATTTCTAAATGTACCGAATTCGGTACAATTAAAATTGGGGTTGTAGAGCATTTCCCATTCTCCAAGGTACTCAATCGTGCTTTTCAGACTGAGCCAACGGAAAATAATGTGCTCTTGCAACTGACTACGAGCCATATCGGTCAGTGAAATGTAATCATCGTCATTATGTGAAACGACAGTTATCTCTGTATTCTGGACTGTTATCTTTGCCATAGGATTGTATCAATTATAATTATGTGTGCAAAGGTAGCACAAAATCACGAAACAAAAGAAGGAAAAGCGAAAAATCCCTCTAAAGTTTTGCCGTCTCACATATTCTGCGTACCTTTGCATTCGACATTGTGCCATAATACGGCTGGTGGCTCAGCGCCGGGTGCTCATTGATAACAATTTATAGCAGAACGTGGAATTGAGTACGGTCTCCAAATCGTAACCCAGTTTTTCCTCAATTCTTCAAACTGCCTTTATACAAAGAAATCCAGCGAATTCTTACAAAGTTACGAAAAGTCGGGCGAAGGACAAAAGTTTTTAATCTTTTTTATGCCGTCATAACAATTAAGCCACTTTATCGATCCTTTAGAGCCAATTTGGGAGTTGGCTCGAGCCAGAAGGGGTTTTGGCTCGAGCTAAATAGGGTTTTGGCTCGAGCCAATTATTTGGGGGTATTTTTGACTTCGTCGTCATTTATTAATTAATTGCATGCTATTTATTAATAATTTGCACGCTATTTATTAATAAACGCGATTTTAGCCTGTCTTATTTAAAATAAGACAAATGCTGGCACTCACTACCCGGCGGGTTAGTGAGCTCTACCCGGCGGGTAGGTTATTCCGTCTTTTCAATGCCCAGCTTTTGGGCAGCCATTTGCAGATAGATTTTCTCGGCCATCGTCAGTTTATCGTCCTTCTGGGTCAGGCTTACCATTGCGTCGTAGGTTTCCTGTGCCGCCTCACGGTCGGTGGCCAGCAGGTCGAAGTCGACATCGTAGCTCTTGTCGGACTCGATGTTGCCAATGAGGTCGAGCTTTTCCTGCGGGTCAAGCTTGGCTACAGCGATGCGCTGCTCAATGATGTGGTACTTCTCAGGCGACACTACGTCGTTGATCTTGGCAATGTTGATCATCGCCTGTATGACGGCTGTTTCCACCAGTCGAGGGTCGCGCTCGGCCTTACCGGCCTTAACGAACGAGGTCTTGATGCTGCTGATCTCGATGGTATCAATAGCCCCGTCGTCGAAGAGGTGACGCTGGGCACTGAGCTGGCGGCGCAGGCGGTTGGCACCTTTACGGAAGGTCAGCAGCGTCAAGCTGCCGCTGAAGACGCCTCCGGCCAAGGGGATGAAGCGGCCCACGCCACGGGCAAAGCCCGCCTTCGACAGCTTGGAGCCAACCATACGGGCTATCTGGGCGGCGATGGTGAAGACGGCAGTTTTGGTGAGCGCCACACGAGGCAGACGGGTGACGGCGTTCTCGGCCACAGCCTTCGACAGTTCGGCAATACCCTTCTCGGCCACTGGGGCACCCATCATGACGCCCAGGAAGATGGTCAGCAGGTCAACGGACATCTCGCTCAGTCCTTCCTCCTCGTCGTCATCATAATCTTCGTCAGACTCCGCAAAGAAGTCGGGATAGCCATAGAGGTAGGCCAGCTTCTGGGAAAGTACGAAGACGTGGTAGAAATACTGCACCATATCAGCCGGCAGGGTGGCAGCCATTGCCAGTCCGCCGGGCAGTCCCACGACGGTTGAGGTGGCCGTAGCCAGCAGCGTATGATGGCGCACACACTGACGTGCCAGTTTGTCGACAACCTGTTCAGAGACAACGGTATAAGGGCGCACACTGCCCAGCATCTGTAGTCGCGACTGGTTGCAGTAGGGGCGCAGTTCCTTGCGCAGGAAGGCCACACGATCGACCTTCACGCCCGGCATTTTCAGGACAGTAGATAAAACTTTGTTCCAGAGTTGGTTTTCTTTTTCCATATTTTTCTTTTTTTTTTATGAGGCTAATGGGACTAATGGGGCTAATGGGACTAATGGGGCTAATGGGACTAATGGGAATTATGGGGTTATTTTTTCGTATATTTCTTTAGGAGACTGTAGGCGGTGTAGAGGCCCAGTTCGCCGGCTTTGCTGAGGTCGGCGACGCCCTCAGTGGTCTTGCCGCTGTCGATGAGGGCCAATCCCCGGTTATAGTAGGCCTCGGCCAGGCGGGGATCGATGTTGACGGCCTGCGTGTAGTCATCAATGGCCTTTGCATAGTTGTGGGCGGCAACGTGACAGTTACCCCTATTATAATAAAGGTACGCACAACGAGGAGCCAGTCGGATGGCCTCCGAGAAGTCCATCATCACCCCGGCCTTCTTGATGTCGACATTATTGCCCAACGACGCCTCGAAGTCATTGATCTTATGCTGGCAGACGGCCCGCTGCCAGAGGGTGAGCGACGAGAGGCTATCCATCTGCAGACAGGTGTTAAGGTCGTCGATGGCGGTCTCGAAGTTCTGCATCATAGCATAGGTGACCGCCCTTAGGAAGAGGATGTTACAGGCCGAGTCGAGCCGCTGGACGTCAGCAATACTGGCGGTCAGCGACTTGACATAGTTGAAGTAGCGCAGCAAGGCCGACTCGCCGAGCGACGGCAGGCTGTATACGATGTATATGGGATGCGGCGCGCTGTCATTGAATCGTTCAACGGTCTCGTCGTAGGGCGACTGACGGCTTACGCCATTCTCGCGAGGCACTAAGGCCAGCTCGAACATCGGCATGTAGGTGTTCTCCACCTTACGGTTCTGCACCCGTCCGCGGTAGTCGTTCTTGTATTCATTCTCCACCTCCTGCTCGTCGGCCACCACCAGCTGGTTGTACTTCTCCAGGTCCTCGTCGCTACGCTTTCGCATAGGACTCTTCTTCATTCGGGGCTGTATACCGTTGTAGCGTTTGTCAATCTGGGCCTTGAGGATGCGGAACTCGTCCTGCTCGGCCTGGCGATTCATACCTAATCGACGGTAGCACTCGGCGCGGTAGTGGAGTCCCGTCCAGAAGTTGGGGAACTCGTTGATGACCTTCGTATAGTCGCTGATGGCTCCGCGCAGGTCACCGGTCTTGTCACGAAGCAGTCCGCGGTTGAAGAGGGCCAGCATGTTGTCGGGCTCTAACTTCAGCACGAAGTCAAAGTCCTCGATACCGCGGTTGTCGTCGCCCACCTGGGCACGCAGCAGGCCGCGGTTGTAGTGGCCGAGAAAGTTGTTGGGTTCCAGGTCGAGGGCCGTGTCGTAGTCGGCCATCGCCCCGCGCAGGTTATTCTGGTTGTAACGGGCCAGGGCGCGGTTGATGTAGTTGCCGCCGTCCTTGGGCAGTAGGTGGATGGCCTTGTCGAGAAACTGCTCTGACTCCTTCCACTCGCTTCGTGACAGACTGATGATGGAGCGGGCGGCCCAAGTACGGCCGTCGTAGGGGTCAATCTCCAGACTCTTGTCCAGCGACGCGATGGCCCGGATGGTGTCCTCCTGCTGCATATAGACCTCGGCCCTCATCGACCAGCCGTCGGCATACTTCGGCCATCGGGTGGTCATCGTGTCGAGCTGTCCCAGGGCGCGTTCATAGTTCTTGGCCCGGATATAGCAGAGTACACGGTTGTGCCAAAGTCCCTGATTCTCAGGGTCGTACTTCAGAGCTGCAGTATAGTCGGCAGCCGCTTCCTCATAGCGCTCCAGCCGTATGCGGCAGAGTCCGCGCAACTCGTAGCTGTTGGTAACGTAGGGGTTGCGCTGGATGGCCTGCGAACAGTCGGCCTCGGCTCCGGCAAAGTCGTCGAGCGAATACTTGGCCACCCCACGAAAGAACCACGGTTCATAGAGATAGGGCTTGGCCGAGATGACCTGATTAAAATACTGGATGCTAAGGACATAGTCCTCATAGTAGAGCGCCGAGCGCCCAACCATCATCAGGCGGTCGGTGTTGAACTGGGCGAAAGAAGTGAGAAATGAGAAGTGAAAAGTGAAAAGCAGCGGCAGAACTCTCCACCACCTCCTATTAATGCAAAATGGTACTCTAATACTTCTCACTTTTCACTTCCTTACTTCCTTACCGGTTTGGTTTTGTAGCCACAACGATAGCGGCCCAGGGTGAGGGCCTTCAGCTTGCTCTTGATGAGTTGCTTGCGGAGGGGCGAGATGTGGTCGATGAACATGTGCCCCTCCAAGTGATCGAACTCATGCTGCATGACGCGGGCCAGATAGCCCTCGACCCATTCGTCGTGAGGTTGGAACTGATCGTCGAGCCACTGCACATGAATACGGGTGGGACGCACCACCTTCTCGTGGATGGCGGGCAGCGACAGACAGCCCTCCTCGCTAGAGTCGGTATTCGTCTCATCCTTCTCTATGATGTGGGCATTGATATACACCTTGCGGAAACCTTTGTACTCCGGCATATCATCGCTGATGACATCTAGGTCGATGACAACCACGCGGATGGACTTGCCTATCTGGGGGGCTGCCAGTCCGATGCCCTCGCTCTCAGCCAGCGTGTCCCACATGTCGGCAATCAACTGCTCCAACTGCGGATAGTCGGGGGTGATGTCCTCGGCTACTTTCCGCAACACGGGCTGACCATATATATAAATAGGTAGAATCATTCTTCTTAGCCCCTTAAGTTAGGGGGTTGGGGGTCTGAACAAGCGTACATTGACCCTATTTTAGACGTTATTATCTGGAGTCTGCGCTTGTTCAGACCCCTGTAGTCCCCTAACTTAGGGGACACGGCGCGAGCGGAGATAGTCCTCCAGAATGATGGTGGCCGAGATTTCGTCCACCAGCGCTTTATCTTGACGTGCTTTCTTGCGGAGGCCGCCGTCGAGCATGGCCTGATGGGCCAACACCGAGGTGAAACGCTCGTCGTAATAGTCGATGGGCACCTCTGGGTGCGCCTTGCGCCAGCGGTTGACGAACTGCTGAACACGCTGCAGGTTCTCGCTGGGCTGCCCATTGGGCTGGCGGGGCTCACCGATGACGATACGCTCCACCTGCTCACGCTGCAGGTACTGCTGAAGCCACTCGAACAGCTCCGACGTAGAAACAGTCGCTAATCCTCCGGCAATAATCTGCAGAGGATCAGTGACTGCTATACCTGTGCGCTTCCGGCCGTAGTCGATCGAAAGTATTCGCGCCAAGCGTTACTGGATGTTATAGAGCAACCAAGCGTCACCCTTGGGGTTGAACCTCGAACCACGAATCTGGTCGCGGCTGTTCACTGCGTCGAGCTTGTTGTCGAAAGTGGTGGCAATGACACGGAACATGTTGTTGGCCTCGTTCTTCACAATCTGGGCGTTGTAGCCACCATCGCGGAGCTGCTGCTGCAAGCCCTCAGCATTGGTCAGCAGGCCGAAAGAACCGACGACGACGCTGAAATTCCTGAGACCGGCACCGTTCACCAGCAACACTCTCTCCTGACGAACCGATACGTTATCGACATTGTCAACAACGCGAGTCTGCGTAGCAGGACGAGTCTGAACGGGAGCAACGACAGGTGTCTGAACCTGGGGAGCGTCCGTATTCTGGGTCACACGCTGAGCTGCCTCCTGAGACTTAGCCTTTTCATAGGCCTTCTTGTAAGCACTCTCACTACTCTTACCGCAACTGGCAAAGACCAAAGCCAGGCTCAGACCAGCGCAAAAAACAATGTACTTTTTCATAATTTTCTCTCTTTTATTTTACATTGGTTTAATATTACTTATTGAAACACACGGCGAAATTACAAAAAAATGCGCATAACAGGGCAAAAATTGGCCATAAACTTTGTTAAATTATTTAAAATCATTCATTTTAACAAAAAATGATACCGTTTTTAACGCCTATTTCAGAAAAATTCTGTATTTTTGCGATGAATATTTGATGTTTCACCTTTTAAAATTATAACAACATGAAGAGTATTGGTTATATTGGCGCATTTCTGGGCGGTGCAATCGCCGGCGCTGCATTAGGATTATTGGTGGCCCCCGAAAAGGGTGCTGACACCCGTGTAAAAATTACTGACGCTGTGGAGGACTTCCTGAAGAAGCACAACATCAAGCTCAGCCGCAAGGAAGTGGGCGACCTCGTTGATGACATCCAGGACGTAGCCGAGGAGTAAGCGCTTCGCTAGTGAAGAGTGAAGAGTGAAAAGTGAAAAGTAAAAAGTGATGTTATCGAGCGACAAGAACGTTGAGAACATAGGGCAGTTAGCCAAACTGCTGAGACACTATCTCGGACTCCAGACGGAATACGTGAAGCTGGACCTGATAGACAAGGTGGTGCGTCTGCTGACGGCAACCGCGCTGGCTATCCTGTTTTTCCTGCTCATCATTGCCGTCATGATGTTCCTGTCATTCGCCGTAGCCTATTGGCTCGGGCAGCACGTCGGGATGGCGCCGGCCTTCTGTATTGTCGGCGGTTTCCACCTGCTGTTGCTCATCGTTTTCTTCCTGTTCCATGAGAAGTGGATAGAGCGCCCGCTCGTCCACTTCTTAGCCAACCTTTTCCTAAGTAAGTAATCACAGTATGCTGCCCATACAGAAATCACAGCCCACCGCCTACCGCACGCTGGAGGAAATCCGCCAGCGCAAGGATCAACTGCTTGACGAGATGCAGCAGGACAACAAGCAGTTCACCACCCTGTGGAACCAGCTCTTCGTCAAAAGCGAGAACAGCAGTCGCGGCGACTACATTGCCAGCATTGTCACCAACAGCGTGACGGTCATTGACCTGTTTCTGCTGTATCGGAAGCTGAGGAAGAACTATGGGGGACTGATGGCGCTTTTTGGGAAGAAGAAACGCTGACCATCATGTAGGGCTGGCTATAGGCGTAAACCAGCTCGCCACTGACCGTAACGTCCACCTCCTGCACCTTGTGCTCCTGATTGTAAAGTTCCATCGTGGCTTCAACCTGATTGAAGTCGCGTTTGTTTTTGAACGAATTCTTGATAACCAGCCGCACGGGACATGTCTGGCAGGCAAAGCCTGTGCCGCAGACGCCCGCATCACAGCCGTTCTTGCAATGAAGCACATTGCCCAGCACCATCGGCGGCTCTTTCTGTCGGTCGGTGTTGAGATCGTAATAGTTGGTATCCTTCACCTCCAAGTCCTTGTTGATGAGGAACACATAGTCGTTCGACTGCTCACTAATCTTCCTGCGGAAACGGGCAAAATCAGCCCTCAACTGGTAGAAGCTGCGCAGCAACAACAGCAGAGCCACCAAAATGGCGACGGCAACAATCAGTATCAAGTATATCATATCACATTATCAATTTCAATCATCTGGCCATCGAAAGCCATCTCAATACCGGCGGGCAGACTACGGTTCACCGCTTCGTGCAGTCCGATGTGGTGGCTGGAGTGTATCAGCAGGGTACGCCGCGCCCCTACCCTTTGGGCAAACGTGACGGCGGCGTCGAGTGTCTGATGCGAGTGGTGAGGTTGCTGACGCAAGGCGTTCACCACCAGGATCTCCGTTCCTTCAATATACTGCAACTCACCTTCATCGATGCTCTTCATATCGGTGATATACGTCAGCGGCCCTATACGATATCCCATGATGGGCAGTTTCCCATGCATCACCTCGATGGGCATGATGGTAAAGTCGCCAATCGTGAACGGCTCATGCTTATGAATCTCGTGAAGTCCGATGGCGGGCACGCCGGGATAGCGGTTTTCGGCGAAGCAGTAAGGCAGCATCTCCAACAGTCCCTTACGGGCGATGGGGTCGGCATAGACGTTAATCTCACCAAACTGGCAGTAGGGCCTCACATCGTCCATTCCACCCATGTGGTCGTAGTGCGCGTGGGTGATGAGGATGCCGTCGATGCGGCGGAAGGGCTGCGGCATCATCTGCTGGCGGAAGTCGGGGCCGCAGTCGATAAGCAGCCTCGTACGATCCGTCTCTACCAGTGCCGAACAGCGGAGTCGCTTGTCCTTCGGGTCGGTGCTCTGACAGACCTCACATTGGCACCCGATAGTGGGCACGCCGCACGATGTTCCTGTTCCTAAGAATGTTAGCTTCATACGATGTTTACCTCAGGATGGATATCAATACCGAATTTCTCTTTCACATCCTGCCGGATGGTCTCGCATAGTGCTAAGATTTCATGACCTGTAGCACCGCCGAGATTCACTAACACCAAAGCCTGCTTGGGATGGACGCCGGCACGACCTAAAGCGCAGCCTTTCCATCCGCACTGCTCAATCATCCAGCCAGCGGGAATCTTCTCATGTGTAGCGTCCACCTTGTAGTGGGGCATATCCGCGAACTGGGCGGCAAGTTCCTCATATTTCCCACGACTCACCACGGGGTTCATAAAGAAACTGCCCGCATTGCCCGTCACCTTCGGATCGGGCAGTTTTGCATTGCGGATGTCAATAATCGTCTGGCGCAGTTGCTGGGCTGTGGGTTCTGTGATGCCCTTCCGCTCCAACTCGGCGCGGATATTTCCATAGTCCAGATGCGGCCTGAAAGTCCTTGACAGACCGTAGGTTACGCGAGTAATCAGGTAGCGGTTCTTCCAGTCGCGCTTAAAGCGACTCTGGCGGTAGCCGTATTCGCACTCCTCGTTGCCCCACATACAGGGCTTCCCGGTAGCAATCTCAATGGCCCATACGCAGAGGATTAGGTCCTTCGCCTCAACCCCGTAGGCCCCGATATTCTGTACAGCACTCGCCCCTACGTCGCCAGGAATCAGCGATAGGTTCTCCAAGCCGTAATAGCCCGCCTCGATGCTCGTGGCCACCATATCGTCGAAGGTCTCGCCGCTGCCACAAATCATCCGGTAACCGTCCTCGAAGTAATGTCCCTTGATGGCCGAGCGCACCACGATGCCCTCGAAGTCACGCGTCAGCAGCAGGTTGCTGCCGCCACCTATTATAATATAAGGAGTCTGGGACTCCCTGAGGATTCCGGCCACCTCCAAGGCTTCACCGTCGTCCTCGAACTCCAAGAACCGGCTGCATTTGGCGTCGATGCCAAATGTATTGTGCTCCTTCAGACTATAATTGCAAACGTCCTTCAATTTATCAATCCTCAGTATTCAATCCACCAGTTTCACCAGCCGCCAACGACCGTCCGCATGCCGGAAGGTCATCTCCAACTCCAGTCCGTTGGCTATGCCGCGCATCACGAAGATGCGCTGTTCACTCTCGCCCTTCGGCTTGCCGTACACCACGTTGTAAATCATGCGGTCAGGCAGTTCCGGGGCGAAGGCAGGCCACGTGTCGGGCGTCAGGATGCCCTCCATCTGCGCAAAGTCGTCGTCGGGGTCAGGTCCCACGAACTTCAGCGTCTCGCCCAGGCTCTCCATCTGGAACAGCGAGTCGGTCACAAACTGGTGATAGAACATCAGGAACGACGCGTTCCTGTTGGCCGTCAGCGGCTCCGTCCGCTGCTCAGTCAGCATCCAGGCACCCTTGATGCGATGAAACAGATACTGGATGACGGCTCCCGTGTTGAAGTAAATCTTCTCCACCGTAGCGTCATTGAGCGTTGTGTCCTTCACCTCCTCCATCTGCTGCTCGTTGTCGAAGATGACCGTATAGTAGTCCTGCCGCATGAAGAAGCGCTCCATCTGCCAGCTGTCCTTGCCCACACGCGTCGTGTCGGAACCCTTCACCGTTGGCAGCGGAAAGGCCACCCGCTCCATCTGGAGCTTCCGGTTGGCAGCGAAGTTGAACAGGAAGTCGTCGAACAACTCGTCGACAGCCCTCGGCAGGGGCGTCTCGCTGATCAGCTGCTCCAGCGTGTCAACGGGCACCGTGTCCGTCGGCTGCTGTGCAACCGTGTCTTCAAGCACGTCCTCAGCCGCGCTTTCCGTCTGTTTTCCCTTACATGAGAACATCAGCACCGTCAGCACCAACATCCCCAGAAGAACCCTCTTCATGGTCAGTATCTCATAATCAGCGTGCAAAGTTACAAAAATATTCTTAATTCCAAAATAAATCTTAACTCTTAATTCTTAATTCTTAATTTTTTTGTACCTTTGCACCCAAATTTCAAAAAACATCATTTTGATATGTTACTCGACAAGATAGACGAACTTCTGAAAGAAGTACAGACACTGAGTGCCAACAACGCAGACGAAGTGGAACAACTGCGCCTAAAGTACCTCAGCAAGAAGGGCGAGATTACGGCCCTGATGAACGATTTCCGCAATGTGCCCGCCGACCAGAAGAAAGAGGTCGGCATGAAAATCAACGAGCTGAAGCAGGTGGCCACCGAGCGCATCAACCAGCTGCGCGAACAGTGCGAGAACCAGGAGACGGGCGACGACCAGATAGACCTGACGCGCACCCCCTACCCCATTAAGTTAGGTACGCGCCATCCGCTCACCATCGTCACCAACGAGATCATTGACATCTTCAGCCGCATGGGCTTCGTGCTGGCTGACGGCCCCGAGGTAGAGGACGACCTCCACGTCTTTACCAAGATGAACTTCGCCGCCGACCACCCCGCCCGCGACATGCAGGACACCTTCTTCGTCTCGCAACATCCCAATGACGTCACCAAGAACATCCTGCTCCGCTCGCATACCTCAAGCGTCCAGGCCCGCGTCATGGAACAGATGCACACCGAGGACGGCAAGCTGACTGCCCCCATCCGCGTCATCTGCCCGGGCCGCGTCTATCGCAATGAGGCCATCACCGCCCGTGCACACTGCTTCTTCCATCAGGTCGAGGGTCTGTATATCGACAAGAACGTGTCGTTCACTGACCTCAAGCAGGTACTGCTCTCGTTTGCCAAGGAGATGTTCGGCGCCGACACGAAGATCCGCCTGCGCCCCTCGTATTTCCCCTTCACCGAACCTAGTGCCGAGATGGACATCTCGTGCTTCATATGCGGCGGCGAGGGCTGCGGCTTCTGCAAGCATACAGGCTGGGTTGAGATTCTGGGCTGCGGAATGGTCGACCCCAACGTGCTGGAACAGTGCGGCATCGACTCGAAGATCTACAGCGGCTACGCCTTCGGTATGGGTGTTGAGCGCATCACCAACCTCAAATACCGCGTTAACGACCTCCGTCTCTTCTCCGAGAACGACACCCGTTTCCTCGAAGAGTTCGAGGCCGCCGACTAAGCCAACAACGACGTATCTCCCTCATAGAGCTGGTAGTATCGGCCCCGCCGTGCTATCAGCTCTTCATGTGTGCCCTGCTCAATGATGCGCCCGTGGTCTAGCACAATTATCTGGTCGGCATTGCGGACAGTTGAGAGCCGGTGGGCAATGACGAAGGTAGTGCGGCCCTGCATGATGGTGTCCATCCCACGCTGCACGAGCTGCTCCGTACGGGTATCAATCGATGAGGTAGCCTCGTCGAGAATGAGCACGGGCGGGTCGGCAACGGCAGCACGGGCAATAGCCAACAACTGGCGCTCACCCTGCGACAGATTGCCGCCGTCGCCTGAGAGGACGGTCTGATAGCCGTTGGCCAGACGGCGGATAAAGTCGTGGGCACCCACCAACTGGGCGGCATGTATGCAGTCATCATCGGTAGCGTCGAGCCGACCATAGCGGATATTTTCAAGGACGGTGCCCGTGAAGAGATGGGTCTCCTGCAGTACGATGCTCATGCTCCTCCTGAGCGAGTCCTTGCTGATGTCCTTGATGGGGATGCCGTCGTAGAGTATCTGGCCGCTGCCCGTCTCATAGAAGCGGTTGATGAGGTTGATGATGGTGGTCTTGCCGGCTCCCGTTCCGCCTACGAAGGCTATTTTCTGACCGGGCTGGGTATTGATATCGATGTCGAAGAGCACCTGTTTCTCAGGCACATAGCCGAAGTTGACGCAGCGGAAATCCACATCACCCTCCGGCTTATTCAGTTCAACATTACCTTCATCCACCTCCGGCTCGGCATCCATTAGCGTGAAGACGCGCTCGGCACCGACGGCGGCATTGAGCACGGAATTGATCTGCTGCGACACGTGGGTGATGGGCTGCGTGAAACTCTTGTTCAGCGTCAGGAACGCCACGATTGTTCCGAGTGATAAGTGATAAGTGAAAAGTGAAAAGTTGCCAAGGGCCAGCGTAGCGCCGACGACGGCGATGAGGACATAGCCGAGGTTTGAGAGGTTGCCGTTGACGGGCATCACGATGTTGGCAATGCGGTTAGCGCTGCAGGCCGATGAGCGCAACTGCTCGTTGATGGTCTCAAAGTCGTTAATAGCCTGCTCCTCGCGGCAGAATACCTTGACTACTTTCTGACCCGTCATCATCTCCTCGATGAAACCGTTAACGCGACCCAAGCTCTCCTGCTGGGTGCGGAAATAGGTGCGCGACAACTTGCCGAGCTTCGTAGTAGTGAACATCATGACAGCGGCTATTACACAGCTGACGAGTGTCAGCGGCACGCTGAGCACAATCATCGAAGCAAAGGTGACGCCGATGGTGATGACGGAGTTGAAAACCTGCGCCAAAGCCGTCGAAATCATCTGACGCAACGAATCAACGTCGTTGGTATAGACTGACATGATGTCGCCGTGCTGCCGCTGGTCGAAGTAGCTGATGGGCAGCCGCTCCATCCGCTCAAACACCAGCTTGCGCAGTTTCAGCTGTGTACCCTGCGACACGCTGATCATCAGGCGATTGTAGAGGTAAGAGCAGATGACGCCGACCAACAGGATGAGTCCGAGTTTGAAGAGCACCTGGGCCAGCGAATAGTATTCAGGATTGGCCGTTTGCGTCAGCGGCACGATATAGTCATCTATTAAGGTACGCGTAAAGAGCGTCGAGGCCAGTGTCGTGACCGACGTGATCACGATGCACACCAGCACCACGCCGATGCTCAGTTTGTAGTCGCCAAGCACCAGCTTCGCCATGCGCCATATGATGCTGCGCGTCTGCTTGTTTAAGCCCCCTAAGTTAGGGGGTTGGGGGTCTGAACGACCGCCTCTCATATTAAAGCCATATCTCATACATACTGTCTTTATCCTTGTTCAGCCCCCCATCCCCCTAACTTAGGGGGCATAGATGCGTCAAAGTCACCGTGATCAGCGGTCTGGATGTCATAGATCTCCCTGTACAGTTCGTTGGTCTTCAGCAGTTGCTCGTGGCTGTCGTAGCCCGTCACTACGCCGTTGTCCATCACGAGGATGCGGTCGCAGTGCTCCACGCTCGAAATGCGCTGGGCAATGATGATTTTCGTCATCTGCGGCAGTTCCTCGCGGAAAGCGCGCTGAATCTTGGCATCCGTCGCCGTATCGCAGGCCGACGTCGAGTCGTCGAGCACCAACACCTTCGGACGCTTCAGCAGGGCACGGGCAATGCAGAGGCGCTGCTTCTGTCCGCCGCTGACGTTGGTGCCACCCTGTTCGATACGCGAGTCATAAGCGTCGCCCATCTGCTCGACAAACTCGTCGGCACAAGCCAACCGACAAGCCTCCCTGCACTCATCCTCTGTGGCGTTGGGGTTCCCCCAACGCAAATTCTCAATTACCGTCCCCGAAAACAGCGTATTCTTCTGCAGCACGACGGCCACCTCATTGCGCAGCGTCGCCAAGTCGTACTCCTTCACGTTACGCCCGCCAACCAGTACCTCGCCCTGCCCCACATCGTAGAGCCGCGAAATCAGGTTCACCAGCGTGGACTTACCCGAACCCGTACCGCCGATAACGCCGATCGTCTGTCCGCTCTCAATCCTGAAACTGACGTTGTAGAGGGCGGAGCGCTTGTGAGCCCCATGAGTTCCATTGGCTCCATAATCAAACCTCACCCCACGGAGCTCGACGCTGCCGTCAGCCACTTCGTACACCGGGTTCTCAGGATTCACGATGTCGGGCTGCTCCTCAATGACCTCACTGACACGCTTGGCCGAGGCAGCACTCTGCGTCAGCATCACGAAAATCATCGATAACATCATCAGCGACTGCAGGATGCTCATCACATAGGTAAAGAGGCTGGTCAGCTCGCCCGTAGTCAGCGTGCCGCCCACCACGAACTGAGCCCCCCACCATGAGAGGGCGATGATGCAACCATAGACCACGATGTTCATCACGGGATGGTTCAGCGCCATCAGACTCTCCGCACGTACATATAGCTTATAGAGTCCCTCAGCGGCTTTCGAGAACTTCTTGTTCTCATAGTCCTCGCGCACGAAGGCCTTCACCACGCGGATGGCCTGGATATTCTCCTGCACACTCTGGTTCAGCTCGTCGTACTTCACGAAAACCTGCTGGAACAGTCGCGCTACCCGCGAGATGATGTTGTAGAGCGAGAAACTCAGAATGACCATCGCGACGATGAAGATGAACGACAGCCGCGCATCGATGACCATACACATCACGATGCTCAGCACCAGCCGGAACGGAGCGCGCACGGTGATGCGCAGTATCTGCTGGTAGGCATTCTGCAGGCTCGACACGTCGGTAGTCATTCGCGTCACCAGTCCCGAAGTCGAATACTTGTCAATGTCCGAGAAGGCAAACCGCTGGATGTTACGGTACATGGCCCGACGCAGGTTGGCCGCAAAGCCTGTGGCGGCGTATGCTACCGAGCGACCCGCCAAGATGCCGAAACCTAACGACAGGAACGCCATCCCGATCATCACCGCCCCATACAGATAGACGTTCTCCATGCTCCCCGCATTGATGCCCTTGTCGATGAGCGAGGCCGTGACGTAGGGTATCAGCACGTCCATCACCACCTCTAACGCCGTCCACACGGGCGTCAGCAGCGAGGCCTTCCAGTAGTCGCCTATCTGTCTATAGAGTGTCTTCAGCATCTCCGTCCTGCTACGTTTATTTCGCCACGATAGCCTTCACGGGGAAAGTGAAGTAGGTGTCGGGGAACGGCTCGTTTTCCAGCGTGAAGTGCCACCACTCAGTAGTGAAGGGCTTGAAACCGTGACGCATCATGGCCTGGCGCAGCACCATGCGGTTCTGGAACTGCTGGCTGGTGATGCTGTCGTTCGCCACATACGTTGCCGTCTCAGGATTACCGCCGAAGTCAGGATGACTCTCGTGGCCGAACCAGTCGAAGGTGCCGCCCATGTCAAGTTCTTTCTCCGTCTTCATGTCAAACAGCGTCAGGTCGAGCGTCGAGCCGCGGGTGTGACCGCTGCGCTCGCAGATGTATTCCTGCGGGAAGAGCACGCTCTTGTCGAGGTCGGGATAGAAGTAGGGCTTCATCAGCGTATCGTTGACGTCCTTCGACCAGCGCACGAAATGGTCGACAGCTTTCTGCGGACGATAGGCATCGTAAATCTTCAGCCGGTAACCCAGCTGCTTCACGTCGTCGCTGACGGCCCGCAGACTGTCAGCAGCCACCCTGGTCAACAGCGCCGTAGGCTCCTCGTAGCCGTCGATGCGGGCGCCCACGAAGTTGTAGGTGCCATAATAGCGAATCTCGAGGATGGCGTCGGGCACAACGTCGGTCAGCGTTACAAACTGGCTCGTATCGTCAGTAGCCGACACAAGCGTTTCCTGTTCCTGTCTGCATGAGGTGCAGGCGAAAACCGCCAAAAAGGCGATCAGACAGACCATTTCTTTTTTCATCATGATTGATATTTGTAAAGCGTAACGGTACCACCGTCACTCTGACAGTATTTACGTAACAGTTGTTGGATAAACTCGGCATTCTGGCGCACACGCTGCTCGTCGCCGTCGTAACCGTTAATGAGCACCACCAGGTGAGTCGTCTCGAGCGTCATCTTTGTGCGCTCATTGTCACTCGTGGGTGTCCCCACCCCACCCTGTGCATCACGATAGACGGGCAGTCCGGCAATGTTCAGCATACCGCGGCCAATACCCTCGTAGGGTTCTCCCTCGCGGCCTACGCCAAGGGTCAGCGTGTCGCCCACGAACTTGTCGGCATCAAAGCCACCGATGCTGTAGCCAAAGGCTATCGAGGCGAGGTTCACCAAATCGACCAGCGTGTCTATCTGGTACAGTTCCTTGCCCTGCAGCATCCGACGTATCAGCTGCTCCGAGGCAGGACGGTAGCGCGAGGGATCCTTACCGCAGGCCTTATACACCCGCCGCGTGGCGGCAATGCCCGACAGCTCTTTCAGCGACTCGGTGGTCAGCTCCCGCCGGAACCGCTCTTCCAGCTGGTGTATCTCTTCCCACAGCTCGGCACAGTACGGCGTGTTCACCACCCATGCCTCGACGGCAGCCCCCACAAACCCGGGGCACACCTGCTCTATTTCCTGTGATACGATAATGTTCATTGTAACATCTCTAAGAATTCGTCTTCATTGACTATTCTGATTCCTAATTTATTAGCCTTTTCCAACTTCGACGGTCCCATGTTGTCGCCAGCGAGGATGAAGGAAGTCTTGCCGCTGATGCTGCCGACGTTCTTGCCGCCGTTCTGCTCGATGATGAGTTTGTACTCGTCGCGAGAGTGGTGCGCAAAGACGCCGCTGATAACGACGCTCTGGCCAGAGAGTTTGTCACTCTGGGCAGCCGTCTGCTCTATGGAGAGTTCAAACTGCAGGCCGTAGCCGCGCAGACGTTCGACGATCTCCCGGTTCTGAGGGTTGTGGAAGTAGCTGATAATACTCTTGGCCATCACCTCGCCAATGCCCTCCACCTCCTGCAACTCTTCGAGTCCGGCGGTCATCAAGGCATCCATCGACTTGAAGTGGCGGGCCAACAGACGGGCGCTGGTCTCGCCGACGAAGCGGATGCCGAGGGCAAAGACGACGCGCTCGAAGGGCACTTCCTTCGACTTCTGGATGCCGTTGACAATACGTTGCGCCGACTTCGTTCGCGAGCCGTCGCCGTTAATCTGCTGCACGTCGATATCGTAGAGGTCGGCCACATTGTGGATAAGGCCGCGACGGTAGTACTCGTCGACGGTCTCTGGGCCGAGGGAGTCGATATTCATCGCCTTGCGGGCGATAAAGTGCTCAATCCGGCCCTTAATCTGCGGCGGACAGCCGGTATCGTTGGGACAGTACCAGGCAGCCTCACCCTCATAGCGCACCAACGGCGTACCGCACTCCGGGCAACGCTTAATGAACTGCACGGGCTGGGCGATGATGGGGCGCTGGTCGATGTCGACCCCGACAATCTTGGGAATAATCTCGCCACCTTTCTCCACATAGACATGGTCGCCGATATGGAGGTCGAACGAGCGGATGAAGTCTTCGTTGTTCAACGTGGCGCGGCGCACGGTGGTACCCGCCAACTGCACGGGAGCCATATTGGCCACAGGAGTGACGGCACCCGTACGACCTACCTGATAGGTGACTTCCAACAGTTCGGTACAGGCACGTTCGGCCTTGAACTTATAGGCAATAGCCCAGCGGGGCGACTTGGCGGTGAAACCGAGGGCGCGCTGCTGGCGCAGGGAGTTGACCTTGAGCACTATACCGTCGGTGGCCACGGGCAGGTTCTTACGCTCGGTGTCCCAGTAGTTGATGAAGTCCAAAACTTCATCCACACTTTTCACTTTCTTCATGCCCTCGCTAATCTTGAAGCCCCACTGTCGGGCGGCCTCCAGATTCTCGTAGTGACCTTCGGCAGGCAACTGCTCGCCTAACAGATAATAGAGATACGCATCAAGCTGGCGGCTGGCGACCACGCGGGAGTCGAGACTCTTCAGCGTACCGCTGGCGGCATTGCGAGGGTTGGCGAACAGCGGTTCCTCGGCGGCCTCGCGCTCAGCGTTCAACCGTTCGAACGAGGCCCACGGCATCAGGATTTCGCCGCGGATTTCGAATTCTTTCGGATATCGAGATTCCTCCGACAATACCAGCGGAATAGCGCGGATAGTCCTCACGTTCTGCGTCACATCGTCGCCTTGGACACCGTCGCCACGGGTGACGGCCTGCGTCAGGCGCCCGTCGACGTAGGTCAGCGAGATGCTGAGACCATCGTACTTCATCTCACAGCACACCTCGAACGGCTCGCCGCCGAGTCCGCGACTGACAGAGTCGTACCAGTCGCGCACGTCCTGTTCGCTATAGGTATTGGCCAACGACAGCATCGGGTACTTATGCGCCACCTGCCGGAACTCCGACTGCAGGTCGCTGCCCACACGCTGCGTGGGCGAATTGGGGTCGGCCATCTCGGGATGACGGTCCTCCAACTGCTGCAGCTCATGCATCAGCTGGTCGAAGTCGTAGTCGCTGATGCTGGGCTGGTTCTGTACGTAGTAACGATAATTATGCTCGTGCAGTTCGCGGCGTAGCTGCTCAATGCGCTGTTTCTCGTCCATGTGTGCTTTTTACTTGATGACCACCTTCTTGCCGTTAACGATGTAGAGGCCCTTCGTCGGGTTCTTCACCACACGTCCCTGCAGGTCGTAGACAGCACTATTCACCATTCTCTTTTCACTTTTCACTAGCGAAGCATCGATGCCCGTCATTACTTCCTCAGCCGTCTTACTGCCGTAGTAGTAGAGGCGGAAGTTGTCGAAGATGGCCCAGTAGCTGGTAGGCATAGACGTTGACTTGATTCCCACCTTGAGCGAACCGCCGTTAGTAGCCACGCTGCCCAAGACCTGATTCTCATACAAACCTTTCTGGAAGTAGGCGCTGGCGGCCTGCATGTCGTTAGGCACGTACTTGCCACTGGCGACAGCAGCCTCGTTGCCCTTGCCCACCTTCCTTGAGAGGACTGTATCGCAAATATGGGCCAGCTTCTCATTCTTGGCTCCGGCATAGATCACGGCATTCACCTTGTTATTGCCGGCCTTATAGTCCTGATAGGCAGTACTGCTGGAACCAGGACGCTGGAATCCCTGGGCACAGAAGGCATAGGTGCCGGCAGGCAGGTTCTTCACCGTCTGGCTGAAGTCGAAGGTTTTTTCGTAGAACTCGCCGCAGCCGTAGTTGATAGCGGGTGAGCCATTCCAGCCGTCGCTGTTCTCGTCAATCGTGGGATTCGCCAGCATATAGGTCAGGTCGAAGGGAGCTGTCGTCGGCGTGATACCCGACATCAGGAAGTCGTTGGCCGCCTTTTGGGCCTCCTCCAATAGTGGTGTCAGTTCTGTGGTGCTCTTGGCCTCCTTCATACGCCGCTCAATGCTGGCTAATGTCGTCTGCAACTGCTCATCGACGGTAGCATCGCTACAGGTATGCGGCACTTCGGCCAGTTGCTTCACCAGCTTCAGTTGCTCCTCCACCTGTTTTCTCGTCTGTGCCATCGCCTTATCCTCAGCCGTCTTGGCCTCATCCATGGTGAGGATGAGCCAGCGCTGAGCCTCAGCCGAGTTGGCGATGTTGAAGTTCACGGAACCCATATTGCCGTTAGTATTGGCTTGCAGGCACTTCGGCGTCCGAGTGGCCTCTGGATGAATAATCCAATAGCCACGCTGTCCGTCCACATCGACACGGCCACGCATCAGGTGCCAGTTTTCGTTGGCCGTGAGTTTTTCCTTAGCAGCCGTCTTGATGCCGCTGCTATAGGTCATATGCTGGCCGGTAGCCGCATTGCGCAGCTGGTAGTATTGGTTGGAAGGGGTGAAGGTGATGTACCACGCAGCACTATCGTTCAGGGCAGCCTCCTCGGTGGTCATGCTGACCCACTTCAGCGCTCCCGTAGCGGTAGGCTTCAGGTACGAGGTGTAGAGCCCTCGGTCCTTCGACTCGTTCTTGATATAGTACTTGATGGTGTCCTCCTGATTGAGAGAATAGTAGGGGTCGGCGTATGTGCTGTAGGTATGCTCCAGACCGTCCTCGCCCAGTGCCTGAGCTATCATGGCGTTGGCATAATAAGTCTCCAGTTTACCATCGTCCTCATGAGCACCGTTGACACCGTAAGGCCACATGTGAATATTGTCGCCCTTAAGGCGTGAGCCGGTAGTATTGTCCCAGAAATCGAGGAAGGCCGACACACGGTCTCCCAACCATTCGCCAGTGCCGTTGCCAGAGCGCAGGTTACTGCCGCTCCATTGCGTGTCATAGTTGATAACGCCCAAGCCGTGTTCCATCTCGTGCATGATGGTACCCGTGCGCTGGTAGCTGGCATTGGGTCCGATATTCATCCAGGGTACGTCCTGGTAGTTACAGTCGGCAGTCTGAGTACCGGGGCTGTAGCCCGTATTGAAGTGTTTCTTGATGCTTGTCAGGTTACTGAAGATAAAGCAGGCCTGCGTGAATGCATCGTTGATACGGTTGTTAATAGTAGCGTCACCCCCATTATTATAAGAATAGGTAATGGCTCCCATAGGAATGGTACTGAACTTGATGACGTCGCCGTAGCCCGTCACGCCGTCCTTATTGGTAGCGTAGGCGCGCATGTAATACATCGTGCCGGGCTTCAGGTCCTCGAAGTAGTAGATGACACCGCTGTTCGAGAGCTGTTTGGTACTGATGATGTCGTCGACGGTCGGTTCCGGGTTCTCGCTCAGACAGAAACCGCGTTTCTGAATGGCAGAGCCGCCATTGGCAGTAGCCGAGCCCTTGATACGTCCGAAAGCCATCGTTGCGCCACGGGCATATCGGGTGTCAGTAGTTACTTTAGGTGTCTGTGCCATTGCCTGCATCGAGAAAAGCAGGGCGAGGCTGGTGGTAAGTAATAGTCTTGATTTCATATTAATATAGGTATGTAGTTATTCTTGGCTGCAAAGATACAAAATAATTATCAATTATCAATTATCAATTATCAATTATTTTTCGTACCTTTGCACCCGTGAACAATCCTCTGAGTATCTTCCGGCTGCTCTTCAAGGCTGTCAAACCCAGCAGAACTGTCGATATGGCTGCCGTCTGCGATGCCTTCTGGCTACGTAGGGGCTACGACGCGCTGACGTTCTTCGGCTTCATCCTCACCCACTCGCGGCAGGAGGCCGACCACTTCAACAGGCACTACGACGAGCTGAAGAACCATGAGATGATTCACCTGCGGCAAGCCCGCGACACGGGCGACTCCTGGCTGCGCTTCTATGCCCTCTATTCCTGGTACTGGCTGCGAGGCCTGCGCTGGAACCGCCGGATGAAGAACGCGGCCTATCTGCTGAACCCCTTCGAGCTGGAGGCCTACCGTCACGATCACGACCTGAGCTATCCCGAACGGTGCAGCGAAGGGGCCAGGGAGTGGCGGCAATATGTAAAAATGACGTACGAAGAACGAAGAAAGGTATATGAAGAAAGGACTGGTACTTGAGGGCGGCGCCATGCGCGGTCTCTTTACGGCGGGCATACTCGACGTCATGATGGAGCACGGCGTGTGGCCCGACGGGCTGATTGGCGTGTCGGCGGGAGCGGCCTTCGGCTGCAACATGAAGTCGCGCCAGGCGGGGCGTGCCGTCCGCTACAACAAGCGCTTTGCCCGCGACCCGCGCTACAGCGGCATCCGCTCACTACTCACCACCGGCGACTACTTCAATGCCGACTTCGGTTATCACGTCATACCCCATGAGTATGACCTCTTCGACGACGAGGCTTTCGAGGCCAACCCGATGGAGTTTGTCTGTGTGTGTACGGATGTAGAGACAGGACAGCCCGTCTACAAGCGCCTGATGACGGCTGGCGACACCACCTACGACTATATCCGAGCCTCGGCCTCGATGCCGTTGGTGTCGAAGGTGGTGGAACTGGAGGGACGCAAGCTGCTCGACGGCGGCGTCAGCGACAGCATCCCCCTGGAGTGGGCCGAGCAGAACGGCTATGAGCGTAACGTGGTCATCCTGACGCAACCGGCAGGCTATCAAAAGCGACGCAGCCGGCTGATGCCGCTGATGCGCATCGGACTGAGGAAGTACCCGCAGATGGTAGAGGCGATGAACCGTCGTCACCTGATGTATAACCGCCAGTTGGAATACGTCGCCGAAGCTGAGCGTCAAGGCCGCTGCCTGGTCATCCGTCCTGACGACAAGCTGGACATCGGCCACGTCTGTCACAATCCGGAACAGATGGAGCGCATCTACCAAACAGGCCGCCAAATGGGAGAACGAAGAATCAAGGAAATCAAGGAATACTTATGAGAATAGACATCATCACCGTACTGCCCGAAATGCTGGAGGGCTTCGTACACGAATCAATACTGGCACGTGCCGAGAAGAAAGGACTGGCCGAGATACGGTTGCACAACCTGCGCGACTATACCCTCGACAAGTGGCGCCGCGTCGACGACTATCCCTATGGCGGTAGTGCCGGAATGGTCATGCAGTGTGAACCCATCGACCGCTGCATCACGGCCCTGAAGGCCGAGCGCGACTACGACGAGGTCATCTTCACCTCGCCCGACGGTGAACGCTTCGACCAGCACATGGCCAACGAACTGTCGCTGAAGGGTAATCTCATTATATTAGCCGGTCACTACAAGGGTATCGACCAGCGCATCCGCGACCACCTCATCACCCGCGAAATCAGCATCGGCGACTTCGTACTGACGGGCGGCGAACTGGTAGCGGCGATGATTGCCGACGCCGTCGTGCGCGTCGTCCCGGGCGTCATCGGCGACGAGCAGTCAGCCCTCAGCGACTGTTTCCAGGACGACCTCCTCGCAGCGCCCATCTACACCCGGCCTGCCGACTACAAAGGCTGGAAGGTGCCCGACGTGCTGCTCAGCGGCCACGAGGCCAACATCCGCAACTGGGAACTCGAACAGGCGCTGGAACGTACCCGCCGCCTGAGACCCGACCTGCTGAAAGAGAAATAGGTTATAGCAGACTCTTGCAGAACCGTTCACCTAACTGGAAACCTTCCTCGTAGAGGGCTTCCAGTTTTTTGGTGTCGCGGCAGATGCGATCCACCTCCATCGGACGCTCCGGACGTATGCAGACGATTTCGCCCCAGTCCTCCATCCGCTCTATCAGCGCCAACTGCTCGTTATAGGCCTGAACGTGATGACTGAGCACTACCCGCAGGCGAGGATACTGCTTATAGAACAGGCGGGGAACCTTGAATTCGAGCTCAGCAGAGCGGAAGCCCCGGTTGCGCGTCATGATGACGACGTTGGGCGAAAAGCCCTTGTCCACAGCCCGCACGACGGGAATGGAGTCGACGATGCCGCCGTCGAGCATAGGCACACCGTCGACCTCGGTGATCTGTGCCACGTAAGGCAACGACGATGTGGCTTTGGCAATAGCGGTCATGCGGCGGGCATCATCGCGCTCGGACAGATAGCAGGGACGCCCCGTCAGGCAGTTGGTGGTCACCATCTCAAACGTGGCGGGATTCTGGCGGTACGCCTCATAGTCGAAAGGCACAATCTCGTTGGGGAACCGCTCATAGAGGATGTTGGGGTCGAAGATGCTGCCCTGGGTGATGAGGTTCTTCAGCGAGATGTAGCCGTACTTGCGCAGCAGGTCGATATTGGCATAGCGGGCACGGCGCGGCTGGCGGCTCATATATGAGAGCCCGTTGAGCGCTCCCGCCGAAACGGCAACGACATAAGGGAAATACACTTCATGTTTCATAAACGCATCCAGCACGCCCGAGGTGAACACCCCGCGCATGCCGCCTCCTTCGAGCACCAGTCCTGTCCTACGTCCTATTTTCACCTGTTATGAATATTTTTGGCACAAAGATACATCTTTTTCGCAAAATATTCGTAACTTTGCGCCAAATTAACAAAAAACAATACACATGTTCAGTAAAGAGACTTATATTCGGCGTCGTACCGAATTGAAAAAACTGGTCGGAGAGGGCGTCATCGTGCTCTTCGGCAACAACGAGTCGCCAGCCAACTATCCAGCTAACGGCTACACACCCTTCCGTCAAGACTCTACGTTCCTCTATTATTTCGGACAACACCGCGACGGATTGGTGGGCGTCATCGACATCGACAACGATGAGGAGTGGCTCATCGGCGACGACATCGACGTGGAGGACATTGTGTGGATGGGCTATACACCCTCTGTGGCCGACCTCGCCGCCGAGGTGGGCGTGGCAAAGACCGCCCCGATGGCGAAGCTCTGTTCAGTTTGTTGCTGTGGCACAGCAACAGACAAAACCATTCACTTCCTGCCCCCCTACCGCCACGACACGAAGATTCAGATCTTTGACCTGACGGGCATCCACCCCTCGAAGCAGAAAGAAGCCGCCTCGCTGAAGCTCATCAAGGCCGTAGTGAAAATGCGCGCCACGAAGAGTGCCGAGGAAATTGCCTATATCGAGGCAGCTTGCGACGTGGGTTACGTCATGCACACCACCGCACAGATGCTCATCAAGCCGGGCGTCACCGAGCGCTTTGTAGCCGGACAGGTGGACGGCATCGCCCGTTCGCTGGCCCAGGGCAACAGCTTCGGCACCATCTTCTCGCAGCACGGCGAGATTATGCACGGCGCACCGTCGGACGCGCCATTGGAGGATGGACGTTTAGTGCTCTGCGACGCAGGCTGCGAACTGAACGACTACTGTTCGGACCACACGCGGACGATGCCCGTCAACGGACGGTTCACCCAACGGCAGAGGGAGATCTACAGCATCGTCGAGGAGTGTCACGACTACGTCCTTGAGGTGGCTAAGCCGGGCGTCAAGTATCAGGACGTTCACTTCGCCGTCTGCCGCACGATGACCGAGCGGCTGAAGGAGCTCGGACTGATGAAGGGCGACACCGACGAGGCCGTCGCTGCAGGAGCCCACGCTATGTTCCTGCCTCACGGCTTAGGCCACATGATGGGAATGGACGTTCACGATATGGAGGGCCTGGGACAAATCTACGTCGGCTTCGACGACGAGACGCGTCCGAACCTCGAGCAGTTCGGCACTAACTGCCTGCGCATGGGCCGTCGACTGGAGCCGGGCTTCGTAGTGACCGACGAGCCGGGCATCTACTTCATCCCCCACCTCATCGACCTGTGGCGCAAGGAGCAGCACTGTGCCGAGTTCCTCAACTTCGACAAGCTGGAGGAGTACAAGGACTTTGGCGGCATCCGCATTGAGGACGACCTGCTGATCACCGACGACGGTTGCCGTTTCCTCGGACAGAAGCGCATCCCCTATCACCCCGCTGAGCTCGAAGAATTCATGGGCTCGCGCCCCCTAAGTTAGGGGGCCACAGGGGTCTGAACAGACATACGAACATTAAATAGATAAACAATGAAGAAAATCGCAACTTTCGCACTCATGGCTATGGTAGCCGTCAGTGCCGGAGCCGCCAAGAAAAAGGCTCCCGCCAAGAACCAGAACAAACCCGTGTTCACCACCATCAAGGAGAACCCCATCACCAGCGTCAAGGACCAGAACCGCTCAGGCACCTGCTGGGACTACTCCACCATCTCGTTCTTCGAGGCTGAAATCCTGAAGGCAACGGGCAAGGAGTACGACCTCGACGAGTCGTTCGTGGCCAACAAGACCTACATGGAGCGCGCCATCCAGGTGGTACGCTATCACGGCGACTGCCAGTTCGCACAGGGCGGCTCGGCTGAGGACGTGCTGGCCACGATGAAGACCCACGGCATCATCCCGCAGGGTATCATGCCCTTCCCCGGCTCACTCTACGGCGACTCGCTGAACAACTTCAACGAGTTCTTCTCACTACTCGAACCCTACGTGGCTGCCATCGCCAAGAGCGATGCCAAGAAAATCTCCAATCAATGGAAGGAAGGCCTGCAGGGCATCCTCGACGCCTACTTGGGCAAGTGCCCTGAGAAGTTCACCTTCGAGGGCAAGGAGTACACCCCGAAGTCGTTCATGAAGAGCCTCGGCATCGACCTCAACGACTACGTCTCCATCACCTCGTACACCCATCACCCCTTCTACACGGCCTTCCCCGTCGAGGTGCAGGACAACTGGCGCTTCCCCCTGTCGTACAACCTGCCGATGGACGAGATGATGCAGGTCATCGACAACGCCATCGCTGAGGGCTACACCGTGGCCTGGGGCGGCGACGTCTCGGAGCCCGGATTCACCCGTCAGGGACTGGCCTACGCCATCGACACCAAAAAGACCGAGAGCCTGGCTGGCAGCGACATGGCCCGCTGGCTGAAGCTGTCGGCTGAGAAGAAGAAGAGCATCATCGACTCGCTGGGCTACAAGGTGCCCGAGGTGGTGGCCACGCAGGAGATGCGCCAGGAGCGCTTCGACAACTGGGAACTGACCGACGACCACGGTATGCTGATCTACGGCGTGGCCAAGGACCAGGCTGGTAAGGAGTATTATATGGTGAAGAACTCATGGGGCGAGACCGGCGACTTCAAGGGCACCTGGTACATGACCAAGACCTTCATCGCTGCCAACACGATGGACTTCCTCATCAACAAGAAAGCCATTCCCGCCGACATCCGCAAAAAGTTAGGACTATGAACAAGATAACCGCTATTGCCCTCTGCCTGCTGTGCTGCGGCGCAGCAGCAGCCCAAACCGCCCGCGAGGAACTGAAGGCCAACCACTACCTCTCAGGCTCCAACTACCTGGACTATGACCGCCAGCTTGCCACCACGCCGCTGACGCCTGCCCCCAAAGGCTACGAGCCGTTCTACATGAACCACTACGGCCGTCACGGCTCGCGCTGGCTCATCGGCGAAGGCGACTACACCAGCCCGCTGAACACCCTACGCGAAGCTGACGCTTTGGGAAAGCTGACTGCCGAGGGTAAAGCCGTGCTGAAGAAGCTGGAGGACTTCTACCCGACGACCATCAAGCGCCTGGGCGAACTGACCACCGTCGGCGAACGCCAGCATCACGGCATCGGCAGCCGCATGGCCAGGAACTTCCCTGAAATCTTCAAGGCCAAGAACGTGCCCATCGACGCCCGCTCGACGGTGGTCATCCGCTGCATCCTGTCGATGGAGGCCGAGTGTGAGGAACTGGCTGCCGCCAACCCCACCGCCCGCATCCACAATGACGTGAGCGAGTCGTTCCAGTACTACCTCAACCAGGGATGGAGCGACCGTCTGCGTCAGGCAAGCCGCGAAGGCCGGAAGGTTCGCGGCGAGTACGAACGGAAATACAGTCATCCCGAACGACTGATGAAGGTACTGTTCAATGACCAGCAGTATGTCTACGACAACGTCCGCGCCAGCTCGCTCATGCGCCAGCTCTTCGAGGTGGCCGCCAACATGCAGAGCCACGACACCGGCATCGAACTCTACTCGCTCTTCACCGACGACGAGATCTACGACCAGTGGCGCATCCGCAACGTGGGCTGGTACCTGGACTACGGACATGCTCCCCAGACGGAGGGCCTCATGCCCTTCAGCCAGCAGAACCTGCTGCGCAACATCATCGAGACGGCCGACACCATCGTACCTCTCCACTCTCCTCTCTCCTCTAAAACCCCACAGGCCACCCTGCGCTTTGGCCACGAGGTCTGCGTGATGCCGCTGGCCTGCCTGCTGGAGCTTGGCTCGTGCGGCGCCCGGGTCGAGAACCTCGACACGCTCGACAACGTGTGGCGCAACTACCGCATCTTCCCGATGGCCTGCAACGTGCAGCTCGTTTTCTACCGCCCGAAGAAGGGCGACGGCGACATCCTGGTCAAGGCCCTGCTCAAT
The DNA here is from genome assembly GCA_937898415.1 of uncultured Prevotellaceae bacterium. GTDB lineage: Bacteria > Bacteroidota > Bacteroidia > Bacteroidales > Bacteroidaceae > Prevotella. The sequence goes on along the minus strand of CALDLA010000171.1, from coordinate 141,408 downwards.
GAGCGCGAGATGACGATGCCCGGACAGCCCGTCAGCGGCCCCTACTACCGCTGGGCCGACCTGCGCCAGTATTACCTCGACAAACTCAGGAAGTTCGAGAACAACAAACGCTAATCCCATTATCGAACACATAACGACATGAGTAATAACTTGAGATTCCGGGTGGTGGAAGAGGCGTTCAAGAAACGCGCCGTCGACGTCGAAGTGCCGAAGGAGCGCCCCTCGGAGTTCTTCGGCAAGTACGTCTTCGACCGCAAGAAGATGTATAAGTACCTGCCCAAGGACGTCTACGACAAGATGATTGACGTGATGGACAACGGAGCCCGACTGGACCGCTCCATCGCCGACGCTGTGGCTACGGGCATGAAGCAATGGGCTATGGAGATGGGCGTCACCCACTACACCCATTGGTTCCAGCCCCTGACGGAGGGAACGGCCGAGAAGCACGACGCCTTCGTCGAGCACGACGGCAAGGGAGGCATGATTGAGAAGTTCTCGGGAAAACTGCTGGTACAGCAGGAGCCCGACGCCTCCAGCTTCCCCAACGGCGGCATCCGCAACACCTTCGAGGCCCGGGGCTACTCGGCCTGGGACCCCACCTCGCCCGTCTTCATCATCGACGACACGCTGTGTATTCCCACCATCTTCATCGCCTACACGGGCGAGGCCCTCGACTACAAGGCACCGCTGCTGCGTGCCCTGCATGCCGTCGACAAGGCGGCTGCCGACGTGTGCAGCTACTTCTACGACGACGTGACGAAGGTGAAGGTGAACCTCGGCTGGGAACAGGAGTATTTCCTCGTCGACGAGGGACTCTACTTCGCACGCCCCGACCTGCTGATGACGGGCCGCACGCTGATGGGCCACGAGTCGGCCAAGAACCAGCAGATGGACGACCACTACTTCGGTACCATCCCCGACCGCGTGCAGGCCTTCATGAAGGACCTGGAGATACAGGCGCTGGAGCTGGCCATCCCCTGCAAGACGCGCCACAACGAGGTGGCTCCCAACCAGTTTGAGCTGGCACCCATCTTCGAGGAGTGCAACCTGGCCGTCGACCACAACATGCTGCTGATGTCGCTGATGAAGAAGGTGGCCCGCAACCACGGCTTCCGCGTGTTGCTCCACGAAAAGCCCTTCGACGGCATCAACGGCTCGGGCAAGCACAACAACTGGAGCCTGACAACCGATACGGGCATCCTGCTCCACGCCCCCGGGACGACGCCCGAGGAGAACCTGCGCTTCATCACCTTCATCGTCGAGACGCTGATGGCCGTCTACCGTCACAACGGACTGCTGAAAGCCTCGATCATGAGCGCCACCAACGCTCACCGCTTAGGCGGCAACGAGGCACCGCCCGCCATCATCTCCAGCTTCCTCGGCACCCAGCTGACGGAGCTGCTCGACCACATTGAACAGTCGGACAAGAACGAACTGTTCACGCTGAAGGGCAAGCAGGGAATGGCTATTGACATTCCGCAGATTCCCGACCTCATTATCGACAATACCGACCGCAACCGCACGTCGCCCTTTGCCTTCACCGGCAACCGCTTCGAGTTCCGCGCACCGGGTTCCAGCGTCAACTGCGCCAGCGCCATGATTGCCCTGAATGCCGCTATGGCCGAGGCACTCACGTCGTTCAAGCAGCGTGTCGATGCCAAGATAGCTGGCGGCGAGAACAAGATTCCGGCCATCCTCGAAGTGCTGAAGGACGACATCAAGACCTGCAAGCCCATTCGCTTCGACGGCAACGGCTATTCGGAGGAATGGGTCGAGGAGGCTGCCCGTCGCGGCTTGGACGTGGAGAAGTCGTGCCCCGTCATCTTCGAGCACTACCTCGACGAGTCGTCAGTCAGGATGTTTGAGTCGACAAAGGTCATGAACCGCAAGGAACTCGCAGCCCGCAACGAGGTGAAATGGGAGATGTACGTCAAGACCGTACAGATAGAGGCCCGCGTACTGGGCGACCTGTCGATGAACCACATCATCCCCGTCTCCACCCACTACCAGTCGCAGCTCATCAAGAACGTGCAGGGCATGAAGGACGTCTTCACCGCCGAGCGCGCCGAGCGCCTATCCGCCCGTAACATGAAGCTCATCGAGGAGATAGCCGAGCGCACCGAGCGCATAGAGCGGCTGGTGGAGGAACTGACCGATGCCCGCCGCGTGGCCAACCGCATTGAGTGCATCCACGAGCGCGCCATCCAGTATCACGACACCGTCTGTCCCAAGATGGAGGACATCCGACGCGAGATTGACAAACTGGAACTCATCGTCGAAGACGGACTCTGGACGCTGCCCAAGTACCGCGAACTACTGTTTATTCGGTAATTTTTTAAGGAGTTAAGGAGTTAAGGAGTTAAGACAAATGACTTTTCGCAGATAATCACCGTGCATAAGTATTGTCTTAACTCCTTTACTCCTTAACTCCTTAACTCCTAAAATCAGAATAGTTTGTTAGGATAAACTCCCTCGTCCACCAACTTCTGGATGCGCTCAACCGTAGCCTGACGATCGGCAGCATACGTGACGCCGAACCACTTCGAGGTTGTATCCAGCACCTCGCAGGTAGCCGTTCCCTCGGTTATCAGCTTGTTCACCATCAGCGGGATGAAGAACTCAGCCTTCAGGTTCTCCATGTTCTTCGGGTCGCTCAGGAACTCCTTGAAGTAAGCCTCCGAGTAGTCGAAATAGTCAGGCGTAAAGCCCCACATGTTCATCGACACCGGCACGTTCTCCTCCAGCGGGAACCACTCGTCGCCGTCCTTATAGCAGATGGCGTTGCCCTTGTCGGCAATGCGCATGATCTCCGTACGCTCCACGACGTCCGTCAGGTGGCGCTTCTCGTTGTAAGCGCAGACGCCACGGGCCACCGACCCGTTCTCCGACAGAGTGTTGCAGCAGCGGAAGCCCACCATCGCATACTGGTTCTTCGTCCCCTCGGGCAGTCCGGCCAGGAACTTGCCTATCTGCATGAATGCATCACGACCGTAGAAGTCGTCACAGTTGATGACGCAGAACGGCTCCTTGATGACGTCCTTACCCATCAGCACGGCGTGGTTCGTACCCCACGGCTTCTGGCGGCCTTCGGGCACCGTGAAGCCCTCGGGCAGCGCGTCGAGAGCCTGGAAGCACAGCTCGCAGGGCACCTGTCCCTCGTACTTCGAGAGAATCTGCGTACGGAACTGCTCTTCAAAATCCTTGCGGATGACCCACACGATCTTGCCGAAACCGGCCTGAATAGCGTCATAGATAGAGTAGTCCATGATGGTTTCGCCGTTGGGACCCAGTCCGTCAAGCTGTTTCAGACCACCATAGCGGCTGCCCATACCGGCAGCAAGTAGAAATAGAGTTGGTTTCATAATTGTAATTAAATTAGGTTATACGTAAACATGGGGCAAAGATACGATAAAAATCCGAAACCGCCAAGCATTCCCCATAGCTTTTTATGATTATATCCCACTTTTTGTATAACAGAAGGGGACTGGCAGCACACGTAGTCTGTCAGTCCCCTCCTCAGTTTCAAAAAGTTTTGATCAACAATAGTGATAGATAGTGAAATCCTTTCTATTAAATAATGTGTAATTTCTGGGACAAATCACCTTAATATCAGGTATTATTCGTAACTTTGCACCAAAATGATGAGCAAAAAGTCGATAAGATTCTTCAACGACCGCGAGGTGCGCGCCGTATGGGACGAGGAACACAGCAAGTGGTGGTTCTCGGCTACAGACATCGTGCGTGCCATCAACGATGAGGATGACTATAGGAAATGCCGTAACTACTGGAAGTACCTGAAAGGTAAATTGGCGAAGGATGGCGTTCAACTGGTTAGTGTCACTAACCACTTCAAATTCGATGCTCCTGACGGCAAGCAGCGTGCTGCAGATGTGCTTGATGCTGAGAGTGTAAAGACCTTGGCCAAACACTATCCCAACAACCGTGCGATGCCATTCCTTGATTGGTTTGTTTATAGCGACAACACCATCGACGGCCAGAGTCAGAAGAAAGCCTATACGCTCTTTGAAAGTGGTTTGCTGGACTCGCTGAAGCCAGGCACCATCAAAGCTCTCCAGCAGATCCACGCCTATCTCTTCGGAGGACTTTACGACTTTGCTGGTCAGATACGCACCAAGACCATTTGGAAGGACGGCACACTCTTTTGCCGGGCTGAGTATCTTATGCAGAACCTGAGCATTATCGAGAATATGCCAGAAAACACTTTCGATGAGATTGTCTGCAAATATGTGGAGATGAACGTGGCCCATCCCTTTATGGAGGGCAACGGGCGCAGCACACGCATTTGGCTCGACCTCATCTTCAAGAAACAATTGAAGCTTTGTGTAGACTGGAGCAAGATAGACAAGAAAGACTATCTGGAGGCCATGCGACGCAGTACGACGGACACTCGTGCTATCAAGTCGTTGCTTCAAGGGGCAATGACGGACCGTATTAACGACCGCGAGACCTTTATGAAGGGCATCGACTACTCATACTATTATGAACAGGAAGAATAACCAAAGCTTGGCCCATTCCTCCAACTTTTTGTATTCCTGATCGTCGTGTTGCTGAAAATCCCGACAAATAGCCTTCACTAAATCGGTCAATTGGCCTTTGTTACACCCCGAATCGCCCACCAGTTGGGCCATTAAGCCGCACATTTCCTTCCAACTGCGGTCAGGATACTGAAATTCTGCGCCGCTGATGTGTGCGCCAAGAACAGGGAAAACATCGGAACCAGGGGGTCATGCATGTCTTTCAAGGCCTGTGAGAGCAGTAATTTGATACATTCTGTACCTTTTCCGAGGTTAGGCATCTCGGGTGCCTTGCGTTTACTAATGTCGTATCTCATTGATTTATAGCTTTTTAGATGAATTATACTTGTTAATTTTTCCCTAATTACGAGGAACACGACTTGTATAAAAGCAAATACGACCAGCATTACCCCATAGCTTTTTATGATTATATCCCACTTTTTGTATAACAGAAGGGGGCTGGCAGCACACATAGTCTGTCAGTCCCCTCCTCAGTTGTTGGCTTAGCCTTTGGGCTTAGCCGCCGGTTCCGGGCAGGTCGTCGTCGTCATCGCTGCCGCTCTTGGTGAAGGTCTCAGAAGCCACCTCGCTGCTCTGACCATCCATGATGGCGATGGCCTTCACGGTAGCCGTGGCGCTCAGGGTGATGGGCTCGCTGTAGAGCGTGCTCTCAGCCGTAGGCGTGCTGCCGTCGGTGGTGTAGCGGATCTCCGCACCCTGCTCAGCCTGGATGCTCACCGACGTGGACGTGGCAAACGGGTTCGTACCGGTGATCTGGGGAGCCATCACGGTCTGACTTTCGCCGTTGTCGTCGCCATGTTCAGACTCCTCAATAGTGCCCGGGTCGGCACTGGTCACGCGCTTCACGATCTCACCGTTGCGGTCGTAGCAGGTGATGTTGATGGCCGTGTTGGCCAACTCGTCCTTCAGCGCTACCGTCGGGGTGAACACGATGCGACGGGTACGGATGAGACTCGTCTTGACGTCGTTCACGTCTGCCACCGCTTTCGCGGACAGACCGAAACGCATGTTGCCGAGCCCTGGGAGGGCAACAGAATGGCCTTCCGTAGCCCAGGCCTTGATCACATCACCGGCCCCTTTCCAGCAGGCCTGCATCACACCTTCTGAGACACCACTTCGTATGGCCGCCTCTTTGATGACCTTGTCCTGATCGAGCGTCGAATACAGGTCAGGCACCATCACGTAACGGTACACTTCGGGACCGTCCTTGGAGAACTTAAGCTTCTTCTCCTTCGCTTTGATCTTTAATGCCATCTTTCAAAAAATTTCATGGTATTAAACTATCGTCCGACCAACTACATCGGGTGGCCGTTTCCCGCTTTCTTCAAAGTCCCCTAAGTTCTTGGACGAGCCAAGCGGCAAAGCCGAGCGAGGGGATTAGGGGTCTGAACAAGCGCTCTTTTCTTCTCCCCTATTGACAATACAAAGGTACAAAAAATATCTGAAATATGCAACTTTTTTGGCAATTATTTTGCTGAAAAATATGAAGTTTTTTGGTTGAACTTACTGTCACAAAAAAATGGGGTATAACACGCTGTCACACCCCATTATTCTGTATTAATTCAATATCTAAACTCCGAGCACGATAGCCGGGTCAATGTTCAATTTGCGGCTGATTTCTCTGCCGGTTTTTAGCGATGGCTCACCCTTGCCAGTGATGATCTCACTGATACGGGCTGTACTGAGACCAAGTATTTCTGCCAGTTTGCTCTGAGTCAGTCCCATTTCGAACATTCTGAGCTTGATAGTCTCTACCAAAGTTGGTGCTGCTATGGGATAATGTTCCTCCTCATAGTCAGCAACCAAATCTGAAATCAGGTCAAGCTCCAGCAGGTTCTTGTCATCAGCTGGAGTATCATTATTGACAATCTTCAGCAGCTCGTTGATACGCTCGCAAGCTGCTTTATACTGTATTTCATTTTTTATCTGTACCATAATTATATATTTTTGATGTCCTTAATTCTGTCATATTCCTCATGTGTTCCGACAAATCGCATATATACCTTTTTGTTGATGAAGAGCACAATGGCTACAATGCGATAATTGTTTCCCTTGATGTCAAACACATACCGATCATTGCCTACATAATCGGCTGTGTTGAAAGTCTGCTTGATATCGGCAAAGCTATTCCAATTGGCCTTGCAAACACGCTTGTACCAGTCACGCATGGCTACATCGGCATCAGCGTGTTTCGCAACGAAATCCCTTATCATGGAAAATGAAATCACTCTCATATTCTCAATTTTGGTGCAAAGATAAGAAAATCTTTCGGTAATACCAAATATTTTTCGGTTCATTTTAATTTTCAATGGTTTACCCCCGTTTTTTACGAAGCCTTCCAACACTTTTTCGATGGCTTTCAAAAAAGTGTTACGAAGCCATGCAGCAAAAAATTCATCGGTATGGTCTGTGTTACACATTGAGAAGAGCGTACGATGTGTAACAGATGTGTAGCGAATGTGTAACAGAATGGAAAGCTTCTGATTCTCATTGAATTATATGCTTTATTCTTACCTCTGTTATACTTTTACACTTAAAAGTCAAGAAATCGAGGGGCAAGAATAAATATAGAGTGTTGGGACAGAGAATATGCAGTTAGTGTAACACATGTGTATCTGTAACATAAAAGCCCGCTCCAAAGTAAAGACAATGGGGCGGGCTTTGACGCGGAAAAGAAGATTTAGAACGGCTCTCCGTCAGTCCATGATTCTTCTGTGTTGTCATTAAACGTTATGTACGTCTGTACAGGTTCTTTCTTCTGAGCTTCTGTGGCGGTCTTTGCCGACATGACGTAGTAGTATGCCTTCTGTTGACCGTTCTCGTCGCGCTTGATCCAGCGTTCACCATCTTTGTTCTTATGGGTGATAGTGACTGGATTAAGACAATGCAGATGTTCGGCAAACTGACAGTAGGCGTTCAGGTGCTGCGTCATCTTTTTAGGAGGCCAGGCAAACCTTGTTTCCTGATTGAAGTCTGCAAGTACCGACTCGGCCTTCAGATCGCAGTCCAGGTGACCGCTGTCCTCAGCGAAGTAATCGTCGGCCCACTGCTTGAAGTCCTTGCCAACTGCGGCCATCTGTTCACGGCGTTCAATACGGTTCAGCGGTGGCATGATGCGACGACAGCCCGGCTTCAGCGATAGGTAGAAACGCACGCACTGGGTCATCAGAGCCAAGTCGAGTTGCCAGTCAGGTTCGCTATACTCGGTGCCCATCAGGTTCTGCCCGAAGTCGTCGCGGATGCTGCGCGTCTCGCGGTAGTCGTTCTGAGGGGTCTGCACGTGGTAATAGTCTGAGAATGGCTGTGGCCAGATACGTCCTTCGGTCGACGGATCGTGGCGTGAGAGTGTGAAGTTGGTGCCAAGACCGAACTTCGGACTCTGACTGAATGGGATGACGTAGGAGTGGCGGTTTTTCTCCTCCACACGGAAGTCGCCCGTCACCATGCCGTAGATGAAGTTATAGTTGAACTTGCGCGGACACTCGTCGATGAGCACGCATTGCAAATGCTTATACTCACGGCAGCCGAATTCGGAAATTCGGCTGAACTGACGATGGACGGTGAGATGCAGGATACGCACAAATGCAAGGAGCGTGCGAAGATGGCTGCGAACATCATCGCGGAGAAATACGGGTGGACGAAGGCTGAGGAGAGGGAGAACAAGCGGATGGAGCGGATTCACTCGGCTGCGATGAACGTGCTGAAGGGAATGGATGCGTGGGACATCGAGACGTACTTTGCCGGGATGCGCAGGAACGGGTTCGAAGTGGAGCCGACGTACGACTCGAAGGGCATTTGCCGGGGCTACTCCGTTGGCGAAAAGTTGTATGACCTCGATGGGAACTATTCCAGTACGGTGATGTACAAGGCTTCGGCTAAAGGGTTCGGGCATGGGCGCGACCTGACGGTTTCCAAGCTGTTCGGCACTTGGCAGAAGCAGCATCCTGAGATAGAAAAGGCGCGGACGGAGAGCTATCGCTGGCAGCAGAATCGGCAGGAAGAGGTGATTCCGCAGAAGCCGTCGAGGTCGTCGCAGTCGGATGATGACGATGCATATCTGCGACTATTAAGGATTAAGGAGGCGGCAGAGAGGAAGAACGCTGAGAAACCAGCAGTTCCGACGCCCGTGAAGCAGACGGAGCCTGCTCCCCGTAAGTCCACGGAGGCCGAGAGTGACCGTCGGACAGCCATCTGGCTTGTGCTGAATGCCATCAAGCGCTTTGTGAAGAGTCCGTTCAGGACGGAGTTCTTTGCAGAGCAAAGCGACCAAAGGTCGAGCGTAGCCCGCTGGACAGGGAGGATATCCTGCCAGAAGGCATCGTAGCTAAGGCCATTGACATGGAAGAGCGCGAAGGTTCATCATTCGACGAAGACTGCCTAAAGAAAGCTGCAATGGAACTGCTTGATCAGTTTGAATGTAGTGCCGAGCGTGCGGGTGATGCAGCCGAAGCTATGCTTGACGTCGTTGCTAACCTTGCCCTGCCGGAAACGCAGCCGTCTCTTGGAGGTGGTCAGAGCAATAATGACCTGCCGAAGAAGGGTGGCCGAGACTACCGAGTGTCTCGTGCCGGGCCCCAGGACGAGGAATGGTACTGGTGGAAGGGTGGCCGAGACTACCGAGTGTCTCGTGCCGGGTCCCAGAACGGATTCATCAGACAACAGAATAATAGAGGACGAAAAAGATAAGTTAAATTTATGTCTAAAGATTATCGAAGCATGCTTCCCTCTGGCGATAGTCAGATGCGGGGAGGCAACAGTGAGACTGGGGGACGGCAAGAAAGCCCCCGTAAGCAGGAGAAGCCGCATACCATCCTGCAAGTTGTTAACAAGTTGAAGGCTCTTTTTCGTAGCGGTCATAAACGTGCGACGCTCTATGACCAGGAGGAGTATGAGCGTGGCGTAAAGGCCGTGATGAAAGGAAAGTTCCTTGTTAAATCGACCCACGAGGCCATTGAGATGCTCATAGACCAGCAGACGCTTTTGGGCAGTATTCCGCTCGATGCAATGAGGAACAACAGCAGCAAACTCGTCAATCAGGACATGGACGTCGTGCCGTTGGAAGAGATGAACCTGTATGCGGAATGCATCCTGCGTCAAGTGGCTGAAAACATGCACGACTCGAAACTCATGAGCCGCTATGTCGAAGAACTGACGAAGAAAGACCGCGAGAAATGGCAGCAGTCTCAGGTTTGCATGGCAATGATGAAAGGTGGCGAGACTGTCTGCGAGTATATCGAGGCCAAAGCCGAGGAGCACCTTATCCGCCTGACCTCACGCATGGAGTGGTTCCCCATTGCCTATCATCTGGCCGACAAGGTGGCACTGGTCGTCTTTCCAGTCCTTGCCTATTACACAGGCAAGTACCACCTGAACGACACCATGACATTTCTTTGGGCGATGGCCTTTATGCCGATCTTTGTCATGTCGGCTATCTGGGGCATCAATGAATTGTCGGCGTACTTGGAATGCAGTAGGAAGAAGCCGAAGTCACGCAAATAGTTCAGTCTGCATCTAAATCCTCTGTAAAGAAACGAGGGGCAAAGCCAGCCTCTCGTTTCTTCTTGCACCGAAATACGGGCCATATGTCTTGGGGGAAATGACTTTGTTTGGCCGTCCAAGTGTTATGTAAAGTTAAGTTTTATCACAAATAGTACTTTTTATTTGGCCATGAAATATGAAATTGTTAATTTCGCGGCTGAATAAAATGACGTTTATATGAAAGGTATTGTAGGTAGAGAGGCAGAAATAAGGGAATTGCAAGAGCGATACTCAAGCGATAGGGCTCAGTTTGTTGCTGTATATGGGAGAAGAAGAGTCGGTAAGACATTTTTGATTGATCAAGCTTTTGCTGGACAAATCACGTTCCGTCATGCAGGACTTTCCCCTGTCGATAACAAACAAAAGAAAAACCAGATGAAGGAGCAACTGAAGAGCTTCTATTATTCACTGCTAAGTCACGGCATGAAGAAGAGTAAATGTCCTACATCGTGGTTAGAGGCTTTCTTTATGCTGGAGATGCACTTGCAGAGTATAGATGACGGTTCCCGTCAGGTGGTTTTTCTTGACGAACTGCCGTGGATGGATACTCCACGTTCCGGATTCATCACTGGGCTGGAATCATTTTGGAATGGCTGGGGGTGTCATCGCCATAATTTCATGCTGGTTGTTTGCGGATCGGCAACTTCATGGATGCTTGATAATCTGATTAACAATTATGGTGGACTCTACGGAAGGCTAACCTGTGAAATGAAACTGTCGCCTTTTACATTGAAGGAGTGCGAGGATTTCTTCGAGAATAAAAACATCAAGTTATCACGGTATGATATAGTGCAGAGTTATATGGCTGTCGGCGGAATTCCATATTATCTCGATTATTTCCAACGGGGATTGAGTCTTCCGCAGAATATAGACAACCTGTTCTTTGTAAAGGGTGCGAAGCTACGCGACGAGTATGACCGTCTGTTCGCTTCAGTATTTTCGCGACCTGAAGAAATGAAACGAATTGTCAAGTTCCTCAGTACAAGACGTTCTGGATTCACCCGGGAGGAGATTGCAAAGAAGACAGGCATCACGCAAGGTGGCACTTTGACAAACATGCTGAAGGCTCTTATTGGAAGTGACTTTGTCCTGAAATATGTACCGTTTGAGCACAGCAAGCGGGAGGAGCATTACAAACTGTCAGACCCGTTCTGCATTTTCTATCTGCGCTATGTGCCTGACAATAGCAGCTATACCACCAGTTTCTGGCAGGAAAGCCACACTTCACAAAGTATTGTCAGCTGGCGCGGATTTGCATTTGAGGAAATTTGCCTCAAACATATAAGCCAGATTAAGCAGGCTTTGGGAATCCAAGGTGTCAATACGAAGCAGTCGTCATGGGCACTTCAGGGAGATGATGAGAAAGAGGGAACACAGATTGGTTTGATTATAGAGCGTGCCGACCATATTGTGAATATGTGCGAGATGAAGTTTTATGGTGAGGATTTTTCTGTCGATAAGGCCTATTTCCAGAAGCTCAACACCCGTGAGAAACTGCTTACGGAACAGATTGCCAAACGAGAAAAGGTCCATCCAGCCTTAGTCACCACATACGGATTGAAGTATAACGAGTACAGTGGCGTTTTCCAGCGGGTGGTAATAATGGATGACCTGTTTTACTAATTCTATTTTAAATATTTGTGGATTTCTTTTTCAAAACAAGAAAATGAATTATAATGGGAACAAGAGTGTTGCGTGAGATTACGCCGCTGGGCGATAACGACTTCATGTATGTGGCTGACCGGCGGAAGAAGGAGTTCGACTTCCCCATTCACCAGCATGAGATATTCGAAATGAATTTTGTAGCTGGGGCTTCAGGTTGCCGCCGTGTGGTGGGCGATTCGAGCGAGGTGATTGGCAATCTGGACTTAGTGCTTATCACCAGTCCCGACTTGGAGCATGTGTGGGAGCAGCATGAGTGCATAAGCGATGACATCCATGAGGTGACGGTGCAGTTCTTTCTTGACTTTGAATCGCCGACATCACCATTTTGCAAAAATCCCTATAAATCCATCTATCAGATGCTGTGCAGAGCCAAACACGGGTTGGCATTTCCTGTAGAGGCCATACTTCTGGTTTATCATCGTATTGTTAGGCTTTCATCTATCGAGGAAGGATTTCTGGCTGTTCAGGAATTGTTTTCCATTCTCTATGAATTGTCGAAGTTTGACAATGCCCACGAGTTGGCTTCCTCGTCGTTTGCCAAAGTAGAAGTAGAGAGCGAGTCAAAGCGCATATTGAAGGTGAAGAACTTTATTGACGAACACTATAAGGACGAGATGAGCCTGGAGCAGTTAGCCGACCTTGTGAGCATGACTCCAACGGCTTTCAGTCGTTACTTCAAACAGCGCACGGGCAAGAACCTGAGCGAGTACATCGTTGACGTCAGGTTAGGACATGCCGCCCGCCGACTGGTTGACACCTCGGACGCCGTATCGGAAATCTGCTGGGCCACGGGGTTCAACACACCGTCGAACTTCAATCGCCTGTTCCGCAAGCGCAAGGGCTGCAGTCCCACAGAATTCCGTGAGAAGTACCAGAAGACGAAGGTGATTGTATAATAAAAAAGGTATTCGCCGCTTTCCCCGTTGAGGGTGGAAGCGGCGAATTTTTTCTACTATTGCAGGTCATAAATATAGGGTAGATGGAAGAAAAGTGTTCATTTCGGACAAAAAAGTAATATTTCCTTTCAACTAATGGTGCTAACTTTGCACCGTCAAAACAAAAAAAACAATAACACGAATGAATATGTCATACAAGAAGAGTTTTCTGTGCATGCTGTCAGCCACGATGCTGACACTCGCAGCTCAGGCCCGCGTGGTGCTTCCCGCCCAGGTGGGTAGTCACATGGTGCTTCAACAACAGACCGACGTACGCCTTTGGGGAAAGGCCACACCTGGGGCCACCATCAATGTCAAGGGCGACTGGATGTCGGCGGCTGCAACGGCCAAGGCGGCGTCTGACAGTACGTGGCTGTTGACCGTCAAGACGCCGGCAGCCTCGTTCACAGCCCACACCCTCACCATCAGCGACAACATGGGCGACGTCCAGAAGCTCGACGATATATTAATAGGTGAAGTGTGGTTCGCCAGCGGACAGAGCAACATGGAGATGCCCCTCAACGGTTTCTGGAACTGTCCTGTAAAAAACTCTAACGAGGAGATTTCCACAGCTGGCGAGTGGGCTTCGCGCATTCGTATGGCTACCATTCCCAAGACGGGAGCCACCTCGCCTCGCGAGTGGGTCGAGGGCCAATGGCAAGTACCATCGCCAGAGACGGCTCCCTGGATGAGTGCCACGGCATGGTTCTTTGCCAAGATGCTGACGCGCTCGCTCCAAGTGCCCGTGGGCATCATTGCCTGTGCCTGGGGTGGAGCTAGCGTCGAGGGATGGTCGCCCCGTCACCTGCTCGAGACCTACAGCGATGTCAACATCGAGGAGGAACTCAAGAAAGGATGGAACGGGAAGTGGTGGGAGTACTACACTCCGCTCATCATGTACAACGGCATGTTGCACCCCATGCGCCACTATACCGTGCGTGGCTTCATCTGGTATCAGGGCGAGGCTAATGTTGGCAAGGACAAGACCTATGCTGAACGCCTGAACAACATGGTGCGTCAATGGCGCAGCGACTTCGAGGACACCAACAACCAACTGCCTTTCTACTTTGTCGAGATTGCGCCTTGGGCAGGCTATGGCGACGGTAACTCGTTAGGACTTCTTCGCGAAAGCCAGCACCGTGCGGCCTCGCTCATTCCCAACAGCGGCTTCGTATCAACCGTCGACCTGGTAGAGCCCTGGGAGTGCAATCAGATTCACCCCGCCGAGAAAGAGAAAGTGGGTCAGCGACTGGCCTACATGGCTCTGAACCGCACCTACGACATGAAGAGCATCTGCTGCGACTCGCCCGAATACGACCACATGGAGGTTCAGGGCAACGAGGTGGAGGTGTTTTTCAAGAACGCCGATGATGGTCTTTCGCCCTGGCAGGACATCGTGGGCTTCGAGCTCTGTGGTGCCGACGGAGAGTACAAGCCCGCCCGTGCTCGTCTCAACGAGTCGCACAAGTCAATCATCGTTACTGCCGACGGCGTGGCTGCCCCCACTAACGTGCGCTACTGCTTCCGCGCCTTCCAGCCAGGCAACCTGCGCAATCACCGCAACCTGCCTGTAGCCCCTTTCCGTAGTGACAAAAATTGAAGATTTGAAAGATTGAAGTATTGAAGAATTAAAGTAATGAAGAAAACAATTCTTTTACTGGGTACAATGCTCCTTGGCGCAGTTCCCTCGATGGCTTGGCAAGGAGATGTGAAGGTGGAAACACCAAATATGCTGATGCTGCTGACGGCACAGGAAGGACAGGACTTGCGCATGGCTTACTTTGGAGCGAGGACGGCTACGCTGCAAGAAGTGTGCGATGCTGGTGATGATGTGAACTTCCCTGCACTGCCAGCCTTCGGTACGGTGGATATGATTCATCTGCCAGCTATACAGGTGCAGCATGCCAATGGCGACCAAAATTTGGAATTGAGTGTTGAGAGGTTAGCGTCGAGAGACGAAGCCAATGCCAAGGTGCATATAGTCACCATGAAGGATAAGTTGCTACCCGTCACCGTGCGCCTCTTCTATAAAGCTTACAAGACGGTGGACATCATCGAGACATGGACGGAGATAGAGCATCAGGAGAAGAAGGCCATTACGCTGAAGCGCTACGACTCTGGCCATCTGACGTTACGCCGTGGCGACGTGTGGCTGACGCATCTGCATGGCGACTGGGCTTCGGAAACCAACGTGACGCAGGAGCCACTGACGAGCGGTCTGCAAGTGATTCGTAACTCAGACGGAACACGCAACGCCCACTTGGATGCACCTGAGGTGATTTTTTCATTAGACGGGCAGCCTCATGAGCTGCATGGCCGGACTATCGGCGCAGCACTCTGCTGGAGCGGCAACTTCGAATTGCGCATCAACACCACCGACAAGAACTTCCATCATTTCTATGCAGGTATCAACCCCCAGGCTTCGGAGTATATCTTGGAACCTAAACAGGTCTTTACGACCCCACATCTGGCCCTGACCTACAGTGAAGAGGGCATGGGTGGTGTGAGCCGCAGCTTCCACCGCTGGGCGCGTACTTGTGGTATGCTACATCGTGGCATGAACGTGGGCGACATCCTGTTGAACTCGTGGGAGGGTCTTTACTTCGACATCAACGAGGAACGTATGGTACAGATGATGGATGACATCTCGAAACTGGGTGGCGAGCTGTTCGTGATGGATGACGGCTGGTTTGGTGACAAGTATCAACGTAACAATGACTCTTCAACGCTGGGTGACTGGGTGGTGGACAAACAAAAACTACCCGGCGGACTGAAAGCGCTGGTCGATGCCGCCCGCGAGAAGGATATCAAGTTCGGCATCTGGATTGAGCCGGAGGCTGTGAACACAAAGAGTGAACTCTTCGAGAAGCATCCCGAATGGGTATTGCAGACAAAAGGACGGGAACTGAAGTTAGGTCGTGGAGGCACGCAATTGGTGCTCGACATGACCAACCCGCAGGTACAGGACTTCGCCTTTAAGATTGTCGATGACTTGCTGACGCAATATCCGGAGATAGCCTATATCAAATGGGATGCCAATGCACCGATACAGAACGTCGGTTCGCTCTATCTGCCCATGGCGAAACAGACAAACCTCTACGTGGACTATCACCTTGGTTTGCTAAAGGTGCTAAAGCGCATCCGCGCCAAGTACCCTGACGTCGTGATTCAGGACTGCGCCTCTGGTGGCGGTCGTGCCAACTACGGATTGCTACCTTATTTTGATGAGTTATGGGTCAGCGACAATACTGATGCCCTGCAGCGCGTCTATATCCAGTGGGGCACCTCGCTCTTCTTCTCCGCCAATGCCATGGCAGCCCATATCAACCACTGTCCCTACTGGAATACGGGCGGGCGGGTTGTTCCCGTAAAGTTCCGCTGCGATGTGGCCATGAGCGGTCGCCTCGGCATTGAGTTGCAGCCAAAGGACATGACGCAGGAGGAACGCAGTCAGGTGGAGACGTGCTTCAAGGATTACAAGGAGATACGCACGATTGTTCAGACTGGCGACCTCTACCGCCTCATTTCTCCATACGACAGGAAAGGTGTGGCCTCACAGATGTATGTAACCGAAACGAAGGACCAAGCCACCTTATTTGTGTATAAGGTCGAAAATTACTACGGCCAGTCCATCCCCCGCATTCGTTTGGCAGGTCTGAATCCCAGCAAAACCTATATGATTACAGAGAAAAATGTACGTGCCGGTCAGAAACCGTGCGCCCTCAGTGGCAAGCAGTTTACAGGCATGTTCCTCATGAATGTGGGCATCGAAGTTCCACTATGGGAGGATTACGCGTCGAGAGTATTTAGCCTAAAATAGAGAAACAATATGAAACAGTGTATTTTATTATCTGCTGTGGCTGTTATATTGACAGCCTGCGGGACGAATGCTGTCAAGGAAAAGACAGTCAGTGAGCAGTTGGAGGAACGGTTGCAGGGTTTACAGGCTGGAGGCTATATGGTGGGACATCAGGACGATCCTTTCTATGGCGTCAACTGGTCGGGCATCGCAGATGCCTCGAAGCCGGAACTTGGGCGCAGCGACACGAAGGAGACCTGTGGCGACTATCCTGCCGTGATGGGCTTTGACCTGGGCGGCATCGAGATGGGCGACGCTAAGAACCTGGACAGCGTTCCCTTCACCCGAATCCATGACGAGTTGATAGCCCATCATGAGCGGGGCGGCATCGTCACCCTTTCGTGGCATCCCCGCAATCCCTTGACGGGTGGCACGGCCTGGGATGTCAGCGACACCACCGTGGTGCGCAACATTTTGCCCGGCGGCAGTCAGCATGAGAAGTTCCAGCAATGGATGGGACGCGTGGCCGACTTCATCAGTACGCTAAGCGACAGCAAGGGGCGGCCTGTGCCCATCATCTTCCGTCCTTGGCACGAGAACAATGGTTCGTGGTTCTGGTGGGGCGAGAAACTGTGTACGGCAGAGGAATATAGGCAGTTGTGGAATCTGTTGCAGGATGACTTCCAGCAGCGCGGCTTCGACAACCTGCTGTGGAGCTATTCGCCGAATCTCGACGGCCAATGGACAGAAGCACGCTTCATGCAGCGCTATCCGGGCGACGACCGGGTGACGCTGATAGGCGAGGATGCCTATCAATGGGGGACGGAAGAGGATTTCGTCAGTCAGGTGACTGCCGACCTTGACTTCCTCAGTGACTTTGCCAAGAATCATGGCAAACTGTTGGCTCTGACCGAGTGTGGTCTGAAGAACATGACGGACTCGACGTGGTACACCCGTGTACTGCAACCCGTCATGGACCGCTACCCCATCAGTTATTTCCTGTTATGGCGCAACTACCGCGAGGAATTCTTCGGTCCTGTTCCTGGAGAGCCGTGGGGCGACGACTTCAACAAAATGGTAAGCAGCAAAAATGTGCATACGTTAAAGGGAATCATCCAATAAAACTATATAAATATGACTTTTCAAGATAAAGTAAAACTACTGCGCGAGCGTCATGCGGCACTACTCGCACGCAAGAACAGCCCTGTAGAGGGCGGACGCTCGGCTTCGCCGCTCTGCTATGCAGAGAACGGTATCTACGAGAAATACCAGTACCCCATACTGACCGCCGAGCATACGCCGTTGGAGTGGCGCTATGACTTCTCGGAGAAGGACAACCCTTACCTGATGCAACGCATCATGATGAATGCTGTCCTCAATGCAGGAGCTATCAAGTTGGACGGCAAGTACCTGTTGGTGTGTCGCGTGGAAGGAGCAGATCGCAAGAGCTTCTTTGCTGTTGCTGAATCGCCTAACGGTATAGACCAGTGGCACTTTTGGGAAGAGCCTGTCACCATGCCCGACGCATTGATTCCTGCTACCAACATCTATGACATGCGACTGACACAGCACGAAGACGGATGGATATACGGCGTGTTCTGTGCAGAGCGCCACGACGACTCGCAGGCGGGTAATCTCTCGGCAGCTACGGCCACAGCAGGCATAGCCAGGACAAAAGACTTGAAGACATGGGAGCGGTTGCCCGACCTGAAGTCCAGAAGCCAGCAACGTAATGTGGTGCTCCACCCTGAATTTGTCGATGGCAAGAAATACGCTTTCTACACCCGTCCGCAGGATGGTTTCATCGACACAGGTAGTGGCGGCGGCATAGGCTGGGGACTCGTCGATGATATCACCCATGCCGAGGTGAAGGATGAAAAGATTATCTATGAGCGCAAGTACCATACTATCACCGAGGTGAAGAACGGCGAAGGGCCGCACCCATTGAAGACCGCGAAGGGCTGGTTGCACCTAGCTCACGGTGTGAGGGCGACAGCAGACGGCCTGCGCTACGTACTATATATGTATATGACGGCACTCGATGACCCCACGCGCGTCATTGCCCAGCCGGGCGGCTACTTCCTTGCACCTGAATGCGACGAGTATATCGGTGATGTGATGAATGTGGCTTTCTCGAATGGCTGGATTATGGACGATGACGGACGGGTGTTGATATACTATGCTTCGGCCGATACCCGTATGCACGTGGCCGTGTCAAGTGTCGACCGTCTCATCGACTACTGCATGAACACGCCCGAGGATGGACTGACTACCTCGGCCAGTGTGGAGACCATCAAGCGACTCATCGCAAAGAACCGCACAAAAAACTTGTAAACCATGTTTGCCCCATATAAATGAAAGAGATGAAGATATTGAAACAGGAAGTGCGCGAGGTGTTGGAGTACAACATCCTTCGCTTCTGGATTGAACTTATGCAGGACGATGAGCATGGCGGCTTCTACGGGCGTATTGACAACGACAATGTGCTTCATGCAGATGCCGACAAAGGAGCCATACTCAATGCCCGCATCTTGTGGACTTTCTCTGCTGCCTATCGGGTATTGGGGAAGCCTGTCTATTTGGAAATGGCCAACCGGGCCAAACGGTATTTCATCGACCATTTCATAGATCCGAAATATGGAGGCGTATATTGGAGCCTGGACTACAATGGACAGCCAAAGGACACGAAGAAGCAATCCTATGCCATCGGCTTTGCCATCTATGGCCTGTCGGAATACGTCCGCGCCACTGGCGACAAGGAGGCACTGATGCAGGCTATCCGATTGTATCATTGTATCGAAGAACATGCCCTCGACCGTGAGTACAATGGCTACATAGAGGCCATGACCCGCGACTGGCAGCCCATCACCGACATGCGCCTGTCGGAGAAAGATGCCAACTATCCCAAGTCGCAGAACACGCATCTGCATATTATTGAGCCATATGCCAACCTGTATCGTGTGTGGCCTTCGGCAGAATTGGAAATGTCGCTGCGCAACATCATCAGTATCTTTACAGACAAGATACTCAATCCCGAGACACGTCATCTGGACCTCTTTTTCGACATGGACTGGACACGTGGCGCAGGGCAATTGGAGAGCTATGGCCATGACATCGAATGTTCATGGCTGATGCACGAGGCGGCACTCGTGTTGGGCGACAGAGAAGTACTAAACAAAGTGGAACCGATTGTGAAAATGGTAGCGAGAGCCTCAGAAAAGGGACTGAATGCCGACGGTTCCATGATCCATGAGGCCAATCTTACGTCAGGTACTATTGACAACGATCTCCATTGGTGGGTACAGGCCGAAGCGGTGGTAGGCTTTCTCAATATTTACCAGCATTTCCATGACGGATCGGCATTCGAAAAGGCCCTCCGTCTATGGCAGTACATCAAGGACAACCTGATAGACTATAAGCATGGAGAGTGGTATTGGAGTCGTCATCGCGACGGGTCGCTCAACACCGTCGACGACAAGGCCGGATTCTGGAAATGTCCCTACCACAACAGCCGTATGTGTCTGGAGATACTTGAACGATTCGCATGAGAAAGACGATCATCATACTTTGCAGCCTTTTATGCCTGGAAGGGCTACGGGTAGTCGCGTCAGCAGGTCATCGCGAAACGCTTGCTACCGATAGGAACGCAAGAATGGCTGGAACTGACGATACGACCATCAGTCTGGCTGGCCAATGGCACTTTGCCCTCGACCCTGACGGCACGATGACAGCGGCATCGCTATTCTCAGAAGTAGTGACTCTACCCGGCACCACCGATACAAATCAGAAAGGGACGCCCCTGAACCGTTTCGACGAGACCACCCACCTGAGCCGTCGCTATGCCTACAAGGGGAAAGCATGGTATAGCCGTGAAATAGAAATCCCACAGGAATGGGCCGACGAGTCCGTCGTACTCCTATTAGAACGTACCAAGTACACGGAAGTCTATATGGACGGAGCGCTTATATCCTGCAATAACGACATTTCAACCCCACAGCTATACACACTTCCACAGCCACTGGCTTCAGGCCGACACACGCTCACCATCATGGTAGACAATGGAAGCCATATTCCCCAACAACTCTATGCCAACAGTCATGCCTGCACAGAAGATACCCAGACCAACTGGAACGGCATTATCGGAAAGATAGAGCTTAGAAGGGCGGATTTCCGTGTCAACCAACCAGACACCATTCACCATTCACCATTAACGATTCTCGATTCTCAATTCTGTCAGAATGGTCACCGCATTTTCCTTCGAGGCAAGCACGATGCCTGTGTCTGGCCACTGACGGGACATGTGCCTATGGATTATGCATCGTGGGCCGGATATCTGCAACGTTGTGCAGACTATGGCATCAATCACGTGCGTTTTCATAGCTGGTGCCCACCCGAGGCCGCCTTTGCCGCTGCCGACTCGCTGAACATCATTCTTCAACCGGAGCTCCCCTTTTGGGGTGACTTCGACGACAAGGACAGCGTGCTGATGACCTTTCTGCACAAGGAAGGCGTGAACATTCTGCGCTGGTACGGCCATCACCGCTCGTTCCGTATGTTTGCCTTGGGCAATGAGCTATGGGGGAGTATCGACAAGATGAAAGCGTTCGTCGATGACTTCCGCAGCATAGCTCCTGACAAACTCTATACCTTTGGCTCAAACTATTACTTAGGCTACCAGGGAGTGAAGCCCGGTATGGACTATTTCACCACATGCCGGGTGGGCGGTGAAAGGCTACGGGTAGGCGATGACACGTCGGGAATAGCCTGGGGCAGCTACGACACCCATACACGCGGTTCTTTCTCGTTTGCCGACGCATTCGACGGAGGCATGATCAATCACTTCCGACCCAATGCAAAGATGAACTTCGAAGAAGGCTGTTCGCGGAGCAGTGTCCCCGTCATCAGCCACGAGACGGCACAATTCCAAACTTATCCTGACTATAACGAAATCAGCAAATACACAGGCGTGCTGCGGCCATGCAACATGGAGGTATTCCGTCAGCGGCTTGCTGATGCAGGCATGGCCGATCAGGCCGAAGCCTTTCATTGCGCCAGTGGCCGATGGGCGTATCTGCTTTATAAGCAGGACATCGAGATGGACCTGCGCACACCCAATATGGCAGGTTTCCAGCTGCTAGACCTTCAGGACTATCCCGGACAGGGTTCGGCCTACGTGGGCATACTCGATGCCTTCATGGACTCCAAGGGCATCTGTACGCAGAGCGAGTGGCGGCAATTCTGCTCCCCCGTAGTGCCGCTGCTGGTAAGCGATGCCTATTGCTTCACCTTCAGCGAGGGCATTCACGGAAAGATACAGGTGGCCAACTATAGCGGCGGTTCACTATACAATACTAAGGTAAGATGGGAGTGCGCAGGACAGCATGGCGAACTGAGCATCCCCGACGGCGAGGGACTACTCGATGTCGGTGCTATAGACATCGATCTAAAGCATCTGAAACAGGCCACACAGCTAAAGCTGATGCTGCAAACAGGCGACTATCGTAACAGCTATGACCTATGGGCCTATCCCAACGACGTGAAGCTTAACAAGAAGGGCATCGTGATGGCCAATGAACTGACCGACGACATCGTCAGCAAGCTGCAGAAAGGAGCCAAGGTGCTGCTGACACCAGACTCAACGGAGCTGTGCGTGGGCGGGCTGTTCCAGAATGACTATTGGAACTATCGGATGTTCAAGACTATCTCGGAGAACAACAAGAAGCCAGTGTCGCCCGGCACGCTCGGTCTGCTCTGCGACCCAAAGCATCCGCTGTTCAGCAATTTCCCCACCGACGAGCATACATCGTGGCAGTGGTTCCCCGTCGTGAAGGCAAGCCATCCCTTCATCCTGGATCATACGAACAAGGACTACCGTCCAATAGTACAGGTCATCGACAATATTGAGCGCAACCACAAGCTGGGGTTTGTCTTCGAGTTCCAAGTGGGTAAGGGCCGCCTGCTCATAGTCATGAGCAATTTGGAACAGGCAGCCCGGTATCCCGAAGGCCGGCAGTTCTATGCCAGTGTGCTGAATTATATGCATTCCCCAGACTTTGCTCCAGCCACGGCCATCACCGCCGACCAGCTTCATTTACTCTTCACAACCAAGGTGAACGAGAAACAAATGGAAGAGTTGAACAACATATCACCATATTAGTAAAACAAACTGATTGTATAGATGAAACCATACAAATTTCAACCGTATCTGAAGACCACCATCTGGGGCGGCTATCAGATTGCACCTTTCAAAGGCATCTTCAATGCCCAGCCCAATGTGGGCGAAAGTTGGGAAATCAGCGGCGTGCCAGGCCATGAAAGCGTGGCTATCAACCGTGGACTTATTGACGATGTGGACGAAGGTCTCACACTTGTCGAACTGATCGACAAATACAAAGGCCTGCTCGTAGGCCAAAAGGTCTACAAAAAGTACGGCAACCAATTTCCACTCTTGGTAAAATTCATCGACTCACGACAGGATCTCAGTGTTCAGGTGCACCCAGACGACAAGCTGGCTATGGAACGCCATGGCTGTCAAGGCAAAACGGAGATGTGGTATATCATCAAGAGTGATGTAGGGTCAAAAATCTATGCAGGACTCTCGAAGAGTATTACCCCCGATGAATACGAGCAGCTGGCTACTGCCGAACCCCAAAACGGGCGCTCACCCATGCAGGATGTCATTGCCACCCACGAGGCTCATGAGGGCGACCTCTATTTCCTGCCAGCAGGCCGACTGCATGCCATAGGGGCCGGCAACTTCTTGGCAGAAATACAGCAGACAAGCGACATAACCTATCGCGTCTATGACTTCGGACGCAAAGACGAGCATGGCAACCCTCGCGAACTGCACATTGAGCAGGCCAAACAAGCCATCGACTATCAGGTATGGCCTGCTTATCGCACGTCCTACGACAGTACGAAACCCATTTCACAACTCATCAACTGCCCACATTTCGTGGTACATCGAGTGGTCGTACAAGTCGCACAGCAGATAGACTTCCACTGCGACTCGTTCGTCATCGTCGTCTGTCTATGGGGCAATGCCAACATCAACGGCATCGACATCCGTCAGGGTGAGACTATCCTCGTCCCTGCCAGCGAAAACATCCTTTATATCTTTGGTAACGCCACTTTCTTAACGGCAACGATGCCATGAGAATTTGCTTTAGGAATGATTTCATTAACTAAAGTTTCCCATCCTCAGAAATCCCTTTATATAAAGGCGTTTCCAGAAAATAAGCGCATCTTTAACATTTTTGCGTAGTATTTCACAAATGCACTTCTCCCTATTAATGGGGACTTTCGGGAACATTGGTATTCATTCTCTATTTCATTAACATTCATTATGTCTGTGTTAAAATCCTTTGTTTACGGGCATTCTCGTGATGCAAAGATTTCAGAACCCCTTTGTTTGTGGGCGTTTTGAAAAGGTGGGAAACTTTAATTTCATTAATATAGAGATTTCAGTGTGATGGCTCTTTAAAGCCATATTTTTAAATATTGACTGTCCGGGCAACCTCGTTGACCCGAACCTCGAAGTCATCTATTCCAATGCAGATATTGCAGTGGTACCTATTCACTATGACAGCGACACCCTTGATGCCACGCAGATGTTCTGTGAGACATTCAAGGCTCACTTCGCAGCGAAGATGTTCTTCGTCCCGAATGGCATAGTTTCAGTCGAGGAAAGGCGTGAACACCTCCAGTTGGAAAGAGACAAGGCCATTGAACTGCTGAAAGCCTATGGCACCGTAACCCCAAGAGTAAAGCGAAGCGTGGTCATCAGCGACTACAATACGCTGCTTCCGCTGACTACCTATCAGAGGAATGCAGTCAAGTATGCCTTTGAACCCATTATCAATGAGTTGCAGGAAGGAGGTGTAGAATAATGGATCCAGACAACGCTTTCAATGAAATCTTCGGAAAAAAGCCATCAACAGAGCAGAATACAGTTCCGCAGAATAGTCAGGAAGACGCTTCTGCCATTAATGAGCAGAGTGAAGCAGTTCCCCAAGCAGCATCCGAGCAACAGCCCAAGCAGGAAAAGTGTGAACCTGATACGGCAGAGAAGTCTGTCCGCAAACGTGGGCGAAGAAGGACGGCCGATGGCTGCACCGATGGTGTGACCACAGATAAAGTCGGGCACTTCTCTTGCATCTGTGACAAAGACCTCATAGCAAAGGTCAGGGCTATCGCCTGGCAGGAGCATTTGACTGTCAGGGCGGTCGTTGAAAGTATGTTCACCAAGTGCATCGCCAAGTACGAGAAGAAACGTGGCCCTATCCAGATTGAACCCCATCAGCAGTCTGAAGAACTCTTCTGACTATTACGCCATTTATCCCGTAGTGCAGACACCGAACTGAATACTGGTTCCCTGTCTGCACTTTTTGTATAGCCATATAACGATAGCACCCATATACACCATGGAAGAGAATAAGCTTATAGGCAAATACACATCCACGACGTATTTGGTTATATTGTGTATTAGCTGATACCCAGTATAGGCTTACTCTCCGTATAACGTTATAGTGTGTTTATGGATATACAGAGTATAGGTGTTTAGATTGTACACACCTATAGGGGATATTGGCATATACGGTTACACCAAGTATACCTGTATAGGGATATAGCATGTATGAATGTATAGGGATATAGGTGTACAGTTTTTCAACAGCATGACGGCATGGTAATGTATAGTCCTATACAAATATATCGTTACTAAAGTTTCCCACCCTCAGAAATCCCTTTATATAAAGGCGTTTCCAGAAAATAAGCGCATCTTTAACATTTTTGCGTAGTATTTCACAAATGCACTTCTCCCTATTAATGGGGACTTTCGGGAACATTGGTATTCATTCTCTATTTCATTAACATTCATTATGTCTGTGTTAAAATCCTTTGTTTACGGGCATTCTCGTGATGCAAAGATTTCAGAACCCCTTTGTTTGTGGGCGTTTTGAAAAGGTGGGAAACTTTAATAACCCTATTTATTCACCATTTAAAACACACCAAAGAATTCAAGTAAACCCATCTATCTTCTTTTAGTTTTATTTGCTTGATTCAATAATTCTTCGTATTTTTGCAGTCATAAACATTACAAGTATGAGAAGAATCTGTATCCTTTCCGCTTTTATGGCCGTTTGTACGATGGCTGAGGCACAAGACAAGTTGTATAATGACGAATTCCCGTTGGGGGACGTTGTCCTATTGGATGGTCCGCTTAAGACGGCTCGCGACCTGAATATCAAGACGCTGTTGCAGTATGACTGTGACCGGCTGCTGGCTCCCTACCGCAAGGAGGCGGGACTGACACCCAAGGCGAAGACTTATCCGAACTGGGACGGACTGGACGGCCATGTGGGCGGCCACTACCTGACGGCGATGGCCATCAATGCGGCAACGGGCAACGAGGAGTGCCGCCGGCGTATGGAGTATATGATTAGCGAACTGCAGGAGTGTGCCGACGCCAACGTGAAGAACCATCCGGAGTGGGGTAAGGGCTACGTGGGTGGCATGCCCAATAGCGAACGTATCTGGAGCACGTTCAAGAAGGGCGACTTCGGTACCTACTTCGGCTCGTGGGCTCCGTTCTATAATTTACATAAGATGTACGCGGGCCTGCGTGATGCCTGGCTCTACTGCGGCAATGAACAGGCCAAGCGGCTGTTCTTAGGTTTCTGCGACTGGGCCATCGACCTGACGGCTGGACTCAGCGATGAGCAGATGGAACGGATGTTGGGCAATGAGCATGGCGGCATGAACGAGGTGCTGGCCGATGCCTACGCCATCACCAAGGAACAGAAATACCTCTTCGTGGCCATGCGCTTCTCGCACCGCCGGTTGCTCACCCCGATGTCGCAACGTGTAGATAATCTCGACAATATGCACGCTAACACGCAGGTGCCGAAGGTGGTGGGATTTGAGCGCATCAGCGAACTCTCGACCATTTATCCGCTCAAGAACTGCTGGCTGGCTGACAATGGGCAGACGATATGTGGTTCGGCCAATTTCGAACCATATCATAATGCCGCTGACTTCTTTTGGGACATCGTGACGGGTGAGCGTTCGTTGGCTTTCGGCGGCAACTCACGCCGCGAGCACTTCCCCAGCAAGGAAGCCTGCACGGACTTTATCAACGACATCGATGGTCCGGAGTCGTGCAACACCAACAATATGCTGAAGCTGACCGAGGATCTGCATCGCCGCAATCCCGAGGCCCGTTATGCCGACTACTACGAACTGGCCACGTTCAACCATATTCTCTCCTCGCAGCATCCTGAGCATGGAGGCTATGTATACTTCACCTCTGCCCGCCCGCGTCACTACCGTAATTACTCGGCACCGAACGAGGCCATGTGGTGCTGCGTAGGCACGGGTATGGAGAATCACGGCAAGTACGGTCAGTTCATTTATACCCATGTGGGCAATGCGCTTTACGTGAACCTCTTCGTGGCATCGGAACTGAACTGGAAGGAGAAGGGCGTCGTGCTCCGTCAGGACACGAAGTTCCCCTACGCCGAGACGTCGCGTATCACCATTCAAGAGGTAAGAGGTAAGAAGTCAGAGGTAAGAAAACTGCTCATCCGCTATCCCGGTTGGGTGAAGCCCGGCCAGTTCTCCGTGAAGGTCAACGGCCAGCCCGTCAGCATCATCAGCGGTCCGTCGAGTTATGTGGCCATCGACCGCCAGTGGAAAAAGGGCGATGTGGTCGACATCACCTTCCCCATGCACAACAGTCTGAAATACCTGCCCAACGTGCCGCAGTATGTGGCCCTGATGCACGGTCCCATTCTCTTGGGCATGAAGACTGGTACGGAAGACCTGGCTCACCTTGTGGCCGACGACAGCCGCTTCGGGCAATACGCCAGCGGCAAAAAACTGCCCATCAACGAGGCGCCTATCCTCATCAACGACAACATTGACGGGATTGCCACGCAGATAACGGAGATTGACGGAAAGCCGCTCCACTTCATGTTAGAGACAAAAATGGTCAATCGTCAGCCGTCAATGGTCAATGAGCTCCAGCCTTTCTTTGAAATCCACGACGCCCGCTACATGATCTACTGGCTCGCCCTCTCTGAAGACAGCTACAAGAGTTATCTCGACGACCTGGCCCGTCAGGAACAGGAACGTCAGGAACTGGAAGCCCGCACGGTGGACAAGGTGCAGCCCGGTGAACAGCAGCCCGAGACCGACCACAAGATGGAGACCGACCGCTCGCAGGTAGGCAACACCAACGACGTCTTCTGGCGCGACGCTAATGACGGCCACTACTTCAGCTACCTGATGCAGACGAGCGGACAGACCGACCTCTCGCTGCGCCTGAAGTACTGGGGAGTGGGTGAGTGGAAGAGCCACGAGTTTGACATCCTGGTTGACGACGTACTGGTGAAGGAGGTGAACAACACCGGCAAGTACCGCATCTCGGAGTTCAAGTACGAGACCTATCCCGTGCCTGAGGAACTGCTGAAAGGCAAGACGCAGGTACGCGTGAAGTTTGTGGCCAAACCGAACAAACAGATAGGCGAAATCTATGAAGTAAGACTTGTAAAGAACTAAACGTCAAGTTCAAGTAGATTTTATTCGCTATGCGCCCTACGGAAGAAAACGAGAACTATTCTTCGTGAATCAGGTGTACGTCGCATTGCGGGAAGGCGATGGTGATGCCGGCGGCGGTGAGGGTATCGTAAATCACCTCCTTCGCACGGTCCACGTAGCCGATGCGCTCGGCTACCAGCACCAGTTGCTTCACGTTGATGTCCACAGCGCTGTCGCTCATGTTGCCCACAACCACATTGAAGCCGTAGTCGGGATCCACAATGTCACGTCCGTACTGATCCTTGGTACGCATCTTCTGCATACCCTCCACCAGCACCTCGCGTACGCGCTGGATCTCTGTACCGTATGCTACACCTACGGTGACGATGGTCAGCTCATACGAGTGGTTACGCGTCAGGTTGTTGAAGTTCTTGCCAAAAAGCGAGGAGTTGAGGAACGACATCTCCGTGCCCTCGATGGTCTCAGCCTGTACACATTGATAGTTGATGGCGGTCACCTTACCGCGCACGCCTTCGCACTCAATCCAGTCGCCGACCCTCAGTCGCCCGCCCATCAGCTGAATACCGTAGATGAAGTTGTTGATGACATCCTTCAACGCGAGACCGATACCAGCCGAAAGACCTCCTGCCACCAGCCCTAAAGAACCGGTAGGAATTTTCCAGAAGTAAATCACCACGACCGCAAAGCCCATCCATACCAGCACGCTGATGATACTGTTGCCCAACGACAGGTTGATTTCATTGGCACGGATGGTCGTACGGTTATGCTTGCGCATAAAGGCGGCATATCGGGCGTATTGCCAGATGGCGTGAACAGCCTTGCTGAAGTAGCGCAGCACATAGAAGAAAATCAGCAGCCAGATGATGCTCTTGGCCGAAATGCGTAGCGTCTCGAATCCATTCTGGTCATAAAGCTGAACAAAGGGATTCTCATAGAACTTCACAAAGAGGTCGTCGAAGTCGAACATACTTAACGACAACCTGACACACAGCGGCAGGGAGAGGAGGACGACGGTGGGGACAGCCACCTGACGGATGAAATCGTAGAACCAGGTGGCGCCGAACAGCAGCGACTCGCGATCCTCGCCCGACACATAGGTAATACGGTTTCGCATGGCCTCCACCCGCTTGTCCAGCCAGCGCTCTTTGTAGCGGCTCATCAGGTCGAGCACGCAGACCACCGTCAGCCATACGGCCAACAGGAAATACCACGACACCAGAATGAGCAGAGCCACAAAGGTGTAGCCCATGAAGGCAAAGACGAAGGCGACGAGATAGACGGCCAACGACACCCAGCCCAGCGTACTGTCGATGGAGGTGGCCTTGCCGCTGACCCAGATGCAGCAGCACAACTGCCACACGACCACCAGCAACAGAATGGGCGGGAAGAGGAACACCATCAGTTTGTCGGGCACAAAGGTGATGCGGCAGGCAATGATCATCAGCATCACCAGGAAGGTGGCCGAATAGAGCAGGAAGCCCTGTCGGAACTGCTCTGGTTTTACACGAAGCAGCAGCGAGCCTGAGATGGCAATGAGCAGCCACAGGAAGGTGTTGACGTGGCGGACGCCCAGGTTGATGTATTCATCACCATATAAGGAGAAGCCAAACACAAGGAAATAGACGATGGTACCCAACAGTATCGAGATGATGAACAACTTCTTCTTTGGGACATGGCGTTTCAGCCTTGTGTAGCGGTAAAGTAGCCAGAGAATCAGGAAGGTGAGGAGCCAGAAAGACACCAGCACGACCACTTGCATGATACAGACAAACAGCAACATGGTGTTTTCAGCCTTGCTGGAAAGGTGCTGGAAAAACGTGACGTCATTCTCGTCGTCAGAGGCATTCTCATCAACATCAGTTTCATCAAGGGCTTTACTCAATTCTTTCATGCTATACTGCCCCTGCAAATCCACCTTGGTCTTGCTCCAATAGTAGCCGGGATTGGCCAGGATGTCCAGGAACGGTGTCTGCCCGTCCACGAAGATATAGCGCTCAAGGTCGTGATAACGCGACTCGGCATAGTCGTAGGTCTCCTTCAATCGCAGGAAGGCCTCCTGATAGTGCATGCTGTCGGCTATCACCGTAGCCCGGTTGTTGGCATTCATCTTCAGTAGTTCGGAGGCAAAGAAGATGCAGGAGTCGCGCAGCGTCTCGCCTATCGAGTCCAAGACGAAAGGAGCAGAGAGTGAATCCTTGAAGGCAATCTTGATAATCTCCTTTTCCAGCGAAGAGATGGAGTCCGCCAGATGAACGTCCAGCGAGTCGTTGCGGTACAGCAGACTGTCAGGCACGATTTCCATCTCAATCTCCTTCATCATCGGCGGCAGTCGGCGCAGGGCCTCAACCAGTCGGGCATTGCGGTCTATCTCGTAGTTCAGGCTGCTGACGATGTGGTCATACGGTCGGCGGTCCATGCTGAAGGCCTTATAGTCGGCCGTCACCTTCTTCAGGGCGTAGGCCAGGTCGAACGTCATCTCCTGCTCTTGCGTATAGAGCAGGATGGAGAGCTCGTTCGACTCGGTGACGACGTCAATCATCCGCTGGTGCTGACGCTCATAATCGTCGTTGAAGCGTTGCTGCGCCTCCGTCCGCTGTTGATAGGCCGTCTTCAGCTCCGTGCAGAGGTCCTTAAGGGTATTCGTCAACGACCGTCCGCCCACAATAGCCCAGAGCGGAATGGCGCATAAACAGAGTGTAAGGGTGAGTGTCAGCAGTTTCTTCTTCATATCGTTTACAGGGGGTTATAGTCTTACGCCGAATGACAGACGGGCGTAGGCATCAAAGATGTTGACTTTGCCGTTATCATTCTTGTAGTTGAAGTTGTTGTACTGTGCCTGGGCACCGATGAAGTAGTTGCTCCAGTTGTAGGCGATGCCGAGGCGCAGGTCAACGTTGAAGCGGAACATACTGTAGTCCACATCGGGCTCTATATCCCAGTAGTCAAACTGAGAGTTCTGCAGATCGGCCATCTCGATGGGTTTATGGCTTTTGCCGTTGGCCCATGTCCTCGTCTCCTTGTTCCAGTCGCCGTAGTCGTCAACAGGCTCTTTTGCAGACACGTCGTAGTTCATTTCGTATTTATAGGTTTTCACGCGGTTATAGACGCTGATGGTAGGCATGGCCATCGCGTTGACGACAAGGCCGCGCAGCGGTACCCAGTTGTAGCCGTAGCCGACACCGAGGTTGGCTTGATGTACCTTGGCACGGTAGATGCCGTGACCGATAATCATAAAGAGGAAGTTGCTGATGTCCGAATAGTCGAACGACGACTGGTACCACGTGGCTCCTACGAGGAAAGAGCCTGCGGAGCGACGCTGGATGACGGACTGGTTGTAGGCGGCAGCCTGTGAGTAGCGACGGCCGTTGAACACGTAATATCCGTTGAGATAGACGGAACGAATCCATACTGGCGCAAACATATTGAAGGTTGTGTCTTTCCGCATTTCGACACCCGTATCCAGATTACGTTCTGTCGTGCTGAACGTGGCGTCCGTCGTGTTGAAGCGTCTCAGACGGAAGTTGAAGCCGTACTTGGCTCCCGTCGTGCTGAAGGAGTAATAGCGGCCTGCGTTCTTGGTGAGCGACTTGGAATAGGAGAATCCCGTACCGCGATAGCCCACCCAGAAACCAATGGAAGAAGCCACGGGAGGCTCAAAGCACAGATTCCAGTCGGCATGCTCGTTGTAGCCGGGAAAGTCGACACTATGGGTATAGTCCACGTCTACCACGTTCTCCTTGTAGCGCAGTATCACCCTCCAGGGCTTCTCGGGCACTTCGATGTATTGCGGGTCCACCTTCGCCTTGGCTTTGGTGTCCAGGAAATCCTGCACCTGATGAAGGCGTGTCATCAAGTCAGGCTTACTTTCCCGAGTACTCACGCTGTCCGGAATCTCAGGCTCCTGTGCTGCTGCATTCAGCGAGAATAGCAGGCAGCAGATCATCATTTTTCGTATCATAGTGAAGTGATAAGTGGCATTCAGTTTATCCGATAAAACTCAGGATATGTTCAACAATCTCGTCCTCGGTCTTGCCGTCGGCAGTGATGACGATGTCGTAGTTACGGGTGTCGTAGCGTGTGGTGCCGGTGTACTTCTTGACGTAGTTCTCGCGCATCTCGTCCACTTTCTTGATGATTTTGAGGGCTTCTTCTTCGGTCATTCCCCTCTTCTGTATCAGACGGTTCACGCGGAAGGGCATCGAGGCCTGTATGAAGACGCTGAGGTGGTTGGGATGATTGCGGAACACGAAGAAACCCGAACGGCCTGCCACGACGCACGACTCATCCTCGGCGATGGCCTCCAGTATCTCAGTCTCGGCCTTGAACATCTCACTGGTGGTCGGCTGGTCGGGTTGTCTGTCAGACTCCTCCTGACCGCTTAGCGGGGCATTCACCGTCATGCAGCCTTCGCCGATACGGACGATGCGCTTGAAGTCCTCCCACCAGTTGTGCTTGCGGCCCCTCAACTTCTCAATTTCCTCCAGGCTGAGATTGTATCGCTCCTCCAAGCCCTTGATGATGGCCTTGTCGAAGAACTCGACGCCCAGCCTTTCAGCCAACTTGCGACCGACGGTGCGGCCGCCACTTCCTAACTCACGATTAATCGAGATGACAAATTGCTCGTTTTTGTTCATTGTATGATTGTTTTAATAGTTATGATGCTTTGTTTCAGAACGGATAGCCGATGGCGAAGTGCAGGGTGTGGGCCTCGTGGAAGGTGTCCCAGTTGAAGAGGTAACGCGAGCGGCTGGTCTGGTAGGGAACGTGGAGGGCGAGCCCCCAATCGATGCGGACGACGAGGAATCCGAGGTCGTAGCGCAGTCCGAAGCCCGTGCCGACAGCTAGTTGGTCAGCCAGTCGCGAGAGCCGGAAGCTGGCGATGTCCTCCAGCGCGTTAATCATGTCCGTCTCTTCGTCGCTGATGTCCTCGCCCAGTTCGCCGTAGTCGTAGTGGGTACTTCTCATGTACCACACGTTGCCCACGTCGACGAACAGCGCTCCGCCCAGCTTGCCGAAGAGCTGCGAGCGGTACTCCAGGTTGCCCACCAGCTTCAAATCGCCGTTCTGCGCCATGTATGAGAACTGGCGGTTGCCCTTGGCCCTGAAGCCGCCGGGACCGATGGAGCGCACGGTGAAGGCACGGATGCTATTGGCACCGCCCACATAGAAAAGCTCGCTGAAGGGCGCATCCGACGAGTTGCCGTAGCAGTAGATGACGCCGGAGTTGAGGTGCCCCACCAGCTGCGAGTTGTTCGACAGGTGCCACGTCTTGGTGAAGTCGGTTTCAGCACGAAGGAACTGGGCATAGGGGTTCTTGAAGAAGGTCTTCTCCTTCTGGTTCCAGTCGTGCCCCTGAATGAGTACGTCGAACAGGGCCATCCCGTTGCCCGACTCCTCGAGGGTGGTCTCCCAGCGGATGGGATTGCGGTACGTGGTAGGGCTGTTATACAAATAGGTGTAGCGCATCTTGGGCACGAACTGGTCCTCCATACTGGCGGCCACGTAGAAGTTGTTGTACCTGATGCTGTCAAACTTCTCAGTCGAGCTGTTGATGAACTGATACTTCAGCGTCAGTGGCGAGAACTCATGATGGCTCTGTGCCGACGACTGCCAGCGGTACGTCCATTCGCCCGTTGCGATGTGCATCTTATAGTAGCCCGGGCGACGTATGATGTCGGTCGAGACCTTGGCCAGCGTGGTCGGCGTCGAGTAGAAACGGCGTGGACGCGGCCGTCCGTTCTTGTCGCGGCGGATGCGGTCGCTGTCGACGAAGGGGGCGAGGATACGCGGGAACTCGATAGAGGCGTCGGCACCGTACTGGTAGCTGTTCATCTCCTCGTTGCCGCTCTTCTGCCACTCATAGGAGCCATGCAGGTTGACATCCAATTCCTCAGCCCCGTGGAAGACGTTACGGCGGGTGATACCCACCTTCACCTCAGGGCCGTAGCGCCCGATGGTACGTCCGTTGAGGCTGGTCTCGACGTAGAAGTCGTAGGGCTTGTCGAAGGTACAGGTCATCCTCAGGTCGAGGGTGTCGGAGGCGTTTGACGAGGTGAGGGAGTCCACGCGGGGCGTGAACTGCAGGTCGACGGACGAGAAGACGCCCATCGCGTTGATCTTGGCCACGGTCTCCTGGTACTTCTCATAGCTGTAGGGCTGACGCGGGCGCAGTCTCATGTCCTTCAGCACCACCCTCGGACGTATGGGCGGCTTACTGCCGTTGAAGAAGATGTTGAGGTAGCGACGGTGAATCGAGTCGTTTAGCTGCTCACGCATAGAGCGGCGGAACAGGATGTCGATATTACCCACATACCATTTGCGCATCACCTTGTCGGGCAGCGGCTCGGCCAGTTGCAGCCGCATCTGGAGCCGGTTGGGCACAGCCAGCGTGTCGGCCAGGCAGTTGACGTAGCCGGGGTTGTAATAGTAGTAGCCGTTGTTGCGCATCAAGGTGCCTATGCGGCTGCGCTCGCTCTCGAGCGAACTGACGCTGAAGGGGCTGCCCTTACTGATGACGGCCTGCGACGCGGTAGAGTCGATGAGGTAGCGCGGACCGTCGGGGAAGCCGACGTAGGCTATCGAGTCGTAGGTGAAGAGCGAGTCGAGGTGGACGTGGTAGGCCAGCTTGCCCTTCTTGGGGTTCTTGCGCGTCACCTCCTCATAACTGACGCTGGCGCGGAAGAAGCCGTTGTTCTTGAGCACCGACTGGGCCACCTTTGCCCGCAGTCCGGGGTTCACGCGGCTCATAAGTACCGGCTGTCGTCCAAACGACTTCACCATCCACTTGGAAAACTTGGACTCCTTGCCACTGTATTTGTTGTAGACCCACAGCCGCCAGGAGAAGGGCACGCGGTAGTAGCTACTGCCGAAGAGGGCTCCGTTGGGGGCCGTAGCCAGTGCGGCCTCCACCTCGGCCTTCGTGTCTTCAAGATGCGAGGAGTAAGAGGCGAAGGGCGAAGGGCGAAGGGTGTCGGCATCGTAGGTGATTTTCTTCAGACCCGTAAACAGCTGGTCGCCCTCGGGCACATCGCGTGTGGAGATGCACGAGGTCAGCAGCATGACAAGCAGCGGCAGCAGTAGGGTCAGTCTATTTTGCTTCATTTCGTAACGTGTCTTTAGGGATGGTGTCAGTCCGCTCACCGACGGGACGCATCATCAGGGGGCGCTGGTCGTTGCCGGTGTGCTTGAAGATGTCCCACAGCGAGTCCATCTTCTTACGGCGCACATAGCCTACGCCGTAAAGTCCCGTATAGCCGTCGAGCCAGTCGTAGACGTTCTGCTGGTAGAACACTTTGAGGTTCTTTTGCGCACTCTGGTCCAGCCGGTATTCCATCGTGACGTTGTCAAAGAACGACTGCGTGTGGCCGGGCATATCATACTGTCCTGTGGACACCTTGCCGCCCAGCTGGATTTTCAGCCGGTTGTCGAAGAGTCGCTTCGAGAACTTGAACGAGTAGTCGGTATGCATGGTGCCGCTGGCGTCGGTGCTGTTGTCGACACCCACGCTGAGGTCGAGCGTCTTCAACGCCGAGCCGGTGATGTTGTTGATTTCGTTCTGCAGGAACGAGCTGAGGGCAGCGTTCATCGAGAATCCGCTGGTATTGCCGTCAGACAAGTACATACCCGTGGTCAGCATGGTGACGGCCAGCTTGCCGCGCTCCTCTTCCGACATAGACTGCAGCGTATTGTTGACCGAAGCGTCCTCGGGCGACGAAATAATGAACTGCAGTCCCATGTCGTTCAGGGTCTTGGTGATGACCACGCCGCAGTCGAAGTTCACGCTGCGGCTCTGCCCGCCCTCGCCGCTTACCGGCGCCTTGACGCGCTCAGTAGCGGTGATGTCCAGCCGGGGGTTCATGGGGTCGCCGGTGAACTCCACGTAGCTGCCGTCCTGTATCGTAAAAGTCTTCAGCGGGATAATGGGCATCGAGTACTTCATCTCGCCCGCCGCCAGCGTGTAGCGTCCCGTCAGGTTCAGTCCCTCGTTGTTGTAGCGCATGCGCAGGTCTCCGCCACCCGTCAGGTCGATGTAGTTGGTCTCCTCAACGTCGAGGTCGCAGACAATGTGCGCTCCCTGCGACACGCTGATGGTCAGGTCGGCGTCGAGACCCGTGGGCGTGGGACGGTTAACGGCGACGGTGTGGGTGGTATCGCTGAAGTCGGTGAACTTCACCAGCTCGTCTAGGCGGTTGTCGGTCGAGAGGGGCGAGTCGAGCAGCATGTAGGTCATGTCGGTAGAGCCGAGCACATCCAACCGTCCGCGCATCCGCAGCGACTCAATCGGTCCCTGCAGCCTTGCAAAGAAGTTGACGAACGCCTTGCCGAAGGCTACCGAGCTGGCCGTCTGTTTGGTGTTGATGAGCAGCAGGTTCTGCGCCCTCATGCGCATGTCCATACTGACTCTCGAGGGGTCGCTGAAGTCGATGTCGCCCTGCATGTTGAGCGGCTCGTCATTATAGGCGTAGAGTCCGAAGTTCTCTAACAACAGGTGCGAGCCGACGATGCGCACCGGGTCGTTGTCGAAGCGCATGCGAATGCCGTAGGGCAGGCTCACTAGGTAGGCAGAATCCAAATAGACCTCGCCGTCCACCTGCGGATGACTGGTCTTTCCCTTGATGGTCAGTTCGCCCTCGCCGAATCCCTCAAGACCAATCAGCTGGTCGGGCACGTAACCGTTGGCGATAGACAGCGGGAACCGCGTCATCGTGAACGTAGCGTCGATGCTCCCCTTGCCATTCGGCGTGGGACTGGGAATCAGGTTTCCCCTGAGCAGTCCGAACTCCTCGTCGTCGAGCATCAGGCGGGCCTCGATGGCGTGACCGTCGTCCTCGCGCTGCATGTAGACCAACTCCGTCGAGAGGTTGCCGATGGGCGAGCCCTCATAGGCCAACTGCTCGATGGCCATGTCTGAGACGACGGAGATCTTCTCCTGCTGGTCCATCACGATGTGGTAGTCGCCGTTCAGCCGTCCGTTGATGCGCGGCAGGTAAGGCAGCGCCGACGTCAGTTCGCCCAAGTCGATACGGTTCAGCGAGATGGTCAGGTCCTGCAAGTAGGGGGATGGGGCCTCTTGGACTTCTAGATCCTCTGGGGAGGAAGGGTTGTTAGAGTAGATTTTCACGCCCGTATTGTCGTCGGCTATGAGGTCCACCTTGGCCTGGAGCCGGTTGTTGTGGTCAATGAGCAGGTAGTTGTCCTTGTTTAGGTTGAACTCCTTGTAGGCGATGGTAGGCCGCTCGGGCATCAGCTGTATGCGCACGCCCTCGTCCACCATCGAGGCCGTAGCCCCCAGGCGTACGCCCATGCGTCCGTCCTTGTCGTAATAACGCAGTCCCGCCAGCAAGCCGTGCTCGTGCAGATGACCGTCGATCAAAGCATTAAAGACAAATTGAGGATTGCGGCGATTGTTGCGCACCTGTGCCTGATAGGTCAGCCGCTCGCCTTTCTGGGTGAGGGCCAGACGGACGGTGTCGATGCGGGTAGAGTCATAGACGAGCGAGTAGAGGTGCATCTGTCCGTTGATGCCCGTCTCGGCCGACGTGTGGATATCGGCAAAGAGTTCCTTGAAGTCCACCTTCTTCGTGCGCAGCAGGTCGGCAACAGGATTGTTACGACTGCTCTCCACATGCAGTTTCATCGTAGGCAGTAGTCGTTTGATGGCCGACTGGTCTATCACCTTGTTCTTATACTGCGCGGTGACGGAGTCGGCCAGCGTGCCGAACTGCTTGAGCAGCGGTTCGTAGTTGACAGGAGCATCCAGCTTCACAATGAAGTCGCCGCTCTGTATGCGGGCCAACGTGGTGTCGCGGTTGGTGCGCAGCAGCACGCCCAGGTCCTTGGGGTAGTAGGCTTTCGTGGTATCTGCCAGCATCAGGTTGATCAGCCTTCCCTTCACCTCGTGGCTGTGCTTCAGATCTGAGTTGACGGTCAGCGTACCGTCCATGCCTACCGTCAGCGGGGTGTCCCAAAGTTTCAGGCCGAAGAGGTCCACCTTCTTCAGGTCAGGCGTAAGCGTGGCTTCCACACGGTCGGAACCGAGCAGGGCGTCGATGTCGACCTTACCATCGAACAGGTCGTTATGTCCCGTCAGCGAACCTACGGCACGTCCGTTGCGCAGCGTCACGTCA
The DNA here is from genome assembly GCA_937898415.1 of uncultured Prevotellaceae bacterium. Classification (GTDB taxonomy): domain Bacteria; phylum Bacteroidota; class Bacteroidia; order Bacteroidales; family Bacteroidaceae; genus Prevotella. The sequence goes on along the minus strand of CALDLA010000171.1, from coordinate 103,229 downwards.
GCCGTCATGTCGGCGGTATAGGCCAGCCGCTGGTCGCTATCTTTCAGGAAATTACGCAGGTTCATGTGGTCCATCTTGACATCGGCGGTGTACGAACTGATGTCCTGCGGCCTTCGCGTCGACACCAAGGCCTTCACTGTTCCCCTACCCTCACACAGGGTCAGGTCGGCATCATACTGCTGACCGTCGGCCTTCACCTGTCCGGCCAGCATCATGCCCTTGGGCAGTTTGACGCCGTCGGGCAGCAGGGGCTGTACGAATCCCAAGTCCTGCGTCTCGGCCTTCACGTTCACCTGTCCACGCATCTTCTTGGGGTCGGTCACGTTGTAGGCTACGCCATCTGCCTTCAGGTGCAGGGCTGTAGGCAGGTTGACGTCGAGTCCCGTAAACTCCATACGCTGCATATTGCCGTTCACCGACCCCTTGATGCTCAGCGGTTGGTTAGGATAATTGCGGATGAGTTGCTGAGGCATATCACCGGCAAAGCGCATCAGGTCCTGCTTGCCTATCTGTGCGTTCAGCCTGACGCGCATCTTTCCGGGATTCTGCTCGTCGGCCACGCTGAAGTCCATACTTACCTCGGCCTCGATGTCGCTGTCGGGCGTCCGCAGCACGAGATGGGGCATCTCCACGTGGCTGAAGGCCGTGTCTAAGCGAACACCACCCGTCAGTTCCGTTATCTCGAGTCCCGACTTCTCCTTAAGTTTCGTCTCGCGTAGATAGAAAGAACTGCCCTCCGGGCCGTAGTAAATGGAGTCGACGCCCAGCCGGATGTCCTTCACGTCAATATGGCTGTAGTCCAGTCCGTCAACGGGCTGTTGACTGTTATCGTCGTAGCTTAGTTTACCGTCATGCCAGTCGAGACTCCCCACGCGGTAAGTACCCGTAGCCAGGTTGATGTCAGTCTCGCGGGCAACGGCCTGCCCCATGTGAGCGTTGATGTGCAGTGTGTCACCCGGCATGTGGACGGCTACGTCAGTACGGCTAATGGTCAGGCTGTCGGCATTTATACGCCACAGGGTTTCCGACGTCGTCGTGTCAACGGCCGCCGTGTCGCTCAGGGCGATGTCCAGTTTCGAGTCCGAGAGCCGCGCCCCGTTCACCGTCGCCGTTCCCTGGTCCAGGTCGATGCCGTCGGAGCGCAGCCATAGTTCGCCGATGTGGCCCTTCACCCGCAGGTCGCTAATGAAACCGTTGGTATTCACCTTGGCCTGGTTGACGCCCAGCTCATGAATGACCACGCGCTTGTCGAAGAGCGGTCGCAGCTGCACGTCCACCGTCAGATGCCCCACATCAGCCAACGTGTCGCCCTCGTGGATGACGCGGAAGTCGTCGATGCCTAAGTCGAGCGGCCACTCCAGCCTGACGGTGCCCACGCTGATGTCCATTCCCGTCTTCTCCGAGGCGACAGCTGCCACCCTGTCCGCCACCCAATTCTGAACGGGCGGCAGATAGAGCAGTGCGGCCATTATGAGTATCAGCAGCGGGGGCGTTAGTGCCGCAACGATCAACCACTTCAGTATCTTCTTCATGAAGCAAGCAGACTTGCAAAACAAAAATCTGCCTACAAAGATACATATTTTCTTCTTTGCAGCAAAATAATCGACGAAGAAAATGATGCAATTCGCATTCTTCTCCGGGTTTGCTCCGACTAAAGTGGGTATTTTGGTCAGAGCAAAGGTCGGGTTTACTCCGACCAAAATATCTTGCATCTTGCATCTCACATCTTACATCTTACATTAAGGTTTTCTGGAAAAACTTACGGATGAAGCTTATATTATATAAATATAATATAAAAGTATTGGTTGTAATTTAAGTTCCGTTTTCCGCACCGTCCATTTTTAGCTTAATGTAAGATGTAAGATTGTGTGGTACTCAGGGCAATTTTTCCCTCAGTAGAATATAATTAGGTACGTGAGCTGAAATTTCTGCTCTCGTCGAACACACCAGGAACACGAATCCAAATTTGGATTGGTGTTTAACGGGGGAAATTTTGCGCCCGTTGAAAAAAACGAAGGAAAATATAACTTTTCTCGGGAAAAGGAGATGAGATTTCATTTTTTTTTGTAACTTTACACCCAGAAAACCAATAACAATAGCTTATGTATAGAAAGATTCATCTTTTACTCACCCTGCTGTTAGTATTACCATTAGGAATGCTGGCGGCGGGAACAACGTGGCAGTCGGCCACGGAAATCAGCATTAACGGAAGTGCCAACGGCTCGCTTTCCGAGAAAATCGAGGAACAGTGGTACTGGTTTGCTGTCACAGAGGACGGGCAGTCGGAATTGACGGTAACTCCAAGTGGGAAACTGAACGTGTGGGACGTGACGCTCTACACCTACAACGGAGACCAGACCGACATTGTACAGCGCAATATCGTAGGCATTGGTACTTCCGCGGGCACCATGACCACCACCGACCTGGCTCCTGGTACCTACTTTATACGCGTACGTAGGTACAGCGAATCGGGTAGCTACACGTTGACCAACAAGTACGCCCCTAATCCCTTTGCCAACGACGGCAAGCACGACGACTGGACGACAGCCAAATGGCTGGAGGACGGAAAGGCCGCACGGGGACACTTAGGCTACTCCTACTTCAACGATAAAAACGAGGAGGACTGGTATTACATCAACGTCAATGTGGACGGACAAGCGGACATCACCATTGACCCCGACCAGACGTTCGGACTGAACGTGTGGGACGTGACCCTCTACACCTACAATGAAGACCAGACCGACATTGTACAGCGCAATATCAAAGGCATTGGCACAGAGCTGGGCACCATGACCACCACGGACCTGGCTCCCGGTACCTATTTTCTTCGCGTACGCAGATATGGCGCCCACGGCGGCTACACCCTAACCTACAAGCTGACACCCAACTCCTTTGCCAACGACGGCAGGCATGACGACTGGACGACGGCCAAAGAGCTGGAGGACAGAAAGACCGTGCAGGGACACTTAGGCTACTATTATTTCAACGACAGGAACGAGGAGGACTGGTACTACATCAACGTCAACGCTGACGGAAAGGCGGACATCACCATCAATCCCGACCAAACGTTCGGACTGAACGTGTGGGACTTGACCCTCTACACCTACAATGAAGACCAGACCGACATTGTACAGCGCAATATCAAAGGTATTGGCAAAGAACTGGGCACCATGACCACCACCGACCTGGCTCCCGGTATCTATTACCTCCGCGTACGCCGATACGGCGACCACGGCGGCTACACCCTAAGCTACCAACTGACACCCACCCCCTTTGCCAACGACGGCAAGCACGACGACTGGACGACGGCCAAATGGCTGGAGGACGGAAAGACGGTACAGGGACACTTAGGCTATGTTTACTTCAACGACAGGAACGAAGAAGACTGGTACTGCTATGAAGTAACCGCCGACGGCAAGCTCGACATCACCATCAATCCCAGCCAGACATTCGGACTGAACGTGTGGGACGTGACGCTCTACACCTACAACGGAGACCAGACCGACATGGTACAGCGCAATATCAAAGGCATAGGCAAAGAACTGGGTACCATGACCACTACCGACGTGGCTCCTGGTGTCTATTTCCTCCGAGTACGCCGCTATAGTGGACACGGCGGCTATCGACTGAAAGCCCTGCTCACGCCAAACGGCTATGCCAACGATCCCGAACCTAACAACGAATGGACACAGGCGGTAGCATTAGATGCCAACAAGACCGTGACCGGACACTTAGGTTACAATTACTTTAACAATACCGATGAAGAAGACTGGTACATGATACAACAGCTGGCAAAGGGAACCGTCACGCTGACCATACATCCCGATCAAGAGTTTGGCCTGAATATCTGGGACATTACCCTTTACGGCTATAACAGCGACCAGACTGACATCACTCAGAAAGGCATCTCTGGTGTAGGCAGGGATGACAAGGAGTTTGTTGTCAATGATATTGATGCAGGTACCTACTTTGTAAAAGTACGCCGATACAGCGACCGCGGTGCCTATTTCCTGAAATATGGAACAAAGCTCAACAATGTGGAACCCACAAAGCCCGAGGTGCCTGAAGATATTGACGACATCAACAGCAAAGAGGACCCGCAGCCCGGTGACAACCCGACGCCCGGCCCCGGTCCCGATGATCCAGGCTACGGCGTCACCGACCAGTTCACGCTGTGGTACACCCTCGACAGCGGCGGCGGTACCGTTGCCTACAAACTGTCGGAGAAGCCGCAGGTGAGACTGCTCGGCGCAGAGACCACCGTCACGTCGAGTCGCGGCGTGATGACCTTCGAGACCGCAAAGATCTGGAAATTCACGCTCGATGCCAAGGGTTCACCCGTAGGTATCGACGAGACTCCCGCTCCCGTCCAGCAGACGGAGGGCAGCGTCAGCCGCGGCAACGATGCCTTGATATTCAGCGGCTGCCACCCAGGCGAGCCGGTATTCGTCTACACCACCGGCGGTGCGCTCGTCAGCCAGCAGCGCATTGGTGCAGACGGCACCCTCGAACTGCCGCTCGGCACACTCCGTCCGAGTATGTATATTGTGAAAGCAGGAAGTGTCAACCTAAAATTCATGAAGAAATGAAAACTATCAGCATATTAAAAATCGCTTGCGTAGCCCTGCTCCTCATGGCAGGACTGCCCTCCGCCCAAGCACAGGGCATACGCGTACATTATAAGAATGGTAACACCGTGGACGTGCCTGCATCCCTGTTCGACCACATGTCGCCAAGTGACATCAATCAGACGAATCCGGCCTACATCATCTACAAGACCGACGGCACCGAGCTGAAGGTGACACAGGACGAACTGGACTTCGTCGAGACCTACGAAGGTGAGTTCGACCAGCGCATCACACAGCAGATACCGAAGGAGTATCTGGAGAAGATGGCTTCCCACATGCCTATATACGCTGGAAACACGCCACCCGCCATCGAAGGATCATTTAGTATGAATAATTACATAATTGTGTTCGCTTCCGATGGTTTTTCCAAAACAAATTTAGCAGATCTCTTCATACAATTCTCTGAGCAGAACAACTCAAAGAATACAATCATGTATCAAGACAAGCAAAGCTCTCAGGCAAGTGAAAAGACGGAGATGATTGTCATGGGACAAGGAAACAACTTCACCGTGTTTGCTGTGGTTCCCGGTTCCAATGGCAGCGCAACCTACAAGCTGGCTACCATCATCTCCGGCACAATAACCGACGGCGGCATCAAGGATTGCTACCAGGCCATCCTGATGGTGGAAAAGAACGACCCTGACGACAAAATAATGGCCGTAGGCACCTACCGCATCTTTAAGGATGGTGATGGTCTCGCAGCACCAGCCTCATGGTCGTCGCGCAGCACTGTCCACCAGCGTAGCGGCGTCTCAGCCATCATAGCAAAATAAGAATTGCTGGGATTGTAATATAGAATCTTGCCCTGAAAACGTTGAAAAAGAAAACGGTTTTCAGGGCAAGTTTCTGTTGATAGCTATTTGACGAGCTTGATATTGACGTCCTGATTCGGTAACATTTTGGGTGTTTTATTTGAAAACGATGAAAAATACAACTTTTCTTCGAAAAAAGAGACGAGATTCCAAAAATTTGCGTATCTTTACCCCCAGAAACTTAACAACTACAGCTTATGAACAGAAAAATTCAACTTTTACTGACCCTGCTGTTTGCACTGCCGATAGGGATGCTGGCTGACAAGAAGCCCGGGAAAGTCGGTTTAGCTGACATCTCAGCGGCCCGTCAGCAACGCCTGACGCGGGCTGCAGACAAACAGGGTGTCAAGGCGACACTCAAGTATGAACAAGTGGCCGACATGCTGACGCCACGCATAGTCCATCAGACATTCCCTTCTGGCAGCGGCTTTGTGGTCGTGGGCGGCCGCACCACCGACTTCAAACTGACTAAGACGGCCGAACTGTATCAGGACGGTACGTGGACAAGTCTCAGCATCGGCAATTACCACGACGGTGCTTTTTCAGTCAAGATGAGTGACGGACGCTACTTGGTGGGCGGCGGCTTCTCGTCGGCAAACGGCGTGGGACAGAGCCGGGTAACGGACATCTATGATCCCCAGACTCGCACGTTCACTACGGGTCCGCAGCTGACCTTGGCCCGCGCCATGAGCAAGGCCATCAGCGTGGGCAGCCAGCTCTACGTCAGCGGCAACTGGTATGCCGACGACCCAACGATTGACTACTACGACGGTTCATCGTTCAAGGCTGTGGGCGAGACCGACGGACGCTCCAATCCCTACATGATGACCAACGACAAGGGAGAGGTATTTATCCTCTCAGCCTACAACACCAAGGGCCAGAGTTTCGGATTCTACACCTACGATGACGGCTGCATCAGACTATTGGCCGACAAATATTTCCCCACTACGGGTGAGACGCAGTACTTCGGACTGCCATTCACGCAGCAAAACTGTCCGCTGGCCCTGCCCGACGATGCCCGGTCGGAAGACCTGCATTTTACCTGGAACGGCGACAACTGCTACCTGATACTGAACCGGATGACCAACGGCTACATGCTCTACCTGTTCGACATTGACGAGCCGCAACTCTACCGTTTCAACACGTTCGATATCCCGACAAAGGACGACGCCGGACAGGACATCACGTGGCGCGGCAGCGTCATCACCAACGAGTCACGACAGGAAACCTACCTCATCGGTACCAGCGGCGCAGTGACCAACCAGACGCTCCACGTCATCAGTCTGAACTACAACACCGACGAGTGGACGATTGCTTCGGCTCCGGGGTTCAAGCATAACCTGCTGACGGCCTCATGGACGCTACTCGCCGACGGTCGTCTGGCCTGCACGGGCGGCGGCATCAAGGACAATACCGACGCGCAGCGCCACGTCTACCTCGTCACTCCGCCGACAGCGGGACGAGGCGATGATGACACCCCCGGCGACGATACGGAGAACTCATCCGCACTGGTGGTGACCACCAAGAACGGTATGCAGACCACGTTCGTACTGCTCAAGGAGAAACCACAGGTGAGGTTCGTCGGCCCCAACCTGAACGTCACGACCAGCAACGGTGTCGTCAGTTTCGCACTAACCGACGTACAGCGCTTCAACTACATCAACCTGCCCGCTACGGGCATTCAGGAGATAAAGGATACGCCCGACACCGACATCAGCTACGAGGACGGCACACTCGTGCTCAGCCAGCTGAAAGAGGGTACACAAGTGGGCGTCTACACTCTCGACGGAAAACTGGTGCGCCAGCTGAAGGCACAGCATGCAGGCACCTTCCGTCTGAATCTCTCGGCACTGCCCTCAGGGGTCTATGTTGTCAAAGCCGGAACGCTCACATATAAAATCATGAAGCCATGAAACAGTCACGTCACCTCTACCTATATTTGCTGACAGCCTTGTTGTCAGTCACGACTTCGCTGCCCTTAGCAGCACAGCAGGCACAGGACGCGCTCTACATCTTCCGCAACGACGGACAGTTCAACGCCTTCTTCTGGGGCGACATAGAGCGCATTGACTACAGCCGCGTCGACACGTTCGGCATCGAGCGCCACGACTATGTGGTACAGGAAATCTACGCCCTTGATTCCATCTTCAGGATTCCGCTGTCAGCCATCGACTCCGTATCGTTCGTCACACCAGAGACGAAGTACAAGAAGGACGTAGTACGCCCCGACAAGACGATAGCCGACTACATTGTGGCCAGCGACTCGCTCTACTGGATACGCCTGGCACTGAACACGCCCAAGGAACTGCTGCCCCGCAAGGGCGACAAACTGCTTATCGAGGAACCAAGCCGATACATACCTGACGGATTCGGCGGACTGGTGACGGCGGTCACGCAAGGCAGCAACGGCTACACCGTCAGCACTGAAGAACTGGAGCTGAAGGATGTTTACGATGTGCTCGTGCTGAAGACCTCGGGCATGAGCGAGTCAGAAGCTGAGAGCCGACGGGCATCTTCTGACGCCGACTTCAGCTACGACACGAAGAAACCCCTGCACCTTCCGGCCATGAGCGTCGGACTCTCGTTGCTCGCCGGCCAGCACAAACTGACCGAAGACGGGACACCTATACAGGTGTCGCTCGACGGGTCGCTCGACCTCAGCGGAACCCTGCAGTCGGATGTCGAACTGCGCTGCTTCCTCTATCTGAACACGCTCTACAACCAGGACCGCTACTACCAGATAGCCAAGTTCAACAACAGCATTGACATAAGCCTGGCCATCACCGGTGCCCTGACAGCTCACGCTGACCTGCCGTTCACCTTCGCGAAGGACCTGGTCAAGGAAGGGGGAAAACTGGCCCTCAAGGAGGCCGGCAAGAAACTGGCCATCAATGCGGGGCCTTTCTGGGCTGACCTCTCCTTCGGTCTATACATCGAGGGACAGGGTACGGTCAGCAGCAGCTACACCTGGAACAACAAGCACGACCTGAACACCACCTACCAGTACGACCGCGAGGTATCGTCAGGCGACTGGGAGGACTTCTACCGCTACAGCATCCACAACAGCCGCGATACCACCACGTGGACCTTTGCCGCCGGCAAGTTCGCCGTCAGTACCGGTATCTACGGTCAGGCCGAGGTGGCCTGCAACGTGCCCATCGTCAAGAAGAAGGGCAGTGCCGCCCTGCGCCTCGACGCCGGACTGAAGGCCGAGTTCGATGTGCCCATCTTCGGCGAAGAAGACTACGCGGCAGTGGCCGCCAAGCCCTCTCCCAGTCTGTACAAGCTGCTGAACTTCGAAGAGAACGTCACCATCTCGACGCCCGTCAACCTGTCGTTTGCCCTCAACGTCGGAAAGTGGGCGTGGACTCCGAAGCTATCCTTCTCGCTGCTGAAACCCATTACCCGGGGCATCGTACCTAACATCACAGGCATCACCGTGGCCCAGGACAAGGAAGAACCCCTACGGCCTTACCGCTACCTGTTGGCGGCGCCGCTCAAAGAACGTAAGCTGCTACTGAGCAAGGACATCGGTTTCGCCATCTACAACGAGGAAGGTAAACTGGTAACCGACACCATCAGCGACTACTACCTCTCCAACGCGACCTGCACTGACGCTGGGTGGAAGAAGGACGGCCTCTACCGCTGTGTGATGACCAACATTGATCCCGCCAAGGGCAAGGAGACCACCTACACGGCCTACCCCATCGTGAAATACAGCGGACACAACCTGCTGGTGGACAAGAAGAAGACGTTCGTCGTCGACTCTGCCCGCATCGATATCGAGACGCGCCAGATTGATGACATTATAGGTGAAGGTGGCATGAAGGACATTGAGGTCGTACCCAACATGTCGAACGTCGACGTGAAGTCAGAGGCCGAGCCTTGGCTCACCTGCATCTGGCTCGACCATAAGAACCAGCTCTCCGTCTACTACAAGGCACTGCCCAAGGGCACCGTCGGCCGCCGAGGCGTCATCCGCCTCACCGGCAAGACGCAGAAGGGCGAGGTGCTCGTCCGCGACAGTATCGCCGTCAATCAGGGCGGCGGCTACATTGCCCTCCATCCTGACAAGTTGACCTTTACCAAGCAGGGCGGAACGAAGACCGTCACCATCGACAGTACTAATGTCAAACAGATTATCATCCGCGAGACGCCCAAGGGCATCAGCGCCACGCTCGACGGCAACACGCTGACCATCACCGTCGCCAAGAATGACGACTACAAGTACACCGACTTCGTCATCCTTGAAGGTGAGACGGACGACGGACAGAAAGGCTCGGCCATCATTACCATCATACAGGACGGCAAAGACCCTGACAGTCCCGAGACAGGCGAGAGCATCGACATCGAGACCTTCAGATGCAGTGTCGGCGTCGGTGGAATGAAGCGCGTCGCATGCAGTGACCCCGACGTGAAATGGAGCACCGGCTACGGGCCAAGTCCTGGCGGCTGGGGCGTAGGCTATGACACAGCGGAAGAGACGCAGAAGTGGGTTAACGCCACCCTGGGCAGCAACGCCATACACTTCGTGGTACATGCCATCAACGACGAGTACACGAGCTATCGCCCAGTGAACACACCTGCCTACGACGGAGTGCCCGTAGCTGGTAAAAGGACGTATACGCTAACCTTCGACATCGAGAAATACCTCGACGACGACGGAAAGCCGGCTGCCCGCGTAACGAATATGTCGATGAACTACGATTCCCGCGAGACGTGGCCCAATCAGCCCGACTGGGGCTTCTACGAAGACTACGAGATGCACCATATATCGTGCAACGTGGATCCCAGTGAAGTCAAGACGAGCATAGGTACTACCTCTTCCTTTGTATATGAAGACGGTAAGCTGAAGTACAAAACCACGGGCTACTCGGGCATCACGATTTCCGATGTCTCAGAATTCTACGGTAACTGGCCATACGAAGGCGAAGAGGTGCGCATCAGCAACTACGACTATGACTTCTCCTTCCACTACAGTGATTACGTCGGTTGGGAGAAGGTATGGAAAGACTATAGTGCTTCGTACAAACGGCAGGACCAGTCAGCAAAGAACAGCATCTTACTGAAGGTAACCTTCCCGGAAGAAGTCCAGAAAGAACTGATGGAGTGGTTTGAGAAGTAAGCCACAAGATAACGAAAATGAAAAGATATATCCTGATTCTGCTGACGCTATGCGGGACCATCGGAGCGACGGCCGGGGGACTGGACGTGAAGGAACTAAAGCTAAGCAACGGACTGACCGTCTGGCTGAACGAGGATCACTCGCAGCCGAAGGTCTATGGGGCCGTGGTGGTGAAGGCGGGGGCCAAGGACTGCCCGAACACGGGCATTGCGCACTATCTGGAGCACGTGCTGTTCAAGGGTACGCAGAAGATTGGCACGGTGGACTACGAGGCAGAGCGCGTGTGGCTTGACTCCATCTCGGCTAAATACAACGAGCTGTCGGTGACCAAGGACGCAGCACGGCGACTGGCACTACAGCAGGACATCAGCCGGCTGAGCCAGCGGGCGGCCGACTACGCCATCCCCAACGAATTCGACCGGCTCATCTCCCGATACGGCGGTTCAGGGCTCAACGCCTCGACATCGTACGACGTGACGGAGTATCACAACACGTTCGCGCCGCAGTTCCTGGAACAGTGGTGCTGGCTGAACTCGGAGCGGATGCTGACCCCCGTGTTCCGGCTGTTCCAGGGCGAACTGGAGACGGTGTACGAAGAGAAGAACCGCGCCGCCGACGACCTCATCACAGGAGCCGTAGAGCGGGTGATGGCGAAGGCCTTCAAGGGCCATCCCTACCAGTACCCCATCATCGGCAGCACGGAGAACCTGAAGAACCCGCGGCTGCAGGACATGGAGGACTTCTTCCGCCGCTACTATGTGGCCGACAACATGGGGCTGATGCTCTGTGGCGACTTCACGGCTGAGGGCATCGAGCCGCTGCTGGAGCGTACCTTCGGGCGACTCCCCTCCTCTCACCACTCTCAACTTTTCACTTCTCACTCTTCTACTTCTCTCTCCCCGTTCGCCGGCGAGACGCTGGACATCAAGGTGAACATTCCGCTGGTGAAAGCGGTGGGACTGCTGTTCCGCGGACCTGTGAGCCAGGAGAAGGACTACCGTGCCCTGCAGCTGGCGATGAGCCTGCTGACGAACGACAACGAGACGGGCATGCTGGACTCGCTGCGCACCGCCCACGAGGTGATGTTCGCAATGGGGCAGAATTTCGCCTTCAACGAGGCGGGAGCCGTGGGACTGCTCATCATCCCGAAACTGCCGTTCGGCTCGAAGAAAAAGGCCGAGCAACGCTGCTGGCAACAGATAGAACGGCTGAAGCAGGGCGACTTCAGCGAGACGAAGCTAGAACAGTTGAAGCTGGAACTGCGACGCAACGTGGAGACAGAACTGGAGACCATTAGCAGCCGAGCCGACCTGATGGCCGAGGTATTCTCACAGGGCAGGACGTGGAACGACTACCTGCGACAGTTAGACGACGTGAAGCGCATCACCAAGGCCGATGTCGTCGAGGTGGCCAACCGATACCTGCTCACCGACCAGTATCTGCGCGGCGTCAAGCGCTTTGGCTCGTACCCGAAGGACAAGGTGACGCAGCCCGGCTACAAGCCCGTAGTGCCGAAACACGCCAAGGAGCAGTCAGCCTATGCCCGCGAGCTGGAGCAACTGCCGGTAGCCGACCGCGCCCCACGGCTCATCGACCTGACGAAAGACACGGAGATAACGACGCTGGCCGACGGCGTCACCTTATATAAAAAGGAGAACCCCGCCAACGATCTCTTCACGCTGTCGCTGAAGTGGTACAAAGGCGAGCGCGACGAACCGCGGCAGGGACTCCTCGGCTCGTATCTGAGCGAACTGGGCACCGACTCGCTGACCAAGCACCAACTGGGCGAGGCGTGGCAACGGCTGGGCACGACGCTGGAGGTGAAGTCGTCGGAGAACTTCTTCATGCTGACGCTGACGGGACTGGAGCAGAATATGGAGCCGTCAGTACGACTGCTGGGGCACGTACTGACATCGCTGAAACCCGACGAGAAGGCCATGAAGGAACTGGCCAGCGAATACAAGGTGGACCGCCGACAACTGGACCGCACCAATACGTCAGTCATGCAGATGGTGGTCTCAAAGATAGCCAAGGGCGACAAGTCGGACTACCTGCGTCAGCCGTCGGTGGCAGAAGCGAAGAAGACGACGGGCGAGCAACTGCTCAGCCTGTTCGACGACATACGCTGCTACCAGTGCGACGTCCTCTACTGCGGACGGCAGCCGTCAACCGACATAGCCGCCCTGTTCACGAATCTTCCTCCTCTCTCCTCTATCCTCTCTCCTCTGAATCCCCCACTCGACCACGACGTGCGCCTGCAGGAGCCGACGGAGCCGGTGGTATACGTCTACGACATGCCCGACAGCCGACAAATGCTCGTCGGCACCTACGGCACCGTCAAACCCTCGCTGACCGACCGCGAGGCGGCCCTGCTGCAGTTGTGGAGCCAGTACATGGGCGGGGGCATGTCGTCGCTGTTGTTCCAGGAAATACGCGAGTTCCGCGCCATGGCCTACGCTACCGGCGGACAGGCCATCAAGCCCAACCGCGCACGTCACCGCGACCACCCATCGGGCTACCTGGCCTATCTGGGCACCCAGGCCGACAAGGCGATGCAGGGCCTCCACGTACTCGACTCACTGCTCAGCAACATGCCCGTCAACGAGCAGAACGTAGCGTCTGCTAAGCAGGAGATCCTGAACGACATCAACAACACGTACCCTACATTCAGACAGCTGCCGAACTACGTCTCCAACTACCGCGCCTTGGGCTACAGCGAAGACCCGCGCACTCAGACAGCACGGATTGTGCCGACGCTGACTGCCGCCGACATGGCCGCCTTCTATCATGAGAACATCCGACAGCAGCCACGCGTCTACTTCGTCATCGGCAACAAGAAGCAACTCGACATGACGACACTGGCGAAGTACGGCCGGATAGTGGAACTCAAGAAAAAAGACATCATGAATGACTAACCATAAAACCCGACAACAATGAAAAAAGCACTTAACATCCTTATCCTCTGGGCGTTGGCCACAGCCGCATGGGCACAGCAGACGCCAGCACTGGAACAAGTGAAGGCCGACCCGCGCAAAGCCTATGGAACGGACTACCCCTACCCAGAGACCACCTGCCAGCTGACCAAGGCCCCGAAAGGCTACAAACCCTTCTACATCAGCCACTACGGGCGCCACGGCTCACGATACTACTGGAACGCCATGCTCTACCGCGACCTTGACTCGCTGCTGACCAAGGCCCACGCCAACCGACAGCTGACGGCTGAGGGCGAGGCCTTCCGCACAAAGTTCATGGCCGCCAAGGACCTGATGTCGGCCAGCGTCAGCGAACTGAGCGACCTGGGCTGGGAACAGCACCAGCGCATCGCCCGCACAATGTACAATAACTTCCCCGAGGTCTTCAAGCAGGGCGGCGACGTCTTCGCCATCTCCTCGCTGACGGGTCGCTGCGTACTCAGCATGGCCTCGTTCTGCGAGGAACTGACGCAATGCAACCCCAAGATTGAAATCCGCCAGCAGTCGTCGCGTACCACACTCGACGGCGTGGTACCCACCGACCGTCAGAATCCCCAGCGGCACACCTGGCCCAAGTCGCGTCCGCGCTTCGAGGATAACCGCCAGCAGTTCAAGTACAGCGACGGACTGCGCCAGAAGGTCATCCAGCGCGTATTCACCAGCACCGAGGGACTGCCCGGCAATGTGGGCGCCATCGGCAGCAACCTCATCAACCTCTACACTTCGCTGCCCAGCATCGGACAAGAGGGCATGATGGGTAACATCATCAGCGACGAGGAGATAGCCGCCCGATGGGAGAACGAGAACCTCGGGTCGTACACCTGGGTCTTCGAGCCACGTTACGACATGATTCCCGTCGTGCGCGACATCATTGCAAAGGCCGACGCCGTCATCAGCGGCAACAGTCAGCGACTGGCTGACCTCCGCTTCGGCCACGACACCGTGCTCGGACCGCTCACCGTACTGATGGGACTCAACGGAGCCGACCGCGACCCCGTTGACCCCTACGAAGTGAAAGACTGCTATCAGAACTGGCAGACGGGCAAGGCCTCGAACATGCAGCTCGTCTTCTATCGCGGCAAACAGCCGCAGGACATCCTCGTGAAATGCCTCCTCAACGGATGTGAAGCCACACTGCCCTTTCCTGCCGACAACTATCCCTACTACAAGTGGACAGATTTCAAGCAGTTCTATACCGAACGGTGCAATTGCGTGACGCCCGAGAAGTAAATCCTTGTAACACAAATTGTTTAACTAAAACAGATAAAGAGTATGAAAGTTGGTATTCCAAAAGAGATTAAGAACAATGAGAACCGCGTGGGTATGACCCCTGCGGGAGTGGCAGAACTGGTAAGGCACGGCCATGAAGTCTTTGTACAGCATACGGCTGGCGAGGGTAGCGGATTTGCCGATAGCGAGTATGTATCCGTCGGAGCCCATATACTACCAACCATCGAGGATGTCTATCGCGAGGCCGACATGATCGTGAAGGTGAAAGAACCTATCGAGCCGGAGTACAAACTGGTCAGACGAGGCCAGTTGCTGTTCACCTATTTCCACTTCGCCAGCGAGCGCGAACTGACAGAGGCCATGCTGCAAAGCGGTGCCGTCTGTCTGGCCTACGAGACGGTGCAACTGCCCAACGGAGCGCTGCCGCTGCTTCAGCCGATGAGCGAAGTGGCCGGACGTATGGCTGTACTCAACGGTGCCTACTACCTGCAAAAGACCCAGGGCGGCAAGGGTAAACTCATCAACGGCGTACCCGGTGTACTGCCTGCCCGTGTGCTGGTGCTGGGTGGCGGTGTGGTCGGCGAAGCTGCCGCGCTGATGGCAGCCGGACTGGGTGCCGATGTCACCATTACCGACATCTCGCTGCCCCGACTGCGACAGCTCGACATCGAGACGCCGCCCAACGTTCACACCCTCTATTCCTCAGAACATAACATCGTGAAGCAGCTGAAGGACGTTGACATTGTCATCGGTTCGGTATTGGTACCAGGCGACAAGACGCCCCACCTCATCACCAAGGAGATGTTGGCGCTGATGGAGCCCGGAACGGTGCTCGTCGACGTGGCCATTGACCAAGGCGGATGCTTCGAGACCTCACGACCCACCACCCACAGCACCCCCGTCTACGTGGAGGACGGCATCATCCACTACTGCGTGGCAAACATTCCCGGAGCCGTGCCCAACACCTCGACGCTGGCACTCACCAACGCCACCTTGCGCTATGCCCTCGCCTTAGCCGACAAAGGCTGGCAACAAGCATGCAAGGACGACTCCGCCTTGGCAAAAGGCCTGAACATCGTCGATGGCAAGATTGTCTTTAAGGCTGTTGCCGATGTCTTCGGCCTGCCGTATCAGCCGCTATAAAAGTGAATCTTCTGTTTGGGTGCCATCGCCCCAATAATCGAAGAAGTTTTGGGCACAAAGAGGCTGGGAGTCGCTCTGTCCTTCTCTGAATAGGACTTCTGTTTCCTGCTCAGCGCTGATGTCTCTCATTGCTGAATCCCATTCTTCTGTACAGGATACCGGATCGAAGTCGAACTTGTCAAGCCACAAATCGGTGTAATAGGTCCCGAACGTGTCACTTGCAAGTCGGTCCCATTCTGGTGTCCACCATGCGTATTCTGGGAATCCAAGTGCTCGCCAGAGGTCGCTTCTGCGCTTTGACAACAGTTCGCACTCTGTTTCCGAGATAACATCTCGGAGCCTTACCCTGTTATTGTCGAACCAGACATAGCGCCAGTCGTCCCAATCCTTGTTGGCAATCAGTCTTTCCGTCAGTTCCCAGACTCTCATGGCCCACCAGAAATGGCCTGTCTCAGCACAGAGGTCGCCAATGCGTGAGCCCTTCTGAAACTTTCGTTTACAACTCTCCGCACAACGGATGGGGTGAATCTCACGATTGACTAAGTCCTTCAACAAACGGGCTTCAAGATGCGTCACCACGCCATTGGGCATGCAGCTGCATACCCTATAAGGAATTCTTCTTCTCATTTCGCGGAGTCTTTAGAAACCTATTTTGGTCTTTTGTCGTGGAATCTCAATAGGAACAATATCCTCAGGAGTGAGCAGAAGTAGCTCGGACTTATCGTTAGGCTGTTGCTGTACGCATCTGTTCGCATGTTGGATATAGATACGCTCCAGCTGGTTGGCGATAAAACGGGCATTGCCCCACGTCTCCGGGTTACGTACCTGGTAAGCCTGTGTCAGTATATCGCTGTACTTCTTCCACGCTTGAACAGTGAACTGGTAATCATAGTCCTTGATGCGACGCTTGGTGATTTCCAGCAGTTCATCTACTGTAAAGTCTGTAAACTCGAACTTATTGGGAAAACGGGACTGAAGACCAGGATTGGTGTCAAGCAACTTCATCATGGGTTCCTTATATCCGCAGAGTACAACCGCGATGTCCCGCTGCGTCTCATCGGCGAGGATATTCATCAACAATTGGATGACGAGTTTCCCTGGGTCATTCTCATGCTTGCCGTTCAGCAAGTAGGCCTCGTCCACCATCAGTACACCGCCTTTGGCCATCTCAATCACCTGTTTCATTGACCGTTCCTCGTCGCCCCACAAGGTGCCGATAAAGGTGCTGCGGTCACAAACCACCACATGTCCCTTGGAAAGTGCTCCAGCCTGTCGTAATAGCGAACCGAAGATTTTGCAGACCGTGGTCTTTCCTGTTCCTGGGCGACCAAGAAAAACACTATGTAGCGACACTTCATGCCGTTTGCCGTTAGGGAAAAATTCTCGCATCATCCTGTTGTAACGGGTCAGAGCCACCAGTTCATCCATGCGTCTCTTGATATCCGTACAGCCCACCAATTTGTCTAATTCCTCACGAGGGTTTTGTATGGGACGTAAGATTTCCACTTTGACGCTGATATTCTGATTCTGCTCTATCTCCCCGTCAGGGAAGATTTCCAAATCCTCACGAAGATATTTGTTAAATAGTTCGGAAAAATCATCGTCATCGTCTTGTGCAAATTCTTCCGTCTCAGGCTCATCAAAGGTTGCGTCTAAAATGGTCTGTTTTCTAAAATCGTCAATCAGTCTATTTGCTTTCCTCATAATCAACATAATTCTAATCACACATAAAAATACAATGCAAAAGAAAACCCCAGAGATTGGGGCACAAAAAGAGAGTGGGTGGGCATGTACAATTGTAGCAATCTGTCAAAGACCGCGCCATAAATCTTCGAGGTGTAACCTCAAAGAACGCAATGAACGACAAGACGTAGTCATCCTACCGTTTCACGAACAAAGTGTCAACTTTGCCAGTGAACCGCTCGGCATCTAACCATCATCATTGTCATTTCGTTCATGCTTGCTACAATTTGTTTATTTTGTGATAGAATTATGTTTTCGGCTGCAAAATTAAGCAAATATTTCCAATCCGCCAAAAGAATTCCGTTTTTTCTTTCATACAGTCTAATTGACCTCACAACTAACATTTTCTTCGGAAACACATTTGTCTGCCAATCTACCTATATGCTCCAACTTCCAGACAAGAGTACGCTCGGAAAGTTCCTGTTGGATGAAATAAGGAATAATAATCCATAGCCTAAAAGATGCTATAACCATAATTGATATGGCAACAAAGAATGAAGCAAAGATAATTTACAAAGCTGTAGCTTTTCGCTGACAGTCCTGTCTATTTTCCTCCATGCCTCATTCCCGAAAGTCCACAAAATTTCAACCTATATATTAGCTTTTAGATTCTTCTTCATCAAAGGCTTCATCAGCCATTGCTGCATAACAAGCATTACGCTCTTCTTTTCTTACGACGCCCCTTGCCCCAGCACGGAAAGCATGTAACTTACCAAAGAAATTCATGCGGGTACTAGTGTCTTTGGCCATCGTTTCCATAGTTCCTTTCGCAGAGTAATCAAAGTTACGTGAGTTTCGAATAGACAAATTGAACGCCACTTCTACGGAATCCTGATTAGCTCCCATGTAAGTGAAAGTCCATCCTTCACCCTTCAGTTCCTCAACCAACTTCTTTACGGCTATACCCGTGTACTCCTTAGATGCATTTTCATAACCGTCAGTAATAATAGTTACGACAACTACTGCATCTTCCTGCTTCTTCACATAGTTGCGCATGGATGTGAGCGTAAAGCCCATGGCATCATACAGTGGAGTACAGCAACATGGCTCATAATCTCCCATAGTCAGTTTATTGGCATCAGCCACAGGAACCTTGTCAAACACATACTTCTTTTCGCAATCGCAGAAGGTCAGTAGTGACACGAAATGCTCCTGGGTGTCTGCATATTTTTCCTGAGCTCTTTTGATACCTGCAAGTGTCTCATTGAATCCATCGATTGCAGCTTGACGGATGCTCTCCATGGATCCGCTCTTATCAAGAATTATCACATTATACACTTGTGTCTTCGTCTGCTTTGTTTCGTTTTTTTACTGCTTCCATAATTTGTTTCTCCTTGGCTCATATCCTTTACTGTTCCTGCCATATATGTACCGGTGTTAATTAACTTACTGGTACAAAGATAGAGGAATATCATGCTGGAGTGAACGGATATGGGCCGGAAAAAGGTCGCCGAGCTACGGCCTCCTGCCTTCCGTGAACGGCAATGGGCCGGAAAAGAGGCGTTGACCGTCACCCGGATAAGTGAACGGGTATGTGCCGGAATGAATCCGGCAACCATATCCGATTGAATGGGTATGGAGCGGAAAAGGGTCGCTTCCGCACCTCCGTTTTGGAGGTGAACGGGTATCGGCCGGAAAAAAGTCGTTTCAATGTCCATAATGTCCACTTTTTCATTCTTTTTCTGAATGAATGGACGTCAAAATGATGCATTTTCATGCCTCAATGAGCCTCTGAAGAGGCCCCGGAAAGTGAACGGGTATGGGGCGGATTACGCACAACAGTCAATTTGTCCATTTGTTCATCCTTTTTATAGGTGAACGGACACCAAATCATGGCATTTTTATGCCCTGCCGGGGCCTTGAAGACCCCTCGGAAAGTGAACGGGTATGGGGCGGATTACGCACGCAACACATAATAAAGCAACAAAACGGGTCTTTTACTCAATCTACCTGCCTTTCTGTAATAGCCGTTGATACCGAACAGCCAATATCACCACCTACATGGTCTGGATTCACATGGTCTGTAAACAGAACTGTGAATCCAACCACGATTCAGCAGTTGGATGCACTATTGCGCTGCAAAGGTACAACGAAACTACATCTGCGACAACGTGTATTTCAACGAATGCTTACGAATCATATAGATATCATAGATTGGTACAACAAAACAACAGCAGCTATATGCTTCACTCGAAGTTATAGCTGCTGTCGCTACAATGTATAGGTACAACTACCTGTATTGAATGCTTACAGTTTATTAAGATACAAATAATTGAAAAATGCATCCGACGAGGAAGCTGAAGGAATTGCATAGAAAGCTGTACTTAAAAGCCCTGCGCCAATCATGAATGACGAGCCTATATCCAATGCACTCCGCAATAACGACTATACATTCAAGGCAGACGATGTAAAGAGGGGAAGTAACCTCGTAGGTCATGATGAAGGCATTGAGCGGGACATTGGTAAAGATATTGAGCACTACCGAAGCCGACAACACCTGCCACCGCCTTTCATGCATCCGTATCAGCAAGATACTCTCAAGAAGGATGGTAGCCATCAGTGGCACAAGAAGCGCCTGGCAGGTGGTATTGTTCTTGGAGAGGTAACCTAAGAGGAATCCTGGCAAGAGAACCATCGCTAACAGGCCGAATACCAATCCCTCACGCCTTGGAACGGCCTTAGTTGCCAAGTAGAGTGTGCATGGCATGGAGATATTGATGAGCAGCAAGGTTATCAGCACGAAGGCATCATGCCACGGACACATCAGAAACACGGCGGCACTGAGTAGCAAAGAGACACAGCACACATTTACCACACCCCACTTTTTGGATAGGAAACCACCCGCAGCCTTGCCAGTCATGACTATGACGCTTACTGCGACCATCGTCAAGGGCGTACCCATCGAGTGGATGGTTGTGCGCAGTGTCGGCACGCTCTCACTGATAAATGAACGGCCTGCCACGACTAACATCAGGCAGGAAAGGTAGAGAATCGGAATGGGGGACAGGGGCTGCTGGGAGGTATGCTTGGCTTCTTTTGTATAGATAGCTGAAGGCGTTTCTGTCAGAGCTTCAGCATAGTGGAGATGAATAACTGATAGTGCAAGAAGAGTTAGGATGAATACTGCCATAAGTGTCGGGCTGCTGAAACCAAAGCCTAGGGTCAGGCCAACAGATCCGGTCGAAACGAAGACGCCCATCATACGGATGTCGTTATGAGAAGTCACAGCCACATATTTGCCACCATAGACGTGAAAAAGCGAATTACCTAAGCCTAATAGTATGATGCCGGTCATTGCTGCCAAGAAGTTCCAGGAAACATGGAACAGACTTATCAACGATCCGCCGAAAAGTAGCGCCATCGCAAGTTTGAGGCCGTGTGGGTTGTCATCATTTGTGTCTACCCAACGACCAGTCAGCGGCTGAGTGCCAAAGGCCAGCACGTCGTAAAGTACAATTATCCCGTATGCCTCGAAATCACTAACTATCTGGCACGTTGTCATCATAAGCCCACATGCACAGACCCCATCAACAAGAAGATGTAGCATGGAGAGGAGGAACGTGTGGAATGCTATTGAATGCATTTATGCACCATCTTCTTTATCGTTAATAGAAACTTTACCCTCTGTATTATGATAACCTCTCGTTTAATAGGTCCACCATAAGTGACTATGGTACAAGAACGTTCATTAGGTGATTCATTTGAGGATAGTGCAGTAACGACTATCTTTACATCACTATTACCTGAACTTGGTGAAACATGCAACCATTCTCCATAAATAGTATTATCCCAATGCAGATCGGAAGACACAGATAAATCACTACTTGCACCCTTTTGGCTCTCTAAAATCACTCTATTAGAACTAACATTCAATTCATCATCATAATCATGTCGTGAACCACAACTTGCAACGTCCAATAAGATCGTAAAAAAAGCAAATAATAAATACTTCATAATTTAAAAATGTTCTTTTAAGTGTTTAATAAAATAGTTTTCACTGATTAATTGACGGTCACCGGCAGGCTGGCCTTATTTATGCTTTTTCATCTCTTCATCTGCCCACTTCATTCTCAATCGAGCTTTATCGCGAGTTTCTTTGGCCCATTTCAGTCGAAGTTGCGCTTTAGAAAGAGCTTCGTTTGCCCATCTTGTATAAAGACGCGACCGCTTATAGTCTCCTTTCTTGGCATAATTATCCGCTTTATGAGTGTAATCATTGGCCTTCTTTGTTAACTGCTCAGCCTCACGCTCATATTTTTCTGCTTGATCATTATACCGTTGCGCTTCTCGGAGATACTGTTGTGCCTTGTCTGCCTGAACGATAGTTGCAGACAAACCATTACTTGATACTCCTAAGATTAAAAGAAAAACGACTAAAAACCTTTTCATACTTCCCACTTATATTATAACATTTTGGACAAATAAGAAATCCATTCTTCAGCGATTGCCTGATGGCCTTTTACGGTTGGATGAGTTCCATCTATAGTTTCATATCGCTTATCATACTTGGTTAGACTCGGAATGTTTATATAACGTTTAGCTAAATCCGCAAGACCAATATGACAATTGTCCGCAGCACGTCGAATGGCATTATTGTAATCTTCTATACTGATACCCCCTAATTTGTCTGGGAAACGCCAAAGGTGGTTCTGTTTCAACGTTGTTTTCATTAGCGTTGCGCAGATAATCTTTGCGTTCGGGTAATAAAAACGCAATCCAGTTAGCATCTGATGATAGGCATCTTCAAAACACCGCAGATTCACCCTTCCATCATTGCTCAAGGGGGAACAGCTAATAGGTACACCATATCCAAAGTCGTTAAAACCCATATAAACCAGAATCAAGTCGGGTGTATATTCCGAAGTCCGCAAATTTGCAATCCGTTCCATACAACACCCTGCTGGGAATTCCTCTCCACTTACCTTGCTTCCAGAATATGAGTTATTTACGCAGAGATAAGAGTTAAGTTCTTGATTAACTTTTGCCCACCACGTATCATAGACACTTTGCAGTCCATTACGCATCCGCATGTCTTCATCATAATAGACTGCATATCCTTTTGGATTATAACCATTGTAAGTACTTATGGAATCCCCAAGTATTGATACTAACATACTACTTTTCAACTATCACTTTATAAGCCATTATAAGCCCAGGCTCTGCATTATATTTTAGTATATATGTTGTGCCTTCACTTATTCCTTTCAATTTTCCATTATTCTCTGATACTTTGACACCATCTGTAAAGATGTAATAATCACGGTCTTTGCATGCGTACAATTCTTTTCCGACTTTCAATGAGTAGATCTCAGATTGAATCCGATAATATATGAAACTCCCCATTTGATTCATGACTTCCAAAGCATTTTCTGTCAGTCCCGTCATAAACCATCTATATGTGCGACGATAGCCAAAGCCGTTTGACCACAAATTCAACATAATTCCGTTAGCCATGTATGTTCCATAAGTCCACGTATCAAATCCATATTCCAAATAGTAGTCATAGCCTATATAAGTTCTGTCTTCATTAAATGCCATCACTTCGTAATATCCTTTCTCTTTATTCCCCCAAAACCATTCTCCAACAAGTGTTGCATTTTGCTGTTCTGCCTTTTTCTCAATAAATGTAATGCTATCTATCCGTTCAATAGGAACGTCATATACACTGCCATCTTTGTAATTTACACGCATAACGTTTTGAGCTTCTGAGTTTGCGAAGAAAGAGAATAGAACAAAAATAGTCAACAGGGCGCATGTTAACTTACGACTTTTACGCATTCTATTTGCCTTCTGATTTTTATAAGTCTGTATGTCTCTAAATGACCTTATATGAAAAACAGAAAAGCCAGACTGACAAACTTCGATTTCTTTCTTCTTTTCACAATAGTCTATCTCTATTATTGTAATCCTATCTTGATTATCCATATTTGGCAAGATTTTCATATTGAAGGACTCGTCCATCCGATCCTTAGAAACCGCTAACCCTGTCACTCTTTTCATTTCTTTTTTGCCACACGCAGGACACACATCATTGCCTAGAGCATATCCACCACATTTCTCACAGATATGACACTTGCAATAGTAATTACTATAACTTTTTTTCTTAAAAGCAGTAGCATGGTCAACTACTGGTCGAAAGTTTGCACCTTGGCGTTGAAAGAAATCCATCTTTACACCTCCATACATCGGACATCCACCGCCTCCTGCATTTGGATTATTCAAATAACCACATTGTTCACATTTCACTATTCTCATAACTCACATTAAATTATTAGCAATCTTTATCGTCCTTATAATAACATCGCATTAGATGTCCTTCATTGTCACGTAAGTGCATACCATTGCCTCGGCAGTAATTCCACATATCGCATGCCATGCATTGGTTAGTTCTCAACCATTCGCGATTGCGATAGAGGCCAAACTTCTTATTCCAGACATCTGATAATTTGTCATTATAAATATTTCCTTGAGGATATTGGCTGCGTATGCTGAGACATCCAGAGATAGAACCATCTGCTAACACTGATGCAACATTAATACCTGCTTGACAGAAATATGGGTAGTCACGCACTTTCCATTCATAATTACCTAAGAACCCTTCACAACCATAACTGAGATGAATCTTCCCCTCCTTCCGAACCTTCACTATAAAATCCATAAGACTACGAAATTGTTCTTTGTTCAACTGAAATTCATCATTTGTCGCAGCACGCCCCATCGGGACAATAGTAAAAATCCTCCAATAGCGAACACCAATATCTATAAGATGTTGTTTAAAAGAATCCAGACAATCAAGGTTCTTTTGGTTTACGCAAGTTATAACATCCCAAGTAATATCCTTGTTTACAAGGATTTTAATTGCTCTTTCTGCCATTACGAAACTATTCTCATTTCCTCTAAGCCTGTTATGAGTGTCCTCAAATCCATCCAAACTAATAGCAATAGTTTCTAGTCCTGCATTAATCAAATGGTTACACATCTTATCATCAAGTAACATACCATTGCTCACCATTCCCCAATGAAAGCCCCTTTCCCTGATAGCTCGGCCACAGACACAAATGTCTTTTCTTACAAGAGGTTCTCCACCTGTAGTGACAACAAGTATTTTTCTTGCATCCATAACAGAACGAACATCGTCAAGTACCATGAGGAAATCACCCAACGGCATGTCTTGCATATTCGAAATTGTACGACAATCACTACCACAATGAAGACAACTCAAATTGCACCTAAGCGTACACTCCCAAAATAGTTGCTGGAGGATATGCCTTTCACAACGTTTTTGATATTGAACGCAAGCATGATCTAACCGAAATCGTTTAATAATACCTGGTCGAGGTAACATTTGCTTTTTCTTTTCACCACTATTCATTGTTTATAGGAGATAATGTTTGAGTAGAATCAACAGGAGGCGGACCATACACTGTTGGCTGATTAATGCTGTTTGAACAATCACCTAATAACCATGTTATAATTCCACCTATCAAAGCTCCAATTATTAATAAAACCATAAAACATGAACAATTCTTTCTTGGTGGTGGTCCATATATAGTTGGTTGCGGCTTTTGATATGGATTCATTTCTACTGGTGATGTATCATAAAAAGTTGGTTTTCTCCTTTGGAAGTCAGACGAGTTCTCTTTTTCAGCACTACAAAGTGGATACATTCCACCATATAGTTCTTCATCATAAATACAACCATTTTTTTTACATTTCGTATTATTCATTGCAATTATATTTTAGGTATTTTTGTGCTTACTAAGATGTCTCAACCATTGTTAATGGTGCCCAAAGCATTCTCTGTTATACCATCTATAAGTTCAATAAGAATTTCTGATATACCACCATCTTTATAATCAAATTTGAGCAAAATGAAAAAAGCAATAAAAATTGACATAATAACGCTGACTTATCCTTCCTTTTTTCGAAAGAAGCCGAAAATGGAATATAATTTCTTGTACCAGACAACATCTTCATCTATTTTGTCTATTGCATTGATAAACTCAATAGCAGATTGATATCGTTTAGATGGTTCTTTTTCTGTTGCTTTCTTTATGATTCTTCTAAAATGCTTTTCTTTTATTTCGTGTAATGGCATTTTTTGATTAGCCACTAAATTTATAAATGAATCAGGTAAGTGCCCTTCCAAGATATAGAACAACATAATTCCCAACGAATATAAATCAATCCGACCATCATTTAAATCACCATGATAAACATTACCATTTAGTAATTCTGGTGCAACCATGACCACATGATTCCCGTTTATTGTCCCATAAGAATACTTACGAGTGTTTCTTTCTCTGTACATACTTTGCTTTACTATGTACCAATGATAAGCTCCCATAAAGTTAATAGCGATTCGTTTGTCTTCCGTAAACAATATGTAATCTGGATCTATACAGCCTACACTTATCCCTTTGCTATGCAGATGATCTAACCCATTAAGTATATCTCTAGCAACGGTTTTCGCAAAACCAACCCGATTCTTTTCATATAATTCATACATTTGCAAAGCGAATTCAATTGTCTTTCCATTAATGCAATCTGTTTGGCCATGAATCAAACCAGATAATGATACACAGCAGAATGTTGTTAAAATGATGTAGGAACGAATAATCGTTCCATTTGTTGAAGTTTCCTCTATATAATCTGTTAGACCAATTATGTTCGAATTATAAAAGACAGACGTAGGAATATTTTTTAGCCACGCTAAAAACTGTTCTGAAACTCGAACATTTGTATTTGTGATATAGATAATTACAGACTTTTGTATCGTGTCTGATACACAACGTCCAGAAAAACAAGACCAATACGCATCAACTTCAATTGGTGGAATACTTGGGTCATATTCGTAACACTTACCACTTTTGGATTGTAATGTCTTCATACGTTTACATATAATATCATGAATATCTTGAACGTCTATTCCATTCTGCCTGTGTCATGCTGGCTATAAGTCGTAAATGTTCGCCTTCCACCAATTCATAAACATCAATTTGATCACCTAAGTAAGCCAGAGTACCTAAAAATGTCGGTGGTATTCCTGGACCAGGAATACATGTACTGGATATGTCCTCAATACCGTCATATATACATTTGATTTCCATAGACACCCAATCCTTATTATCCACCATACCCCATTTTCCCCCATTAGACACTTTACAGAAGCCGAACAAGGATACAGGCAGTATAGCATCGTAGACTAATTGAGTAGATTGGCTAAACGGATGTATCTTGTGGGAATCTGCGATAAGGGGTGAAAGGTCGCAGGCATAATAGAATTTAGTACTTTGAGGGTGACACCCTTCTAATCCATGATCTTCTTCCACTTTGACATCTTGTTTCTGCCAAGGAAATACTTTCTTACGAACACTGATACTAAAGAATTTCATCTTTTGTCTATCATACGTAAGATAAATACCTGCTTCTATTTTTTGTAACCCTATTAATTGAAGGAACTCCTTGGGCGAAGGTAGCCGGAGGCCTAACACGAATCCATTTTGGACCTCCTTGAACCAGTTGTCTATTTTTTTTAATCCCGTCATTAAATATCTATCCATAAACAATTTCTCAATTGTTGCTATGTCAACAGGTTCTTTGCTAATAAAGAAATCAGACATCTTTTCCATTCCTTCAAGAAATAATTTAGCTTTCTCTGTGTCATTCTCCAACACATTATTGCCACTGTCATTCCTGTGAATGAACTTGTTATCGTATATATAAGGTGGGAAATATCCGTGCGATATTGCTTCCATAAAGTCATGGACGCATTTAAAATCACCGGAAAAAGCATGTCTGATGGCTTTCTCCTTATAATAATTCAGATGCCCCTTCTCCTTTGCAATGGCAAATAAGTGTTCTGTCTTTTCATCGTTTGGTTTTATCTCAGACGTTCCAGACAAAAGATATAGAAAAATATTCGCAAGGGCATAAATGTCAGCCAGGATACTATTCTGTTCTCCTCCGTATAACCGTTTTACACCACCATCAATCAAAAAAAGGCTATCCTTGTTACGCATGACGATGTTGTTTAACTTCAAGTCGCCATGCACGTAGCCTTTTTGATGAAATGCTTCTAGCCCTGAAGCTATTTTCCTGATGATGTACTCCGCATATCCTTCGTCTATAATAGTAGATTGTCGAGATATATAATCGGCTAACGTCCCTTCAGGCAGATACTCCATCGAATAGTAATATGTGCCGTTAGTACACATGCAATCATAAACACGTACAACATTAGGGTGATTGATTTTGGATAGAACTGTGTATTCGTCCATGAAGTTCCTATATAGAATCTCTGATTTTTGATCCTTTGGATATAAGATACTCATATCTCCCAAACGCTGACAACAATCCATAGATGCCCATTCTTTCAATGCAACCTGGCAAGAAGCATTGTGTTTAGGTGAAAATAGAGTTGCCAAATATACATAGCCATTAGCTCCCCTTCCAATAACTTTCGTTATCGTATATTGATAGCGTTCAGAATAAAGGACAAAGCCCTTTGGTAATGAAGTAATATTATTCACCCTATTTATTATATTTTAGAAACAATTGTACACAACGTTGTCCCACAGAAGTCTCACAATCTGGACATTTTACTATTATATACCCGAATCGTTTGTACTTGATTGGAAAGCATGATTAATTTATCTTTTCCATTATCAATTATTTATCGTTTTTATACTACAGGCAAACGGAATAGTTCCAATCTCGTTTTCACGAATGAAAACTGCAAAGGGGCGTATTATGTGGAACGGTACAACTATGGTGTCCTTAATTTTTCTACCTTTAGGAGCCGTTGCAGCATCGTGTGAAGGAATAATGCTATAACTATGGTTAGTTCTCCCCGTAACGATAATAATTGTTCCGCCACTTGATGCTGATGTAGATTCTTCATTCACCTCAAAGTTACACACTTGGAAAACATTACTTAATTTGTATCCGTTTGGTGAAACTTTAGGGAGATTTGTATGATACATGATCTTTGTGGCAGAGTTAGCTCCTGAATTCTGAGGATTTAGTCCAGTTGATGCTTGTAACCTAAATTTGGGAATACGAATATCAATAAGTGTATCTGTTATCAGAGTATCAACAACATTGAATGTACCATAAGCAGTTGTCGTGTCTCTTTGGATAAGATATTCTCCATGAAAGGCTCTTGTCGTATCGCTAACAAAATCCATACATTTTGTGATTCCCTTGTTATTCAGAGCGACAAGACTCTTTTCAAGGCCGTCTTCAGAATGTGGCAGGACTATATACATAGAATACTCATTACCCTTATATGGAATTTCTATCATTTCAAAATCTCCGAAATCTGCATATTTCCCTTTACGTGTCGTACATAATTGTTTACAGACCATCTTAGTTCCATTCGCATTATTGAAAATATTAGTCTGTGCAGAATCTAACCTAAAATTTACATCCCACTCTCCTTTGAATGACATCGATGATGTAACTAGTGGCTTGGCACTTTGTAAAGCCGATTGCTTTATGAATACACCAGATGTCCCCATCTGACCATTGACTACTTGGTTAATTTCATCTATACTTGAATTATTCTGGATATCCATTCCCTTAACTCCAAACCCATAGAACTTTGATGTAGATAAGAATGAATTATATACGGCAGACTTCTTATCCATCCATAAATTGCTGGCAAAGGAAATACCTTTTTTTTCAGCATTCTTTTTGGCTGACTCGTTTTTTTTGTTTATGTATTTGCGAAAAAAGGAATTCATATCCTCGTTTTTGGCCTGCCCGATTCCCATGCTCTCTTTAAATGCATTACCACTTTTTTTGTCATCAGTAAAATTAGCCATCAAAGAGTATAGCATTGTTGCACTGACAGGTGACAAAATAGTGTTGTCATCAGTATGACTATAGTCAGCTAACATCTTTACGGAATATTCATTCAGTGCGCTACCTATGGCCTTTTCCTCAGAACTAAGTGGAGCATGATATTTTTGAGGACTATATGCTGTTGTGTCATCACCTACGACATAAAGATTATGTGAAGCATTATAAGTGGAGTCATATTGGGCAATATTGTTTTGTCCTGTAGAAGAGCCTGTCCTAGCAGACTCAACATCATGCTCACTGCAACATATCAATAACAAACATATAATCAACCCAATAAATTTTTTATATATGCCTGACTTCTTAGTCGAAAATCTTTTTTGTATCATCTTAATGTAAATTGGGATATGTTGGGGTATTTAGTATAGATGAGGGCACGATAAAATAGTACCCTCATCTATTATTTACCATCTATTCATTTTAAACTGAGGCATTTGTTCTTGGTCAGTTAGTTCAAGAGTCAATGACTTCGCTTTTTCTAAAACATAAACCCAGTTGGGCTGAGTTTTTCCTGTTAAAGCAGAAGAAACTGCTTCTCGTAGTGCTATGCCGAACAATGCACCATACTGCCTATTACTATAAGAATACTGTCCACGAATAGAAGCAGATATTTCATAGGAACGATGACCTTCAAAGTCAGTAAACAATTTCTTGGTCAATGTTGGATCAAAACCTGAATATGTCCTCTTTTCTCGACGTGCTCCCTCCGAATCCATATTGCAACAATCTGAAATGCAAAGGATCAACTTGGCATTTCCAAATTTTTCACGAAGCTTATTATATATCGTGGTTTCACCATATTGACGATCAAGGAACGCCATGTGAGGCCATTCGTCATCGTCCCAGTTCGCACCATGACCACTATAATAAAACACGACGATGTCATTGAGACCAACGTTCAGAGATTCTATAGCCTGTAGAGCATTCGTTGCTCTAAAAGATTGGCCACTATAGCGCAGCATGTTGTTCTTATAGCCAAGCGACTGAGCTATCTTTGTGAAGAACGATGACATATTATTATAATCCGCAGTGCGGTCAACCTGCCGATTTGGCTCTTCTTTATTCACCATGATTATGGTGTGAAATGTCTGTGCTTGTATAAAAAAAGGACACAAACATAATGATAATATAAAAATATACCTTTTCATTGTTAATTAAAGTTATTTATATGGATTTTTTACTCCCAAGAAATCATACATCAATTCATCAGCCGAATTCCCACTATACCTTTCACTCAACAATTCAAATGGAGCATGTATCCATTCATGTATAAAACAAGAAGAATCGCATTTTAAAAGAAAATAACAAAATAGAGATTTGGGCATATTTACTTTAAGGTGGAAGTCCAAAGGTTTATCATTGAATCTTTTTTTAAAGTAAGCAACATATTTATCTCTATTCGTATAACTTTCCGTCAAACTTTCTGCCCACTCCTTTTCATATTGCCAACAGATTTTTTCTATTGGTGAAAGATAATATGGCGCAACAGTATCGCCCTTATAAAAGTGGCATAATGAGACCAATTTATTTATTCGTTCATGATGCTGCTTTTTCATTTGAAGTTACTTTTTTCACGTTTGATAAGATAACGAACATAGCGATCCTTCGGGTAAGCCTTCCGGACAATTTCAAGGAATTTGGAGCGAATAATTTCTCCATCAAACTCATCATACGTCTCGCCTTTAGCAAAGCGACACACATCACAATAGAAAGAATAGCTGACCTTAACATCTCCCTTCTTTGAGTGGAAGGCGATGACAAAATCAGGCATGTGAGTACAGTTTTTTACAACGTCATGGACTTCAAACGACTTTGGATCGGATAACAAGTTGTAGGCAGACTGGATAATCTCTTTATCCTTGAGAGTGACATTGTTAAGGACCTCTCCATAGCCATCCATCCAATCCTTAGCGTCTTCAACCCAGGGGTCGATAAGAACAAAACTTACAGAGTCTGCCGTTTTCATTACCTTGAGGTAACTCTCTGGCACAACACTCTTGCTGTTTTCTAAACAGCCAGCAAAAACAGTTACTGCTGTTGTGCATAGAAACATCAAAGTTCCAATTAAAATAGTTTTTTTCATAAATGTAAAAAATAAAGTGATATTATAAATACTTACTTTGTCAGAGTCGCATTCACTTGCTTCTTGGGCTTTTGCTCCCACACTTCACCAAATTTTTGTCCCTCAATTTTTGCCAATGCTGTACATTTCGAAGAAACCTCATTCAGAAAACTACTCCATGTTACATTTTCTCCTCTGTCATTGTTAGCATAGCTATCCACTGTTTCACACAATGCTGCAGTAAAGCAGTCAACATCCTGTCCACCATAACTTCCTCCGTAGGAGAATTGACCAGGTTGTGCAGACGCGACCAACACATCCCCCTTCGACTTTAAGAACAACTGCTGCCCAACTTTCTTCGCGAACTTTTTACTGACAATTTTGTAACGCCGCGATTGAGTGGACATTCCATGCTTTTTGTATTGAGCAGAATGAGCATTACAACACATACCAATCGTTATCGTTAGCCGAGCTCCTTTTTGCTTCAGACTGCTGTGAATAGAATTCAATGTCAGTCCATTTATTGATTCGTTAGTATTTGCTTTATCAAACGCTAAATCGGGCCAAGGATATTTGTTGTTATATGAAGTGGCTTCTTCTTTTCCCATTTGAGCACGCCCGCCATGCCCCAAATAGTAGAATACGATGATATCATCCTTACCACAAGATAATCTATTTATCACATCCTTGCATCTTGCCTCTGTAAAATCAGAGCCAGAATATGTTCTTTTTTGCGGCATATAACCCTTTGCAATAATTGCATCATTTATCCGATCTATGAATTGCGTTGTATACGCATTCATACTGTTACGGACTTCACTCCCATTGTTTGGATCCTGCGTATCTGCGAAAATAATCCAGTGAATAGTCTGAGCATCTACTGCAAAGGCTATAAACAAGAACGCGATTGTAAACCATATATGTTTCATGTTACTCTGCAAACTTTTCATATTTGATATTGATATTTTTACTTTCGGGCCAAATTTCATGTAGCAAGCTAAGCAATTCTGAGTTTTTCAAGTCATGAAGACAAATTTGTTTGCCACTTTCGTCCATGAGCCTCCATTTATTAATATTATAGTCTAACTCCAAAGTCAAAAAAGTTTTGCCTTTATAAATAAACAGATGTGCATCAGCATAAAATGCAGAATAAACTCTTTTGTTAGTAGAATACATAATGGGTTGACACAATGTGTATTGGACAATAGAACACTTACAAGGTGGTAAAACCTTTTGGGGAAGCGTGTCATTCTCCCATACTGTAAGGTCAGCAACAATACTATCCGCAGACAGAATTATTTCTGCGAAGTTAATACCAATTTGTTTGGCAATCACGTTATCTTTAGGAATAGTTCCTTTGAGATTATTAGCCATAGTTGGCAAAGCCATAATAAAGATAACAAACAGAATCAATTTACGTTTAATCATTTCTCTTAATAACTTTTTTCTTGTAAGTACCATAATCTATAATATAAATACCTCCTCTCTGCATATCTTTTACTTCTATCCCGTTCAAATTAATAATCTTCACGTTGGTCTCTTTATCATTAACGCTATTGAATATACTACTTGAACCATCCAATTTTATTGTACCATATTCTGTCCATTCTGAATATGCCTCATCTTTTGTGGCTCTAATTCTATACTGAAACTCTTTTGCTTTCAACCCACTAAATTTGTAGGTCTTATCGGTTATGCCTGATACTAGATACTTCTCCACAGGTGAAAGAATTCCAATGATTGAAGTAATTTTCAAATCATCTTCTGTAAATGCTCCATCATACATGGTGAACGAAGACAAATAGAACGGCTGGTTGCTCTGTAAATTCACTGCATAATAACCGTCATCTAATCCATCAAAGGTAAATATGTATGATCCTTTTTCAGTTGAATAATTAATAGTGTATAAATTAATCGAATCATTTCTTTCATTTATCAGGACCGCATTGATGGGTACATTCTCTTCTTCTTGAAATTGAACTGACAATTTTATTGTAATATTGTTGGCATTTGAATTAACGAATGGTGTCATTATATGACCTGGATCTATACTATTGCCTATTTTTGCGCCTAAAGATGAAGTGTATATCCTTTTCCCAGACCATCCATTTGTTTGCGTATAGGAATTTAAGTATGTTGACAAATCCATTTTACCGTCATCTGTGCCTTGTTCTGTTAGAAAGTTTCCAAAGTTCTCGCTTATCAGAATACTCTCAAAAGGAGTTTTCTTTCTTACCTCTACAACTTCTATTTCAGAGGAATCTATCTTACCGTCGATGTTCCAATTTAAAGTAAACGCATCAGATTCTGTCGTTTCTGCTGATACCAAATATGGCTTTGGTACATAGATACCACCCATAAAATCAAAGGAGATAAGTTTGTCATATTCTTTAATATTTGTTACTGGCTTATTTATGTAAAACGTACCGTCATCATTTTGATTAAATAGTCTTCCTCCTACATTTATATGAGAAATGTTAGTAAACTCTCTTATGCCACAACTACCAGGAAACACATCGCCTTCAAGTTCCTCATCGGATGGGAAATAACGTTGGCTGGCACCATCGTTATAATATGAACCGTAATCATTATCTGCAGGAACTATACTCATTCTTTGGTGTTCAGAGTTTGTGTTAACAGAATTCATTAACCAAGCTTTTGCCGAGTAATCAACATGTGTTATGAGTAAACCATGGCATTTTCTTGATGTTTTAACATACTCAAACCATCTTGTATTTTGACGGTTTTCAAGTGTATAATACTCGTCATGATGGTTGTTATTATATATAATGTAAGAAACGGGACTAGTTCCAAGGTCTGGCATATCTTTGATTCTTGCCATTTCATTGAGTTCTGTAAATTTCAGCCATCCAGCAAACCACCTCTCGTATGCTGAATAGCCACAGGGAACTTCCCCATTCCAATTTGGCCCATTATAACTACCAGAAGCCATTATATCCCATGATCCCATACCAAATCCCCCATTATACTTGACGTCGTAAAAATCAGGCAAACCCAAACAGTGGCTAAACTCATGACATGCAGTGCCAATACCCATCATTGTCTTTCCTGAATGGCCTGCCAACTCGCATGAGCAAGCGTATGTGTCAATCTTAACCCCATCCAAGGTTAACGGACCATCTCCATCACCATTATGGGCACAACCTGTTAGACTGAATTCGTGTGGCCAGATGGTATTGGCAGGTGCTAAGTTAGCCTCGCCATAACCAGCGTAAACAACAAAAACCTGATCAACCTCTCCATCACCGTCCCAATCATAATCTGCGTAATTTATTTCACTATCAGCAAGATTGCATGCTTCTATAATCATTTGACCAACGTGTAAGTCTGAATTGGATTTTTTAGGGCTATTGGCACCATAGTATGAATACTGCTTACTAACAGTTACTGGACCGACCACATCGAAAGTGAGGTCAAATTCGCCATAACTCTGATCATAAAAGTAATCATGTACAGAGCCAATGTGGTTATTATGATTATAGCCTACCTTGTTGAATTGCTGATAAAACTCGTCATGAGCATTGTCTATAGACATCCTTAAATTCGAAAAGTTCACAAGAATGACCAACCCTTTCTTTTTCCCGTGGTATGTTGTTCGTTGACCAACATTTCTTGTGATACTGCTTCTTCTTGCTTTTGTAGAGTAATCCTCTCGAGACAGATTTACTCTACGTAGAGATTCAATTAGCTCAACAAGTTTTTCTTTATTATGCATGATATAGTTTCTTTCTTCTATGCTCCTTTCTTCTTTATTATGCGCTAATATTTTACTGCACTCCAAGTTCTCACCTTGTCTAATCGCATAATAATAATTGCCATTAAGCCCTTGTACTATCGGCATATTATCAGTAGTTGTCGTAAAATGAAATCTTTCATCGCCTTGCAGACATACCTTTATATAAGTCCCGTCATCTTGACATACGATAAAAGGAACAGGCCTTGCAGGAATCGAACTTATCCTACAGGTTGCAACTAATAATGCGAGAAATGTAAATAGGGCTTTCTTCATTTTATTAGAAACAAAAACGCCCCACAGGTATAGGCATAGCCTAACCTATGGGGCAAAATGATTATTTTACATTCTTTACGTTCTTTTTAGCAGATACTTTTTTTGTTGGTCGATTCAAGATTGATTTAACCATTTTGATATCACCAGAAACATTTGCAGAAATAATGTCTAAATGATGGCGAGGCGCATAGGATTTAACACTAGAACTACTAATGTAACTTACATCGACAAATCCAATATTCCAAACTCCATCTATCTCAAAGAATAGAACATATGTCTTGTAGTCTGATGTACAATACACATACATCCCAGATTCTTCTCCAAGATAGTTGTAATTAGTATTCAGGTAAGTGAGTATGTCTGAAGATGAAACTGAATTCTTGTTGTATTGAACATCTGCCTCAAAGAGACCAGTTGTAGCAGATGTGAAATAATACATGATTCTTGATTCTTGATTTTTCCCTTTATAGTCAATCATGTACGAACCATCATCCTGCAACACTGCACGCCCAGACGTGCCTGTTGTCATGGTATAGCCTGACATATATGATTGTACAGTTGAAACATTTCCTCCCCATGACATATACAGATTTGGAATTAGGTCGCTACTAAGAGGGGCCAAGTTGTTGTACCAAGATTGGATTTCCGAATATGTTCCTAAATTTGCATCACAACCCTTGCCTGCTCCTCTGAATCTACAATAAGCATAATAATCACCTCCATCTTGGAATGTATAGTACGTACTATTATTTGGATATGCAGTCCACGGGTTAATATTCCCCTCAGAATCTACAGTAGAGGGGCCAAAACACCAATTAACACGTCCGTTTTCAATGATATATACTGTGGTGGTTTCGTCGGATTCAAAAGAATCTTCATGATAAAAAAAACCTCGCCATTCCCATGTGTTACGCTCTAGGTATTCAGAATAGACATACTTCTCTGCGACATTTGGTGAGAGCATATAACCAATAGGTACATTCTTTGTGTTAAGAGCAACAAATTGGAAATCGCTCTTGTCAAAATTTGCTATTTCTATTGTAAGTAGTGAGCCAATTGCTGATGGCGACAGAGATACTGTTATATCTGATAACAAATTAACGGTTTTAGAAGCCACGCCAATGATACCATCCCATAATATATAACTCTCTTTTTCACTTTTTTTCAGCATTACAGTAGAAAGATTTTGGGCGCCTTCCAAATTCCAGTAATCGGAAACATAATTATTATCGCCATCTACAAGTGTTTCATAAGAGACAATGGTATAATTTCCTTCAACTAGATCGAATGTCTGCTGTACTGTTTGGAATGTCTTAATATACGAAGATATAGAATCAACCAATTCGCCACTATCGTTATAAACTAATGAAGTTATACATACATAATAATTGTAGCTCTTACTAAGCCAAACATTTTCATAGCTACTCCTATCAAAAGTATCATAAAGCGCAGAAGAAGCAATGTTTAGAGTCAACTTGTGGTTTGGATCGACTTTCAAAATCTCGATATCGTCGTTTTTACACGATATTACCAACAAAGACGCTAATGCCAGTGTTGCAAATATTATCTTTTTCATATGAAATCCAATTTAATTAAAATTTACCAATATTAAACAGCCATGCCAGAGAAACCTCTAATGTGTTCATCTTACAAGGGAAATTCCCGGCTAGTTCGCTTGTGCCTATATAATAGCGGGCATTAATATCCAATCCTGTATTGGGTATTGTATAACCTATACCAGCAAGGGGGCGGACATCCATTCCTTTCAACTTACTTCCATTTGTATCCAAATTATACGTTACTTGCGAATAGTCTGCACTTGGATTATATAATGTCAGACTCTTGGGGCTACGGGAAATGGTGCCTGCAAAGGCTGCTCCCAGTTCAACATATAGAGAATTGAGACTTGTAGACTTAGCGAGAGGGTGAATATGTACAAAGACAGGAACTTCAAAGTAACCTACTGAAAGTTTCGCGTTCTCATCTCCGTTCTCGTCAATTCCCAAGGTCTTCACAGAGTTTAATACATACTTTAGTTCAATACCTGTAGAGAAATAGCCAGTTCCACCTGTTGAGTTCTCGGAGGCTTTACCAAAACGAGTCATGAATACTAAACCTCCAGAATATCCGAAGTCTGATCCGTCATAGAGTTTTCCCTCATTGGGTTGAGTCATTGTGGTCATAGTTCCACCAGCTTTTATACCGAAGAAGAATGCGTTGCTCTTTTCAATCGTCGGAATGAATTCTTCTTCCCCGTCATCCGACTGAGCGAATCCCGGCACTGCTATTGAGAGTGCCACTACGAATAATAATAGTTTCTTCATGTTAAACTTAATTTGATTGTTGTTATTATAAAGTTTTATTGTTAATGAACTCCCTGATACTTGCATTCCTGAATTGTCTTGCCGCATGTATAACAATGAGTTTTGCAGTTCCCTTTTCCGCAGGTAGGACACGGATTCACTACTTTCTTCAATTTCGTTTCTTTTTTATCAGGAACAGGGTGTTTGCCTCCAAATTCGCATTGGTTTTTGTCTTTACCGCAAGTCTCACATTTCTCTTTCTTGTTGAATGTGTAGAAAATCTGACTTTGGTAGAGAAGTAACCCGTCGCCATTGACACTTATAGAATAAGATTCTTGTCCTGTCATAGTAGGTATAGTTGAGAATGTGTATGTATCAGAATTTTTGGTCATTTTAATTGCACTTCCTGAATGGTCTCTTAGAGTGACACTAATATTCTTCTCATGCCAAACGCTTGGAATGATAAGATTAAAACTGCACAATACGCTATTCCCCATGTAAAAGTCATGCTTTGGCGTAGGTACGGAGATGTCAAATCTACCTCCGTCTATATATTTCAAAATGCCCAATTTACCATTTATGCTTACTATTGCCAAGTCGTCTTCAAATTGTGTTGCAGAAGTGAATTGCCCGGGTACGATGGCATAGTCACCTGAGAGATATGTATAGTAGCCATCTGCATAGGTTGCAACAGCACCTTTTTTCCCAGAATAAACTTCCATTTTCTCAAATGGCACCTCCTTAGTACGTCCACTAACAGATTGGTAACAATAAAGATAATCTGTAGTTGTGTTTTTTATTTTGCTCGTATTTTCTAGCGCACTCCGCTTTATTGCATCATAAATATAATAATCTCCATATTTATTATAAACATATGCCTTTCCTCTATAAACATTTGTACAACCAGATATGGCTGCTCCGGCACTTTTAAAAACAAATTTTGCCTCATTACCGTCTTTGTCTATAAGTACGTATTTCCCGTCCCTCATGACAGCGGCAAACCCTTCTGTAAAAGGTTTTATTCGACTATATTTCCCGTCGAAACCAATTAATTCATTCCCATATTCGTCAATGTAGCCCAATTTCCCGTTTTCATTGGATACGGATAGCAATCCGTCAGAGAAGAATTTCTGGCCGTTTAAAGTGTAATATGCAGTAGAATAGCTGTAATAGTGACCATCATCAGTTAGACAACCAGTTATTCTTTCACCGTGACCGTCATTACTTGTTATCAGGGCTTTATGCTCATAGCAGTCACTTATATTGTCGTTAACTATAGGTGCAACGACATTGCCATCTGAGTTAATTAATCCAATCTTTCCGTTTCGCACAACCTTAAATAGATTGTTGCTAATGCGTTCAATTTGACTATAGTCAGTTGGCTGCATTTGCCAAACAACAGTTTGACACTTTCCGTATGTGGCCGGCCAAACGAGAATGGCTAAAAGTAAAAAAATCTTAAACATCTTTTCGCGTTTTTATTGTTGAATAATAGTTACAGTATGTTTTCTTTCTTGACTTTCAAACACCAGCTCTCCTTTCCTTCCTGAAGAATATGATGGGTCTGTTTTGGATAGAGGTTGAGCCACAATCTTTATTGTTGATGTTTTAACGTCTTCAGCAGTCGCAGCTTTTGCTCTACTGGAAACGATCCCTTTGAGAGCATAAATTCCTTTCCCAACTACACTTTTTTCTTTCATTACTTCAACAATTGTTTCTATCCAGTCTGGTTTGGAATAGATTCTCCAAGTAAGCCCATTATTAGAATTTATAATTGAATCGGAATTAGTGTAGACTTCAATAACTCTGCTTCCCCCCCTTAACTTGAATTCAACCAGATTGCTGTTAGTGCTAAGTGTCACATCTTTTCCTTTTTGTGAAACAATTAAAGTGTCAGTCAGACTCTCATCTATAACAATAACACTCTGATGACGCTCGATGGTGTATGGATTTGCTTCAACTTCAATGTCAATGGACTTCGCATCACTGCTTTTCGTCGCTTTTGCGAAATTGTCATCTCCCTCAATACCTTCTGAGATTTTTATATTCCAATCATTTGATGAAGCTGTTATTGCAATACTTGTCTTACCTTTCTTGTCACCGTCGAAAGTTATTTGTTTTTTGCTAAATGTTAAAATCGATTCTTTACTGGTTTCTTTTCTGTCTTTAGTCCGTTTTACAGAAACTCGCTTAAGAGAAGAAATGTTATTATTGCAAATGGCAATTTGATTTTCACACATTTTTTTCTTATCGACAGAGGTATATACTACTTTTGCAGCTTCAAATTTTTTGATGGCTTGATTCTGAGCTGTTACGGTTTGCTTTTTTTGAAGTGCTTGCCCCTCCATAAAAAGTTTATCTCCGTTCGATTGAGCCAAAACTACCGATGTCGCCATAAAGATAAGAATGGCAACAACTGTTCTTAATTGAAACAATGAAATAATCTGTTTTTTCATTTTATTCTTTGTTTGCGTTTATAAAGTCTTCTACAGCCTTCGCTTTTTCTGAATAACTCTTAGCCATTTCCTCTTCACCCATTTCCGAAAGTAAAGATGCTTGTTTTGTCATTTCACATTTGGCCGAGTCCAAGGCTATAAGAATGTCATTCTTCTTTGATACAAGCTTTTCTATAGGATAGCCCAACGATACATTTTGTAATGCCATCTTTTCTGCTTTCTTGTAAGAAGAAAATGCATCCATGAGTTGTTGCTCATAGTTATCCTTTTCCTTACTAAGCCCAATCCTCTCAAGCCTGTCTGCCTCGTCCACAATAGTAGTTATGGTTGACAATACTTCTTGACGTTGTTGCTCTACCCTTGCCATTTCTGCTTCTTTTTTGGCCACATCCTGTTTGTGCTTAACACTAAACGCTATACTAAACAGCGCAATAATTACAGCAGCTGCAGCCACAATCAACGAAACTTTTCTTTTTGTGGTCATAGCTCGTTTTGAGCCATTCATTGTTTCCAAAGCCACCCGCATCTGAGCTGATGTCTGATAACGAAGTTCTTGTTTCTTTTCACATGCTGTAGCGATGATATTTCTCAGTGCCTTACTCTTTATCTTGTCAAGTGGCAACTTTGCCTTAAGCTGCATTTCCAATATTTCATGTCTTGCACCTTCAAAAGGAGTATGACCTATGATACACTGATATAGCAATATGCCAACAGAATAGATGTCGGTAGTTTGGTTTTGATGGCTAATATCTCCCAATACAAGTTCCGGGGCAGCGTACTCTGGCTTTCCCATGAACTTTCCAGCGACGGTCAACGACTTATCGCCCGTCGTCAAAGTATTCATCTGCTTGGCTATACCGAAGTCAATCAGTTTGATGTGCCCATCAGATGTAAGCATGATATTTGATGGGTCTATATCCCTATGGATATATCCTGCATCATGCAAAGCCATCAGACCAGAGAGCACATTGATAACGATTATCTGTGCAAAATGCTCTGGGTCGTTGTGATAGTCTTGAAGCATCTCTACGGCGAAAGGAACGTCTTCACCATTTCTGTCTTTTGTTTTTCCTTCCAAAAAGTCGGAGAGAGATACACCCGTCAAAAGTTCACTGATTACATGGTAATGTTTGCGCACATCCCCTGTCGGTGAAACATCCTGGGTCTCAATGAACCCAAGCATTTCTACAAGATTATCGTTCCTTAACTGAATTTCGGCCTCTCTACGGGCACGTTCGTAAGCACTTGGTGGAAGGTCATCAAACATAAACTTAATGGCGACAGGACGTGTTGATCCGTTTTGCTCGTTCACGCAAAGTCCCTCACATACCTTTCCCATTCCACCCTCTCCAATCGGTGGAGTGTTGGTATCGAATTGGTAAAAGACACCTTTTCGCTTTTCTTTTTCTGTTTGTAGACGTATAATGGCCATACCAGTACTATTCTGTTACTTGTTCCAAACTCTTCTTTATTTCAACCATATCAGCAGAATATTTATCAATAACTTTAGGATAGAGCGTACAATAAAAACCTTCTATATTTTTGTTTCCGTCTATCCACCATAATTTCTCTTGACTAACATTGTTCTTAAAAATGGCGACTTTATGTAATATTCGCTTATCAGTGGTTCTAATTTCTAATGAATCCGTCAGCTGTAAAACTTTGTCATGGTATTCTCCCATTTTTATTTGTGCAGCTTTTAAATTCTTCTCCTTCACATTCTTTGCGTTGCTAAGACAATCTATGATTTCTTGAGGAACATCTTGTCGCAAAAGTGTTTTTTTGTTTTGGATGTTCTTTGAATCTCTTTTATCTCCTATTATAGTACCTGCTTTTTGTTCTCTAACATACTCTCCAGATACAACTTCGTCTATTTCCCATTTTGCTGAAGAAGTATCGATATCACTGTTCTTAACAAATCCAGTATCTTGATTTTCCTTATCTCCTGCTAAAGGTGGATCAGAAGTCGCATTTCCATTTTGTGTATCATCTGAATATATATATTTATTGAATTTTATAGTGCTTTTATATTCCTGAGTGTTACTATTAAAATCTTTCTGTGTCAATACAAAATCTTTTATACATAACAGT
Source organism: uncultured Prevotellaceae bacterium (assembly GCA_937898415.1). Lineage (GTDB taxonomy): Bacteria > Bacteroidota > Bacteroidia > Bacteroidales > Bacteroidaceae > Prevotella. Next base: position 60,769 of record CALDLA010000171.1, on the reverse strand, counting down.
ATCAAAACAAGAATACACAGAATAGCAAGTACATACAATATTTTATTCTTCCACGAAAAACTATCTTTTAACTGCGAATCCTTCTCTAATTCAAACATCGCAATCGTATGATTGTCATGACCACCTCCTTTTGCAAAACCAATCTTGTCTACCTGCGCTGATAGGTCTGAGAGAAGTTTTTGTTGCTCTATCGGTTGTGTGAACACTTTAAGCAATTTTTGATGTTGCATTGCTCCCCAAACACCATCAGTACAAAGAACGAATCTGTCACCTTTCTTATAAGGTATTTCCTCTATCTCTGGCACATGATTATTTGTGCTTCCAAGACCACGTGTTATAACATTTGCCTGTGGTGACATCCTGGCATCTTCTTCGGTCATCACCTTCTTTCTTACAAGCTCTGCAACGAGCGAGTGGTCTTGGCTACGAAATAGGCACTTTTTGCCATGTAGCCTGTAGCATCTGCTATCTCCTGCGTGAGCAATAACAGCGGACTGGCTGTTAATCAAGACAGCGACAAAAGTAGATCCCATGCCATTAAGAGCAGGGTTTTCAATCATCTTGTCTTCCAAAGCCTTGTGTGCACGGGCGGCGGCCATCTTCAGAGCATGGTCTCGCGCTGTCTGCTGACCACATTCACATAAAGTTTCTGCTATTTCATGTTTTACAATATATGAAGCTGTTTTACCTCCAGGTCCACCACCCATGCCATCACAAACGATTATCAAGAATCCAAGAGGAGTGTCCAAATAAGCCATGTCATCTTGGTTTTCAGGACGTCCTCCTATCATTGAAATCGCTACACCATGTAGTGAAACTATATCCGACTTTATAATATTCATTGATAATTCTACTTGTATTATGTGTTGAAAATCTGCCTTACAGATACTGAGAGATTGCAGCTAAAGAGAATATGACAGCAAGAACAATAAGTACAACTCCCAAAATAAAGAGTGCAAGACCTACCTTGTTCCATGTGTCTTGAGTCTGCCTGAAATTGGATATGCTACTCCATGAACGGTTGTTCCAAGCCCATTCTGTTCCTTTCATGCCAAAGAAAACAGATATTCCCAAATCTATAATTGATATAAAGACAACTGCAAAAGGTATCCACCAAAGCAACGCACTAAGTAGAAAAAAGCCCATTTTCACAAGGAACATCCACCAGCAGCCATTGAAGAATCCCCATATCCACGATAGTGTAAAAGCCCCCCAACTCCATTTCGTAAGATTCAGTGACTCTGCACTACTTGCTTGTTGCGATATAGTCCTGCTTACATCAACAATGGTACCTATTGGATTTGGAGGAGTATAAGGAAAGAATGAATCTATTTGATTCCAATTAATTGGATATTTTCCAGCAATCATGATTGTGTCTCCACGACGAATCGGGATAGCACGTTTCCGGACGCTGATATTATTTATCATCGTACCATTGGAACTGGTGTCCTTGAACATCAGCTGATTGCCGTCATAATATATCGTACCGTGCATATTGCTGGCATACTTGCATCTCTGATCAAGATAGATGTCGCAATTGGGGGAACGACCGATAGTTACCTCTCTTAGATTCATTCTTTCCTTACTTTTACTATTATTTCACAATGAATGGCATTGCTTTTTTTGTTTTTTGGTCGTATAATGCGAACACCCCTTGCTTATCGACCTCATATTCAATCCTGGTTGTGTTGTTTACACTTGTTTCTACACTTCTTGCAGAATATTTTGTCATATCAAATATGTTTGCACTAAAACTATAGATAGTTTTCTTCTTTACAACTGCCTTGTCCACCTTGACAAGAATCAAATGGTCACTTGACAAATGGTTGGGATTGTGGTACTCTACAATAATTTTTGTGGTCCCACTTCCTTTGGGAACGACAACATTGTGGTTGATACTGTCAAGAATCAGCGTTGTACCCTTTGGACTTACTCCTACAGAATCAGTCGCAATACGATTTATGACCACTTCACCGTTCTTCAACAGAACATCATACTTTGGCTTATAATCATTATTCTCTTCTTTAGAATATTCAGTTATATCAGCAAATTTGAGCATCTGCGAAGCACCAGTCTGTTGCTGAATGACAAGATAATTGCTGCCACTTGCAAAATTACGCTCAACGATAATACCACGAAATGTCCCATTGTTCTTAGTTCTTACTACATCAACGAGTTCGCTTTGCTCCATAATGTCTTGATTGGGATTGAGCGGCTTATAAAAGTATTTAGTAACGTTATCAATATCAAACGTTTCGACCATACCATTATTGGTGTACAAACTAAGTGTATTATATGACTCACCTGCATATTGCCCACGTACTTCTTGACCATTATTAAGTTGATAAATTCTGTCGATTCCTGAAAGAGCGGTTTTCTCGCGTCGATCTGCTTTGACAGATTCAACATCGTCCCAACTGAAATTGTACGTATTCGGAGTAAGTTCCAGATATTTAATGTTTAGTCCTTTCTCCAAAACTCTTACTTTCATCACAGAGGGGTGGCTAATCTTAAATTCGTTTTCAAAAACACTTCTATCATCATCAATAACAGCAATAGAGTCATTATAATCATAGTTGTTGCTATGATTAAATATTACCTCATTTAGGGTAAGCGTACGAGAGTCGCCTACACCGTTAAAGGCATCATTCTTTTCAGCCCACTCAATCCATTTCTTATCTAAGTCATTGACTTTATATATACGTTCTGTTGTTGTGGCATTTTTACCATTTATACAGATAATTGCACTCTCACTTCGGAAAGTGATATTGTCACTCTTGTCCTGTTTCTGTATATATCCATTAAGAACACTTCCGTTCTTCAAATATACTTTCTGAACAACGACAGCTTGTACCTGTAGCATTATAAAAACTGACAAGAAAGAAATAACTATCTTTTTCATATATATTCGTTTTTTACTTTTGATGTGGTGATTCTATTAATTCCTTTATATAAATAGCTTTGACTCCGTAATTATAACCTTGAGTATCTGTTTTACTCTTACCTAGGTGGTGTACACCTATAAGCATTCCGTATTTGTTAAAAACAGGAGACCCACTTGCTCCACTTGTTGTAGGTGCATTGTATCCAAAATCAAACTCAGAGTTTTGTTGTATAATGTTCCCTCCCTGCCCGACAACTTGTATACCAGTTTCAGAAGATGCTTTTTGTATAAGGTCTTCATCATTTCCACCAGGGAACCCTATAGTATAGACATGTTCACCAACAGCTAAAGCAGTTTCTGACACATCCATTGAATCAACAATATTTACTATAGTACAATTTTTAGTCGGAAGACTCTTTGAAACCGTCTGTAATAAAGCAACATCCTTAAGAGGATCACTTCCTGCTGATACAACTTTGCATTTAATGATGTTATCAGCATCATAAGTTTCTCCCTGAGGTAAAATTGCAATATAATCTAGAACGCCATCGACCTTAACTTGAGATACTAAAGCTGTCCAGGAAGTGGCTCCAAATACTTGATTTAACTGTTCAACCGCTCCAGCCAATTTTGCAGTATAGTAGTCCTGCAAAGCTTGCCCAACCTTGTCAAATATCCAAGGTTTTACCACATGCAGATTGGTTATAAGTTGACCGTCTTGCGATATGAAAAACCCGGTACCAGTATAGATTCCCTTTTTGTCAAAAATGTCAATAAGATTTTTTTGAGAAATTGTGCTTACGTCAATTGGACTATTTCCATTCCATAGCATTCGTTTGGGGATATAGTATTCTTGTCCGAGATATTTAACCAAAATGGCATTTATCTTGTCCAAATCCTTGTCTCCAATTGTCAATTCATAATGATAAATACCCATAACCATTACAATAGAATTGCTGTAACGAGCATACAATTGTGTGTCATCCTTCTCCTTTGTGCCACCTGAAATTATTTTCCAAACGCCAAATCCAACACCAACAAGAACAAGAACTGAAGCAGCAATGCCAAGCACATATTTCCATGTTTCACTTGGCCAAGGAAGACGGCTAAGATCTACTGGTACCCCGCCACAAACCACTGCACTACTCTTTTTTATTCGATATGGCGTGTTGGATTGTATCTTCGTCCCATCTACAGTAGTTCCATTTTTGCTATGGTCAAATATATACATTTTCCCATCCCGTCCATGCTTTACAGTGGCATGATAACGACTAACAGTTGATCCGGAAATCTGAAAATCATTGTTAAAATGGCTTCCAATGCCATACAATCCTTGATAAGCAGAGTTGTCCTCAGGCATCGGTACCTGACTCCATTGTAACTCAACATCAGCGAAGCGTATAGCATCACCACGCCTCACATTAACTGGCTTATTGGGCTTTATTTGCTGATTCATAATGAAAGTACCATTACGGCTACCTTTATCCTCCAGCATGATGTCACCACTATTCAATAATGTCAATTCTGCATGAAGTGAACTGACTTTGTCACTGTGCATAACTATGTCGCATGATGCATCGCGACCAATTTTTAATAGTCTCATACTAATAATTCTAAATAATGTTTTTATCTGTCACCTCTTGTAAATTCCTTCTTTTTGGGGTCGGGATGCTTCCCTTTATGTGGACATTTAGAGATTGGCTTTCCGCAAGTTGTACACTTTTTCTCACCTTGCTCACCCTTCTTCTCCTGTTTCTTTTTCTTTTTCTTATCTTGTACTGGATGTTTTCCCTTATAAGCACAATCAGTAATAGGCTTTTTGCATGTTTGGCACGTGTCTGCCTTTGGCGGTGCCTGTTCTGGATGGTGTTTACCTTGGAATTCACACTCCGAAATAGGTTTCTTGCATGTTTCGCAAGAGTCAACTTTTTCTGTGGTTGGTTTCGGTGAATCTCCTCCACTTGGGTTGTCATGTGAACCAGACAATAGCGAATAGACTATAACACCTCCAATAACCACAGCAAGGGCAATTAATCCATAAATGACATACTGCAAAATGCTTACAGGTTTTGGAATCAGATTCCAATCTAAACGGTAAACATGAGCAAAAGAGATGTTGTCCTTACGGGTTACGGGCACAGCCACGTTTGGAGAGATTTTAATACCATTTACATACGTTCCATTTCGACTTTGGTCGGTAATGGTCATCTTGCCTGATGGCATTACAGTAAGAGTCGCGTGTCGTCGACTTGTGGCATCTGAATTATCATTGATAACGATGTCACAACCGGCTTCTCTTCCAATTGAATAAACCTTCATTTTCATATTATTTACTATTTTTGATTATTTTCTTAATTGAATCCACAGGTGCAATATTGCCTGCAGGAATCAAACCTGCTTGTTTATCAATTTCTGCAATTGATTTCTTCATAGCCTCAATTTTGGCACTCTGTTTTACGACAGAGTCCTTCATTTGCATGAGACTATCATTAACAACTTTATTACTTTCACTTGTCGAGCCACCGCATTGCGTAATGTTTAAAGCAATACTGATAGCGAGAAGGGCAACTAGGCCCATCATTGTAATTTTTGCTTGTTTTGACATCTTCGGTCTGAGTTTTGAATTAACTTTTGTTTCAACAACTGCAATGGTAAGATTATCATGATTTCCACCAGAAGTTCTTCCAATATTGTCAACAAAGGTGGCTATGTCATCGGTGATACTTCCAAGTTTGCCTTTTTTGTTCGCAACCATTTTAATGAATTCTTTTTCAGGCATGGAACCATGAATTCCGTCAGAACAGAGTACGAAACGGTCCCCCATTTCGTAGCTTACCTCATGCAGTTCCACTTCTACGTCGGGCTTTATTCCCAAAGCACGTGTTATGACATTTGACTGTGCTGAAAGTCTGGCTTGCTCTTCGGTAATAACCCCTTGCGAAACCATATCAAACACCATAGAATGGTCAAAAGTTCTAAAGATCTTCTTTGTACCACGTAATTGGTAAACCCTGCTGTCTCCAACATGTGCTATATAAGCAGATTTTTCAGAAATCAACAACACTGTTGCTGTAGACCCCATGCCTTTAAGGGACTCATTATTATTACCAGCCTCAATAATTGCCATATTTGCCCTACGTATGGCTTTTATGATGATGTTTGGTATCTCCTCATCCTTATTTGCTTCAGAAACACCGGCAACAATCTCTTTAACGGCAATTGTTGAGGCTGTCTTGCCACCTGGGCCACCTCCCATTCCATCGCAGACAGTGACAAGATAACCATAACTGGTGTCCTGCCATCCGTAAGAATCCTGATTTTCTGGTCTTCCACCAATACGGGACTCTGCAAAGGCTGTCAATAGTTCATTACCTTCTGAATATATTTTCTGTAGCTCCATATAAAATCAAATTAAAATAAGTATAATGAAAAAGATAATAACAGCAATAGCGACTATTATGGAAACTAATGCCACTAAATGATTCTGCAGCCACTGTGAAATTCTTTCCATCAATGGCGGGTCAGGGAGGAGCGCTTCATTTATGGCATTCTTGAAATCTTTCGCAGTTTGAAAACGCTTAGACTGCTCTTTTTCTGTTGCTTTCCATATAACATTCATCAGTTTCTTTGGAATGGCAGGGTCAGATGGAAGAGGCTCCGAAATTTGCTTTACAAGCGTTTTTGCATCAGAATCACTGTCCATCGGATTTTTACCTGTCAATAGCTCGTAAAAGGTTATTCCTAATTCATAGATGTCTGTCGTTGCGTTAATGGGATTAGCAGTATTGCCCTCTTCACGCTTTATCTGTTCTGGAGCAGAGTATTGAGGCGTACCAATAAAACCCCACGTTGAGAACTTGTTGCCACCATTCATTCGTGAGATGCCCAGGTCCATCAATCTGACATTAGAACCATTCTCAATCATAATGTTTGATGGCTTAATATCCCTGTGAATAACTCCACGGGAATGAACATAGTCAAGGGCATCTAAAACAGAACAAATGGCTTTGCAAATTTTTTCCACCCTATTAGGCGAATCGGCAAATCCCTTGACATATTTGTCAATGTCTTCACCTTGAACGAAGTGACTCAAAATGAAAATCGGCCCATTGTCCGGGGCATATTCGCAACAGCCAATCATCTCAACAAGATTTGGATGGCGAAATGCTAATGATGCCTCTAAACGAGCACGCTCGCGAATCATCCTGTTGTTGGCATAGAAATCTTTGACTCGTTTTACGGCAATCATTGCTCCATTATTGCATCGGTAGCCTCTATAAACATCGCCCATGGCACCACGACCCAGGGGAGGCTCTTGCGGATTGTAGCAATACCATTCCCCCATTACATATAAATATATGTATGGATCGTTCTTCTTTTGAACTACGGTTTGTCTAACTGCATTTGGCATCGTTATGATAGTCTGTTTATAGTTCTTTTACGCGTTTTTCCCATTCTGCGATATGAGGCTTGAATTCTTCCATCGTCTTGACATTATTAAGCCATCTTTCTATTGGCTGTCGATATGATGAAATCATTTCGGCGTATTGCCTGTCATTAGCCGCTTTGGCATAAATCAATGCATCATGGAAATAATTTATAGCCTTATCAGCATTGTTTGCATCCCTTCTTTTTACAGCCTTAGTACGCTGCTCTGCTTTCCAATAATCGCAAGCCAACTCATAAAGTGAATGATAGTCTTTGTCGTTTTGTTCCACTGATTTCTGAAGGAGCTGATGTGCTTTGACATCATCAGGTGAAATCTGAAGGAACTGTTGAAGTCTACGTATAGAGTCGGGACAGAAATCAGATGCTTTGTAGCTATAGTATAGTCTACTCAGGAGGAATGTTGCTTTCGCATTACCATTATTAGACAATTTATGCAGGTCTTCCAAGGCCTGAGACGATAAAGATGTACTATAGAGAGCTGCGACTGTTGATGGATAATTTAAATCTACCGTCGCTGTAAGATGGCTCGGACTTTGTTCATGATGATTATCATCTGGAGAAGATGGTATCAAAAGAAGAGCCCCACCAATAATACCACATGCGGCTACACCTCCAATGATATAATTATATAGTGGTTTCCATTCAAAACCGCCTTCATCATTGAGGTTGATGCGCTCTAAAGCCACCCTGAATTCTGCTGCACTCTGAAACCTTTTTGCCCTCGATTTTTCTGTGGCTTGAGCAATTACGTCACGTAATCCCTTATGCTTGATAAGTCTTAAAGGAACAGGGGCATGAAGTTGTTTCTGTAGGATGTCGCTTCTGTCGCCTTCAAATGGTACATGTCCAACTATACATTGGAACAGGAGAATGCCAACTGCATAAATATCCGTTGTCTGATTCTGTTCATTGATGGCACCAAGCACCAACTCTGGGGCGGCGTATTCAGGCTTCCCGACAAATTGACCCGCTTGAGTGAGATGTTTATCGTGGGTTGTCAAAGAATTCATTTTCTTTGCTATACCAAAATCAATGAGCTTTATATGTCCATCATTTGTTATCATGATGTTTGTCGGGTCTATATCTCGATGGATATATCCCGCATCATGCATCGTCATCAATCCGGAAAGAATGTTTTTAATTATCTCCACAGCAAAATGATTGACATCCTGCTGATAGTCCTTAAACAACTTCTCAGCAAAAGGTACAAAATGTCCTTGTTGGTCAGTAAGTTTCCCTTCAAACAGTTTGTCTAATGAAACGCCTTCAAGCAATTCACTGACGACGTGATAATGGCGAATCGTTTCACCGAGGACAGTTTTTTCTTCTGTCTCAATGAATCCTAACATCTCTATCAGATTGCCGTGGCGAAATTGAATTGCTGCTTCTCTGCGAGCCTTCTCTATTGCATAAAGTGGCAAATCACTGTACATGAACTTGACAGCGACATTACGGGCCTTTCCTGTGGCTTCATCTACACAACGGCCCTTATAGACCTTGCCCATACCTCCCTCACCTAAAGGCTCGTCATCCGAATTAAATTCATAATAGATGCCTTTTTGCTTTTCAGCTCTGCCTTGAATCTTATAAAGAGACATGTCGTTTTATCTTTAGTTAATAATCACATAGGTACAGTGCCACCATGTCCGCCACCGGAAACAGAACCGTCCATACCAACTGTCCCTCCAATAGGAGAATAACCCCCACCGTTGTTGCCCCAGGCTGTTGGTCCGTCATTGTAGGGGTCAAAACCACCAGGACGAGTCATACCTCCAGAGAATGATGGTATGTCTTCAAGTTCATCTTGAACAGATTCGATCTCAACAGGAATAAAGTCTTTTGAAACTTTGAGCCCACGCTTCTCTGTATCAATTAAAACCAATACCAATTCATAATTGTTGCCAATAGTAATAATATCGCCATCATGACATTCTTCAGCTCCGAAGCCAAGTGGTTCTCCATTAATCATTGTTCCATTGGTGGATTGGTCGTCTTTTATAGAGGCTATTATACCATTCTTTATCTGGCGGGTTAATAGTATCGCATGATTTGACGAAACGGTTCCCTCAGCCAATTGTATGTCATTACCTTCAACCTGGCCGATGGTGTTCTTCCCTAATTGAATAGGCCAATACTCTCCTGTGCGAGAACGCGAAATTGAATACAGAAAACCTACGATGGGTTTACCAGGCTGTACCGACTTACGAGTCTGAGGTATAGAAACAGGCTCTTCACTACCAGTAGGAACACCTGTCTGTGTTTCTGCCATGCCAGGCACAACAGTACCGCGAACTGAGGATGGGCGATTCCCACGTGAATAAAAATTGTTGTTTGAACCGGCTCCATTGGGAGTCCCGCCAAAATTAGTCTCAGGCTCTAGACCTTGAATGATAGTTTTGTTTTGTGACATAGTTGTATAAGTTATATGTTTAGTGTTAAATACACGAAGCCTATAACACCCCTAAATCGGCAGTTAACAATACATTTCAAGAAACAAAAAAGACGTGGGAGTTTGTTTCTCCGCGCCTATCCCCGTATTCAGGCCTTCGCATTGCCCCATCGCAAGGATAAGCAACGCAAGCCAGCCCACGCCGAGTGATTATATATTTGGCATAGACCTTAACTATAAAAATTACAGTTACGGAAAAGCCAGGATATAATTCACCCCCGCAGACGCCTCAGTTGCATTACCTCTGTGCGATGATTCAAGTTTGCGAAGTTTGAATACACAGATAGTAACGTCCGAAAACGTCCTTCCCCCTCAGCCTGCCCTACAAACGGCATTGTTGGCTTTAGGAATTCCATCGATGTTATTATCGACCCGCCCATGTCCTTACGTTCTGAACCATTACTGGCTCTCATCAACAGGACTGGCTTGATCGACTGCAAATATACAAACTTTTCTTAAAACGACCAAAAAAAAAGAAAGAAATTTGAAGAAAAATGCGAAAATATTGCTAAAAAGGCATCCGATGATGCTCTTTGCCATATAAACAATCTCATATTGTTGGGATTCTGCCTCATATCCCAAAACGTAACTACACGGATATGTTCTTCAACAACCCTATATTATAACAGATAGAAATATCATATTCGGTAGTGAACATATGTTCGTTGGACTTTTCACATAGGTTCATAAGGGTGAGAACCTATGTTGGGCTGTAGATCGCGTTTGTTAGTTAATACGCTTGTGTCTATCGATTCAGTATAACAACTGCAAAAGCGTCTACGGAATCAGCTAATGAAGAGAAAGAGTGTCTAGTGAAATGGTTCTTCTGCAATTCAGTTGAAGATTTTGTCAATATTTCAGATAGGATTAGTAATCAACATGCCAAGACCCTCAAAAAATTGACTCGAGTCAATCGATGAAATGACTCGAGTCAACCGATGAAATGACTCGAGTCAAATGATTTAATGACTCTTGTCACGCTGCTATCGAATCGCTTCTTTTGTCATGAATAATGATGTTTTGACTTTTCCATCTGAAGGCCGACCATCGTCTTTCTCTCTTCATCATTCAAACTCATAAGGCGATGGCATTTTATGTTGGGCCGAAATCACGTTTATTAATAAATAGCATGCAAATTATTAATAAGTAGCATGCAATTTATTAATAAATGACAGCGAAGTCAAAAATACCCCCAAAATTTGGCTCGAGCCAAAACCCCATTTAGCTCGAGCCAAAACCCCTTTTGGCTCGAGCCAACTCCCCGATTGGCTCTTATACTATTTACGATTTATTTTCAATTTCGGTGTGCATATGACCTTTCCGTCACGAAGCAGGCTACGAGCCCGTAGGTGATGGTGGGACGTATCCAGATTTCGGTGAGCAGATAGTTGGTGTATTCGTCGATGGGTTCCAAATAGATGTCGTAGTTGTATAGTGCGGCAATCATCATGTCGATGATGCAGATGGTCCACAGGTTACGCTTGGTGTAACTCTGCCAGTTCTTCCGCGCATAGAAGAAGGTGAGCAAACAGAGCAGCAGCACCGACAGCGTAAGGCAGGACAAATGTAAAGCGAAATAGGCTAAAGGTGGTGCAAAAAGGATGTCGCGCAGCAGCACTGTCATGCCCACGGAGATGGAACACCAATAGTTGAACCGATGGGTATCCACTCGGTTGAAGAAGTACAACCAGATCATCACCAGACAAGCGATGTATAACAGGTTGAGCACCAGTTCGGGCCATGCCTCCTGCAGGCCGAAGTGGACAACAGCATAAAGCATCACGCCCACCGAGACCATTGCGGCTACGGCTGTGATGACAATGTCAAAGATCTTGGCATTCTTTTTAAATCTTGTCTGCATATTCAGGTTGTTTATTAGTTGCTGGGTAGCGACTGAGCAGGTTGTCAATCTTGACGTGGGTGTCGGTCAGGAACTGGCGGTACTTGTCGCTGTCGGGATTGAAGGGACGGTGGTTTAGGGCGGCCTTCAAGGGAGCCCAGTCGCGCAGGAATTCCTTGGCACGAGGCGAGAAGTAATGCTCTACCAACTGCTGCCAGATGTACTCTACGGCCTGCGACGAGGGATGCAGCATGTCGTCGGCATAGAAGCGGTAGTCGCGCAGCTCGTCCATCAGGATTTCGTAGGCGGGGAAGTATTCGAGGTTAGAGGTTAGAGGTAAGAGGTTAGAGATTAGTTTGTGGACGGCGAGTAGCAGCGTGGCCTTGGAGAGTTGGGAACCGTGGTAGCCGTACTTGCGGTAGCGGATGGGGCTGACGGTGAAGACGATGTGGACGTCAGGACGACGGGAGCGCAGCAGGGTGACGGTGCGCTGCAGGTAGTCGGCACATTCGTCGACGCTGAGCTGCTCCTCCTGAAAGAGCGAGGCGGGACGCTTCTGACAGTTATCGACAATCTCGCCCGTTTCCTTCAAGCGGTAAACGTGATTGGTGCCGAGGGTGATGAAAACTATACGAGGTCTTCCCTCGTACCTCGAAACAGTATGCAACACAGAGGCGGGATTGTACATCGTGCCGTAGGGATTGACCGTCGCACAGAACTGATTGTCAACGAACCGCTGGCCGATGCTGTCGGCAAAACAACTGCCCACGAAGAGCATCTCTTCTCGGGGCTCTATCTGGAAGCCTGGCTTCGGAATGTCAACTTGCGTCCTGAATTCCATCAGCTGCGCGAGATTTGAAGTCCCGACTTCGACAGCGTCATGTCGACGAAGCGGGCATTGGGATTGTGGCGGTTCTCGTTGAGGATGGCCTTGATGCGGGCGGCAGCCTCGGGATCCTTGGCTACCATATACAGATAGCCGCCACCACCGGCACCAGGCAGCTTGTAGCCTAAGCAGAGGTCGTCGACGAGGGCAGTCAGCGCAGCCACCTCAGGAGGATTGGTGCCGCTGTCGAGCAGCTGGTTCTGCTGCCACGTCTTACGCACCAAGCGTCCCATCTGTTGGAAGTCCTGCCGCTGGATGGCCTCGTACATCTCAAGCGTGTGTTGCTTCATCTCACGCAACAGCAGCAGCTGGTCGTGCTCGTTGAGGAACATGCGACGCACGATTTCAGCCAGGATGGTCTTGGCCGTACGGGTGATGCCTGTATAATATAATAGGTGGCATTGCTGGTATTCGGGCTGCGTGTAGAGACCGTCGGGCAGCCAGCGCACGACGGGATTCTGACTGAAGCCGCTACCCGTCTGCAGCAGTTTGACGCCGCCGAGGATGCCGCCGAACTGGTCCTGCCAGCCGCCACCGGTGGTCAGCAGCTGTTCGAGCATGAGCGTACGGTAGCCTATCTCGTTCTTGTCCCAGCCTAAGGCACAGAAGTCGTTGAGGGCGCCGAGGACGGTAGCCGCCAAGACGCTGGAGGTGCCAAGACCACTACCGGCGGGGATGGCCGACAGCAGGGTCAGCTCGATGCCGCAGCCGAAGGCTTCCAACTGAGACTTGAGACTGGGCGAACGTCCGAAGCCCGCAAGCGTGAGGGCGGCCTTGGGGATGGAGAATGGAGAGCCCACCTTGTTGTAGTCGGCCAGCTGTTCGTTGGTAGCAACCACCTCGGAGGCGCCAAGGTCGATACTACGCAGGACAACATGCGGCTCGCTGCAGGGCTTGACGTAGCACTGGATGGGGGGCTGACCGTTCAGCTCGATAGCCAGGTTGACAACGTTGCCGCCCTCCAACAGGCAGAAAGGAGGCGTATCGGTCCAGCCGCCGGCAATGTCGATGCGCACGGGGGAGCGGGCCCAGACTATCTGGTCGGAGACGGGTGATGGGTGAAGGGTGACGGATGAAGGGCTCACCTCCCTTGCTATCAGTCCCTCGCGCAACAGTCCGAAGGCCAGCTCGTTATCACCACGGAACATCGCATTATGGATGCGCGTCAGCAGCGGCGCATCAGCAGGCAAGGGCGGCGGAAGGGGTATCTGCTCACGACTGAACTGACAGGCAGCGTCGGCCAGGTCGAGCTGGTAGAAGACGGAGTGCTGCCAGTTGGCGGCCAACTGCGACCAGTTCTCACGCCGGAACGCACGGCGCTGGGCAAAGAGGCGGTGCAGGTTGGCACGTTCGGCCAGCGCATTGCTGTCGACGGCGTCGCCGATGTGGTAGCGGCGCACCTCGTAGTCGCTGTCGCCCACGGGCGTCACGTCAATGCACTCGCCTGGCTCCAGCGTGATGTCCCAGTCATTGCGGGGCACACCCGTAATGACGTTGTCGCGAGTGAGGTGCCAGCTACGGGACACGTGTGAATTCTCAATCCAGATATTGGTATTCTCCTCCGTCAGCGGGATGTCGACGATGGAGTTCTGCACGAAGATGCTGGGCTGGGGCTTGCGGTCCAGATGAATAATCTCGCGCTGGTCGCTAACCAGGTTCTGGACAGCCACCGTCGACGAGATCATCTCACGCGACGTGCCGAAGTGGTAGAACTCGCCGCCCGGCAGCGGCAGGATAGCTACGCGCAGCTGCCGCAATTCGGGGTCGTCGATGGTAGGATCGGTGCCGAGGGTGCAGCCGAACTCGCCGTATAAGTCATACGCCCTACCCTCCGTACAACGCTCCATCAGCAACTTCACCGCACGGTCGCTGAGCAGCCATACGCCGATGTCGGTCAGGAAGTAGTGGTCTTTCTGCAACGCCGTGAGCGTCTGCACCGAAGGCTTCTGCAGCATCTGCTTCAGCACGGTGGGCGCGGAACGGCGGCTGACGAAAACCCCGTGGTTCTTAGCCACTGAGGCAGGCAGCCACAGTCCGTAGCACACCACGTCGGCATCAGGGACGGGCTGCAGGGGCTGGGTGGCACGGATATAGACGTCGCCGCTGACCACCATCGTGTGGATAGAGTCAGGCGCCAGGTTCATCAGCTGGCGATAGAGGGGCAGCTGCAGGTCGAGCAGCGTCTGCGACAGTCGCTGGCCACGCTCCCAGCGGAAGACGGGAACGGGCATGAGCACCTTTCCGCTGACGGCGTATGAGGGCAGTCGGCGACTCTGTCCGCCAGCGTGGATGAGGATGCGCTTGTCCTGCGGCAGCCAACGGTCGAAGTCTGACTGTGCGCCACAGGCCTGCTGAAGTAGCCAGGCGGTACCGCCACCGCTGCCAAGCCGACGGCCTACAGGGTCGCAGGTACAGAAATATTCATCGCGGCTGAAACCGGTAATATCGTGGAAACAGTCCACCAAGTTGGGGGGTAAGGAGAGTAATATCTTCATAAAAACAGTTTTCTTGCCGCAAAATTAGCAATTATTTTCCAAAACCTGCACTTTTATGAATAATTTTTGTTACTTTTGCCCCAACCTAAGACAACAAACGAAAGAAAATGAAGAATAACGGACTGCTGATGAAAAACGGGGTGAACCTGCTGTTACCCTTCATGATGATTACTATATGCTTTGCGCTATGGGGCTTTGCCAACGACGTGACCACCCCCATGGTCAAGGCATTCTCAAAGATTTTCCGCATGAGCGTCACCGAGGGTGCTATGGTGCCCGTCGCCTTCTATCTGGGCTACTTCGTGATGGCCTTCCCGGCGGCCCTGTTCATCCAGCGCTATTCGTTCAAGGCGGGTGTCATGTTAGGACTGCTGCTCTTTGCCATTGGCTCGCTGATGTTCCTGCCCGCCAAGGCGATAGGCTACTACTTCCCCTTCCTGCTGGCCTACTTCGTGCTGACCTGCGGACTGTCGTTCCTTGAGACGAGCTGTAATCCCTACATCTACTGCATGGGCAGCGAGGAGACGGCCACCCAGCGACTGAACCTGGCTCAGGCCTTCAACCCCATCGGCAACCTCTTAGGCATGTGGGTGGCCATGCAGTTCGTACAGGTACAGATGAGTCCCATGACGTCGGCTGCGCGCCACCAGTTACCCGAGTTGCAGTTCAACCTCATCAAGGATCACGACCTCGGGGTGCTCATCCAGCCCTATATCTACATCGGCGCCATCGCCCTGCTGCTGCTGCTCGTCATCAAGCTCAGCAAGATGCCGATGGACAGCGACGTGCCCTCCAACAAATCAATCGGTCAGGCGCTGCGCGAACTGGTGAAGCTGAAGAACTACCGCGAAGGGCTCATTGCCCAGTTCTTCTATGTGGGTGCCCAGGTGACATGCTGGACCTTTATTATACAATATGGTACGCGCGTATTCATGGCTGAGGGGATGGACGAGAAAGCCGCCGAGATACTGTCGCAGAAATACAACATCATAGCGATGGTGCTATTCACCGTCAGCCGATTCATCTGCACCTGGTGCCTGAAGTACATTAAGCCCGAACAGTTGCTGGCCGTCCTGGCCATCGTGGCAGGAACGGCTCTCATGGGCACCGTGCTCTTTACCGACCGCAACGGCGTGTACTGTCTGGTGGCCGTCAGCGGTTGTATGTCGCTCATGTTCCCCACCATCTACGGCATTGCCCTGCACGGTGTGGGCGACAACGTGAAGTTTGCTGGTGCCGGTCTCATCATGGCCATCCTCGGCGGTTCGGTGTTCCCCCCGCTGCAGGCTATGATTATCGACACAAACATAACGGTGGCAGGACTTCCTGCCACCAATATCTCATTCATTGTGCCTCTCATCTGTTTTGTGGTGATAGCCATGTACGGCCACAAAGCCTACGTCAGGCACAACATCACCCACACGATGTAAAAAAAACGGAAGAATCAGGGCCGGCTCCTGCGATAAGTCAGGAACACGGCCACGATGATCAATAGCAGCAGGAAGCCCAGCGAGACGTAAGCGACCGTCTCGGTGACGTCTATCGTCTTCGGGAAGAACAACAGTTCGACCTGATGTTGGCCCGGCTGGACGGTGATGGCACGCAGCACGTAGTTGACGCGGCCCACCTCGACAGGCTCGCCATCCACCGTTGCCGTCCATCCCGGATAGAACACCTCGGAGAACACCACTACCCCACCCTTGGCCGACTTCACGTCGTAAGTCAGCTGGTTAGGCTCGTACTTGGTCAGCGTCACCAGACTGGCGGAGTCGTTCTCGGCTTCGGCTACGGGCTTCAGCACCTCGCGGAACTTGACATCGGCAACAGCCTCATGGCGCAGGTCGAGCTGGCCAAGGGCATCCAACTCCTGATTGGCATTGTCCACAAACTTCACGCTATTGACGAACCAGGCGTTGCCGTAGGTATAGGGATTCTGTACGGGCACGGTCTTGCGGTCCTGTAGCGGGAGGATGAAGTACCGGGTGTTCAGCATGTTCAGCACGGGGTACACCGAGTCGCCCTTCACCTGCGTCATATCGCCGGCAGCGGTAGCTATCGCCTGGAAGGCTCCCTGCATCTCGGGCGAGATGTAGGCCTCAATCAGTTCCTGATAGCGGCGCAGCTTGGCTGCATGGTAGCCGCCAATCGACTTATGGTAATACGAAGTCTCGTTCTCGTTGAAGGTGTTCGAGGCCAGGTTCAGCACGCGATAGTCGAGCGTCTTGTCAGCCAAGATCATCTCGTCGGTTTCCGTCTTGGGCTGAGCCTGTTCACGCTCATACTTGGGCACGAACATGGCGTCGTTCAGGTAGCGTTTGTTCACGGGCCAGAGGTCGATGAGGCAGAGCACCAGCAGCAGACCGCCCAGATACTCCACGCGCAGCTTGCCCGCCTTGTAGAGCAGCAGACAGCCGGCACCCACTAGTATAATAAGGAACGAGCGCAAGGCGTCGCTGGTGAACATCGCACGGCGCATCTCGCTCAGGTTGGCCAGTAGGGGTTGCAACTGGTCGGCAGGAATCTGCGACATAGCCTGCATCTCGCCTGATGATACGTAGTTGCCGAAGAACACGTCGGGCATCAGCCAGAACAGCAGGGACAGACCGCCTGTGAGGGCAAACGAAGCGAAGAAGGCGTTGCGCAGCTTCTCACTTTTCATTTCTCCACTTACCACTTCCTTCAGCGCCAGCATAGCCAGCAGAGGAATGGTGAACTCAGCAATAACGAGGATGGAGGCCACCGTACGGAACTTGGCGTACATCGGCATATAGTCGATGAAGAAGTCGGTCAGCCCCATGAAGTTCTTACCCCACGACAGCAGGATGCTAAGCACCGTAGCAGCCAGCAAGGCCCACTTCATGGGTCCCTTGACAATGAACAGGCCCAACACAAAGAGGAACAGCACGAAAGCACCCACATAGACGGGGCCCTGCGTACCAGGCTGTTCGCCCCAATATTGTCCTAACTGCTGATAGATGCCAATATAGTTATTGTCGGCATGCTCCATCGCCGTCTTGTTCATCGACAGCGGCTGCGAGGCACCACCCTTGGTATTGGGGACGAGCAACGTCCACGTCTCGCCGATGCCGTACGACCACTGGGTAATGTAGTCGCGCTCCAATCCGCTCGACGTCTGGTTGCCGGTATTCTTCTTCACCAGCTCGCTCTTGCCGCGCATCGACTCTTGGCCGTACTCCCATGTGTGGTACAGGTTTGAGAGATTGACCAGGATACCCAAAGCACCACCCACCACACAGACGGCGGTGGCCTTCAGGAAATGCGCCAATCGCTTTTGGCGAATCGCGTCAACCAGATAGGCCAGTATCATGAAGAAGATGACGAACAGATAGTAGTAGGTCATCTGCACGTGGTTGGCATTGACCTCGAAGGCGGCGAAGATAGACGTCAACACCAGTCCCCACAGGTATTTGCCCCTGTAGGCCAGCACAATGCCCGCTATCATCGGCGGCAGGTAGGCCAACGCCCACACCTTCCAGATGTGTCCGGCGGCAATAATAATCAGGAAATACGTCGAGAAAGCCCACATCACAGAACCTAACGCCGCCAAATACCAGCGGAAGTCGAAGGCACGCAGCAGGATGTAGAAGCCCAAGAGATAGACAAACAGGTACCACACATTCTCAGGCAGCCACAGGTGGTAGGCATTTACAGCCTTACTCAAAATACTGGTGCTCTGATACGACGGTGCCATCTGATAGGTGGGCATACCGCTGAACAGGGAGTTTGTCCAACGGGTTTTGTTACCCGTACGCTGATTATACTCAGCTTGTTCCTGACCAGCACCTATGCCTGCCGAAGCATCATGACGGAACAGAATACGCCCTTCCGTGTCGGCCGGGAAGAAATAGCCGAAAGCCAGAACGGCAAACAACAATACTGCCACGAGATCGGGCAACAGTCTCTTGAAAATAGTCATAACTTGCAAGTTTTATTTAGCTTTTAGGCATCGGCAAACTGACGTCCGTCAGCAAGCGTGACCTGAAGTTTCGTATATTCTGAGTGGAAATCGTTTCTCAGGCGATCCAGATAGCGGCGGCTCTCCCAATGGCACATCGGCAGGTCGTGCAGCAGACAGTTACCACAGGTCTCGGGGGTCGTTGCCGGCACCTCCTTCTGCGTGAGTATCCACTCTAAGCACTCAATCGTCAGGGCCCGCATGTCCTCCACCATATAGGAGCCTAACATGATGATATACATCCCCGTGAGACACCCCATCGGACCCACATACACCACGTCGTCCTTCACCTGCGAGTTGCGGAACCACGTTGCCATCAGGTGCTCCAGACTGTGCATGGCCGCAGGTGCCACAGCAGGCTCCTTATTAGGCTCCGTGATACGAAGGTCAAACGTCGTAAAGCCCTTGTCCTCGCGCGACACATAGATGCCCGGCTTCAAGTGGGTATGGTCGATGGTAAAACTCTGAATAACTTCCATAGATGTATTGCTGCCTTATGTTTCTTTAGTCGCGCTTGATCGAAGCCTTTTTCCGCTGGTCGTGGTCGAGAATGACCTTGCGCATACGCATCGACTGCGGGGTGACCTCCACGAGCTCGTCCTCCTTGATATACTCCAAACACTCCTCCAGCGACATGACGGTCTTGGGGATGATGCGGGCCTTGTCGTCAGTACCCGAGGCACGGACGTTGGTCAGCTGCTTGGCCTTGCAGACGTTGATGACCAGGTCGTTGTCATGCACATGCTCGCCGACGACCTGTCCCATATAGACGTCTTCACCCGGGTCGATAAAAAACTTACCGCGATCCTGCAGCTTGTCGATGGCGTAGGCAAAGGCGTTACCAGTCTCAAGGGCTATCATCGAACCGTTGACGCGGCGCTCAATCTCGCCCCTATAGGGCTGGTACTCCTTGAAGCGGTGGGCCATGATGGCCTCGCCCTGACTGGCTGTTAATACATTGGTACGCAAACCTATTATTCCGCGCGAGGGGATGTCGAACTCAATGTTGGTGCGCTCGCCCTGCGACTCCATTGAGGTCATCTCACCCTTGCGGCGGGTCACCATGTCAATCATCTTCGAGGCAAACTCCTCGGGCACGTTGATGGTCAGTTCCTCAATAGGCTCGCACTTGCGCCCGTCAATCTCCTTGTAAATCACCTGCGGCTGTCCCACCTGTAGTTCGTAGCCCTCGCGGCGCATGGTCTCGATGAGCACCGAGAGGTGCAGCACACCGCGACCAGAGACCACCCACTTGTCGGTAGAACTCTCAAACGGCTCGACACGCAGGGCGAGGTTCTTCTCCAGCTCACGCTCCAGACGGTCGTTGATGTGGCGCGAGGTCACAAACTTACCCTCCTTGCCGAAGAAGGGCGAGTCGTTGATGGTGAAAAGCATCGACATGGTCGGCTCGTCAATGGCGATGGGCGGCAGCGGCTCAGGATTCTCCAGGTCGCAGATGGTGTCGCCAATCTCGAACTTCTCCAGTCCGATGACGGCGCAGATGTCGCCGCAGTCTACTTGATCGGTGCGCTGGTGGCCCATACCGTCGAAGGTATGCAGTTCCTTGATCTTGGTCTTCTCCAACGAGCCGTCGCGATGGCTGATGGTAATCTGCTGACCGTCCTTCAGCATACCGCGATGAACACGGCCCACGGCGATGCGGCCCGTATATGAACTATAGTCGAGCGAGGTGATGAGCATCTGCGGCGTACCCTCAATCTGCTTCGGAGCAGGAATCACCTCAACAATCTTGTCTAATAAATAGGTAATGTCAGTCGTCGGCTGCTGCCAGTCCTCGCCCATCCAGCCATTCTTGGCCGAACCATAGACGACGGGGAAGTCCAGCTGGTCCTCAGTAGCATTCAGCGAGAACATCAGGTCGAAGACCATTTCATAGACCTCCTCAGGGCGGCAGTTGGGTTTGTCCACCTTGTTCACCACGACAATGGGCTTCAGGCCTATCTGCAGGGCCTTCTGCAGCACGAAGCGCGTCTGGGGCATCGGGCCCTCGAAGGCATCGACCAACAGCAGGCAGCCGTCAGCCATGTTGAGCACGCGCTCCACCTCGCCGCCGAAGTCGCTGTGTCCCGGCGTGTCGATGATATTAATCTTGGTTCCCTTCCAGTTGATACTGACGTTCTTGGAAAGAATGGTAATACCTCGCTCACGCTCGAGGTCGTTGGCGTCAAGTACTTGGCTGCTGAGGTTCTGACCCTCACGGAAGAGGTTTCCGGCCAGCATCATCTTGTCCACGAGCGTTGTCTTGCCGTGGTCCACGTGAGCAATAATTGCTATGTTTCTGATATCCTGCATAGGTCTTTTCGTTGAAATCGGCTGCAAAGGTACGAATTTTCTTTGAAAAACGCTTGCTAAATCAAAAAAAAGTTGTACCTTTGCACCCGCATTTGACGAAGCCCCCGTCCGTGATGAAGACGGAAAGGACTTTTGAAGGATGTTTAGTATTAACAATTTAAGTCATCAAAACCATGTATTTAGACAAAGAAAAGAAAGTAGAGATTTTCAGCCAGTACGGCAAGTCAGCCACTGACACCGGTTCTGCCGAGGCACAGATTGCCCTGTTCACCTATCGCATCAAGCACCTGACGGAGCACCTGAAGAAGAACCACAAGGACCACGCCACCGCACGCTCACTGACCATGATGGTAGGTCGTCGCCGCAAGCTGCTGAAGTACCTCTATGTCAACGACATCACTCGCTACCGTGCTATCGTCAAGGCTCTCGGCCTGCGTAAGTAATATAAGGTAAAAAGTTGGAATGGTAAAGCCGCGTAGGGATTTCCCTATGCGGTTTTATGCTTTTTCCCATTGCTGGTTCAGGAAAAAGTAGTATCTTTGCAGCAGAAAACAGAATTATTCACCTTTTAAAACCATACGATTATGAAGAAGATATACACCCTGCTGATGATGGCCATGATGGCCGCAGCAACCTGCACTATGACCTCGTGTGACGAGGATATTGACATCGCCAACAGTCTGGAAGGCACCTGGAGCGGTACGATGTTCGTCTATACCGACTATCACGACAGCCGCTACTACGCCACCTCGACAGAAATCACCTTCGAGGGCGACCCCTTCCGCTGGACACGCGGCACGGGCTACTGGGTTGACTACTATTCAGGCGCACCCTGGGACTACGTCGCCAACCACATTGAATGGCGCGTCAACAACCGCGACATCGAAATCTACTTCCGCGAAGACCGCACGACGATGGTCATCTGCGACTACCGCCTGAGCGACAACTACTTCACAGGCTACATCAATGACAACGGCACCGACGTAGAGTTCCGCCTGCGCCACGTCTACTCGCCCAACTGGGACCGCTACGACCGCTGGGGCTACGACGGATGGAACAGCTACCGTTCACGCGAGACCCGCTCAGCCGCTGCTGACAGCACCTTCGCCGACGCCGACCGTCCCGTGCGCCACGTAGGCAAGAATTCAGATATTCAATAGACCCGCTTGTGACAATCGGAACCGCTCGAACTTGTTCGCTTGCCAGAGCAAGAATTAGACAGACATTTTATGCGCGCTACAACATGCTTCGCCGGTTGACTTTGCTGGCGACGGTTGTAGCCGCCTTTTTCCTGTCAGGATGTGAAGGCGATTCCAACAATCTGGGAGAGCTGAACAAAAAAGCAGAGGGCATGGTGTACGAGGCCTATTTGGCCAAGGACTATCCACGCATCATAGAACTTGTGGACAGTTTCAAGCCGCTGGGAAGTTTCACCGAGGGCAAGGGCTGCTACTGGCTGGGCTACGCCTACGACCGGATGATGCAGAAGCGCATGGCCGAACTATACTGGAAGACGGGTATCGCCGCCGTAGAGAACTCCACCGACGATGAGGACGTGCGGGTGTATGCCGGCATTACCAACCGCCTGACAGGCCTTCTGAATACATGGACCGAATATGAAGCCGCCCTGAAAGTGGCCATACCCGCGACGGAACGTTTGAAAAGCCTGGGGCGCGACACGACCAGCGAATATAACAATATGCTCATTTATATCGGTTGTTGTCAGAGCCGTCTCGGATTGAGAGATGACAAAACTTTCAATAGTCTGGAAGAAGCCTATAACGCCCAATTAAACAATATCAAGAAACACCCGAATGCCGTCACTTACCGCGATGCCATCATAGGCGTGATCAATATCAGTTACAACTACTTGGAAATAGCCGACTATGAGAAGGCCAGACTATGGCTTGAGCGCATGCGTCAACTGATTGAGGGATATAAAAAGCAAGCAGACGCGCGCCCCGACTATGCCGAAAAGCAGTTGGCACGCTACAACATCTATCTGGCCCGGGCCCTAGAGGGGTTGAAGTTCAAGGACGAAGCCGCCGAGGCCTACAGGCAGTTCTGCCAGACAGATTTCTTCCAGACGGCAGAAGGCAAGATACTGGCCAGCGACTATCTGCGGCTGGCAGGACGGTGGCAGGATGCCGCCGACAATTTTTCCAACCTGAACACGCTGATGGAAGAACAAAATGTCGGCTATTCGCTTGAGAATATACAAAAAATGCTGCTTAAAAAGTTTGATGTGAACCGACGTGCTGGCAGGATGGACTCGGCGAATGCTGTCAGCATGGAGATTATAGAGCATCTTGATTCGGCCATTACCCAAGCGCGCCGAGCCGATGCCATAGAGCAGGAGGCTGTACACAAGAAAGAACTGGAGATGACTGCCGAGAACGAGCGCTACGTGCGCAATCGCCACATCGGCCGAATCATTGGCATGACAACAGTCATCGTTTTCCTCCTCATCTACATCATTGTGCGCCACCGCACGGGAGTCCGTCTTAAGAAAGCCCACAACGCCCTGCAGACGGCCTACGACCAATTGGAAGAGACCACCACCGCCAAGGAGCGCATGGAGAGTGAACTGCGCATTGCCCGTGACATTCAGATGTCGATGGTGCCCAGCGTATTCCCAGAAATTGACGGCTTAGACATGTATGCCTCGATGACACCCGCCAGGGAGGTGGGCGGCGACCTGTATAACTTCCTCCGGAAAGGCGACAAGCTCTATTTTTGCATAGGCGATGTCAGCGGAAAGGGCGTCCCAGCCTCGCTTTTCATGACTTTGGCCACTCACGGATTCCTGTCGCTGGCCTCGACGGGAAGAAATCCCGCCGAGATAGCCACCCGTATGAATGCCGAACTATCGATTAACAACGACATGGGCATGTTTGTCACCATGTTCATCTGCATGTACGACCTGAAACAGGGACGGCTGGAATACTGCAATGCCGGGCACAATCCCCCCATCATCGGCAATGCCGAAGGACAATACGCTTTCCTCGATATGAAGGAGACCAATGCCCCCATCGGGCTATGGCCCGACCTGGAATATGTGGGCGAAGAGATAGACTTACTCAGCGGCAACATGATGCTGCTCTACACCGACGGTCTGAACGAGGCCGAGAACCGCCAGCAGGAACAATATGGCGAGGACCGCATCATCCAGCTGATGACTTCGCACGCTCCTCATAGTACGCGCGACATGGTCGAGGCCCTCAAGGCCGACACCGATTGCTTCCGCGATGGTGCCGAGCAGAATGACGACCTCACCATACTGGCCTTCCGTATGACACAGCCACCTTTGAATCAACAATAAGCCTGCCTTATTGCGCAATAACCCAAGGTTATTTGCCGATAACCACGGGTTATTGTTGCACAACAAAATCTCACGTCGGTTTTTACTCCTGCTTTTCTCTATAGACTAGCCAGTTTCTCTCTTCACCCACCTAAAGCAGATCCCCTGATTCATTGCATCAGGGAATCAGCTTTATGTTGACGCGTTCCTTCGTAATATTCTTGCAGTACTGGAAGGTGGCATCGTGATGAGCCGAAATCTGAATATCACGCAGGGTGATACGGTCGATGGGCATCTCGGGCAGCCCGTTAAACTCCATCGGATAGCCGGCATTGTGGCAGATGACGTTGCGGATGTCAATATTGCGGAAGATGGGGGTTTCCTCAGTGACGGGCTTAATATCTACTTTCTGCTCGCCACCCTCGGCCAGCACCTCAGCCACAGACTTGCCGCCATAATACATATTGAAGGTGAGGGCGTAGGTCTCAATGTCGGTCATGGACACTCCATCGACATAGATATTCTCAACCACACCACCGCGACCGCGAGTGGACTTGAAGCGCAGGCCCACGTCGGTGCCGAGGAACTGGCAGTTGCGCACCATGATATTGCGTACACCACCGCTCATCTCAGAGCCCACGACGAAGCCGCCATGTCCGGCAAAGACGGTACAACCGTCAACAACGACGTTGGAGCAGGGAACAGCACGTCGACGTCCGTCGGCATCCTTACCGCTCTTGAGACAGATACCGTCATCACCAGCATCGAACTTGGAATTGACGATGAGGGCGTTGGTACATGACTCCAGATCGAGGGCATCACCATTCTGAGCATAAGAGGGGTTACGCGCCAGTACATTATCAATGATGATATTCTCGCACATCAGCGGATGGAGGTTCCATGCGGGTGAATTCTGGAAGATGACTCCCTCCAGAAGCACATTCTTACACTTGACCAGGCTCACCATAACAGGACGCAAGAAGCGCTTCACCTGCTGCCATTCCTCGTCGGTCTGAGCTTTGGGAATATTCATGTTGGCTCCGTCCTCGCCTTTCTCATAGCTCTCGGAGGGTACCCAGTAGTCTTTCTTCATTTCACGTCCACCTGGGCGCGACAGTATTTCCTTCCACTGCGAGTCAGTCACCTTGGAGCGCTTAACGGGACGCCAGTACTGGCCATTGCCGTCGATAACACCCTGACCGGTAATGGAAATGTTGGTGGCACCGTTGGCACTAATGGGCGACTGGCAACGGCGGGTGTCAAGTCCCTCGAACGAGGTGCTGACAAGGGGATATAGGCTTTCGTCGGCAGCAAACTGGATGACGGCTCCTGCCTCCAAGTGCAGGTCGATGTTTGACTTCAACACAATAGGTCCCGTGAGCCAAATGCCCCTGGGTACAATCAGATGGCCGCCGCCCATTTTGTAGAGCTGGTCGACAGCTTTCTCAAAGGCACTCGTACAAAGCACCTCACCAGTTCCCACAGCTCCGAAGTCCTTGAGGTTGACACGTGAAGCAGGTATTTCTGGAGCCTTCACTTCAGGCATGTTGAAGGGCAGTCCCACAGTGTACTGCCTGTACTTGTTCTCAGCGACGGCACTCAGCGTCAGCACCATCAGCACAGTTGTCAGTAGTAGTTTTTTCATTGTCAGTTATTGTTGTTTATCAGTTAGTAACAGTTCGTTCAGGGGTTTCATCACAAAGTCACGCTCCTGCATCAGCGGGTGTGGAATCTTCAGGTCGGGTTCATCCAGCGTCAGGTCGTCATACATCAATATATCAATGTCGATGGGACGGTCCTGATAACGCTGGGGCCCTTTCCGCTTGCGGCCCATGTCGCGCTCTATCTGCTGTGTGGCCTGAAGCACCTGACGGGGTGTCTTGGCCGTTTCGCAAAGGATGACAGCGTTGAGGAACGTGTGCTCCGACTCAAAGCCCCACGGTTCGGTCTCGATGAACGACGACTGGCGGAGCACCGTCCCCACCCTTTCGCCTATCAACCGGATGGCCCTATTCAGGTTCTGCCGTCTGTCACCCAGGTTGGAGCCCAGTCCCAGATACACTTGATGGCTATTCACTTTTCACTATTCACTTTTCACTAGCGAAGCGCTTAATCATCGAGTATCAGCAAGGCGTCGCCATAGCATCCGAACATATAGCCATTCTCGACAGCCTTCGTGTAAGCCTCGTAGACAATGTCATAACCACCAAAGGCCGCCGTGAGCATCATCATGGTCGATTCGGGATGATAGAAGTTGGCAATCATGGAGTTTGAGAATCCGAAGTCGTAGGGCGGGAAGATGAACTTGTTGGTCCATCCGTTGAAGGGCTTCAGCATGCCGTCAGTACCCACAGAACTCTCAGCGGCACGCGTGGTGCTGACACCTACGGTGCAGACGCGATGCCCCGACTGCTTAGCCTCGTTAACAAGCTGGCAGCACTCGTCGTCGATAATCATCTGCTCGGAGCTCATCTTGTGTTTCGTCAAGTCTTCCACCTCAATGGCATCAAAGCATCCCAAACCGCAATGAACGGTGAGGTAGGCGAAATTGAAACCACGAATCTCCATCATCTTCATCAATTCGCGGCTGAAGTGGAGTCCTGTGGCCGGAGCAGTAACCGCTCCCTCGTTCTTGGCATAGACGGTCTGGAAATTCTCCATATCATCAGGTTCTGCCGGTCTGTTGTCAACAATATAGCGTGGCAGGGGGGCAGAACCCAAGCCAAACAGTTCGCGCTTGAACTCATCGTGGTTACAGTCGTAGAGGAATCGGAGCGTACGTCCGCGGCTAGTGGTATTGTCGATGACCTCGGCCACCATGGGACCGTCCTCCTCAAAGAACAGTTTGTTGCCAATACGGATTTTGCGGGCGGGCTCAACGAGCACATCCCACAGGCGCAACTCTTCATTCAGTTCACGCAGCAGGAACACCTCAATCTGTGCGTCAGTCTTCTCCTTGGTACCAAAAAGACGCGCAGGGAAAACCTTCGTATCGTTGAATATGAACGTGTCGCCCTCGTCAAAGTAGTCCACCATGTCGCGGAATGTTAAGAACTGGTCCGTGTCATTGCCGTCAGAGTCCTTCTTGTACATCTCGATGGTCTGTCGCTTGCGATGAATGACCATCAAGCGCGACTGATCACGGCTATAGACACGCTCTACGGTGCCGTCTTCATTATTGAACACGCGATGAGGCGGGTAAAGCGCTACCTGCTCATCAGGCAGTTTGAATCTGAATTGTGACAGTTTCATCTGTATTTCGTTATTACGTATGTTATTTTGCCATTTCTATCTCCTGACTGTCCAGCCATGCGGGGAACGAGTCAAAGGTCTGACAATCCTCAATGCGGACGTCGCCCAGACGGGTGCGGCAGAGGGCGGTGAGGAAGGCTCCGCTGCCAAGGGCGTAACCGATGTCGCGGGCCAGCGAACGGATGTAGGTGCCTTTGCCGCAAACGACGCGGATGCTCATCTGCATCTTGACGGGGTCGAAGTCGGTCAACTCTAGCTCGTCTATGCGTACTGGCTTGGCGGTCAGTTCGACGTCGGCTCCCTTGCGAGCCAGTTTGTAAGCACGGTGACCATCGACCATAACAGCCGAGAAGAGGGGTGGCCGCTGCATGATGTCGCCCTTGAACTGCTCCAACACACGGAGAATCAGTTCGCGAGTGATGTGACGCGTGGGATAGGTCATGTCAACGGTATGCTCACGGTCGAACGAAGGAGTCGTTGCACCTAACTGCAGAGTGGCCGTGTACTCCTTGTCATGCAGCTGCAGGGCCTCAATCTGCTTCGTCGCCTTGCCCGTGCAGAGGATGAGCACACCCGTAGCCAGCGGGTCGAGGGTGCCGGCATGACCCGTTTTCACACGCTTGACATGCATCTTCTTCGAGATGAGGAAGCGGATGTGAGCCAAAGCGCCGAATGACGACATGCCGTAGGGCTTGTTGATGTAGATGAACGCGCCTTCCTGAAAATTCATTAGTCGACCATTGCAAGTGAGTGACCCGTCAGCAGCAGCACGATGATGATGGTGCCGACGATGATGCGATAGATACCAAAGGCCTTGAAGCCGTACTTGGTGAGGAATGCAACGAACCATTTCATAGCCAGCAACGCCACGACAAAGGCTACGACGCAGCCTAAGAGCAGCATCATGATGTTATGGGAAGTAGCCCAAACGGCATCCTCTTTCACGAGGTCGAGCAGGTCGAGCAGCGTGGCTCCGGCCATCGTAGGCACGGCCAGGAAGAACGAGAACTCGGCAGCCCGCTTGCGCGTCAATCCCTGCGTCATGCCGCCCACGATGGTAGCCATCGAGCGTGACACGCCAGGAATGACCGATATACATTGATAGAGACCGATGTTGAAGGCACGCTTCTCGTTGACTTTCGTACGATCATCACCCTTGTTGAACAGCTTGTCGCAGAAGAGCATGAACACACCACCTACAACCAGCATGATGGCCACCACCTCGACGCTGTCGAGCAGCCAGTCGAGCAATCCCGACTTCTTGGCAGCCAATCCGATAACCACGGCAGGCAACACACCCACGAAGAGCAACCAGTAGAAGTAGTACTTGTGCTTGAGGCGCTGCCACAGCGAACTACCCTCTGGAGCCGGAGTACGGTCGAACTGGAAGAAACGCTTCCAGTAAAGGCATACCACCGACAAGATGGCACCAAACTGGATGATGAACGTGAAGGCATGCACGAAGGGGTCTCCCTGCTCAATGCCCAACAGGTTCTGGGTGATAATCATGTGACCTGTCGACGAGACGGGCAGGAACTCCGTCAGTCCCTCCACGATAGCGATGATGACAGTCTCTAACCAGGTCATTCCGTCACCTCCTTCTGCACTTCGTCCTTTGGCTTATGCACTACGGCATAGATCATTGACACAAAGCCCAGCAGGCAAACGACGGGTGCCACCTTGGTGCGCTGGGCGCTGAAAATGTCGGGGTTGTAGGCCTCCTCGGTAGAGCCGCTACCCCCCATCAGGATGAAGCCGATGATGACCACCAGCATGCCGACGGCAAGCAGGATGAAGTTCATGCGGCCAAAAGCTAATTTTCTCTTGTCTGTCATATTTTCGTTTTTCGTTTTATATCTTATATCTTATAAAGGTCGCGTGCTCGCATCTTGAGGAAGCGGCTCACGGAAATATAGGAGCAAAGCAACGTGATGAACAATCCGAATATCACTACGGCAGCCGCTGTCAGCGCCAACACCTGCCAGGTGATGATGGTCGAGAGATTGGGCTCATACTGGAATAACGACCACACTACGCCCCCCAGCACCCCACAGGCCAGCAGCGCTGCTACCAGCCCGACAATGAGGCCATCGCGCATAAAGGGGCGCCTAATGAACCCCCACGACGCACCGACCAATTTCATGGTATGAATCAAGAATCGCCTTGAAAAGACGCCTAAACGCACCGTATTGCTGATAAGCGAATAGCTGATAAACGTCAACAGCACAGCCAATGCGATCAGCACAAGACTGACTTTCTGCAGATTGCGGTTCACACGGTCCATCAAGTCCTCCTGGAAGGTCACGTCAGTCACCAGTGGGTTACGTGCCAGTTCACGCGCTATCCATCCTATCGAGTCGCTATTGGCATAGTCCGACTTCAGTTGTAGCTCAAGCGTCGCGACAAAGGGATTCACGCCTAAAAACTCGGAAGGATCGCTACCCATAGCCTCAGACTGCTCGCGCAACGCGTCTTCCTTACTCACATAATCTATATTACGCGCATAGGGACGATGATACAACTGACGACACAGCCGATGGGCGTCGTTTGTACTCACGGTGTCACCTAACATGACGGTCACCGTCAGGTTTTCCTTCACGTAATTAGAAAGGTTATGAGCCGTAAGTACGGAAAACACTACAAGCCCCAACAATATAAGTACCATCGTCGTGCTGATACACAATGTAACTATCTGCATACCATGGCGACGACGGGGAGTCTTTCTTTTTCTTTTCATCGATTTGATGTACTACACCTAAATTGCTGCAAAATTACAACATTTCGACCGAATACGCAAATTTTTACTCCGTAATTTTCAATTTTTAATTTTATTGCGTATCTTTGCACCCCGTTATGAGTACCATCATCTATCCATCGCCCATCTTTGGCCCTGTGCAGAGCCGCCGACTGGGCATTTCGCTTGGCATCAACCTGCTGCCATCCGACGGCAAGGTGTGCTCTTTTGACTGCATCTACTGTGAGTGCGGCTTCAACAGGGAACACCGTCCACAGAAGCCCATGCCTACACGGCAGGAGGTGGCCCAGGCTCTGGAACACAAGTTACAGGTAATGCAGGAGGACGGTCAGATGCCCGACGTACTGACATTCGCCGGCAATGGTGAGCCCACCTGCCATCCGCATTTCCCAGAAATCATTGACGACACCATCCGACTGCGCGACAAGTACTGCCCTATGGCAAAAGTCTCTGTGCTGAGCAACTCCACCATGATTCATCGACAGGCTGTACACGATGCACTGATGCGCGTAGACAATAATATCCTAAAACTGGACACGGTAGATCCCGACTTCATCAAGCAGGTGGACAATCCCGTAGGCAACTACGACGTCAGCCAAATCATAGAACGGCTCAAACTGTTCAACGGCCACGTCATCATACAGACAATGTTCCTGAAAGGACAGGACATAGACAATACCACTCCTCACTACGTTGAACCTTGGCTTGAGGCACTGTCCGACATCAATCCTCAGCAGGTCATGATCTACACCATCGACCGCGAAACACCTGACCAGACCCTTCGCAAGGCAACCCATCAGGAACTCGATGCTATTCGTGACCGCGTTACGGCGATGGGCATTCCCTGCACCGCTTCTTATTAGGCTTTTTTCTTCTTAGCGACTACTTCTTGGCGGGTACAAAACTCTCCCAAGTTTGGTCGTCGTAGAACACCCGAATCTCAGTTACGCGCCGAGGCGCTTTGTCAATAGTTTTTACCTCTTCTCTGACGACATTCGTACGTGTAGCTTTTACACTATTGGAATTATTGTTCGTCGAAACTGAAAAATTGAACGACGAAGGGCGAGCTTCAGGAGAGGGTTGAGCGTTGTCAGAAAAATCCAACATCGATTCCACTACTGTCTCTGATCCTGACAATGGGGTGGGCGCGGTGTTATTAGCATCAATATACATAGGTCCCGATCCTGACAATAGCCAGTCAAGACTAATGTCAGGAATTTTCTTTTTAATAGCCTCTACTATATTAAGGGTAGGTTTAGTGCGCCCATTGAAGATGCTACTCAACGAGGCGGGTGACATTTCGATGAACTGAGCGAACACTTGCTGGGACATGTGCTGCGACTCCATCAGCTGACGAATTCTGTCTTTCATACTGCTTTATAGTGTTTATGGGGCATTTTTGCCCGTTTTCGTTTCAGTTTACAAAGGTAAAACAAAAAAATGACATACACAACATTTGTAGCGAAAATTTTTAATATTAAACTTTTGATTTATGATTTAAAAGTTTAAATTTTTAAAGAAAAGAGAAGTTAGTTTTAAAATTCAGAATTACAAACTTGAATTTACATCAATAAATCATACAAAGGTCGATTTTAGGAAAATGAACTAAATAACTGGTTTTGAATAGCCTATTTATAGGTATAATTATGTAAATGATACCGATATTCATGTTTTAGTATGTGAATATCTATGAACAGTGGGCTTCTTACTTTTGATATTTTATATAAATCGCAGGGTTTCAGTAAGTTAGATAAGTATTTTTCTTTGTGAATATTTATAGATTTAGAGTTCTAAATGTTGCGATTTCAATATTCATACTCGGACTTTTACAAATGTAATACTAGAATTTAAACTCCATATTTACTTTTCAAAATTGAAACAAATTCAAATAATTAAAGTCGTTTAGTTATTCAAATTCAAAAACACAAATGCTAAAAAATGTGAATACTAAAACGGTACATGACCTGAGAAGGGCTTTTTTAGCATTTCTCGATTATTCTGAACGAGTGGCCGGAAGGCTGAAAATACGCGAGTTTTGAGTGGTCAGAAAATGGCTGAAACCCGCTGCCACACGGCTTTTGGGCACAAAAAAAGCGTTCACGGGGAACGCTATAAAGAGAGTTTCTGGAAGCGCAAATTAGTGCAAAATGTAAAAAATCAGTTCTTTCATCAGTTCACCAGGAGCTGTATTGGGATTATCAAGGCCCTTACTTTTGGCGTCAATTTCCCTAATTTTGGAAATAATCTGCAATACTTTCATTGCGCTGTAGTTTCTCATTCCTGTCATATAATCCTTCGCGGCCCACGGATTTCTCAATTCCAGCCATTCTGCAACGCCCTCCTGGCTTTGCTTTTTTGGGGCATAAAATGCGATCATCAGATTCTGGAAATAACTGAAGAGCATCGGGAGAAGTAAGTAGATGCTGCCGGCCTTCGGATTGTTGTCAAAATATTTGATTATCTGGTTCGCCTTGAA
The DNA here is from genome assembly GCA_937898415.1 of uncultured Prevotellaceae bacterium. Taxonomy (GTDB): domain Bacteria; phylum Bacteroidota; class Bacteroidia; order Bacteroidales; family Bacteroidaceae; genus Prevotella. The sequence goes on along the minus strand of CALDLA010000171.1, from coordinate 27,693 downwards.
AACATTGCGGTTGACGATGGCGTCGCACAACTCGTAAGCGTTATAATCCTTGCTCACTCCTATCTGGTCTTCGACCACCTGCGGAGTCACCCTCCTATCCGCTTCGGGCAGCGAGATGATGACCTTGTCGAGCTCGCTGGTCAGCCGGCTCAGGTCGGCGCCGATGCTGTCGGCAATGAGCTGGGTCGACTTGGGATCGATGCTCACCTGGCGCTGTTTGAGGTAGCTCTCGATGAAGGGTGGCAGATCACGGTCGCGCAGTTTCTTACTCTCAAAGAGGATGCCTGCCTCACGGATGGATTTGACATACTCGCGCTTCCGACCGTCGATAGTGCCGTTTTTGTGACAGAGCACAAGGACGGTCTGGGGCGAAGGCTGCTTGAAGTACTTTTCCAGCTGGTCTGTCTGCTTCAGGTTCTGCGCTTCCTTGACGATGACCACCTGACGCTCAGCCATCATGGGGTAACGGCGGGCAGTGTCGGCTATCTGGGCGGCAGTGACGTCGGAACCAAATAAAACGGTCTGGTTGAAGTCGCGCTCCTCAGGCTGCAGGGCATGCTCGGCGATATAGTCGCTGATTTTGTCGATATAATAGGACTCATTGCCCATCAGGTAGTAGACGGGTGCGTATTTCCCGGCCTTCAGGTCGGCCATGATGCCTTCGTAGGTTGCTGTCTTTTGTTCTGCCATACAGATTGGTATTAAAGGTTAGAGTCTGAATCCCAGTGCCGCATTGACATACCACTCGGTGAGTGCCCCGTGGTTGTGGTCATGACTGAAACGGAAGTTGTAGAGTTGTCCGTAGACGTTGAGATAGGCACTTTCGCCCAGGTTATAGGTCACTGATGCCCGTGCATTGAAGTTCAGGGTCATGTGACTCGTCTGCGTCGTTTTATAACGCTCATCGTCGGGCCACATCATGTCAGCCTGGTCGTCGCTTTCTATCAGCTCATCTATGTCACGGGTGGGGTCCTTCAGGAACAGCTGTTTCAGCAGTGAGTCGTATCGGTAGCTCTTCAGACGGTTGTAGCCCGTCAGCATGGGCATCAGCATTCCACTGATGAGTAACCCCTTGACGGGCACGTAGTTATAGGCATAGCCAGCGCCTATGGACACCTGCCACTGGCGCATATCACCCACGTCGTCCATCAGGAAGATGAAGCCTACATTCTTTGGGTCGGCATAGTCGATATGGGCGTAGTAGTACATACCGCCCACCATGAACGAGCCCGACGAGCGCAACTGGTAGGCCGACTGGTCGTAGGCCGCCATATAGGAGAAGCGGCGCCCGTTGAACAGGTAGTAGCCGTCGATGATAAGCGAACGGACGTGGATGGGACTGGCCACCTGGCTGATGGTGGTGGTGTCAACGGGTTCTCCCATGATGGAGCCCTTGTCGTGAATCTCGCACTCGCTGGTCACGAAGTGGTGGTTGCGGTAGTTCAGCCCATAGCAGCTGCCCGTCAGTCCGAGGGTCAGCAGCGAACCTTCTCTTTCGCTGTTCACCAACCTTGAATAGCCAATGCCATAGCCTCTATAGCCAGCCCAGACACCCGCATAGGATTCCAGCCCCGAACTGATGTGATAGTCACAGCTCAGGTTGCCGTCGAACAGGTCGAAGATATCATTATCGTTGATAATCGAGCTCATTTCAAGACCTGCTTTGTTGATATTGCCGCGCACCACGACCTGCCAAGGTCTCTCTGGCACGCCGATATAGCGCTGATCAATACCCCTGACAGCCATTGTGTCGATAAAGTTCAGCACGCGCTTCCCGAATTTCAGCAGCGAGTTGCCGTTGTCGCCATAAGCGACACAGGGCATTAGGGCTAAAATACAGACGAGCAAAATGGCTTTTTTCAACATCCTATTCGGTTTTCTCAGTTTTATTTTGTACTTTTGCCTGCAAAATTACAAAAATGATTCGATTAAACCTACCCGAATTTGAAATAAATGTGACGGAGAGGGACGGAAAACGCATGATTTTCGACTTTCTGCGCCGTAAATTCGTAGCTTTGACGCCCGAGGAGTGGGTCCGGCAGCATTTCACGCACTTCCTCGTCGAGCAAAAGGGCTACCCCAAAGGACTGCTGGCCAACGAGCTGGAACTGCACATCGGCTCCAAGCGGCTACGATGCGACACCGTATTATATAATAAGGTGATGCAGCCGCTGATGATTGTCGAATACAAGGCCCCGCACATACAAATACAGCAGAAGACGTTCGACCAGATAGTGGCCTACAATCTTCTGCTGCATGCTGATTATCTTGTGGTCAGCAACGGTCTGCAGCACTACTGCTGCCAGATGGACTATGAGCAACGCTCCTACCGCTTTCTGACCGACATTCCGGAGTACTCCGTCCTATAAGTCCTTATTCCATATCGTTGGCATCGGCGGCCTTCTTCGACGAAGCGGTCGATGTCTTACGGATGGCGCGCTTGCGGGTGCTCTTCTTCTCGCCTGCCTCTACGGGTTTTTCAATCTTGACGCCAGCCAGTTCGGGGTCAATCAGGATACGTCCACAGTACTCGCAGACAATGATTTTCTTGTGCATCTTGATGTCCAACTGTCGCTGGGGCGGAATTTTGTTGAAGCAACCGCCACAAGCGTCACGCTGCACGTAGACGATGCCCAGACCGTTGCGGGCATTCTTGCGGATGCGCTTGAACGAGGTCAACAGACGCGGCTCAATCTTGGCCTCCAGGTCCTTCACCTTCTCCTTCAGCTTCTCCTCCTCTGCACGCGTCTCCTCCATAATCTCGTCCAGCTCGCTCTTCTTCACCTCAAGGTCACTCTGGCGCTCCTCTATCAGCGCCGTGTTGGCAGCCAGTTCATCCTTCTTCTCGGCGATACGACCCTGAGCCTCTCGTATCTTCTTGTTGCAGAGCTCAATTTCCAATGATTGGAACTCAATTTCCTTCGACAGCGTGTCATACTCGCGGTTATTCTTAACCTCCTCTAACTGAGACTTGTAGCGGGCTACGCTGGCCTCGGCATTGGCTATCTCGCCACGTTTCTGGACGACTGCCTGCTGAAACTCGTCAATGTCAGTCTGAATGCGCTGGATACGCGTGTTCAGACCCTCAATCTCGTCTGCCAGGTCGTCCACCTCCTGAGGCAGCTCGCCGCGGAGCGTACGCTTCTCGTCAATGGCCGACAGGGCCGTCTGCATCTGGTAAAGAGTCTTCAGTTTCTCTTCTACCGACAAATCTGTAGGATCTTTCTTTGCCATAATTCTTTCTTCTTTTAAGCCCCCTAAGTTAGGGGGATGGGGGTCTGAACAAGCGTTTATCAGACCATTTTTATTTTTTTCTGGGAAGTCTGCGCCTGTTCAGACCCCTGTAGCCCCCTAACTTAGGGGGCCTAAAGATACAGTATCGGGTTCGTACACGTCTCTGCTATCTCCGTCCTCACGCCAGGGCACCGCTCGCTGATGACGTCGCGGAACACCTCGGTGGTGAACTGCTCGCTCTGGTAATGGCCGATGACACAAATCTGGATGCGCTGCTCGTAGCCGAAGTACTGGTGGTAGTGCATCTCGCCCGTGATGAAGGCATCGGCACCTGCGCTGACGGCCTCGTCGAGCAGGAAGTCCCCTGCCCCGCCACAGATGGCCACACGGCTCACCTTGCGCCGCAACAGTTCGTTGGTCATCGCACACTCCACGCCGAACGCCCGCTTCACCTTCAGCACGAAGTCGTCCACAGCCATCGGCTCCTCTAATGTGCCAATGACGCCGCTGCCGCACTCCACGTCACCTACCCGCTTCGGGTTCATGAACGCCGCGTCCTTCAAGCCTAACTTCTCGGCTATCTTGAAGTTCACGCCGCCCTGGGCATTGTCCATGTTCGTGTGCATCGAGACGACGCACACCTCATGCTGAATAGCCTTCCGCACGGTGCGCTGCACATCCGTCAGGTCGCTGATGGTCTTCAGCCCTCGGAACAGCAGCGGATGGTGGCTCACCACCAGGTTACAACCCTTCTGCAAGGCCTCGTCAACGACGGCCTCGGTCACGTCTAAACACAATAATGCCCTTGAAACCTCCGCCTCTGTCAATCCTACTTGCAGGCCAGCATTATCCCAGCTTTCCTGTAAGGGCAGGGGCGCGAATTGTTCAAGGGCGTTCAACACTTCCTTTACTTTCACGCTACTCGTGTTTAAATTTCAGGGTGCAAAGTTACACATTTTCTCTGAAACCACCAACTTTTTTGGTGGTTTTTCGCTTCTCAGAAGCTCGGACTGCCATCGCCGCGCCGATAGTTGGCCCAGCCTCCCTCGTCGTTGAAGTAGGGACTGCGGAAGCGCAGCGACGTTTCGCTGATGTAGTCGAAGGCGGCAACCCAAGCGTAGGCGATGTCGCCCTCTCCTGAGGTGTATTTGGCGTCAAGCAGCAGGCAGTCGCGCTTCTCACCGCCATCGGGCGACCAGTAGCGCAGCGACCAGGTACCCTTGAACGCACCCGTCATTCCTTCCACGCTTTCCCAGTCAGTATATTGCTCTTCGCCACCGACCATCACACGTTCGCGGCGCTGCCATTTTCTGGCTCCCGTGAAGGTACTGTCGGCACGGAACGTCAGCCGCTCGAAGTAACGCTGTGTGTTACCCATATACTCATAATGCCACGAGCCGACAAATAGCGGCGCAAACCGCTCATTCAGCCTGGCCGTCCTTTCGTGTCCGACAGGATCAACAGGCTCAGGTTCGCTTTCGCTGCAAGCAGCAAAAGCTATCAGTGAAATCAACAGAATTGCTATTTGTTTCATTTTCTGTGTAGTTTAGATGCTATAATTCACTGGCAAAATTACGCAAAAATCTGCAAACGCCCAAAGTTTTTCAGATTAATCTTCTAAAAATATGATTTTTGTTGTACCTTTGCACTCATGAAGAAGCTATTATTATCCCTATTGATTCTCTGTCTGGTGCTCACGGCTTGTCGTAAGGACAATGCCAATGCGCATCAAGCCAACACGTTCTACAACAGCAAGGCGACGCAGGAAGTCACCCGTAGTAAAGTCGTTGAGTACGAACAGCCCGCCCCCCTGAAGGACCGCCCTGAACAGATTCTCAGGCGCACGGGCTACACCACCTCCTATAATAAGGATACGCGAAACCCCAACTGGGTGGCCTGGCACCTGACGAAGAGTCACACCTACGGCAAGAACCAGCGCTCGGACGAGGTGTTCAGCGAGGATACGGAGGTCAGCACACGCGCCACTGACAACGATTACTACAACTCACGATACGACCGAGGCCACATGTGTCCGGCTGGCGACAACAAGTGGGACGCAACGGCCATGACCGAGTCGTTCCTCTTCACGAACATCTGTCCGCAGAACCACGCGCTGAACAAGTATGAGTGGAACACGCTGGAGATACTGTGTCGCGACTGGGCCCGCAAGTACGGTGCCGTCGACATTGTCTGCGGTCCCGTCTACGACAGCGAGACGCCCACCCGCACCATCGGCCGCAGCCGCGTCTGGGTGCCCGATGCCTTCTTCAAGGTCGTCCTCTGCCGTTCGGACCGCCCCAAGGCCATCGGCTTCCTCTTCCGCAACGACGGCAAGAAGGTGACGCTCTCCAGCGTCGTCCACACCGTTGACGACATTGAGCGCCTCACCGGCATCGACTTCTTCCCTGCCCTCGACGACAAGACGGAAGACCGCATAGAAGCTGAGGCAAACTTGAGGGGGTGGTAATACAACGCGCTTGAATGTGAACCGCAATCAAAAGTTCTTACCTTTGCAGCGTCAAATTGAAGAAGCGGACAGACGGTCATTAAGGACAAATATTGCGAGGATTAAATCTATAAATTGCGCGCATTAATAGTTACAAGATTTTCCTTTAATGAGGCCTTATCGAAGCTGACTCAGGAGGCAACGAGGTCATTCACATTTTTATTTACAAAACAGCTCCGTCAAACATATACCCTGAAAGACGTTGACACGGGAGGGACAACACCTTTCAGGGTATAATGAAATGGTATGCGTAGGAAGATTTACTTCACTTCCTCGATAATCTTGGCACCCTCATCGACGGCCTGCATGTTAAGGGGGATGAGGTCGTGATGGCGCTCGGGCAGGGTCTTCTTGAGGGCCTTCTCCACACCGTGGGTGCTGACCACGGGAGCCACCTTGAGGAGTCCGCCGAGGACGATCATGTTGAACACCTTACCGTTCTTCATCTCGGCAGCCTTGTCCATCGCGTCGATGCGGTAGACGGTGATGTCCTTGCGCGTGGGGGGATTGATGATGCCGAAGCCGTCGTAGATGAGTATGCCGCCCGGCTTGATCTTCGGCTCGAACTTCTCGAGTGAGGGCTGGTTGAGCACTACGGCAATGTCGTACTTCGAGAGGATGGGCGAAGAAATGCGCTCATCGCTGACGATGACCGTCACGTTGGCCGTACCACCGCGCTGCTCAGGGCCGTAGGCGGGCATCCAAGTGACCTCCTTGTCCTCCATCAGTCCACTATAGGCCAGAATCTTACCCATTGAGAGTACGCCCTGACCGCCGAAACCTGAAATAATTATCTCTTTCTTCATAACTATTCACTTTTCACTATTCACTTTTCACTTCAAAGACTCGTAGTGTCTTTGAGGTCTCCTTTGGGATAGAAGGGGAACATGTTCTCCTTCATCCATTCGTTAGCCTTGGCGGGCGTCAGTTTCCAACCGCTGTTACAGGTAGAGACGAACTCTACGAGCGAGCTGCCCTTGCCAGCCATTGATGCCTCAAATGCCTTGCGCAGCGCCTTCTTGGCCTTGTTGATAGAGGCGACGCTCTCCACCGACTGACGTGTCACGTAGCAGGTGCCTTCGAGCTGGGCGGCGATGTCGGCAATCTTCAGGGGATAGCCGTGCAGCTGCGGGTCGCGGCCGTAAGGGCAGGTAGAGGTCTTCTGGCCGATGAGCGTGGTGGGAGCCATCTGTCCGCCCGTCATACCGTAGATGGCATTGTTGACAAAGACGATGACGATGTTCTCGCCGCGGTTCAGGGCGTGGATGGTCTCACAGGTGCCGATACAAGCCAGGTCGCCGTCGCCCTGATAGGTGAAGACGAGGCGGTCGGGCCAGCAGCGCTTGATGCCCGTAGCCAGTGCGGGAGCACGACCGTGGGCAGCTTCCTGCCAGTCAATATCTATATAGTTGTACGCGAAGACTGCGCAGCCTACGGGCGATACACCCACGGCCTTGTCTTCCATACCCATTTCCTCGATGACTTCGGCAATGAGCTTATGCACCACACCGTGCGAGCAGCCTGGGCAGTAGTGCATGTTGTTGTCGTTCATCAGCGTCGGCTTCTTGCAGACGATGTTCTCTGGTTGAACTATTTGATTTCTATCCATAACTTACATTACCTTCTTAAGTGCGTTAACAATCTCCTCGGGCTCAGGAACGATACCACCGAGGCGGCCGAACTGCTCGACGGGGACGGCACCATTGACGGCGAGACGCACGTCCTGGACCATCTGGCCGGCATTGATCTCGACCACAAGGATGCCCTTCTTGGTCTTGGCCAGCTCGGCAATCTGCTTCGTGGGGAACGGGAACAGCGTGATGGGACGGAACAAGCCGACCTTCACGCCCTGCTCACGGGCAATCTCGATAGCCTTCTCTGACAGGCGGGCGGCAGAGCCGAAGGCGACGATAGCGTAGTCGGCATCGTCCATCTGCTGCTGCTCGAAGCGCACCTCGTTTTCTTCAATCTTGCGGTATTTCTCCTGCAGAGCCAGGTTGCGCTGCTCCATAATCTCAGGCTTCAGCTCCAATGAGGTGATGACCACGCGGTCGCGGTTCTTGGGCTTACCTGTAGAGGCCCAGGGGCACTGCTTGATGACCTCCTCGTCAGTACGACGGGGCTTCTGCGGGGGCAGCACCACCTTCTCCATCATCTGGCCGATGACGCCATCGCTGAGAATCATGGCGGGGTTACGATACTTGAAAGCCAGCTCGAAGGCCAGGTCCACGAAGTCGGCCATCTCCTGAACAGAGTTGGGAGCCAGCACGATGACCTTGTAGTCGCCGTTACCACCACCACGGGTAGCCTGGAAATAGTCACCCTGTGAGGGCTGGATAGTGCCCAGACCAGGGCCGCCACGCTGGACGTTGACAAACACGCCCGGCACCTCGGCACCGGCCATATAGGTGATACCCTCCTGCATCAAGGCGACGCCAGGAGAAGAACTGGAGGTCATAGCGCGCTTGCCGGCACCGGCAGCACCATAGACCATGTAAATCGACGCCAACTCGCTCTCAGCCTGCACCACCTGCATACCAGTGGTCTCCCAAGGCTTCAGCTCGGCCAGCGTCTCGATGACTTCACTCTGCGGAGTAATAGGATAGCCAAAATAGCCGTCGCATCCGCAACGAATGGCAGCGTGGGCTATCGCCTCGTTACCCTTCATCAACACAACCTCTTTCTCTTCTGCCATAGCTTACTCCTCCACTTTTTTACGATACACGGTGATACATCCGTCAGGGCAGACGATGCCACACGAGGCACAGCCTACACAGGCTTCCTCGTTGACAGCCTCCACGTAGGGGTAGCCGTGCAGATTCACTTTGTTGGCCAGGGCGATGACCTTCTGGGGGCAGGCAATGATGCACAACTGACATCCCTTGCAGCGCTCAGTATCCACCACGATGGCACCTTTCAATTTAGCCATATAATCTTTGTTTAATGCATTAACCTTTTGCAAAATTGGGTGCAAAGGTACTAATAAGTAAGCAAAAAACCAAAATTTCTATCAATAATAATCGTTTTCAGTAAAAAAGATTGTAAATTTGCAACAAAAACAAACGCCATGAGATGTTTTTCGATACTTAGTGCCGTCATTTTGATGACTATGATGCTGGTCACACAGGCTGAGGCACAGGCAGTTCACGACTGGGAGAACCCCGCCGTGCTGGGCATCAACAAGTTGCCATATCATGCAACTTTGCAGTTACCATCAAAAGAGAAGGAGTGCCCTGAAATCTTTTCGCTCGACGGACAGTGGGCGTTCCACTGGAGTCGCAATCCGGAAGAGAGAATCGTGGACTTCTATCGCGAGGACTACGACGTCAGCCAGTGGGGCAAGATCACCGTCCCAGGCAACTGGCAGACGCAGGGCTACGGCACGCCTATTTATATCAACATCAACTACCCCTTTGTGAAGGACCGCCCCCGTGTGACCACTGAGCCGCCCAGCGACTGGACAGCCTACGAAAACCGCAACCCTGTGGGACAGTACGTGACGTTTGTCGATGTGACGGAGGCGATGAAAAGTAATTCGAACCTTATCCTCCACTTTGGCGGCGTCCACTCTGCCTTCTATCTCTGGGTGAACGGCCAGCGCGTGGGCTACAGTCAGAACTCGATGTCGCCCGCTGAGTTCGACGTGACGAAGTACATGCGGGTGGGCCGCAACAAGTTGGCCGTCGAGGTCTACCGCTGGAGCGACGGTTCCTATCTTGAAGACCAGGATATGTGGCGGCTGTCGGGCATCTTCCGCCCTGTGCAGCTGTGGGTACGTCCCCAAGTGCATATCGCTGATTATCAGGTGACGGCAGAACCGTCACCTTCACTGAACAGCGCGAAGGTCAAGGCCCGTATCAGCCTTTGTAACACAGGCAAAAAGGCGCGCAAGAACCTGCGGGTGTGGTGGCAGATAGAAGACTATGAGTGGCTACAAGCTATTAAGAAGATTGCCGCTGGCGACACCATGACCATCGAGATTAACTACACGATGAAGAATCCGCGCCTGTGGTCGGCCGAAAAGCCTAACCTCTACCCCTTCAGCATCGAACTGAGAAACGAGAACGACTGCTTGATTGAGCACTTCGATTACCACCTGGGCGTGAAGAAGGTGGAGGTCGTGGGCGAGGTCTTCAAGATCAACGGGAAGAACGTGAAACTGCGCGGTGTGAACCGCCACGACCACCATCCGCGAACGGGTCGCTACGTGGACGATGCCACCTACGAGGAGGACATCCGACTGATGAAACAGGCCAACATCAACTTCCTGCGCACCTCGCACTATCCTGACCGCGAATACCTCTATGAACTCTGCGACCGCTGGGGCATCTACGTGATGGACGAAGCCAACCATGAGACCCACGGCTACGGCTACGCTAATCAGGTAATGGGTGAGGACTTGACATTCCAGGCGGCACACGAAGACCGTGCTGAGTCGCTCGTCAAGCGCGACTTCAACCACCCCTGCGTCATCCTGTGGAGCCTGGGCAACGAGGGAGCCGTAGGGCTTAACATCGAGGCTATGTACAATAAGGTACGCACGTTAGACCATACTCGCCCACCCTTCTACGACAGCGACCGCCGCTATTCGGCCATCTGGGACGACAGCTACCTCTATCCTGAAGACTTGAAGAAGAACGCCCAAGAGGTCAGCGACAAGCCCTTCATGATGCGTGAATATGCCCACGCTATGGGCAACTCTGTCGGCAATCTGCAGGAGTACTGGGACGTCATCTATGCTGACTCCAGCATCTGTGGCGCTGCCATCTGGGACTGGGTGGATCAGGGATTGGAGAAGAACGGGCAGTTCCTCTATGGCGGCGACTTTGGCGACAAACCCAACGACGGACCATTCTGTATCAACGGTCTGATTGCGCCTGACCGCAAGCCTCATCCCCACTACTACGAGGTGCAGCACGTCTATCAGCCGCTGCAGTTTGTGAATGACGGGGGACGCGTACGCATCATCAATCGCGACAGCTTCACCAACTACGACGAATACGACATCAGCTACGACACCCTGCGCTACGGCAGCGAGACGGTGGTCAACGTCGAAGCCCGTCTCAAGGAGGACACGCCTTGGGCCAAGAAGGGCTTTGCCGTCGCCCGCGAGCAGTTTGTGCTGACTCCCTACGTCTTCCCTGAAGCCCCTGTTCCCACAGCAAAAGTCACCACGGACATCACCACCGTCGGCAACGTCCTCACCTCGTGGACGGTCGATGGGCGTGAAGTGCTGCAGGCTCCTTTGGAGCCCTACTTCTGGAAACCCGAGAACGACAACCAGAGTGCAGCAGGATTCGCCCGTCGCGTGGCTGAGTGGAAGGAGGTGAAAGACGTCAAGGTGAAATACACCGTCATCAACGACCACAGCATCCTGGTCGAGATGGACTATCAACCCACGACTTCCGACCGCCCCATAATGCCCAAGTTCGGCATGCGGATGCGACTGCCCGCCGACTATACGCAGGTGAAGTACTACGGACGCGGCCCCTGGGAGAACTATCCCGACCGCAAGCGCTCCGCCTTCCTCGGCATCTACGAAATGCCCCTCAGCGACTACGAGACTGAGTACATCCACCCGCAGGACAACGGCAACCGCTGCGACGTCCGCTGGTTCGAGCTTTCACAATTTACAGTGCCCGTCGGTTCTCCGACGGGTCGCACCCTCCGCATCGACGGCCTCCAGCCCCTCTGCATCCGTGCCTGGGACTACGGCGAGGAAGACCTTGAAGGTGCCCGTCATCCGCAGGACATCCAGCGTGGCCGCTTTGTCAACCTGAACATCGACCTGAACATCCACGGCGTAGGCGGTGCTGACACCTGGGGTAAGCGCACACTGCCCCAGTACACCATCGACGGCAACAAGCCCCATCACATGGCGTTCATCCTGTCAGTAGTGACTAAAACAAAGGATTAGGGATTATACATGTCCTTGCAGTAGAAGGACATGATATCATCCAACATGCGCTTGGCCTCGACAGCAGGGCTGTCAGGGTCAAGCGCAATAGCTTGGATGTAGCAGTTGATGGCTTCGTGCCACTGTTGCTGCTTACGGTATTCGTTACCTTTCTGGTAATACTCCTCAGCGGTCATTGATAGAATTCCTTTTTACCAGCAGAGAGGGTATTCTTCATCAGCGAGCAGATGGTCATAGGACCTACACCGCCAGGAACAGGCGTGATATAGGAACACTTGGGGGCGACCTCGTCAAACTTCACGTCGCCGTTCAGGCGGAAACCGCTCTTACGGGTGGCATCAGGTACGCGAGTGGTACCTACGTCAACGATGACGGCATCCTCCTTCACCATGTCGGCCGTCACGAAGTCGGGCTGGCCGATGGCGGCAATGATGATGTCAGCCTCGCGGCACTCCTCCTTCAGCGTCTTCGAACGCGAGTGGCATACGGTGACCGTAGCGTCGCCATACTGCTTCTGCATCATGAGCTGGGCCATAGGCTTGCCCACGATGTTGGAGCGTCCGAGGATGACGCACTTCTTTCCTGAAGTCTCTATGCCGTAGCGCTTCAGCAGCGTGATAATGCCGAGCGGCGTAGCCGAGATGAAGCAGGGCAGGCCGATGGCCATGCGTCCCACATTGATGGGGTGGAAACCGTCGACGTCCTTGCGGTAGTCGATGGACTCAATCACCTTCTGCTCGTCGATGTGCTTGGGCAAGGGCAGCTGAACAATAAAGCCGTCCACGTCGCCGTTCTTGTTCAAGCGGTCGACGCAGGCTAACAGTTCCTCTTCCGTCACGTCGTCCTCGAAGCGGATGAGCGTCGACTTGAATCCACAGGCCTCACACGCGAGTACCTTATTCTTAACATAGGTCTCCGAGCCGCCGTCGTGACCCACCAATACTGCGGCCAGGTGGGGCTGCTTGCCGCCACGGGCCATAATCTCTTTCACCTCTTCGGCAATCTCGGCCTTGATGGCCGCAGCCGTTGCTTTTCCGTCAATTAACTGCATATACAAGCCCCCTAAGTTAGGGGGTTGGGGGTCTGAACAAGCGAATCAGACCATATTTGTTGTACTTGGGGTCTGCGCTTGTTCAGACCCCTGTCGCCCCCTAACTTAGGGGGCCTCGCGGCATTTTACCTTTCATGGCTGCTGCCATCTGGGCCATCCGTGAAGAGCCCATGCCGCTCACCATCTTCATCATCTTGCGCGTCTGGTCGAACTGCTTCATCAGGCGATTCACGTCCTCAATCTTCGTACCTGAACCACGGGCAATACGCAGTCGGCGGCTCTGGTTGATGATGTCAGGATTCTGGCGCTCCTTGGGCGTCATCGAGTTGATGATGGCCTCGATGCCCTTGAAGGCGTTATCGTCGATGTCAAGGTCTTTTATCTGCTTGCCCACGCCTGGAATCATCGCAGCCAGTTCCTTGATGTTACCCATCTTCTTGATCTGCTGAATCTGCGACATGAAGTCGTCGAAGTCGAACTTGTTCTTGCGGATCTTCTTCTCGAGTTTCTTAGCCTCTTCCTCGTCGAACTGCATCTGGGCACGCTCCACCAGCGAGACTACGTCACCCATGCCGAGGATGCGGTCGGCCATACGCTCAGGGTGGAACACGTCGATGGCCTCCATCTTCTCGCCCGTACCCACAAACTTGATAGGCTTGGTGACGACAGTACGGATTGACAGGGCTGCACCACCACGGGTATCGCCGTCGAGCTTGGTCAGCACCACGCCGTCGAAGTCCAGACGGTCGTTGAACTCCTTCGCGGTGTTCACGGCGTCCTGACCCGTCATCGAGTCAACCACGAACAGCGTCTCGTCGGGCTTGATGGCCTCCTTCAGTCGCGAGATTTCGTCCATCATCTCCTCATCGACGGCCAGACGACCAGCGGTATCGACGATGACCACGTTGTAGGACTCCTGCTTGGCCTTACGGATAGCGTTCTGGGCAATCTCCACCACGTTCTTATTACCCTCCTCGGTATAGACATCCACGCCGACGGTCTGGGCAACGACCTTCAACTGTTCTATGGCAGCAGGACGATAGACGTCGCAAGCCACCAACAGCGGATTCTTGTGCTGGCGCGTCTTCAGCATATTGGCCAGCTTACCGGTGAACGTTGTCTTACCCGAACCCTGCAGACCTGACATCAGGATGATGGCGGGACGGCTCTGGAGGTTCATCTCTACGGCCTTGCCACCCATCAGCTCGGTCAGCTCGTCGTGAACAATCTTCACCATCAACTGGCTCGGCTTCACAGCGGTCAGCACGTTCATACCCATAGCCTTCTGCTTCACGGTGTCCGTGAACTGCTTGGCTACCTTATAGTTGACGTCGGCGTCCAACAGGGCGCGGCGCACGTCCTTCAAAGTCTCGGCAACATTGATTTCGGTGATTTTTCCTTCACCCTTCAGTATCTTGAACGACCGTTCCAGTCGTTCACTCAAATTCTCAAACATATTTTATAATTGCAATTATTGGGGTGCAAAGGTACGAATAAGTGAGCAAAAAACAAAGGAAAAAGCGTTTTTTCTTTTGTTTTTTAGGAAACGACCTCGTCCATACAGACGTCGTACGCCTCAGCAGGAACTTCAGCCACACGTTGGAACGGAAAGCACACACCTATTTTATATAAGGTGGGACAACCAGCCAGGAAGCGGTCGTAATAGCCGCGTCCCCGCCCTAATCGGTGTCCAGCAGCATCGAAGGCCACACCCGGCACCAGCGCCAGGGTTAACTGCTCGTAGCAGTCGAAAGGTTCGCCCACAGGCTCCATGATATGAAAGGCACCTTCTTTCAAGTCACTCCTTGATGTGTATCGGCGCAGTTCCATCGTCTCATCGCTCGTCACCTTTGGCAGCAGCACCGTCCTGCCCTCGTCCACCAGACGGTCTATCAGCGGACGGATATCCACTTCGTCAGGCAAAGGCCAGTAAGCAAGGATTGGTGAAGGGTGAAGACCCCACAACTTCTCTACAATCTCAGCCGACCACTCGGCCAACTGCTGAGCGTGTTGTCGCTTGGCCATCCGCATCTGCTCACGTAACAGCGGCTTCGTCAACGCCCCCACCCCACGAGCCGAAAACTCACAGCCGCAATACTGCTGATTATAGAATCCGTACTCCTTCAACAACTGGTTGCGCCGCTCCTGCAGTCCGCCCTTCCGCCAGTTCTGAGCCCAAAACGTAGTGCCCGTCACCGTTTCCTCTGCCTGCTTTCCCGCCCGCTCTATCTGCTCCAGGCTCTTCCAACGGCTCGAAGCCAGCGTGGTGGCAAAATACTTGATGCCCAACTCCTGCGCCTTGCGAGCCGCCCGCGTCAGCCGCAGCGTAAAGCACTGTTCACAACGAAGCCCACGTTCGAGCTGGTCTTCCAGCCCGCAAACACCTGTCCTCCAAGCCTCATGGTCGTAGTCGCCGTCAATCCAACAAATGCCCAGACTCTCAGCGTGCCGCTTGCTCTCCTGCTTGCGGATCTCGTACTCCTCGCGAGGCCAGATGTTGGGATTGTAATAGAAGATGGTAGGCCGCACGCCGTTAGCCACCAGCCATTCGACGATGGCCGACGAACACGGGGCACAGCAGGCGTGCAACAGCACTTCGTGGCAGCCCTCAGGTATCTTAATCGCAGGTTCCTTCATTTCTCGAAGTGCAAAAGTACGAAAAAAGAAGGGAAATGCCAAATTTATTTGGCGCTTTGCTCACAAATTCGTAACTTTGCCGCAAATTATCAACTAACCAACAACAAAATGAGAAAAATCGCGCTTTTCATCACCTGCCTCCTAACGGTAGGAGCAGCCTTAGCCGATGGCCGCTGGGTAGGAACCTGGGGGACGGCTCCGCAACTCGTCGAGTCACACAACAACCCGCCTTCGCCCGGCTTGGGCAACAACTCGCTGCGCCAGATAATCCAGGTGTCAATCGGCGGCGAGAAGGTACGCCTGAAGCTGACCAACGAGTTCAGCACGGGCAGTACTGAGATCAAGGCCGTCGAACTGGCCATCGCCAAGACTTCGGGCAGCAGCAGCGAGATTGACGAGGCTTCGACCGTCAGCCTGACCTTCAACGGCAATGCTGGGGTGACGATGCCTGCTAAGGGCACGGCCATCTCTGATGCCGTCAACTTCAAGATGGGGCCCCGCGAGAACGTGGCCATCACCATCCACTACGGCTCGGCCTCATCGACGAGCGTCAGCGGACATCCCGGTTCGCGCACCACTTCCTATCTGAAGGCTGGCAACACCAACGACTTCAGCAATGCCACGAAGACCGACCACTGGTACACCATCCAGACGCTCGAGGTAGAGGTGCCCGATGACTCTCCATCGGGCGCCGTAGCCATTCTGGGCAACTCCATCACCGACGGACGCGGCTCCACCACCAACCAGCAGAACCGCTGGGCCGACGTGCTCTCGCGCCGTCTGCTGGCTAACGAGCCGACAAGCAATATTGGCGTCCTCAACATGGGCATCGGCGGCAACTGCGTGCTGGGCGGAGGCTTAGGCCCTGCCGCCGTCAACCGCTACCAGCGCGACCTCTTCGGACAAGAGGGTGTGAAGTGGATCATCCTTTTCGAGGCTGTCAACGACTTAGGTAGTGCGCAGAACGGCGTACAGACGGCTAAGCGCATCATCGACGTCTATAAGCAGATTATCCGCGAGGCCCACCTGAAGGGCATCCGCGTCTTCGGCGCCACCATCACCCCGTTCAAGGGCAACAACTACTACACCGTTGACCACGAGAAGGGCCGCAGCACCATCAATAAATGGATACGCACCACCAAGATGCTCGACGGCGTGATTGACTTCGACCTGGCTGTACGCAATCCGCAGGACACCATCGCCATGCAGTCGCAGTTCCTCTTCGAGAACGACTGGCTCCACCTCAACGCCAAGGGCTACGAGACGATGGGTGGCTGCATCGACCTCAGCCTGTTCACCAAGACCGGCCCCTTGGCCGCCGACGATGAAGAGGAGGAAGACTACGGAGAGGCGCTCTGGATAGAGGCAGAGAAACTGCGTACGAAGACCGCGGGTACTGCCTTCCGCGTGGTCGACGACGGTGCTGCCTCCGAGGGAAAGTACCTGTTGACGGTGGACGACACCAAGACCGTTGCGCCTACTGATAGTGCGTACATACTCGCCGCGAACTTCACGACAAAGACCGCCGACACCTATTATGTCTATGCCCGCGTAAACTGCCCTGGATACGACGACGATAGCTACTGGGTGAGCATGGACAAGCCGTTAGGCAGCAATTTTGCCAATGGCATCGTGACCAGCGGCTGGGAATGGAAAGAACTCTACAGCGGCTCCCTACAGGCCGGCAGTCATACGTTTTATGTCGGCGGGCGCGAGAATGGCGCCTGCATCGACAAACTCTGCATCACCAGAAATCCAGAGCCGCCCACGGGAATGGGCGGCTCTGCTGTAGTGACCTCTCTCAACTCTTCACCCTCAGCCACTCCCCCTTCACCCTCCACCTTCTACTCCTTGAGTGGCATCCGGCTGACGGCGCAGCACGCAGGTCCCCGCATTGAGGTCTCACGCTCCGACGATGGCACCATCCTCTCCCGCCGGATTGTGATGAAGTAATGTTATCTATTGAGTGCAGAAAATGATTATGAAAGCGTCACTTGATTTTTTAAAAAAAGAATAGAAATATTTGGAATGTAACTAAATTTTAGTTCGCATTTGCAGGCGAAAGGCAAATCTAACGATATGGGAACAAATGAATACAATGACGTATAAAGGCTATTTAGGGTAGTTGAATTATAGCGACAAGAATTATACCTATCAATGCCTTCATCAAAGATGCTTTGGAGGAAAAGGTTGAAGAGGCTGTGGCGGTATAAACTATAGAGGAACTGGATAATCGTTGACCCCTAAACCAAAAAAGTACACAAAAGGCGCTCGGTCTTTTGTGTACTTTTCTGTTATTGTCAGAGTCCCAGGATGAGTGGGTCGTCGTCACCTCCGTCATCATCAATGATGCCGATGACGTCCACTTCGCCCTCGTTCAGCATGGAGGCGGCAATCATTTCGGTGGGGGCAGCTGCCACCACTTCGGTGACGGGCTGCTGATATTCTTTCTTCTTCATAGCACGGCCCTCCACTACTTGATGATCACCTTCTTACCGTTACGGATGTAGAGACCACGCTGTGGCAGCTCCACACGGCGGCCTTGCAGGTCGTAGACTTCACTATTCACTATTCTCTCTTCACTATTCACTAGCGTAGCGCTAATGCCCGTTGCCTCGTCCTCATCATCGAACACCAACCTGAGAGTACTGCGGCTGGCTGCCGTCTCTGCCGGTATGGTGAGGTAGGCGCGGCCTGCTGCCAACGTCGTGCCTTCAGTCGGAACCCGATAGAAGCCCGTGCCGTTGGTGCCGCTGCCCAAGACGTAGTTCACGTAGCCGCCAGTGGTGGCTGACAGTTTCCTTTCAACGGTGACACCACGCAGCAGATTGACATAGACGCTATGTGAAGGACTCTCCGGCACCTCGTAGGTTCCAGCCGTTCCCTTCACCAACAGTCCTGTGCCTGCGGGGACATCATAGACCCTGGTCATGGTCAGTACACCCGTCTCGCGGTTGAATCCGCTGCCAATGTATGCCTTCACGGCGGTCAGCGTGGTGAAGTCCACGTCCACAGTCGGGCAATAGGTGGCTACGCCTGCTTCGCCGATGACCAGATCGGACCCTGCCTCATGGGGTGTCTCCCCGCTGCCTGAGTCATCATTGATGAAGAAGAACTCCTTCCACTGGTCAGCATCCTGATAGGCGGCGAGGCTGTTTTCAGGTACATGGAGTGTACACTCCCACTTGTTGATGTCGTCCAGCGCCTGTGAGCCGCAGGCGGGAGGAGTAATAGCCTGGCTGGTAATCTCCGTAACGGAAGTACAGTCAGAGAAGGCCTCCTTGCCAATGGTCTGTAGTTGTGAGCCGAACGCGAGACTTTTCAGGTTGGAGCAACCTGAGAAAGCCCAGTCGCCGAAGGTGGTCACACCGTCGCCCACCTTGAAGCTCTGGAGGTTGGTGCAGCCGTAGAACTCGTTGGCAGAGATCTCCGTTTCCTCGTCGGTGATGACCACCGTGCGCAGCGAAGTATTGCGGTAGAAGGGAGAGTAGCCATAGCCGCTGGCAGTTTGATACGAGATGTTGCCGCCAATATAGACAGAATCCAACGGACAATCAGCAAACATAGGTGATGAGCCGTTTGAACCCAATGTCAGGATGGTACTGCGGTCAGCGATATATACACCCTTCAGCGACGTACAACCATAGAACACATAGTTATTTATCTTCGTCACCGACTGCGGTATCATTATCTTGGGTAGCGACGTACAATTCCAGAACGCATAGGTGTCGATGGTTGACACCTTGCTGCCTATCTGTACGGTAGACATGCTGCTACAACTACCGAAGGCATACTGACCAATGGTCGTTACGGAGTTAGGAATAATCATGCCCTCCAACTTCGAACATCCACTGAATGCATACTGCCCAATGCCTGTTACATCCTCACCGAGCGTCGCTGTCTGTAGAGAACTGCATGATGAGAAAGCATAGTTTGGAACATTGCCGGAACAATCAATCGTAACATTCTTGACGCGCTGGTTGTTGTAGAGGGCGTAAGGCATTATTTGATTCACAGTCATCTGTACTCCCTTGTATTCCACTGTCTCACCTATTGTGATATTTTCGGCAGCGGGTTCATACGTACAATCAATCGCATCACAAGTACGCTCTGAAGGACTGACGGGTACATACTTTACCCCGTCCACTTCAAACATTGAGCTTAAGAACTTGTAAACCGTTCTATTGCTTAATGATGTATACTGGTCATTGGCCACATAGTTCACCGTTCCTGCCGCATTGCTATAACCGCTTGGAGGAGTATTGGTCAGCCAAATCACCTTTGCAGGGCGGTGATAATCAAAAACACTACCCCCTATAGATAATACTCCCGAACCAATAGTTACTGATTCCAACGATGTGCAGCCATATAAAGCATACTGCCCGATGCTAGTCACAGAGTTGGGGATAGTGACGCTCGTCAGACCGCTACAGTACTGGAACGCATAATCTCCAATACTAGTCACGGAGTTTGGTATGGTAATGCTCGTCAGACCACTACAGCCATAGAACGCATAATTTCCGATGCTGGTCACGGAGTTGGGGATAGTGATGCTCGTTAGGCCGCTATAATATTGAAAAGCATAATCAGTAATTCCCAAAGTTCCTTCCTCCAAAACGATATTGGTGTTCGACGGCATAGTACCTTTATATTTATAAGCCACTTTACCAGCATATACAAGTCCTTCGGGCTGATTGTTATACCATGCTGTACCATAGAAAGCATTATTTCCGATTGTTGTCACGGAGTTGGGAATGGCGATGCTCGTCAGGGCGCTACAATACCAGAACGCTTCAGATCCGATGCTGGTCACGGAGTTGGGGATGGTGACGCTTGTCAGGCCACTACAGTTACGGAATGACTCATACCCGATGCTGGTCACAGGGTAGGTCGTACCATTGTAGGTAACGGAATCGGGAATAACGACGTCACCCGAGTATTCATTTGAGTAATCACTATAGGAAATTCCCCGATAACTGACCGCTAACTCAGTATTGTTATTAATATAGTTGTAATAGATGGTCACACCATCTGCATTTGCCACCGCAATGTCGTGGGCGGATGCTTTTACACCCAGCATACTGATGAGCAGGGCGAGTAGGAATTTGATGTTTTGTTGTTTCATAATGCTATAGTTTAATGTTATTATTTCCGATAAAAAGACGCAAAAAAAACGTGAGCTGTTTACTTCGCTTACGTTATCTGAGGTATCTGCAAACACCCAATGCACTTCAACGAGTAAAAGCCCACGCCGAACGGCGTGAACCATCTACTTTACTCTTGTGCATTTAGAAATTTTGCAGATTTTCAGATAACAAGAATCAAAGCGGACGCTTCAACGTATATGTCAATCAGTCATTGCTATGTTACCATAAGCGGTGCAGTTTTTAGGGTTCAACATTGTTTGTCGTGGGCAAAGATACAAAATAATGTGTAACCTGCAAAATAATTTGGGCGTTTTTTGATTCGGGTGAGCAAAAAAAGGGGACAAGTGCCGATGACACCTGCCCCTCTTTTATCCTGAAATATTGCTGTCCGATTATCCCTCAATAATAGGGAATTATGCGATAAAAAACGGCTTAAAGGCCAAATATGGTGATTTTTGGCCCTATAATGGGTAATCTATCTTTCTGACTCATTGGCATTTATTTTGGGCTTCCACCACAGAGAGTATGACCTTCAGTTCGTCCATGACGACAACGTGTGGTACATCAATATGCCGTGGCCTGGCAATCGTTCCAACTTTTCAATTGTCCAAGTGAGTTCATTCTTTTGTTTC
The DNA here is from genome assembly GCA_937898415.1 of uncultured Prevotellaceae bacterium. GTDB lineage: Bacteria > Bacteroidota > Bacteroidia > Bacteroidales > Bacteroidaceae > Prevotella. The sequence goes on along the minus strand of CALDLA010000171.1, from coordinate 6,569 downwards.
AAAATCACGAGCCGTAATGTCGTGGGGCGCGAGCCGTAATCTCACCATTGACGAGCCGTAATCTCGTCAGGAAATCACTTGGCTCTGCCCTCGCATATGCAAAATTGCATTGCATTTGATTTTAGGTGAAAGTGAGAAAAGATAGAGAAAAGTATAGATATAGTATAAGTATCTATATATTAATAAGTTATATATAATTTAATACATATTTTAACTATTTTCCACCTCCCTCATATCTCGCAAAAATGCAATGCAATGCAATTTTGCAATATAAGATGACGAATATTCGAAAAAAAAGCGTATCTTTGCAGCAAATTTTAATGACGGTATGGATTATACAGAGTATCCTAGAGAACTGATATACAAGGAGAAAACTTCCTTAAAGGACTTTGGCGTGAGCAATGAAATGACGATAGAACACAGATTCTATGAGGGATTGCTGAAGCGACCTTCAATAAAAGATTGTTTTAAAAAACGCGAAACAATTCTTAGGATCTTTAACAACGCTTACTACCTGTGTACATTGATTCTGATGGACGAAGATCCCCGACTGACTATAGATTCTTACCGAGAAATAGCTGAAAACACCAAGAGAACCATCGATTGGGTAAATCACTTTGCGCCTATGACCATGGCGTTGGTGTATCTTGAATTGAAAGGATGCCGACAGGAGTGTGTATGCGAGTTACGTATCTTTGATGAATTCTTATTAGATGATATTTACGAGCATTACCGCGATTGGGACACGAAAGGGGCTTCCGAGGGGAAAGCAGACTTCTATGAACTCGCGGGAAATGATGAGCAGCAATACATCAAACTACCCTCTGATCTCCCTTCATTCCCGCCAAGAACCATCACCATTAAGTCTTTGGGCGAGGCTTTTAGCAATGATGGTTATAGACACTCATTGCGGTATTTCACCGATGATTACGACATGGAGAAGATAGCTGAGATTTTTCGATACTTAGGAAGAACCAAAGAAGAAAAAGAATCGCTGCGCGATGCGTTGAAGTGGGATATTAAATGTTTTTGCGACGAAGAGAGAAAGCATCGTATCTTGGCACAATTAGACGGGATGGACTTCTCGTTGGAAGAACATGCCGTTGAACAAGGAATGGAAGCTCGGTATAGTCGGGCTTTACTGGAAATAAGAATTCAGGAAAAGAAAGTACATGAATTAAATAAGGAGATAAGCCAATTAAAGCTGAAAGCTCAAAATGCGGAGGATATGCTGCCGTCCTCAGAATCCCACAATGCCTTGGAGCCACTAAATGCAGAACTTGCTGCGAGTAATGATAGAGTTTCTGAATTGGAAAGTGAGAACGAAGAACTAAGAGCGTTTAAACAAGAAATTGAGGAACTGACAGAAATGGATCCTAAAAAACGCCTCGGGATAGATGAGCGTGCCATTTATTTCAGCACTTCGCTTGGTCTCGATTTCGACCCCAAACGTACCAACCAGAAACAATTATCTCTCATGATTAGCGAATTGTCTGGCGATACTCCAGATTCTATACGAGGTCGTATCAGTAAAATGCATAAGATGGAAGAAGGTCAGCAATTCTCCGACGAAATTCTTCAGGCTGCAAGAAACGTAATAGGGTATTTGGAAAAAGTACCGAGAGGTAACCAAACACAAAAGATCAAAGATATGATTAAAAACATTGACTTGGTTTTCCTAAACGCAAAGAATAGTTAAAATTCCAGCATCAACTCCTGTGTATTGAGGGGTGTATCGGGGGGTGTATCAGCAAAACGCTGATGCACCCCCTTTACCTTCGCTGCCGTAAACCAATTCGTAAAGATTATGGCAACACAAAAGCATCGCTGTTTCAACAGCACCACAGCAAGTGAGACCGTCAAGGTCGGTAATGTGAACGACTTCCCCATCAGCGAGGAAGCCAAGCAATTCATCAATGCTATTAAAAAAGGTATTGACAAGTCCTCTCTTTATTTCCTGACTGAGTGTTTTTGCGGATTTTCCGTTGAGATGCAGAAGGCTATGGTAAAATTCTTCGTTGACGTTTATAGTGGACGCATCGACGGTGAGACACGTCTGTCATTCACAGGTGTTACTCACGTAGACAATCTGCTTGTGAGCGTTTTGGAGAAAATGGATCACGACACAAAAAACATTGACTACAATGACCACTAAGAAAAAAAACTCAGCAACAAGCCAGTCCCTGCCAATCGGGGGGGACTCGGCTTCCTACCAGTCGAGACCGCGCCGCAAGCCGGACAGCTCGACGAAAGGCAAGTTGAACCGTTGGGAAGGTTCGGACTATCTTGAATTTGTACCCGCTGGCACGCGTGAGTCGAACCGCCAGATGCTCAAGCAAATGGGGGACAACTCCTTCTATCTAAATCAAGGCAAAAAGGAATCGAGCTATTCGCTCCACCTGAATGTGGACGGCGAGAGCCAAGATCCTGTTGCCGAGATGTATGACCTCTTTATGCACCTGACCGAAGACCAGCGCAAGGCTCTGCCCAAATTGCCCGAAGGTTCACAGGGGCGCATGCTCCTCGACAACGGGGTGCTGAAGATATGGCTGGACAGCGAGCGCGGCAAGCTGAGCATACTGACGGAACTGGAATGCTCGGCCAACATAGAGCGCATGCTGCTGCAGGTGGAGAGTCAGATGAGCGTCACCGTCGCTCGCTATCGTCAGGACATTATTAACTCTAATAAATAAGGTATCATGGAACTGAACTGGCGTTTTGTTTGGCAAGCGAATATCTACTGGGCGTCGTGCGAACCCTGCACGGCAGCCATCTTCTGGAGTCAGGTGCGCAGTGCGCAGGTGAACTGGAAAGTGAGTACGCGCCGTGGGATTATCAAGGCCGTGCGCGAGGGTCAGCCGTTGGACCGCTGGACGCGCCGCAGCGACTATCAGCAGTGGTGCATCAAGCAGTTGGCCAAGCCACTTGCGGGTAAGAAGTTCGAACTGAAACCCACGCCACTGCGCCTACTGCAATGGGGCGAGGATTTGAAGACGTCGCTGCCGGGTTTCGTGTATGGGGTGAAGGAGTTTGCCCTGATACCGCGAACGGACAAGGCCGGCAATCCGCGTCTGGACGATGAGGGCAACCCCATGATGTATCGCGCCAGAACGCAAAAGAACGTAGTACACCTGAGCAGCCTCTTAATGAGCGACTACGACCACCTGCCGTTCGCGCCGCAGGAGCTGTACGAGAAGACGCTCAGCCCGAGCTATCCTTGGAAGACGCGACTGGCCCATCTGACGTCGAGTGGCGAGGGCCTCAGACTGGTGAGCGAGTGGAATCCGGAGATTGGTGGGAATATAGCAGACCAGCAGTACCTGCAGGCACAGGCGCTTGGTATGCTCAACGTCATCGGTACGACGGGCAAACACGTGACTGATAACTCATGTGTGAATTGCGACAAATTCTCGTTCTGTCCCCGATATGAGGATATCCTCATGATTGACGAAGAAAAACTCTTTCGTTTTTAAAATATATGTATCACTTTTTAATTTAGTTTTAAACAAAATGGAAGATTGTGTATTGTTTGAAAACGAATTCGACCGTCAGTACGTCGAATCGTACAGAGAAGGAAACAGTGCCGCCACCAACTCCGACCATCAGCTGCCCAGCAATGCGGCAGCTCCCTCGGAGGGCGGACAGTCATTAACCCCCGCAGTCAGCGACGAGGCCGCCAAGGAACTCGCCAACCAGGTAGCACCCAAGGACGTGGATCAGACGAAGTATCTGGTGTTCGGATACGACCCTGCCGACTTCGTCAACGCCATGTATCCCAACGGTCCCAACTGCCGTCACGACGCAGCCCGCGACTTGTTTAACGACCTGCTCATCTTCTACGACGGCAACTGGGAACTGGCCCGCAACAAACTGCTGACGTTTCAGTGGGTGCAGGACCTCATCGCTGAGCGCGGTATGACCGAGATTGACCGCATCGTAGAGGGTGGCCGCAAACTGCTGCAGAAGCGCGAGAGCGAGAACTTCAACTCGCCCCAGCCGTCGAAGGAGATGCGCAAGGCCATCAAGCAGGTAACGGGTCGTGACTTCAGTGTCCTGAAGCGTGAGCAGCGTGGCGTGGAACAGAGTCAGGCGGCAGGCATGCAGGATGACATCTTACAGACGCTGGAGAACATCGGCAGAGAGATTGAGAAGCTCTTCCCTCACTATCCATTACTGAAACTGCTGTGCCACCGTCTGCCCCGCAAACACTACATTGCGGCACTGCTGGTGGGCGGTGCGTTCCTGATGACACTGATGACCCGCTGTTGGTATCGGTTCTGGCCGGCCCCTGGCAGGCGCTGCAGGATGAACAGTCTGCTTGCCTTGATCGGGAGACCGGGATCGGGGAAGCACATGGCTGTAGAACTTTACAAAATCCTGATGGAACCCGTCCATAAGGCTGACCAGCCTCAGATTGATGCTCTGAACCGCTGGAACCTGGAAAAAGACCAAAAGAATGGCGGTTCGGCAAACAAGTCGCCACGTCCCAATGGACCCTATCGTGCCCTGCCGTCAGAGACATCGGCAGCAGGAGCACGCGAGGCAGAGACCAATGCCAAGGAGATCATCGACGGCGAAGAATGGTATCTCCATGTTTCGCAGTTTGACTCCGAGCTCGACAATACACTCCGTCAGATGAAGAAATCGTATATGGAGGCGCTCTTCACGCTCTGGTTGAAGTCGTTTCACAACGAGTATCACGGCTCGCTGCTGAAGACTCCATCTGCTCATGTGGGCGAGTATCCGGTGCATTATAACTGCTGCTATACCGGCACCAGTGATGCCCTGAAAAAGATGGCCACAGAGGCCAACTTCGTGAACGGACTGCTCTCGCGCTTCACATTTGTTCCGATGGGGGATTCTGACTACAAGATGATGGAGGCTCATGAATACGATGAAGCTGATGCCGAACGCGACCGTCAGCTGAGTGAATGGGCTTATCGTCTGGACGCCACCAAGGGCGTGGTTCCGTGCAAGATTATTTCTGATGCCCTTTATCGTTGGACGGCACGTCGTATGGAGGATGCCAAAGAGAACGATTCGAAATGTGAGGAGGATATGATCAAGCGTCCGTGCTGGCATGGCATCAACTATGCTTTACCTTTCGTTGTAAGCCGTCACTGGGATAAAATGGTGGAAGACGGCGGTCGCTATAAGTGCGGTGAGGACTTCCAGCCTGATAAGTACGACGTACAGCTGGCATTGCTAATTGCTAAGGCTCAGTTGGCTTTCCAAGAGTATTACTTCAAGGCTATTGGTGAGAAGCACTACGACGATCAACTGTCGCTGGATTCCTCTGGTCGCACGCACCGGCAGAAGACGTGGATAGGTTATCGTAGGCTGCCCAATCCGTTTTCTCGGCATGATATCGATATCTGCTTCGGCTACAGGGGCAATCCGAACAATATCAATAGTAAGGCGAAGCGACTGATTGACGACGGTATGGCCCAGAGAATCACCAAGGGTGAGCACAAGGGATTGTTCCGCAAATTGATGTAAAATTGATGTTTTGCGCCGATATTGCATTATTGCATTGCATTTGATTTTCTCTTAGTAATGGGCAGGTTTCGTAGTGGAATCTGCCCTTTATTTACGCTCTAAAATTATTAACAATATTTGGTAAAAAAGTAGTTCAAAAGTTTGGTGGTTTCAAATTATTTTTGTACCTTTGTAACGTAGAAAGGCAGGAAAATCCTGACCTGGATATGTTTCACTTAATAATCTAATATCATGAGTAAAATTCTTTACGAAGTTTACCAGAATGACATCAAGGACTCAGAGTCCGTGATGTATGGTAAGTGGTACGCCCGACTGAAGAGCATCGAGACGCTGAGTATCGAAAAGCTGGCCAAGCACATCTCTGAGCACGGAAGTGTCTTCACGGCTGATGTCGTGGAGGGTGTGATGAAGAAGTTCAAGACTTGTCTGATCGAGATGCTCCTGGAGTCAAAGAAAATCAAGATTAGTGGGCTAGGTACCTTCTACCTGACCTGCGAGTGTCAGAAGGGTGGTGCAGACAAGGAGTCGGATTTCAATGTGAACCAGCACCTGAAGGCGCTTCACATCCGCTTCCTTCCTGACCAGACGGCAGAGGACAACCTCTCCAGCCGTGAGTTCATCAAGAAGGCCGAGTTCGTCAACGTCAAGAGCCTGCTGTCAGGCAAGGACGACGAGGAAGGTGGCAGCGAGGAAAATGGTGGTGACAGCCAGAACAGTGGCGAAAGTCAGACCGTGATGGCTCCCCAGATCACCGGTACGAACCCGTTTGCCACGTCCACGTCGGTGAGCATCCAGGCTGAGCAGGGTGCGGAGATCCGCTACACCACCGACGGCAGCACGCCTACGGCTGAGAGCACGCTCTACAGCGAGCCCATCACCCTGAGCGCCACGGCTACCGTGAAGGCCATCGCCATCATGGATGGTCAGAGCAGCGAGGTGGCTTCTGAGACCTTCACCAAGAGCGGCGGCAATGACGACGACGACCTGCCCGGAACCGGCGGCTAAGCCCAAAGGCTAAGCAAACGACTGAGGAGGGGACTGACAGACTACGTGTGCTGCCAGCCCCCTCT
>CALDLA010000170.1 GCA_937898415.1 uncultured Prevotellaceae bacterium | reverse complement strand
CGGCGGCATCGTGGGCGAAAACCACGGCACCGTCAGCGACTGCACCAGCGCAGCCACGCTCACCAACCCTAACGGCAGCCAAAACTACGGCGGCATAGCAGGCGACAACGACGGCGGCACCCTGCGCCACAACCTCGCCATCGGAGCCGTCGTGCCCGTCGCCGACTTATACTGCTACGGCGCCATCTGCGGCATTAACATGGGCGGCACCCTTGAGAACAACTACTACCACGCCTGCACCGTAGCCGGTACGGCCAATGCCACCGATGTGGGCTGCGGCAACATCTTGGTCAGCGGCAACTCAAGCACCGCCGATGTCACCAACAACAACGGTGCCGTGCCTGTCTACGCCCTGACCATCGGCGACGGCGTCAACATCCTGAACGCGATGGCCGACAACCTCGGGTTCAGCTACGACAGCGACGGCGACGGCCAGGCCGAGAACTACTGGCGCACCGGCGCACAGATCACCCTCAACGCTGCGGGCTACGAAAACGTCGTCTACACCGTCACCAAGACCGCCGGCAGCACCGACATCACCGCCAGCGTCCTCAACGGCAACGTCCTCACCATGCCCGACGCCGATGTCACCGTCACAATGACATTGACGTTTTGGAGCGGCACGGGCACCGAGGACGATCCCTACGTCATCAGCAATCCCAGCCAGCTCGACAGGCTGGCCCAGCGCGTGAATAGCGGAGAGGGCGACAATGATGCCGCCAACGGCTACAGCGGCAAGTACTTCGTGCTGAGTGCCGACATCGCCTACAGCCACGCCGAACAAGAGGACGACGAATACGAGAGCAACTACACTGCCATAGGAAACTACTGGTTCGCCTTCCGCGGCCATTTCGACGGCCAGGGCCATACCGTCAGCGGCATCCGCATCTATAAGGGCGGCTATAGCAACACCGACGGATTCCAAGGTCTCTTCGGCTGTATTGGCACTGGCGGCGACATCCGTGGCATCACCCTCGCTGACGCACGCATCACCGGCGGCAGTTACACCGGCGGCATCGTGGGCTACAATAACGGCGGCACCGTCAGCGACTGCCACGTCGCAGCCTCCATCGCCATCCAAGCCGTCAGGCCCCTTGTTTGGTTCCACGGCGGCATCGTGGGCGAAAACAAGGGCGGCACCATCAGCGACTGCACCAGCGCAGCCACGCTCACCAATCCTACCGGCAACTCATACTACGGCGGCATCGCAGGCTACAACGACGGCGGCACCCTGAGCCACAACCTCGCCATCGGAGCCGTCGTGCCCACCGCCGACGACTCCAGCTACGGCGCCATCTGCGGCAGGAATGACGGCAGCACCCTTCAGAACAACTACTACCACGCCTGCAAGGTGGCCAGCAATGACGTCACCGACAACGACGGCGCCGTGCCCGGCATCATCCTCTATGACCACTCATCGAGGAAAGACATCAACAGCTATATCCTCACAACGGTGGGCAACGTGGCCGTTCCCCGCGTCGCCCTCGCCGGCCGCACCCTCTACATGGACGGCGACTGGAACACGCTGTGCCTGCCCTTCGAGCTGAGCGCAGAGCAGATTGCCGCCAGCCCGCTCAGCGGAGCCACCATCATGGAGCTGGACGGCGAAGACTCTCACCTGACCGACGGCACGCTGACGCTGAACTTCAACGCCGCGACGGAGATGGCGGCTGGCCGGCCCTACATCGTGAAGTGGACAACGACAGGCGACCCCATCGTCAATCCCGTCTTCACGGGCGTGACGGTTGAGAATGAAGACCCCGACGACCAGAAGGTAGTGAGCACCGACGGCTACGTCACCTTCCGCGGCACCTACAGCCCCGAGCCCATCTATACCAATCCCGCCACGAACCTCTACCTCGGCGCCGGCAACAAACTCTACTATCCCTCGTCCGAAAAGAACATCAATCCCTTCCGCGCCTACTTCCAGCTCAATAAAGGCCTCACCTGCGGCGAGCCCAGCAATCCGAACAGCGTCCGCGGCTTCAGCCTCGGTTTCGGCGAGGGTGGCGAGGAGACCGGTATCTTCGAAGTCACCGACCCCACCCCCGGCCCCTCCCCTGCATGGGAGGGGAGAAGCGCCGCCTGGTACTCGCTTGATGGCGTGCGCCTCGACGGCCAGCCCGTCCGCAAGGGTCTGTACATCCACGGAGGAAAGAAGGTCGTGGTGAAGTAGGCCGCGCATCTCCCCACCCCTTTAAGGGGCGGGGTCGGGGGCGGGGTCTTCCCAAGACTCCGGCACGCTCGCGGGCGGCCCGCGAGACAGAAAAATCCGCGAGACGCACCACCGTTTCGCGGATTTTTCGTACTTTGGCTTCGCCGAAAGTACTCCCGCTCGAAAGAACCAAATAAAAACAAGTTTTCCTTTGGTTCTTTGCTCGCTTATTGGATAAATTTTTCACGTTCGGAAAAGAAAACAAGCTCTCTTTTCGCTCACTTAATCAAAATTTTCGTACCTTTGCAAGCAGAAAACAGAATCAACAACAATTATGGCACAGAAGAGAAAATACCCCGTAGGCATCCAGAGCTTCGAGACCATCCGCATGGACGGATACCTGTATGTTGACAAGACCCAGTTGATCTACAAGATGATTACCGAGGGCAAGCCCTATTTCCTCAGCCGTCCGCGCCGTTTCGGCAAGTCGCTGCTGGTCTCGACGCTGGCAGCCGTCTTCGAGGGCCGACGCGACCTGTTCGAGGCCTTCACTACTGAGCAGGGCATCGAGCAGCCGCAGCTCTACATCGCCACAACGGACTGGAAGTGGGAGAAATACCCCGTGCTGCGCTTCGACTTCAGTGCGGGCGACCTCGTGACCATTGAGCAGCTTGACACGCTGATCGATGAGACTCTGAAGGGCTACGAGCGGCAATACGGCATTACGCCCGAGGTGAAAGACGCCAACATCCGCATGGTAAATCTGATGCGCACCCTGCATAAGGATACCGGCAAGCGCGTGGTGGTGCTCGTCGATGAGTACGACAATTTCATCCTCCATGCCTTAGGCGACGCGGAAAAGGTGGCACAAGCCCGCCAGCGGTTCCAGAACGTGTTCGGCCCGCTGAAGGCCGAGGACGACCACCTGCAGTTCGCCTTCATCACCGGCATCTCGAAATTCTCGCAGATGGGCGTGTTCAGTAAGCTCAACAACCTGCAGAACATCTCGATGTTCGACGACTATGCCTCGCTCTGCGGCATCAGCGAGGAGGAGATGACCACACAGATGCGCCCCGACATCGAGCTGATGGCCGAGCGCAACGCCACAGACTATGACGGGATGCTCGCACGGCTGAAAGCCCGCTACGACGGCTACCATTTCAGCAAGGCAATGGTGGACATGTACAACCCCTTCAGTCTGGTCAACGCTTTCAATTCGGGCGATGTGACCGACTACTGGTTCGACCGCGGCACCAGCGGAGCCCTCATCAACATGCTGGCGCAGATGCCCCCTGTGTACGTGGCCGAGCTGGAAGGCATCCGACTGCCCAACACGGACTTCGACCTCCCCTTTGAGAGTTTCGACAACCCGCTGCCCATCCTCTATCAGAGCGGTTACCTCACCATCAAGGATTGTAAGAACTACGACTTCGACATTATCTACACGCTGGGCTTCCCCAATGCAGAAGTGCGCCGAGGCTTTGCCGACTGTCTGTTCAAGCATGTGGCCGGCAAACAGATGAACTTCCGTCAGAGTTCCACCTTGCATTTGGCCTATTACGACTTCCGTGCCAACGGCGACCTGCCGGCTTTCATCGACGCCCTGAAGGTGTTCTTCGCCGGCGTGCCCTATATGATTGACGACAAGAACGAGCACCACTTCCATGCCATGCTCTACACGCTCTTCGTCAGCTTCGGCGCCGACATGGTGGCCGAGGATCTCTCGTCAAAGGGCCGTGCCGACCTGACGCTGAAGATGCCCCGGGGCATCTACGTCATCGAGCTGAAGTACAACGACACCGCAGACGCCGCCCTCGAACAGATCGACCGCAAGGGCTACGCCGACAAGTACGCCCTCGACGGACGTCCCGTGACGAAGGTAGGCATCGCGTTCTCCAGCGGGGAACGCAACATCACCGACTGGCGCAGCGAGCCGACGGCATAACGTGTTTGACAAAAATTAAACCAGCAACAATATGAAGTAACTACTCAGTCATGTACCCATGACTTTTTAGGTGGTACCAATCGTACCTC
>CALDLA010000169.1 GCA_937898415.1 uncultured Prevotellaceae bacterium | reverse complement strand
TAACGGCATCCAACTGCTGATTACTGAAGCTGTAATGAGGACTGAGTAGTTACCTGCTGATTACTGAAGCTGTAATGAGGACTGAGTAGTTACCGTAAGCAGGCATTTGTGTTAAAAAATAAAAAAATCGACAAATACATGGTTGTTATATGGCCGATTTCCCACAAATAACGGTATCTTTGCAGCAACATAAATTTCAAGAACATGATAAAAATGAAAACTTATTCGTTAGCATTTGCAGCTGGCATGGGGTTATTGGCATCTTTGGCCTCATGTTCAAAGGAAGATTCGTTTGCCTCTTACGAGGAAGTACAGAAGGGAACGTATGCCAACAGTTTTGTGGCCAAGTATGGTCCGATTAGTGCCAACCAGTCATGGGACTTCACTACCGGTGAGCAGAATCTCGTCACCCGTGGTTTCTCTTCCATCAAGACAGAGATTATGAAGAATGGTGTCGATTTTGGCGATGTGTCGAACCTGACATTCAAGGATTTTACGTTTAATGGTCATCCTGAGTGGGACTATAAAGTCATCACAGGAGGTGTAAAGAAGAATATTGGCATATACGAGGCTATTGAGGAAGTGCTGCCTGAGAAGGTACGGAAGCAGGGCAAGAGTGCTGTGCTAGTAGCACCGGCCAATGCGTTTTATATCTATCCGCTGTTTTGTGGCGGTGGCTACCGCTATGACTTGATGGTAAAGGTTGGAGACGCCGCCCCCGTCAAGGTGTTCAGCAAGGATTTCACCGACTTCCAGATGATTAACGGTATGAAGACCAAAGACGGCAAGACCGTCAACATGCGAGGCATCAGGATTGAGGCTCCCGTGGGCACTCCCGTGGAGATTTATTTGGACAATGTGTTCGATGTGTATAACAACGCGAAGCCGACAGTAGGTACCACCAATGGTTATGCCGTCTATGTTGATATTCCTGAGAACGTGAAACTGGAGTTGGACGGCATTGAGTTGGCTGACGATCATGTTGTCAAGTACATCGGTATCGAGGACGTTTTACAAAGCGACGACTTTGACTACAACGACTTGGTGCTGGCTGTTGTCGGTGACCCCAATGTTCCTCAGGAGAAAATCATCACCGAGGATCAGTATGAGGTGAATACCTGTCGCGCTAAGCGTTACATGATAGAAGACCTGGGTGCCATAGGCGACTTCGATTTCAATGATGTTGTCGTGGATGTCGAGGAATATACCGTCTATACGCATAAGATAACATCGGAGAATGGCATCAAGACGAGCGACGAGGTGATCAGTACTACCACCGCTCCAACCAAGGCTTTCGTTCGTGCAATGGGTGGTACGATAGACTTCGAATTGGTTATCGGCGACACAAAGTGGGTGAAGAGTCAGGGGTTCAACAGCACGACGATGTACAACACTCAGGGTTCTATCGACTACGAGCATGCATTGGCTGAGTTTGAAGTTACTGGCTATAACTACGACAATAACAACATCTCCTTCCGCGCCAACGGCAAAGACGGTCAATTATACACCGTTACGTTCCCCAAGACCGGTGAGGCCCCGATGATGATTGCCGTAGATCCGACAACCAAATGGATGGATGAGAGAGTAAGCATCCCCAGCTCGTGGTTCAGCGAGTAGCGATGTTTGTACTATGATTTTCTATTTCTCAGGAACTGGCAACACCCGGTGGGCGGCACAAACGCTGGCCCAGGCCACCAACGAACGACTGTTCTTCATCCCTGAAGAAATCCATACACCGTGTGAATATGCGCTCGCCGACGGCGAGCGCATCGGTTTCTGCTTCCCCGTACACGGATGGCAGCCCCCGCGCATCGTCCGCCAGTTCGTGGAACGGCTCACTCTTCACTCGTCATCCTCTGCCCGTCCTTACGCCTACGCCCTCTGTACCTGCGGCGACAGCATCGGACAGGCGATGGACATGCTGCGTCGTCAGTTGGAGCAGAAGGGCATACAACTGGCCTCAACCTTGTCGCTCGTCATGCCCGAGAGTTACGTCTGCCTGCCCTTCATGTACACCGACACGCCCCAGCGGGAACGGGAGAAGATAACGGCCTCCGACGCTGAGCTGACTGCGTTCTGCGACGTTGTCCTGCAGCGCCGTCAGGGCTACAACCATCTCGTCAGGGGTGCTGCGCCCTGGATGATGTCACACGTCATCGGCGGCTACTTCAACAACTGCATGGTCCGCGACCGCAAGTTCACCGTCGATGCCGACGTCTGCACCCACTGCGGCCTGTGCGCCAAGGTATGTCCCGTGGGCGACATCGACTTCAGCGGGACGCCGCAATGGAAGCACGACGACAGCTGTACCAGTTGTCTCAGCTGTTACCATCATTGTCCCGTCCACGCTATCAACTACGGCTCCATCACGCGTAAGCGCGGACAGTACTACTTCAAGGGCGTACCGAAGGAATCATAGCCTTTTTCTTGGCCAATCCGAATTATTTGCGTACCTTTGTCGGCGAATTAACCAAACATACAGATAGAATATGGTAAAGCACATCATCCTGTGGACGCTGAATCCGGAACTGACGGAGGAGCAGAAAAACGAAGTGAAGGCTGGCATCAAGGCCGGACTGGAGGGACTGGTAGGCAAGGTGCCCGGACTCCTTGAAGTGAAAGTTAATATCAGCGGACGGCTCGACTCGTCGAACGCCGATGTCATGCTCGACTCTACCCTGGAGTCGGCTGAGGCATTGCGCGGCTACGCCCAGCACCCTGAGCACGTGGCCGTGGCCAACACGAAGGTTCGCCCCTACACCGTCCAGCGCTCCTGCCTCGATTTTGAAGTATAAGTGATATGGGAAGAAGCAAGAAGCCATTACCCCTGTTAGAGGGCGTGACGATTGAGGCCGTTGCCGCCGAGGGCAAGTGCCTGTTCCACTGGGGCGACCTCGTGGTATTCGTGCCCTGGTGTGTGCCTGGCGACGTCTGCGACGTACAGATACGTCGCAAGAAGCACTCGTTTGCCGAGGGCGAGGTCGTACGTTTCGTCGAACAGAGCAAGGTACGTGCCCTACCCTTCTGCCAGCACTTCGGCGTCTGTGGAGGCTGCAAGTGGCAGAACCTGCCCTACGACGAGCAACTCAGGTTCAAGCAGCAGCAGGTCTTCGATCAGCTGACACGCATCGGCAAAATCGAGTTGCCTGAGTTCAGACCCATTCTCGGCTCGGTGAAGACCCAGGAGTACCGCAATAAACTGGACTTCGGCTGTGCCAACAAGCGTTACCTGACGAAGGAGGAAATCTCCACCCTTCCCAACGACCAGAGCCAGAGTCTGAAGGACCAGCCCGCCATCGGTTTCCACATCACGGGAGCCTTCGACAAGATTCTGCCCATCGAGAGGTGCTGGCTCATGGACGACGTCCAGAACCGCATCCGTAACGAAATACGTGACTATGCCACGAGGGAAGGACTCTCTTTCTTCGACCTCCGTCAGCAGGTGGGACTGCTGCGCGACGTTATCTTCCGCAACAGTGCCATCGGCGAACTGATGGTCATCATCCAGTTCCACTACGACGAGACGGGCGGTGAGCATGAGGCCAAAGCACTACTGCAGCACATCGCTGATAAGTTCCCGGAAATCACGTCGTTACTCTATCTCGACAATCAGAAGTGCAACGACACCATCGGCGACCAGCAGATTCTTACATTTAAAGGCACCGACCACATCTACGAGCTCATGGAGGACCTCCGCTTCAAGGTCGGCCCCAAGTCCTTCTACCAGACCAACACCGAGCAGGCCTACCACCTCTACAGCGTCGTGCGCGAGTTTGCTTTCGCCCCCCACCCTTCACCCTTCACCACTCACCCTTCACCACTCATCTACGACCTCTACACTGGCACCGGCACCATCGCCAACTTCGTAGCCAAGAAGGCCGGAAAGGTCATCGGCATCGAGTACGTACCTGAAGCCATCGAGGACGCCAAGGTCAATTCCGAGGTCAACGGCATCACCAATACCCTCTTCTACGCAGGCGACATGAAGGACGTACTGAGCGACGAATTTATCCGTGAGCACGGACGTCCTGACGTCATCATCACCGACCCGCCCCGTGCCGGCATGCACCCCGACGTAGTGAAGACCATTCTGCGGGCAGCCCCCGAGCGCATCGTCTACGTCTCGTGCAACCCTGCCACCCAGGCTCGCGATTTGCAGGTGCTCGACACCGACTACCGCGTGGTCCAGGTACAGCCTGTCGACATGTTCCCCCACACGCCTCACGTTGAGAACGTCGTACTGCTGGAGCACCGTGTATAATTGCTATTTCTTCACTTACTCATTCATAAGCATACACTAATCCATACTTTTCGTGTAGTTTCCGAAGAGAACCGTCTGCCTTCATCTGACGGATGGTCGCGTTTACCATCTGCAGCAGATCCTCCTGTCCTTTCTGCATCAGTACGCCAATCTCTCCATGATTGAACGGAGCGTTCAACAGCGGGGCAGCAAGTCGGGCATCGGTCTGCACATAATACGGAGCCTCTGTTATCTCCGTTATCATCACGTCGGCTTCGCCCTCGGCAATGAGCGATGGGATTTCCTCGTTCTTGTGGTGGACGATGATGGTGGCATGAGTCAGGTTCTCATTGGCGAACTTCTCGTTCAGTCCACCGGGATTCACCATCACGCGGACTTCCGGCTTGTCGGTGTCAGTCAACGACAGGTAGCGGTCAGCCTCCGAAGCACGGCAAAGGATGGTCTTACCGTTTGCCAGATAGCCCTCGCTCATGAGCATCGTCTCGCGGCGGGCATCGGTGATGGTAATACCGCCAATAGCGAGGTCGAACTTCTGAGGTTCTGCCAACACATCTGCCGTCAGCGTAGGCCATGAGGTCTTTTTGAACTCCACGCTAACGCCCAGCCTTTTCGCTATCTCCTTTGCCACCTCAATACCGAAGCCCCAGTAAGTCCCGTCGGCCTCGCAGAAGGACAGCGGCCGGTAATCGCCCGTTGTACCAATAAATATCTTGCCACGCTCCTGAATGCGGGTGACAGTCGGCTGGTGCAGCTTCCGCCACTCCTTGGCCCGGACTTTGATGTTCTTCGCCAGACATTCGCTGTAGAGCCAAGGCTCGCAGCTGTGAATGTCACCCACGTTGATGAAACCTTTGTAGGCAGGATATTCCGAGCCGCTGTAGCCGCTGACGACGAGGACGTGGTGTGATGGTGCGACGGTGACGGTAATGGTGTCGTGGAGGGTGGAGGGAGTAGCATCCGTCCGCCAGTTCACGGGGTTGATGCAGATGTCAGAGGCAGCGATGACGGGGTTGACGTACTTCACATCCTTCACCGTGTTGTAGCAAATGGTGACACCCGTGTCCGTCTCTCCCTCAGCAGGACGGATGTGGCTGCATTCAGCCATATCGGCATTGGTCACCATGTAGCCCAGCACGTATGCCGCAGCCAACTGACTGTATGTCTCGTCGTCGATGTGCTTCAGCAGTTCCACCACGGCCAGGCCGCCCTGACTGAAGCCAGCGATAATGAGCGGACGACTCTTGTCGCGCTGAGCCTGGAAGTGGTCGAAGGCTGCGCAGACATCGGCCATCGCCAGACGGGTGCGATTCCCGATCGTGTCCTCGTTCTGTGTCATGAACGCCTCGATGGTGGTGTGACGGTAGAATGGGGCAAAGAAGCGGTTGCCTGACGACATATACGCCGCCACCTTGTTGATCTCAATGCCCATGTGCTCACGATGTGTGGCATTCCACACGTCGGCATAGTGACACGTCCGTCCGTCGGCATCTTTCCAGTCCTCTTCCCACGTAGATACCACGTAGAAGATGTCGGCTCCTGTGCCGTCGGTGTCGCCGTCGGCGGTCACCCACATCGTCGCGTCGTTGTAGTCGGGTGCTTGTGGAATAAATATTGCCTGCTCATACTGACTCGCTGCATTGTTATCATTCTCCGTACTCGATGCAAACGAGGCTGTACTGCATAGCATGACTACTGCTGTCATCACCATGATGACCACGGCAAAGATATTTGCCTTAACTATACCTATCAATACTTTACGTCTGTTTTCT
This sequence comes from uncultured Prevotellaceae bacterium, assembly GCA_937898415.1. Lineage (GTDB taxonomy): Bacteria > Bacteroidota > Bacteroidia > Bacteroidales > Bacteroidaceae > Prevotella. Next base: position 45,710 of record CALDLA010000169.1, on the reverse strand, counting down.
TCAGCCATAAAACCAAACATATGTTTTTTAATTGTCTATTGCTGCTATCTGCGTCTGCCCAAGCCCCCTGCGCAACCGCGCACAGCAGGGCGAGAATGATAAGTAGATACTTCTTCATATTTGTTTTCTTTTATAATTATCTTCGGTGATAACAAATGTTGTGCAAAGGTACAAAAAATCCGCGAAACGACAATGCGTCTCGCGGATTTTTCTTAGGGGGATGTATTACTTTATTCTTAAATCGTTGATTTTCAGTAAAATAATCACAAAAATATTTGCATAATTGAGATATTTTTTGTACCTTTGTAACATATTAAAAAGGCGGGAATCGACCACCCGATGTAGATGGTCGGACGATAGTTTAATACCATGAAATTTTTTGAAATATGGCATTAAAGATCAAAGCGAAGGAGAAGAAGCTTAAGTTCTCCAAAGACGGTCCCGAAGTGTACCGTTACGTGATGGTACCTGATCTGTATTCGACACTCGGTCAGGACAAGGTGATCAAGGAGGCGGCCATTCGTTCCGGCGTGAGCGAGGGCGTGATGCAGGCTTGCTGGAAAGGGGCCGGTGATGTAATCAAGGCCTGGGCTACGGAAGGGCACAGCGTTGCGCTCCCTGGGCTTGGAAACATGAGGTTCGGTCTGTCCGCTAAAGCTGTTGCAGACGTTAACGACGTCAAGACGAATCTCATCCGTACCCGTCGCATTGTGTTTACACCGACGGTGGCGCTGAAGGAGGAGTTGGCCAACACGGCCATCAACATCACCTGCTACGACCGCAACGGTGAGATCGTGAAGCGCGTGACCAGTGCCGACCCGGGCACTATTGAGGAGTCTGAACATGGCGACGACAACGGCGAAAGTCAGACCGTGATGGCTCCCCAGATCACCGGTACGAACCCGTTTGCCACGTCCACGTCGGTGAGCATCCAGGCTGAGCAGGGTGCGGAGATCCGCTACACCACCGACGGCAGCACGCCTACGGCTGAGAGCACGCTCTACAGCGAGCCCATCACCCTGAGCGCCACGGCTACCGTGAAGGCCATCGCCATCATGGATGGTCAGAGCAGCGAGGTGGCTTCTGAGACCTTCACCAAGAGCGGCAGCGATGACGACGACCTGCCCGGAACCGGCGGCTAAGCAGTCGGCCAAGCCAACATCTGAGGAGGGGACTGACAGACTTCGAGAGCTGCCAGTCCCCTCTTTTACTTTTTATTGAAGTTATATTTGCCACTCTTCACCTGTTAACATTTAGCCATGATATACCCCCATTTTTTACGAAGCCTTCCAACACTTTTCCGATGGCTTTCAAAAAAGTGTTGGAAGGCTTTGTAGCAAGAAATCCATCGGCATGTGACACCTTTGAGGCAGGTATGTGACATGTTTGTGACAGCACTTAATATATTTAATTGCCTAAATATCAGAATCATATGATAAATCCTCTGTGTAGTGTCACACTGTCACAAACGAAAATCCCGATATTTGAAAATCCTCAAAGTATTTATACTTTCTGAGTATCCAAATATCGGGAAACACTGTGTGACTGCGTGACTGCGTGACAGCTTAGAAGGGCAGTTCTTCCTGAATGGACTTCTTCTGTGTTTCTTCGATGGCCTTGACAGTCTGAATGTAGTAATAGTTGACACGCTTCTCACCTTCTCTCAACTGCCAACGGTCGCCATCTTTTTTCTGATTGGTTTCAGATGCTGGGTTGTAGCAGTGGATGTGCTCCGCATACTGGCACCACTTTTTCAGATTTTCAGTGAAAGATTTTGGCGACATGATACTACGTGTGTCTTGTATGAAGGCATTATACAATGTAGTAGAGCTTACCTTCCGGTTAAGGAACTCACTTCCTTCGCAGAGGTTTTCATCAAACCATTCACGAATGTTATTACCGATGGCAGCCTGCAGTTCACGACGATTAATACGATCCATGGGTGGATCCTGACGGCGATCCTTTTCTGGCAGGCTTAGAAACATCTGCAAGCACTCCAACATGAAGTGGATGTCGGCTTGGAAGTCGTTTTCAGGATAATCGTTTTTCAAGAGATCCATGCCAAACGTGTCGCTAATCTGACGTGTCTCACAATAGTCGTTTTTCGGCGTCTTCACATGATAATAGTCAGACACCACAACGGGTGCGAAGCGGCCTTCTGTCGATGGACTGTGATCTTTCAGCGTGTTGTTGGTGGCAACAACAAACTTCGGGCTCTTACTGAACGGGATGATATAGGAATTTTCTTTTTTCCGCTCCACCTCCAGGTCATCGGTAATCATGGAATAGAGTGTTTCGAAGGCAAAATCTTCAGGGCACTCATCAATGATAATCAGTCCGGTGCTCTCCTTTACACCCGACAGTGAGAACTGCAGATTGCTCTTCTTTGACTCCTTGCGCATGTCTTTGTAAAGTCTGTGGAGCAACACGCCAACAGCCTTCATCAGGAAACTTTTGCCGGATCTTCCGTTTCGGTCTTTTGGACTATTGCTGATGGCGTTGTCGAGTAGCAGTGGCGCGTATGCTGCGGAGGGTGATTTGTAGCGGTGCAACAGATATCCGATGGTAAGAATGATGACCACCAGAGCCTGCATCTCCTCGGCAGCCTCTTCGGCAGTCAGTTCCATTCCATGTTCGTCCTTCTTGCGCCAGTGCAGTCGTGCCATATTGCGCACCACCTGCATCATTTTACTCGGTGCGTCGTCGGCAAAGGTGATGATGTAGCGGCCCTCTTCGTTCTTTTCCCAAATGAACATGGGCTTTAAGGATCGATATGTGTGATGTATGACACTCTCCTCCCAGACGTAGTGACCATTAGGTATGACGGTGTGGGCCTGGCAGGTTATTCCCTTGGCGGTCACTGTAACCATGCCATTATCAAAAGGAAACATCTGCGAGGTCGATGTGGCTGTAGTGAAGTCCAGGTCGTCGCGCATCTTGAGGTTGCCGGCGGTGTCTGTAATCGTCGTGCGGCAGTTCTTCATCAGGTCGTCTTGCAGACTTCTGCTGAGACCTTGTCGTTCACACCACTCCTTCAGGAAGTTACGGATGCTCTTGGCTTTCACCTCCTTCACGATGTTGTCCTTAATATAAATATACCTTGGCTTCTGCTCGTTGTCATCTTCTAACTGGCAGTAACCTTGAAGATCCAGGAAATAGACAAGATTGGACTCTGAAAATACCAGCTTCTCCTTGCCCTTCTCGTCAATTTTAGTTACCCATATCTGTGCGCATCTTGCTCCGTTTATCAGCCGGTCCATATCTTTCTGGTGCGGATGCAGCGTCAGATAATCCTTCAAGTCCTTGCGCAACTTCCCACGGGCATCATGGAGACCGCCAAGATCCTTCGGATTAATCCATGCCGTATAAAGCGTCGGGTGCAACAGGGAGACTATTGTGGCTTGGACTATACCAGTAGAGTCAATGTCGGCCACGTAGACCACACGCTCACAGTATTCCTGCAGCCACCTCAACTCGTCCTCCTTTAGCAGGCGTGTCTCGCTGTTAAACCAGACCGCGGGATAACCGTAAGCCAAAGCGCATACGGCATCGCTTCCGCCGCTCACCACGAGCACCACGGGCAGCTTCTTTTCACCACCCTTGCGCCAGACACGTAGCAGATGGTCGCGGCCATACATATAGTCGGCAGGCACATCGCCTATTGACGAAAAACGATACTCTTTCTTGGGGTTGAAAGGCTCGTATGTCTTATAGTGCGATATGTAGTCGTTTCCCTGTTCGTCGATATGGTGGCATTCCTCGGCAAAAATCGGATATGTTGCCGGATCAGCAGTTATCTCTATGAACTTACCATCTTTGCTAATTCTGGTAATTTTCTCGACTGCCTTCCATCCGTATGCCTCCAGATGCTCTGACTTTGCCTTTTGCACGAAAATACGCCCTAGATCAATACCGCCAAAACCATCGAAGAACTCTATATGCGGTGGCAGGTTCTTCTCTTCAGGCGTGGCTTCTCTCACCTTAACACGGCGTATGTTAACATGCGGGTTTAGCTCATCGCTCACGCCATACTGCTCTGCCAGTTCATGCAATGCAAGCATGTACTGGTCTTTGTTGTAGCCACGGGTCAGCATATAGAAGTCTATGGCTGACCACCTGCCTCCCTGCTTGCCGAAGTCCACAAGGTGCCATTCCTTGTCGTTATACTTCTCATTAGGAGGACAGAGCATCGCCGATGGCGTGTCATCGTCGATGCGGATTGAAAACTTCTTGTCATCAATGTTTCCCTTGACAATCACATTTGGCAAGATGTCTCTAAAGATGCGTTCTCCACCATTAGTAGCGGTGAGGACGCTTGAAAGAAAATCATAATTCTGTGTCATCATTATATATGTTTGTATTGGTTTTACTTTTCATTATTCTCATTTTTAATTTGACAGTGCAAAGATAGTAACGTTTCTATTACGACTCCAAACTACTTAATTATACTTAAGTCCTTTTATTCTTTAAGTGCTACTAACTTTTTCTTACTTTCAAGATAGGCTAACTGCCTGTGAATCTTTGTGGTAAGTGAGTTGACCTGCATTCCAAAATTGCTATGTTTCGGTGATGCGAGATATCGGATGAAAGCCTCCAACGACATATTCAAACCCTTGCCCCTGCCAATGCTGAATAGGAACTCTGAGATTATCTCAATAAACTCATCTTTTGTGATTATGTTGTTCTCATCTTTACAACGTCGGGAATGCTTGATCTTCGATTTGTCAATGTCTATCCGCTTGATCTTTCTCCAATCAGTATTCTCCCCGTCAATAAGCCACTGACGTAGGTTCTTAACCAACTCCCGTAATTCACTACGGTATTCCTTTTTTACCAAATCATACAAACGCATTCCCTTGGGGAATTCGTTTCTTCTCTCTTGACCTGTGCTCTCCTTTTTCTTTGTCATAATCGTTTTTGTGTTGTTATTTGTTGGAATATACTCTGCATACGTCGCAGGTGCAAGGGCATGGTGAACCCACACAAAAACGATGCTGGCAAAGGTGCTTATAAAGAGCGTCATCATAGCTTCGTCGTTCTGTAGGGTTGTCCTCATGTGAGGGCATACTTTCCCCAATTTTTTCGGCGAAGCTCTCGCCTGCAAAGATAATATTGACCTCAAATAAAAATGGGACAACTTCCTGTCGTCCCATTCAAATGTTAATTCTTTAACGCTTGGCCACTCAAAGCCTTATTTTATCGCAACTCCCATTTAACATTTAGCCGTTCTCCATCTTTTCTGATAGAAAAATCTGGAAATATTTGTTAGTTTCAAACTTTATTACTATCTTTGTCCCTTGAACATCGGCGCATAGCCTCAGCGGAGGTGCCGGTGCGACATTGAGGGTTAAACAATAACGACAATAGCAGTTATTAGGAGAATGTAGAAACCTGAGAAATTTCTTACTCCAAGTAGAACAACGATAATTGTGATTTGTTCGCGCTTATAGCGTGGACGTCACTTATCATTCTACTGGGCTTTCTCAGGGCCTCTACATTCGGTAAGGAGCGGACACGCTTCTTTCGTGTGTAGAGGTCTTGACGTAAAGAAGGCCCAAAGATTCCGATAAGTGCTTTTGCCAATAGCTATAAGCGCAAAGAATGCCAGACAAAGAGACTGGTCCTTCCTGTATTGATATCAGTGAGGACGACCTGCTGGGACTGTCGCCGGAAGTGTTGGCTACACTCCTGCGCGACCATACCACAGGAAAGAAAATCTTCTGGGCTACTCATGACTATGAGGCGCTTGGAAGTGGATACGATTATCATTCGGAGATTCTGCCTGAACTGATTATGGGCGAGCATGGAATGGTAATCCGTCCTCGTGTGTTCAAATCTAAAGAGAATCAGACAGACCGTTCCAAGGATATGGCAGAGGTGTTTACACCTTCGTGGATCTGCGATGCCCAGAACAATTTGGTCGAAGATGCCTTGCCCAACGATATGACTTGGCAGGACTATGTACGCCTTACTTGCTTAGAGATTACTTGTGGTGAAGCACCTTATCTGGTGAGTCGCTACGATGCTGCTACTGGCGAATCAATTCCTTTGGAAAAACGTATTGGACTGCTCGACCGTAAGTTACGCTTGGTAAACGATAAGACCGAGACAAAAGAAGAATGGTTGGAGTGGGCACGGATAGCCTATCAGAGCACCTACGGCTATGAGTGGCAGGGGGATAATCTGTTGCTGGCCCGCCAATCTCTGCTCTTTACCTTTATTGATTACTACCAGTCGAAGTTTGGTGAGCATCCTGCGGAGGCAAACATCCACGAAATAGCAGACATCATTTCGTGGAACCTGTGGCAGATGGACGGTCTTCGTGGTGTGCCACCCGACTATCCTTCTCCAGGTGAATTACTTGACAATCCCATTCCCGATATGTTTACCACTTACTGCGTCATTCGCGACTGGGATGAAGACAAAGAAGTAAGATACGTTGATTTGATAAAACAATAGTTTATGAACGGAAACCAAAACTATAATCCAGATGTGCTCAATTGTCTGGCCAACCTGAGCAATGACGAGGTGTTTACACCTCCCGAACTGGCAAATAAGATGCTCGATCTGTTGCCACAGGAACTCTTCCAAAATCCGAACACTACGTTTCTTGACCCCTTTACCAAGAGCGGCGTTTTTCTCCGTGAGATAGTGAAACGGTTGAATAAAGGATTGGAGAAAAAGATTCCAGACCGACAGGAACGTATTGACCATATACTTCAAAAACAGGTGTTCGGCATCGCCATCACAGAACTGACTTCGCTGTTGGCCCGTCGCTCGGTATATTGCTCAAAGGATGCCAGTGGTAAGTATAGTATCAGTAAATTTCCCACCCAAAGTGGCAACATCCTATATAAAAACATTAAGCATACATGGGTTAACAGCAAGTGCAAGTATTGCGGTGCCGCCCAAGCGGTCTATGACAGAGGCTCCGAGGCAGAGCAATATGCCTATATGTTTATTCACACAGATAATCCCAAACAATTCTTTCCAAATATGAAATTCGACGTAATCGTTGGCAATCCGCCGTATCAACTTAGCAAAGCAACAGAGAAAACGGAAAACAATGGCGCATTTGCTTCTGCTATATACCCATTGTTTGTTGAGCAAGCATGTAAGTTGGCTCCAAAATACATCTGTATGATTACTCCAAGCAGATGGATGACGAAAGCAGGCCAAGGGGTATCAGATGACTGGGTAGATAAAATGATTCAAAGCAATCACTTTGTCGAGCTCCATGATTTCCTCGATGCAGGTGAATGCTTTTCGGGTGTTGAAATAAAAGGTGGGGTAAATTATTTCTTATATTCACAAATGTACGTTGGGAAATGTCACTATACACTTCATCAAGGTGATATTACATATGAACGCAATGATTTCCTTGATAGTGTTGGAGCAGGAATTGTTATAAGAGACTCTTTTGCATTAAAGATTATAGAGAAAGTTGTAGCTGTCGAAGGTGAATACTTTATTAAAGATTCTTTCTATAATATTGTAAGCCCGAAGCATTTCTTTGATAAGGATGAGGTATTAAGTTCTAATTGGAAAGGATACGTTACCCAAAAGGATAATAGTCACTCTATAAAATATTATCTTAACAAGAGACTTGAAACTTGTGGATATGGGTGGATAAAAGAAACAGATATACCAAAAGGGAAACAAGCTCTCCCTCTCAATAAAGTTTTTATACCTAAAGCGGGAGGTTCTGGCACAGATCCTGACGTTTTGGGGCATCCTTTTTATGGAGAGCCTAATAGTGTTTGTTCATATACTTATCTTTGTTTAGGATATGATCCAAAAAAACATAACTTTTCAAAACAAGAATGTGAGAATATAATCACATATATAAAGACTTGCTTCTTCCGATATATGGTTTCTATAAAGAAAAAAACTCAAGATGCTTCTCGTGATGTTTACCAATTCGTTCCTCTCCAAGACTTCTCTCATCCTTGGACTGACGAGATGCTCTACAAGAAGTACGACTTGAAGGAAGACGAGATAGCATTTATCGAATCTATGATACGCCCAATGGAATAGCTTATGGCAACTAATGATTTACTGAGGAACAAGGTCGCAGAGACTCCTACCATATATGCCTACGAACATATAGGAGTACCGGCACATAAGGGTATGCTTAAAGTGGGCTATACCACACGCGATGTGGAGACCCGCGTCAAAGAGCAGAACAAGACGGGCAACATTCCGTATCGCATCGTGCTGGCACGACCAGCCATGAGGCATGACGGGACATCGTTTGATGACCATCTGATACACAGCATCCTGCGAAAAGACCACGTGAGAAATCCCGAAGGCGAGTGGTTTGTATGCGATGCATATAAAGTAGAGCGTGCTATTGCTGCTGCTATGGAGGGAAAGAACACTATGGTGGATCGAATCTACAACTTCCCCATGCGACCGGAACAGGCAAGAGCCGTTAAGAAAACCTCAGACTACTTCACGGCTTTCAAGAAAGACCCGGATAACCGAGGGCTGATTCCCCATTTCCTGTGGAATGCTAAGATGCGCTTCGGTAAGACTTTTACCACCTATCAGTTGGCTTTAAAGATGGGATGGACGAAGGTGCTGGTGCTGACCTTCAAGCCTGCCGTAAAGACGGCATGGGAGGAAGACTTACTGACTCATAAGGACTTTGAAGGCTGGCAGTTCTGCCAAAAACAGGATGACCGAGAGTTTAACTATGTGAACGAACGGAAGCCGTTTGTATGCTTCGCCTCGTTCCAAGACGTATTGGGCAAGAATGCTGTTGGCGGCATTAAGGCCACTAACGAGTGGATACAGACCGTGAACTGGGACTGCATCGTACTCGACGAGTATCACTACGGAGCATGGGGCAAGAACGCCAAGAACTTCTACGACAAGAAAGACCCAGCCTTGAAACGGGCAGAAGAGATGGGTGCTATCATCAGCGAGGATGCTGACAATGTACGTGAGTTGGAAGCCCGTGAAATCTATGACGAGGGATTGATGCCTCTGCGCACAGGGGCCTATCTGTATCTGTCTGGTACACCCTTCCGTGCCATTTCTACCGGTGAGTTCATCGAGGATCAGATATACAACTGGACATATAGTGATGAGCAGGCTGCAAAGGAGAAATGGAAGGGCGAACATAATCCCTACGCACAGTTGCCTAAGATGGTGATGCTCACCTATCAGCTGCCGGATAGCATACGACAAATAGCATCCCAAGGAGAGTTCGACGAATTTGACCTCAATGAGTTTTTCCGTGCAGACGATAGTGGCTTTATCCATGAAGAATATGTGCAGAAATGGCTTGACTTGATTCGCGGTAGCTTTGCAGATGATATTGTCACGGAACTGAAGCTGGGGACAGAGAAACCACCAATGCCATTCTCAGACAGTCGGCTGCTCAGTTATTTGCAACACACCTATTGGTTTATGCCGTCTGTGGCAGCATGTAAGGCTATGGGCAAGTTGTTGAGGAAGCGAAATAACCGATTCTTTGATGACTATCAAGTGATAGTTGCAGCCGGTAATGAAGCGGGTATGGGAGCCAAGGCTGTCGAGCCTGTATATAATGCGATGGGAGATCCACAACAGACGAAGACTATTACGCTGTCGTGCGGAAAGCTGTCGACAGGTGTGACGGTAAAGCCGTGGACAGGCATCCTGATGCTTCGCAATACTACATCACCTGAGACCTATTTCCAGGCTGCGTTCCGAGTACAGTCGCCTTGGACTACCAAAGACGAATGGGGTAAGGAGGTTATACTGAAACCACTCTGCTACGTTTTTGACTTTGCTCCTAATCGTGCTCTTCGTCAGGTAGAAGAATATAGCTGTCAGCTGAATGTCGAGGAAAGTAACCCAGAGAAGAAGGTTGAAGAGTTTATCAAGTTCCTGCCGATATTGGCATTCGATGGTTCCTCAATGAAAGAGATTGATGCTGCCGGAGTATTGGATATGGCCATGAGCGGCACAACGGCCACATTGCTTGCCCGCCGTTGGGAGAGTGCCGTATTGGTGAATGTTGATAATGCTACACTTCAGCGGCTGATGAACAACCCGGAGGCGATGAAGGCTCTGATGAATATTGAGGGATTCCGTAACCTGAACAGCGACATAGAGACCATCATCAACAAGTCGGAACATGTAAAGAATACGAAGAAAGAGAAAGGTGAAAGCCTGACACCAAAGGAAAAGAAAGAGCTCACAGAAGAAGAGAAGGAATATAAAAGCAAGCGCAAGGAGATACAGGAAAAACTCATCAAGTTTGCCACCCGTATTCCCGTGTTTATGTATTTGACAGACTTCCGCGAGTACAGCCTGAAAGATGTAATCATGCAATTGGAGCCAGAGCTGTTCAGGAAGGTGACAGGTCTGACGCTTGATGATTTTAGCTTGTTGGTAAGTCTCGGGGTGTTTAATAGTGACTTGATGAACGACGCTGTCTATAAGTTCAAACGGTATGAAGACTCGTCGCTGAATTATGCTGGAATAGACAAGCATACAGGCAAGATTATTGGTGGATGGGATACCGTGAAGGAAATAACTGAAGAGAAGAATGATGAGACCGATAATGTCATTTCTCAAGACGAAGAGCAAATTGTTCCAAACATTCAAGAAGAGCCTGAGGTTAAGCCTTGGGAAGGTCTGAGTGTGGGTGACAAAGTAGTGCATAAGAGTCTTGGCGAGGGAGTCATTGTTTCGCTCAATGAAAAATATCTCATTGTCAGATTCAGAGACCGTGAGTCGAAGTTCCTTTATCCAAGTGCATTTGAGAAAGGTTATTTAAATAAATGAATTGAAATGCAAAAAGATAGCATTACAAATAAGGGGTCAATAAATCAAGGGACGGTTGCGTAATCTATGACAGGGGGGATTTGTCCCCCTGTCATAGCACGCGAAACTGAGGGAGTTACTTCATCACTCTTTTTTTACCATTATAGATATACACACCCTTCGCCGTCGGCTTCGTGGCCATCTTGCGCCCGCTCAGGTCGTACCACTCGCCGTCGGTTCTTGGTTCATGGTTCATGGTTATTGTTTCAATTCCCGTTGCCTCGTCGTCGCCGAAGTACAGGCGGACGTTGGCTGGTTCGCCGGCGCTGATGCCGTTGAGCTGGAAGTAGGCGCGGAAGGCGTTGATGGTCATCGTGGTGCTGGGCCAGTAGAGATTGTTGCCGGTGCTGAGGAACAGGTAGCTGTTGCCGCTAATGCTCACGGGGTTGTAGGTGCCGCGGAAGCTCACCTTGCTGTCGGCGCTCGTGACGGTTACGGGGCTGGCGGCTTTGATTTCCGACAAATTGAACGTTGGGTTGGTGATGTCCGTGTCGTCGTTAGTCCACTTCACGAGGTAAGGTTTGCCGGCCTCAATCGCAGTGGCGGTCTTGAAGTAGAGGTAGAGGGTTTCACCGTCGAAGCCGGTCTTGTGGCCGCTGTATTCTCCCTTGGTGTCCAGTTCCATCACTGTGGCACCCTCGAGGGGGGAACCCTCGAGCACGCTGACGTTGAAGGGCAGGCAGAGGGTGTTCCAGTTGCCGTCCTTGTAAAGCGTGCGGCCTTGGAGCGTCATGTTGAACTGCTTGTTGCTGTTGGCGGCGATGATGCCGCTGTTGACCTGATTGTCGTACAAGTACAACTCTCCTTCTTTGAGCGTGGAGAAGCTGACGCAGCTCCATTCGGACGTCTTGTCGCCCTTCACCGACTGCACGTAGACGGCATAGTAGGTGGAGGCATCGAGGCCGCTCAAGTTATAGGACGTACTGGTGATGCCGGTGACTTCTATCTCGTCGCCTGTGACGAGGTCTTCATCGTCTTCGACGGTCATGTCCACGTGGTCGTTGCCAGAGTTGTTATCTAATGTGACGGTGAAGGTGTAGTGCTTACCTACCTCGAAGAAGAAGTCGTTCTGCCGGCCGCCCACGTTGCCGCGCTCTGAGGCTATCCACATGCGGTCGTTGGGCGTGGGGTTGGTGATGCACCAGTCGTAGGTGCCGGAGGGGATGGTGATGGTGGCGGTTCTTTTGCCCTCGCGGCCATTCAGCATGTTGGAGGTGCTCAGGTTGCTGTCGGCACCCTCAGGAATCTTGTACTCGAACAGGGCATACTTCGCTGCCAACTCTTCGGCGTCGCCGCTCATTCCACCCGTTGTGGGTATGACGGAGTTGTAGCCGTAGGTGTTATGGTCTATATCGAGGAGCATCTGATAGCCCGAGCCGTCGTCCCATATTTCTTCAGGTACCGAGAGTGTCACTTTGACCATTCCACCATTGCTGCAGCGCAGGTTGTAGCTTTGGGCATAGCCCGTCCAGCTGATGGTGGCCGTGTTAGCGGTGATGGCGGTGGCGCTGAGGTCGGTGGGAGCGACATCTTCAGCCAGGGTGGTCAGGATCATCGTCGGCGTGTAGTAGGTGTTGCTGCTGTAGTCGTATTTCACCTGGTATTCGTAGGTGGTGCCGGGGGTCAGGCCCTCCAGCTTGGTGCCGGCAGGTGAACTGCCGGACACAGTAAACCAATCGCCGCTGAGGTCGTCGTTGTAGACGAGGAAGTCATCGAGCACGAGGAAGTACTGGTTGCGGCAGTTGAAGTGGCGGATGGCGATGTAGCCCTTCTTTCCTTTGTAGGCGCTCAGGTCGGCGATGTATTCCTGGTATTCGCTGGTGGTCTCGGTCTCGGGTACCAGTGTGATGACCCCTTCCTTCACTTTCCCGTCTGCATCGAGGAAATCGTCCTTGCTGCCCGTGGCAGAGGTGGTCAGGTAGATGGCGAAGTGCTCCCTGTAGTCATTACTGTCCTGACCCTTCAGCCACAGCTTCAGCGTGCCGCTCAAGTCGATCTGCGGCGAGACGAGCCAGTTGTCGGGCGTCAGTGAACCGTAGTTGTTGATGTAGCTGGCTGAATACACACAGCTGCTGCCGCTATGGGCCATGTCGTCTATCGAGCCGTCGCTGTACGTCCAGCTGTGCTCGTCGTCGCCGTCGTTGTCGAACGCAGTCCAGTCGTCGGGCATTCCGTCCTCAAAGCTGGTGGCATAGACGTCCGCATTCCCTTTCTCGCGATAGCGCAGCTGATAGTTGCTGCACGCATCGGTACCCTTCCAGCTGATGGTGGCCGTGGTGGGCGTGATGTCGGTGGCGGTGACGTCGGTCACCACGGTATTCCTCACATAGACGGTGATGCCGGCGATGGTCTTTGCCTCGGAAGTGACGTTGGCGGGTGGCGTGCTGTAGGCCATAGTGCCTTGTAGGGTGCCGAGGTGCTGGGTGTAGTAGCTGTCTTCGATAATGATGTGAGACCAGTTTTTGTCGGGTCCACGCGAGAAGATGGCACTGCCGTAGCTATCGACGTTCAGCCCGGCAGGAGCGAAGAGGCAGCCGACGGTCCTGACGTTAGCCCAGTCCTTACCCTCAGTCCAGCCCGCGAAGCCGCCCCAGCTGTTGGTCTTTGCGCCGACGAAGCTACCGTTGAAGGCACAGTTAGTGAAGGTGACTGTCGAACTTCTATCGAGGTTGTTCTTGCAGTTGGCCACGAAGCCGCCGTGGGTACCGTCGCCGTTGACGCTGCTGTTGATGGTGACGCTGCTGCGGCAGTCGGTAAAGGTATTGTCGTTGAGCGCTAAACCGGCGAGGCCTGCGGCGAACTGTTTCTGAGTATAGATGGTGCCGGCGACGTTGAGGTTGTGGATGTCGGCATTCTCGATGTGGCGGAACGGGGCGCAGTAGTCCTCGTTGAAGCGCGACTCAGCCGTACCGTAGCTCACGGTCAGCGTCTTGCTGTTGCCGTCGAAGTGGCCCTTGAACCTGTGGTCCTCGGTGCCCACCATCGTCGTGACGGTGATGCCGTCGATGTCGTCGGACAGCTTGTAGTAGGCGGAGTTGAAGCCGAAGACGCCGTTGTCCACCTTGTAGGCGAACTCGTTCCACTCGTCACTGGTGCTGATGATGTAGGGGTCCGACGAGATGCCTGAGCCGCTGCCGCTCCAGCCTGAGCCGCTGCCGGTGGTGGCATTGATGATGGCATCGCCCGTGCCCATTGTGAGGGTGAAGGGATTGCCCTCGCCGCTCAGCGTGCCCGACGTGGTGGTGAAGCCGGTCAGGGTGCCTGTGCCGGTATAGCCGAGATTGAGGCTCATGGACTGTTCATTCCTGGTATAGTGTACGCCGTCATACATCATGCCGGAATTGTTGTTGTATATCGTGATGCCACTGACCGAATATTCATTGACTACGGTTTGGTTCACCTCTATGGTGACGCCGTTGCCCGCGCTGATGCTGTAGACGCGGTACTGCTGGTTGTCGCCGATGTTGGTTCGGCAGTTGCTGTAGTACATTTGCACATGAGCGCCATCGTTGGTGCGCGAGCGGGCGTAGGTATGTTCAAGCTCCACCGTGATGCTCGTCGGGGCGAAGAAACAATTCTCGAAATAGACGGCGCCTGTGGACGAGCCGCTGGTCTCGTTCCAGCCCACGAAGCCGCCGCAGTTGTTGGTGCTGCTGCCCAGCATGCTGCCGTCGAAGGCACAGCCCTTCATGTAGAAGTAGCCGCTCAGGTTGTGGGCCACGAAGCCGCCGTGGGTGCCGTCGCCGCTGACGCTGCTGTTGATGGTCACGCTGCTGCGGCAGTTTTCAATCTCGTTGATGCCTTGGGCGTTGGCCACGAAGCCGGCGGCAAATTTCTTCGAGGTCTTGATGGTACCGGCGACGCGCAGGTTGCTGATCTCGGCACCATCGATGTAGCGGAACGGGGCGGCATACTGCTCGTCGGTGTCGTAGTTGACGGTCAGCGTCTTGCCGCCGCCGTCGAAGTGTCCGCTGAACCTGTGGCCGTCGAAACCCATCATCGTCGTGACGGTGATGTCCTCGGTCAGCTTGTAGTAGGCTGTGGCGTATTCCTTGACGTTGTCGTCTGCGTCCTTATACGTCTTGTCGTTGTCAATAAGGCTGACGAAATAGTCCCAGACAACGCTGCTGCCGATTTCGAACGGAGCGTCCGACGTGCCCTTGCCTGCAATGGTGGGGATGTTGCCACTCATGGTGTAACCGAAGATGACGTCCGCATCGCCCATCGTGAGAGTATAGCCGTCGGTGTCGTTGCCGGTCATCGTGGCACCGTCGCCCGATATGACGGCGTAATCTGACA
This sequence comes from uncultured Prevotellaceae bacterium, assembly GCA_937898415.1. Lineage (GTDB taxonomy): Bacteria > Bacteroidota > Bacteroidia > Bacteroidales > Bacteroidaceae > Prevotella. The sequence continues at coordinate 30,590 of CALDLA010000169.1, read as the reverse complement.
CGGTGACGCCAGCATAATGGTGTCTGAACGTGAGCTCCACCTCGTCGCCGCTGCCGGCATAGACCACGTCGTTGAATTTCACGCACTGGTTGCCGTCATAGCCGGTGATGCCGCTCACGTTGTAGTCGGTGGCGTCGCCCTTGGGCACCACGTCGATGTCGACGCCATCGTCAAAGCCGATGCTGCGGGCTTGCTTGCCCTGCGTGGCACCGTAGGCTGTGAAGTAGTAGCTGTTGGTGCAGGTGACGGTAGAGGCTTTGCTAGTGGAGTTCTCATAGAGGGTGGAACATGCTACAGCCGTCTCCCCGTCGGCGAGTGCGGCGGGCTTATAGATACAGTCCTTGATGGTCAGCGTCTGGCCGTTGGTGAAGCCCACGATGCCGCCGCAACCAGTCGTCTTCGTCTCTGCCGTCGTCCCCGTGGTGAGTATCTTGCCGTCGAAGAGACAGCCCTCGATCGTTGGTTCCGATTGCGTCACCCAGGCCTTCAGCGCCATAATACCGCCGTGACCGCTCCAGCCCGCATGGCTGCTCTTGATGATGACGCTACTGCTGCAGTTCTCAATCTTCGAGTAGTAGCGGGTGTAGGCCACGATGCCGGCGGCATAGCAATAGGCGGTCTCGATGGTGCCCTCCGTATGCAGGTTCTTGATCGTCGCTCCGCTGATGCGACAGAACGGCGCGCAATAGTCTTCGGTGGCGGTGTAGTTGAAGGTAATGGTTCTGCCATTGCCGTCGAACTTGCCTTGGAAACGGTTTTTGTTCTTACCCACCATCGTCGTGACGGTGATGTCGGCACCCAACTGGAAGTACGTACCGCTGTAGGTGGTGGTGCCGCCGTTCACGTCGCTGGCCAACTGGTCCCAGTGGGCGGTCGTGCTAATGATGTACGGGTTCTTGGCGGAGCCGTCGCCGCCGCCGAAAGTACTGTCGGCTAATGCCCCCTGCGCAACCAAGCACAGCAGGGCGAGAATCAAATACTGAATCTTTTTCATATTTACTTGATGACTACTTTATTTCCATTGTGGATATACAGTCCCTTCTTCGTCGGCTGGCCGTCGTGACGCACGCCGTCAAGCGAGTACCACGCAGCGCTTCTCCCCTCCCATGCAGGGGAGGGGCTGGGGTGGGGTCTGTATTCTCAGCCATCTCCCCGCAGATGCGCACAATCTCGGCCACCACGCCGTCGTAGCAGGTACACACCTGGTCGTTGGTGAACCGCACTACCCGAATCCCCTGCGCATCGAGATACGCCGTGCGCCGCTCGTCGTACTCGTAGGTGTAGTCGTGAGCCGAGCCGTCCAGCTCGATGCACAGCCGCAGCGCCGGGCAGTAGAAGTCGAGCACGAAGGGTCCGATGCCCTGCTGCCGCCGCCACTTCCATCCGTCTGCGCCGCGACCCCGCAGCGCCCGCCAAGAGCAGCGCTTCGGCGGGCGTCATGTTCCGGCGCAGCGACTTGCGCTGGTCTTTCTGTTCGGCGGCGTTTGCCTTTGCCGTGTTGTAGTGCATTGTCTATTTCCTTATTGTTCTTTAGATTTCTGACCCCACCCCCGACCCCTCCCCTACAAGGGAGGGGAGAGCGCGGCCTACTTCACCACGACCTTCCTGCCATTAACGATATACAATCCTTTCTTCGTCGGCTTCCCGTCAAGCCTGCGACCGTCAAGGCTATAAAACTTTTCACTTTTCACTTCTTCACTCTTCACTAGCGGAGCGCTGATCCTCGTCGTTTCGTCCTCGCCGAAGTACAGGCGGACGTAGTATGGGCTGTCAGCCTCCCCGGCGCTGAGGCCGTTGTTCAGCACGAACCAGGCGCGGAAGGCGCCGACGGGGCGGGCGTCGCTGGGCCAGTAGAGATTGTTGCCGCTGCCGAGGAAGAGCACCGAGCGGTCGTCGGCGTCAAGGGTCGTGGCGGCGTAGCTGTCCAGGAAGGTGACGTAGCCGTCGGTGCTGGTGACGCTGCCCGGCGTCGTACTGCTGACTTTGACGCCCTGGAATACGGGGTCGGTGATGTCCGCGCCCGTGTTGTCCCACTTCACGATGAACGGCGTGCCGGCGGGGATGGTGGCGGGGGCGGGGTCGAAGTTCAGCGTCAGCGTGGTGTCATCCAGCCCAGACTCGTCGCCATCGAGCACCATAGCCTGGACATGGTCGCCACTCAGCGGGCCGCTGGCGGTACTCACGTCGAAGGGCAGGCAGAGCGTGTTCCAGTCGCCGTCCTTGTAGAGCGTGCGCTTTGAGAGCGTTACGTTGGCGACAAGGCCATTCCACTGCTTTAAGAGTTCCGTATTCTTGGTAGTCGCCTCGCTGTCGCTGTTCAGCAGTGTCAAAGCATTCTTGGTAGTGGTCAGGATGTACGGATTGCTCCAATTGCCACCATCGTTATTCACGGCCTGTACCTGCACCTCGTAGCGCGGGGTGGCGGTCAGTCCCGTCAAGCTATAGCTGTTAGCGGTCAGATTGCTCACCGTCGTCCAGTCGCCGGCAGCTTCTACGATGGTCGCGTCGTCCACATACAGGTATGAGCCTTCGGTGCCGCCAAAGTGTATGATGGCTATCCATCCCTCGCCGGAAAGACCACTGAGGTCAACGGTGTACTCCGTCGGGGTGGTAGTGGCTTTAATATTACTTTGGAGATAAGTGAAAACGTGGGAATCCTTGGAATACAAGACAGAGAAATCCTCGGCTGTCTCACCACTCTTCCAGGCATAGATAGAGAATTTACCGCCAAAGGCTATCTTTGGGGTCACTAACCATTGATTATCTCCGTTTTTCCCAAACTTCACGCAGGGCGAACCGTTGATGCCGTGGGTCTCGTCCTTTGTAGAACGGGTTCGGCTCCATCCATTTCTTGAGCCGTTAAAGTCTTCCGTTATAAAAGCGACAGGCAAGGTGCGCAGGTTCCATGTCGTGGCTTCGCCCACATTCGTCCAGCCGATGGTGGCCGACTCTTGGTCAACATTCGATGCCGTAAGGTCGGTGGGCGTCTGATTCTTCACGGTAAGCGAAGCGGAGCAGGTGGATGTTGCAGTACTTGTTGTGCCGGTGTAATACGATGCCTTCACGGTGTATGTCTTGGCTTTTGTCGGGGTGACGGTGATGACGCAGTCCTGAGTTCCTCCGGCTGGAATCACAAACATTCCTCCCCAATTGAGCGCTGTGAGGTCTATCTCGCCGTCGTAGTCATTCGTCGCGCTGTTGTTGGTCACGTTGACGGTCACGTCGACACGCTCGCCCAAGGCGATGGTGCTGTGCGACAGCGTGACGCTGTTAATGGTGAGGTTGTTAGGCTCGGTGGTGGGTACGTTGAGCACGGTGCCTTCGTCACCGGTCTTCTGGATGCCGATGACGGCCTCCTGGCCTAAGGTGAATGCGCTGGACGAAGGGCTGCCGCCGATGCCCTGCTCGTCGGGGTTGAGCACCGACAGGACGAAATAGCCGTCGCTCATGCCGCCCCAGCCCCAGTTGATGTGGAACAGGTCGCCGCCTTCGTACTTATAGCCGTCGCATACAAACTCATGACCGCCGTCCGATCCCTGTCCTGCATAGACTACAGGACGGCCCTGGTCCAGCTCGTTGTATATCAGGTCGGTCCAGTTGTCGTAGGTATAGCAGCTGCGGTTGACAAACCGCGTGGTCTCTGCGTAGCCGAAGTAAGTCTTGAGGGCAATGGCCACGTCCTTGGTATAGGCTCCCGACTCTCGTCCGTAGTTCATTTGCACGGCGCAGCCACAAATGAGCATCATGTTGGCTACGGCAGCGGCTTGTTCTTCCGTATAGCTACCATCATAGTCGGCAATCATGTCGCTCCAGTTGATGACCGTACCAGCAGGAATGGCTGCCAAGGTGTGATTGCCGTTACGGGTCGTATATCCGGGAATCTCGGCAGCCGTCGCGGTCGTGGTGTTATGGTGGGTTACCGTCTCCGTATAGTACATCACCTGAGCATAGGCGGTAGCCACGCAACCCGTGGCACAACGATTGCCGGATGAATATTCCGGACACAGGTTGTTATACGGTGCGTCCTGGTTCCACTGGGTCGTGATCAACGGCCCGATGTCCGTCTTGACGGTCCCGGACTTTTGAGCCACGCTGGTTCCGTCGGTCACGTTGGCTTTCACCCACGCTATCTGGTCGGCGTAGCCCTGCAGCCAGGCATTCAGGTTCGCGGGCAGGTTGTCGGGGTCGATGCTGCCGCTGTCGCCGTAGCCGAGGATGGGTGTCGTCCGGTCATCATTGCTGACGATGACGAAGCCGCCGTCGGTACCAATGTTAAACACGTAGAGTCCGTTCACCTGTCCCTGCGACTTGACGTCGGGGGTGCCGCCCTTTCTGCCGAGGTGGCTGTTTACGAATGTCTGGGCTTTCAGCAGGGCTTTGTCGGCCGTCACTTCCCCACCCCATGCTCCTGCGCAGGTCACGGTGAGGAGCAGCATCAGCATCGCTCTCATGAGGATTCTTTTGTCGTTTGTCATGTTCTTCTCCGATTATTTAATGAAATGTTCTTGCCGTCTCGCCATAGAGAGTCGGGATAGCTCTTATTGCTGTTGCCATAATCTTAATCCTATTTAGATTTTGCTGCAAAGATACAAATTGTTTCTGAAAAGCCAAAGAATAGTACGCAAATATTTGGTAAGTCGATTATTTTTTGTATTAAACAAAAAAATCGGACTGACCAAAGATCAGCCCGATTATCTTCATCGTCTATTCCCATTACTCCATGTACGCCTTGATGCGGTCGGCGACGTTCTGCTTCAGGTTATTGAAGAAGAAACCGTAGTCGTGGAGATGGTAGCTCTCGGGACCGAACATGGCGGCGCCGTCGGCGGGAATGGCATAAAGCTTTTTATCGGCGATGGTGGTGACGACGACGGAACCGCGGACGGTGTCAACACGGGCGTCGGCGATACCTGGGGTGACAAGTTTACCATCATAAGTGAGTGAGCCAAGGTTCTCCTTGACGTCAGCGTATGTGTCGTCGCGCTTCCAGTTGATGGGGTTGATGCTGATGCCGCCCGGGGCGAGCGTCATGTTCTTGACTCCGGCTTCCAAGTTGGCGGGACCCTCGGTGTTCCACGAGACGATGACGCCGGTGTCGGTGGCACCCTCGGCGAACTTCAGGCCGGTCTTAGCGAGCCAGTCCTTGGTCACGGCAAAGCCGATGGGATAGGCAGCGACCATGCGACTGAGCGCCTCGGGATGCTTCGTCATGTAGTTCTCGAGCAGGGCGATGAGCGTCGAGGCACCCTGCGAGTGTCCGGCGAGGATGAAGGGACGGCCCTGATTGAGGTTGTTGAGGAAATAGTCGAGCGCGTCGGTAGCGTCGAACTTAGAGACGTAGTCGATGATGGCCGAGTAGTCAGAGCCGGGCTTCGGCATGGAGATCTGACGGTAGTAGGGCATGAAGACATTGCAACTCTCGTCGAAGACGCCGGTCTGAATCTGGCGCACCATCTGAGCACCGGCAATCATCATGGTGTCGTTCATGTCGCAGACCTCAGTTTCGGGACGGAAACCGGTCACCGTCGGGTAGATATAGAACACGTCGACGGGCTTCGTAATCTCCGTGGGGCACGAGAGCCAGTTCTCAGCCTGGCTATAGTCAATCACGGTGTCGTACTTCTCGAGTCCGACAATGTACTGCGCGGCTTCGGGGATTTCGCCGATTCTCGAAGTTTCGGCGGCGGGTTTGTTACTCATCTTGCACGAAGCAAGATTCATGGCTACCACCATCACCGATGCCAGGAGCACGAGGGAATAGTTTCTTTTCATATTCATCATATCATAGGTTGGTGTTATGTATTAGCATATTTCTTCATGAGTCGGAACTGATAGCGATAGACGAGGCAGGCCATACCGAGATAGACGGCGGCCTGGATCCAGAGGATGCGGAGCTCAGGCAGGATCTGACTGATGGAGGCACCCATCGAGTTGACGCGGATGAAGGCGCGGACACCGAAGGTGCTGGGGAAAATCCAGGAGACGCCCTGCCAGTAGCCGGGGATGCTAGACTGCGGCCAGGAGACGCCCGTCAGGAAGAGCAGGGGCACGGAGACGAAGACCATGATGAGCATGACGTTCTCGCGGTAGCGAATCATGCACGAGACGGCGAGGCCGAAGAATACGCTAGCCATCGTGTAGGGCAGGAGCATCCAGAAGAGCGTCCAGCCGGTGCCCAACTGCGGGAAAGAGAACATCGCGGGGACGGCCATCGAGAGGTAGGCTGCGGCGACGGCACCAATCATGCCGTAGCAAAGCGCCTTGCCCCAGACGATGCGGTAGGCACCGCGATAGTGCGGGTCGTCGTCGGGGATGAGCTGGCCGTTGCGGTGGCGCTCACGTGCCGTACCGGCGGCCATGCCGATGCCGAGGGCGAGCGCCTGCTGCAGGATGAGCATGAGCACGGCGGGCAGGACGCACGAGCCGTAACCGCCGGAAGGATTGAACATGGCCACGTCGTCGACGGCCAGGGGCTGCGCCGTAATGGCATCCTCGCGCTTTGTGTAGTTGCCAGCCTTCTTGATGTTCATGCCTGCGCCGAGGCGGCCAGCCTCGACCACCGCGGTCTGATAGACGGCCTTATAGGCAAGCATCAGGCTCATGTCGCAATAGACGCTGACGGTGGCCTGCTCGCCGCGGTTGGCGCGCTCGGAGAAGTCAGCCGGGATGAGGTAAATGCCCTTCACTAACTGTCGGCTGACGAGTGAGCGGGCCTCGTCAAGATCCTCGGCGTAAAACTTAATATGCACGTCGGGCGAGGCGTCGCAGTCGTTGATGAACTGGCGCGAGAGGGCCGAGTGCGACTGGTCGACGACGACCACCGGCGTCTCGTGCAGCGACTCGTTGTTGTAAATCCACGAGTAGAGCAGCGGGTAGCCCAGCGGCACCACGACGAGGAACATCAGCACGCCCTCGTCCTTGATGACGCGGATAAGCTCGTGGCGGAAGATATAGAGCACGTCAGTAAAGTGCTCGCGTAATCGATTAAGGAATGTAGACATAATTCAGCATTGCGTTTTTGACTTTACGAAGCACGAACCAGGGCAGCAGCGTGAAGGCCACGAGCGCCACGAGGTGGAACCAGACGTCGATAACCGGAAAACCGTTGAGCACCGTGGCCTGATAGAGCATCCAGTAATGGCGCAGGGGGAAGAGCCACGACATGGCCTGCAGCGGCGCGTCCATACCGGCAATGGGGAACGCCGAGCCGCACATCGAGATGCTGAGCACCGACCACAAGGACGAGATGCTCATAGACATGCGCAGCGACGGCATCAGACCGAAGGCGAAGATGCCGAAGCCAAGGCCGGCAGACACCTGCAAAAGCGTGAGCCGCACAATGCTCCACACACCACCGAGATGCGGAAAGTGGAGCACCTTGAAAATATAATACTGATAGAGGAATATCACGAGCAGGAACACCAGCGCGTGAACAATATACTTTCCGACGATGGCCACGACCATGTTGTTTTCGGCCATGGCCAGCCACTCCTTGCCAGTGTCGAACTTCATCTCCATGCCCACGGCGTAGGCCGAGAGCAGCGCCATGAAGAGCATCAGAATGCCCGGCACGAAGACGGTGGTCAGCGAGTAGTTGTACGAACCCTCGGGATTGGCTATCATGTGGGCGTCAACCGTGACGGGCTGCAGGGCCGCCTTGATCTGCTGCTTCGAGGCACCCTTCGCCGAGAGCGTCGACTGTCCGACAGCCGCCGAGCCCAGCGAACCGATGGTCTTCATGTCCTTCATCGCCATCGAGCCGGCGGTCATGCAGGTCATCGTGTAGTAGTACGATATCTTGGGCTGGCGTCCGGACAGTAGCTTTGACGCCGTACCCTCAGGGATGTAGAGGTAGGCATAGACCTTACCCTCCTGCATGGCACCCCGGGCCTCGGTGATGTTCGCGAAGCGGTAGACGACACGCGACGACTGCATTGCATCGAGGTTGCGGATGAGGCCGCGCGACGTGGCGCTGTTGTCCTGGTCGACCACGCCGACGGGCAGGTCGAGCGCGACACCGTCGTCGAGCATCGTGGTGAAGAAGAACACCAACAGCAGCGGGAACACAATCATGCAGAAGCCGTAGATACGGTTCTTGCGGATGATGATGTCAAGTTCGCGCAGCGCAATGCGTCCGATATTTGAGAGATATTTCATTAACTATTTCACTTTTCACTAATCACTTCTTCACTTTTCACTTCTTCACTTTTCACTTCTTCAGAATGACCGACATGCCCGGACGCACATTCTCAATCTTTTCCACCGGACGGGCCTTCACCTCGAACGTCTTCTGGTCATACTGGCCACTGGCCTTCGTTGCCTTCCAAACGGCGAACGACCCCTTGTCCTTCATCGACGTCACCTTCATTGTCGTCTCCTTGTCAAGCGCAGGAATCCTGACCGTCAGCTCGGAACCCACCTGGATGTCCTTCAGTTGGTCTTCGCGGATGTTGAACGTAGCCCACTGGTCGTCCATCATGGCAATCGACATGATGGGAGTGCCCGTACCGACAAGTTCGCCCACCTTCGGGTAGACGTCGGTCACCTCGCCGTCCATCTGGGCCACCTGCACCGTCTCACGGATGTAGCTCGTCACCTCCTGCATAGCACCGCGAGCCTGTCCGACGGTAGCCGACGCGGCACGCTTCTCTTCGGCGCGGGCACCGTTGACAGCCATGTCATACTGACTCTGTGCAGCCTTCACCTGTGCCTGAGCCGACTTGTACATAGCCTGGGCCTCGTCGAACTTCTGGGCACTGACGACCTCCTCGTCAAAGAGTATCTTCATGCGGTTATACGACTTCTCGGCAATCTCCAGTCCGGCCTTGGCCTGCTCCAAGAGCTGCATGGCCGACTGAATCATCTCCTTACGGGCACCGTTACGAGCCATCTGCTCCATAGCCGAGGCAGCATCAACGGCACTCTGTGCCTGCGCCATTTTGGCCTCCACATCAGGAGCCTCGATGATAGCCAGCGTATCACCGGCCTTGACAAAGTCACCCTCCTTGACGAGGAGTTGCAGGATGCGGCCAGGCACCTTGCCCGACACGCGGTACTCCTCGACCTCCATCTCGCCCTGTATCACTTCCGGGTCGCGGCCGAGGGCAAGGAAACCGATGAGTGCCACGATGACTACTACTGCTGAAAAACCTGCCACAGCCAGCAGGATGTTGTTATGCTGTTGTTTTGCTTCGTCTGACATAATCTTTGTACGAGCCCCCTAAGTTAGGGGGGTGGGGGTCTGAACGAGCGTTCATTGCCCCGGTTAAAATGTTATTATTGTTGTTTGTTTATGATGATTTGAGCCTGTTCAGACCCCCTACCCCCTAACTTAGGGGGTTAAGACACCCAGTGCTTTCTGCAGTTCCACTTGACTCAGTTTGACACCAATCTCGGCATCAATCTTCTGCGACTGAGCCTGCTGCCAAGCCGTCTGTGCCTCCATGACGGTAGTGAACGACACGGTGCCCTCCTTGAAACCGAGGTTCGCCATGCGCAGGTTCTCGTCGGCGTTGGCGACATTTGCGTTCGCCATCTCCAACTTCTTGTTGGCTTCGTTCACCTTGAAGTTGCTCTGATGTACCTGCAGTTCTATCAACTCACGGGCATCGTCCAGTTCCATATTGGCCATCGTCGTGGCTCCCTTCGAAGCACGGACCTTGTACTTCACGTCGCCCCAGTTCCAGATGGGGACACGCATGATGACACCCACGTTCCATAAACCGCCGAACTTTTTCTCGAAGCCGTTGAATGTATTGGGATTCGTGACGGTATAGCCACCTGTCAGCAGCACCTGCGGCAGGTTGCCGGCCTTCAGCACGTTTGTCGTTTGCCGCGTCAGGTCAACAGTGTTTTGCAGCACCTTCAACTCAGGACGGTTCTGGAAGGCAGCTTCAGCCAGTCCTGCTGATGGCGATGGTGCGGCCACGCCATCGAGGCCAGTGCGCTCCTCGTCGGCCAACGTAATCTCCTCCTCCACCGGCAGTCCGCACAACTGGCATAGCAGCATCTTCGACAGGGCCAAGCCGTCGGTCACTTGTGTCAGTGCCATCTCGGCCTCGTTCACCCTGACGCCGACGCTTAGGCCGTCGCCCTTCGTGGCCACACCCTGATCCATCATCTTCTGCACGTCGCCCTTCAGCTTCTTCACCAGTGCCACGTAGCTCTCGGCCAGTTTCTGCTTATGACGCAGCGACACCACCTGCCAGTAGGCCTGGTCTATATTGAATAAGGTGTTCTGGCGCTTCATCTCCAATGAGTTCGCGGCCATATCCTCGTTGATGTCAGCCATCTTGTTGGCTGCCGTGATAGCACCGCCCATGAACACAGGCTGCGTCACCGTCACGGCACCGGCTATCATGTTGCGCGTGTCCGTCCGGAAACCCTCAACGATGCCAGCGCCTACTTCATTGAGCGCACCGGCCACCTGGGCCATGCCCTCTCCCATCTTCGCTTGCGAAGCGGAAGGCAACATCGATACCAACGGCGACAAGGCTTCCTCCAGCTTCGACGCCGTAGTCGTGCCCATGTTGCTCAACGCGGTTTTCTGGTCATCGCCGAGGAGAGACACCTCCTTACTCATCCAGAGATAGCCGCCCACGGCGTTCACCTTAGGCAGGTACTGCGTACGGGCCGACTTGCGCAGGTTGGCGTTCACCTCCTGCTTCATCTTCGCCACGCCCATCTGTTTGTTGTTCCTCAATGCCATCGCCCTGCAACTGTCGAGCGTCAGTATCTGCTGAGACGTACCACTCATCGGCAACAGCACCAACAGCCCGAGCCCTAAAGCCCGTGCCATCACTGTCCGTTTTTTCTTTCTTGTCATGTTCATTATGATTGATTATTTCTGATATTTCTTTCTGAATTCCATGGGAGTCATACCCGATTGTTCCTTGAAGTACCTGCCAAAGAACGAGGCATTGGGAAACTGCAGTTCGTTGGCAATCTCCTGCATCGTCATATCGGTGAAGCGGAGCCGGCGGTCGATAGCCTTGAGCGTGAAAAAATGTATCATATCGCTCGGGCGGCGGTTGATGGTTTCCTTGAGCAGTGTCGATAGATACTTCGGCGTGATGTTCAGTTGATTGGCAAAATAATCGACCTTACGGATGCGCCCGTCGCTCTGTTCTACCATCTTGATAAACCGTTCGGCCAGCCGCCTTTTGTGGAATCCGGAAGTTGTATCTTCCTGACTTTCAGGACTCTTCCCCACCCCTCTTTCTCTACGGAACATACTCAGCATTTCCAGCATCATCGTGCTGATGAGTGACCTCACAATATCCAAATACAGCAATGGTCTGCTGTCTCTCATCCTGCGACACAACAAATGAAAGTAGTCATCGAGGAGAGACACATCTTCATCGGTAAGACGAATCTTAGGATATTGCTTAAGATAGGTCAAATCTGCCAGACTGGCCTCACCATAGATATTAATGTTCCACAACTCACCGCGGCTGAACCATATCTGACGGCAATTGAAGTCGGGCGAAGACATGAAATTGCAGACAACACTGTGGGCCATGTAGAGAAACAGGTCGTTCTTGCGAAGATGTATCTGACACCCGTCGTAGTCAAACTGTGCCATGCCTTCCATACAGATAATGAGGATGCCGTGGGTATTGATACGAAATTCACCCTCGGGAATCACACCGAAGTTCTCGACGACCATCATCTCGTTATTATCGCCCAGTCGCAGGCAGTCAGAACCGACTCGGTTGATGAATTCACTGATCTCCATGATGTTCTTTTTTTCTTTTCACCATGCAAATATCGTCATTTTTTACCAAATAATAATGTCCGATATTTACTCAATTATGCCCATTTAGTAGAAATTTTCCATAAAACAAGAGGAAAGGACATCTTTGAGTAAATATCGGACATCGCCCGATGGTCTTTTTACGCCTTACCAGGGCTGAATGTGTTTACTTGGTGCCGCCGCCGAGGGCAATGTAGAGGGCGATGACGGCCTGGGCACCGTTGTACAGATTCTCGGCTTCGTTGAGCTGAGCTGAGAGCAGCGACTCCTGGGCGGTGAGCACCTCAAGATAGCTGGCCTTGCCGTTGTCCATCAGTTCGTGGGTGCCGGTGTAGGCCTCGTGGAGCACTTCCACCTGACGGTGGTAGTAGTCGTGCTTCTCGCGAGCGGACTGGCAGTCGGCCATGGCCTCGTTCACGTCGTTGCCGGCATCGATGACGGTCTGCACATACTTCTTCTGCAGATTCTCCTCAGTCAGCTGTGCCGTCTTGTAGTTGGCTTTGATCTGACCGCGGGCAAAGATGGGCTGTGAAAGCGAGGCGACGGCTTGAAGCAGCAGTTTTCCGGGATTGACGATGACGCCGCCATTGTTGGTCCAGCCTGCTGCTCCCGACAGCGAGATGCTGGGGAAGAAGGCTGCACGGGCAGTCTGTGTATTGTAGAAAGCCTCCTCCATATAGAAGTTAGCCAGACGGATATCGGGGCGATGCTCGAGCATCATGGCGGGGACACCGATTCTCATGATACGCTCATCGAACAAGCGCTGACCCTCAGTAGCCGAGTGATACTGCTGGGAAGCTCCCCAGTGGGAGCGATTGATGTGCTGCGGTGTGATACAGAGCAGACTGCAGATTTCGTTCTCGGTAGAGCGGATGCTGCGGCGGATATCGACAATCTGCGTCTTCACGCTAAGCCATGATGACTCCTGCTGATTGACAGCGGTGGAATAAGCCTGACCGTTCTCGTAGAGTGCCTGCTGTGTATCCAACGAAGCTTTCCAGAGACTGTCGGTCTCCATCAGGATTTCCAGTTCGCGGTCAAGCAGCTGAAGCCTGAAATACTGCTGGGCAAGCGTCGAGATGAGGTTCGAGCGCGTGGCTTCCTCGCTCATCTGCGACTGCAGCAGAACGGCCTGCGCGGCACGCTTCTTGTTGGTGATACTACCAAAGACATCAACGTCCCAGGACAAGTCCATCTGCAGGTTGTAGGTCTTCGACATAGAGTTGCTTCCAAACTTGCTGAGCGTACCTTGCGGTGAAAAATAAAGCGACGGCAGATAGGCCAGTTTGGCGGCCTTCAGCGAGGCCTCGCTCTTCGCAATGTTGATGCGGGCGGAGTTCAGGTCGGTATTGTTGGCCAGTGCCTGGACTATGAGCTGCTGCAACTGCGGGTCACCGAAGAACTCGCGCCACGACAACTGGGCCAGTGAGGCCTCACCCGTGGCTTCCGTGATGTCAGGCGTCGTACCAAAGACATTGGACGGAGCCTCCACCTTCTGCTCATACTTATTATATAGGCCGCAGCCCGTGAGCATCAGGCTCACGGCTACAGCGATGATAATATTCCTATAGTTCATACTTTCTTAACTCTTAATTCTTAACTCTTAACTTCTGTCACTTCCACAACTTCTTTCCCCTGGAACCGCTCGTGCATATTCTGGAATATGATGAAGAAGGCCGGGACAACGAAGAGCAGGGAGATGGTACCCACACTCATACCGCCGATGACACCTAATGCCAGAGCACGGTTACCATTAGCACCGGCACCGCCCTCGATAACAAGCGGAATCATACCGACAATCATACAGATAACGGTCATCAGAATGGGGCGCAGACGTTCCTGACAAGCGGCGAAGGCTGACTCAACAATGCCCATGCCCGCCTTGCGGTGCTCAGAAGCAACCTCGGTAATCAGGATGGCCGTCTTCGCCAACAGACCTATCAGCATGATGACACCCGTCTGCAGGTAGATGTTGTTCTCCATGCCCGGCATGCCGATTGATGCACCTATCCAGGTGATACCGAAGGCACCCATCAGACCGAAAGGTATGCTGAACAGCACGGCCCACGGCGTGAACCACGAGTTGTACAACGATGCCATAATAAGGTATATGAGGATGATGCAGATACAGTAGATGAGTGTAGTGGTATTCGAGCTGGCATTCTCTGCGGTCTCACGCGACATACTGCTGTACTCAAACGTGGCGGTAGTGGGCATCTCTTGTCTGAACACCTCAGCGATAACCTCCTGAACCTCACCCTCACTATAGCCGGTGGCAGGCACTACTTGACACTCGATACTCGAGAACAGGTTGAAGTGCTGGTTATTTGACGGACCGACAATCTCCTTCAGCGTCACAAACTGGGAGAGAGGCGACATCTTTCCGCTGCTCGTCTTCACGAAAATATTGTTGAGCGACGAGGGATCGAGACGATACTCAGGGGCAGCGGCAGTCATCAAACGGTAAACCTTACCGAACTGGTTGTAGTTGCCAATATAGGAGCCGCTACAGTAGTTACCGAGGGTGTTCAACACATCCTTGGGCGTCAAGCCGGCACGGTCGCACTGCGTAGCATCCACGTCAACCTGATACTTCGGGAAACGCTCCGAGTAAGTAGACATGGCCATACTGACCTCCTCACGCTCCATGAGTTTGGCGAGGAAGTTGTCGGTCTTCTTGGAGAACTCCGAGAGGTTGCCGTCGGTCGGGTCCTCTACCACGAGGTTCACATTACTGCTCGTACCATAGCCCGGAATCTGAGGCATCTGGAACGGTATCACCTGTGCATTCTTAATGTTCGCACACGACAAATAGAAACGATACATAACCATATCGACGATGTGTTCCAGACCTGGACGCTCTTCCCAGTTCTTCAGACGGACAACGAGGAAGCCGTAGCTGGAACCATAGCCTGAAATCATACCATAACCGCTTACCAGGGCATAACTCTCCATTTCTGGAATAGCCTTGACTTTCTCCTCCACTTGCTTCAGCAGTTCGTTGGTCTGATCCAATGTATAGCCCTCCGGTGCATCAATTTCAGCGAGGAAGCAGCCCTGGTCCTCCTGCGGCACAAGACCCGACGGCAGTTGCATCATGAACACAACAAGCAACACGGCAGCTACGGCCAGCAGTCCAATCGACACCATAGGGCGTTTGATGAATTTCTTCACAGACTTGCTGTATTTGTCGAAAATGGCGTTATAGCTGGCATCATAGGCTTTCTTCGTGTAGTATAACAGCGACTTACCTTCTTTCTTGCCTTCCGTCACCCTCAGCATGATAGCACAAAGGGCAGGACATGTGGTCATGGCCTGCAGACACGACAGACCTACTGCCGAGGCAATAGTGATACCGAACTGTGTGAAGAACGTACCCGACGTACCGGAGATAAAGGTCACAGGGATGAACACCGCCATGAAGACGAGCGTACACGAGATAACGGCCATCGACACTTCGCTCATGGCCTGACGTGTGGCCTCCTTGGCATCGGTGACGCCACCCTCTATCTTCGCCATCACGGCCTCCACGACCACAATGGCATCATCGACCACCGTACCGATGGCGAGCACCAATGCGAACAGCGTCAAGAGGTTCAGCGAGAAGCCCGCCAATGTGACAATCATAAAGGTACCCATCAACGACACGATGACGGAGATACTGGGGATAATCGTTGCCTTGATGTTCTGCAGAAAGAAGAACACCACTAAAATCACAAGGATGATGGCGATTATCAGTGTCTCCACCACATTGTGAATGGCAGCAAAGAGGAAGTCGTCAGAGTTCTGCAAGGTGACGAACTCCAGTCCAGCAGGCATCGTTGCCTTCATCTCCTCACACATCTTGTCGATGCGGGCATTCACCTCTGTGGCATTCGAACCCGGTGCCTGGAAAATCAGCATGATGGCACCCGGCTGACCGCTGATATTAGAGATATAGCTATAGCTCTGGGCACCAATCTCCACGGTAGCCACGTCTCTCAAGTACAATGCATGGCCGCCTTCGGTGGTCTTGAGCACGATGTTCTCAAACTCTGAAACCTCCTTCAGCGTACCCTTGTACTCCATAGAGTATTGGTATTTGTTCTTCGACTGCTCACCAAAAGAACCTACGGCCGACACGAAACTCTGGCTATTAATGGCATTGCTCACATCGTCGGGCGTCAGACCGTATTGCGCCATCACGTCGGGCTTCATCCAGACGCGCAGGGCATAGGTGTTGCCTAACGACGACACACTACCCACACCGTTGATGCGCTGTACACGTGGCTTGATGTTAATGTCCACATAGTTGGAGACGAAGTCGTCGTCATACTTGCCGTCCGTGCTTTGCACGCCGATGATGCGCAGAATGCTGTTCTGCTGCTTCGAGGTCTCAATACCCACCTGCGTCACGTCGGAGGGCAACTGCGACTCGGCTTTAGACACACGGTTCTGCACGTTCACCGTCGCCATGTCGGGGTCGGTGCCCTGCTTGAAGTACACGTCAATGCTCACATTACCCGTTGAAGTGGCCTTCGAGACCATATAGTCCATGCCGTCCACACCGTTGATACTCTCCTCCAACGGTTGGATGACCGACTTCATAATTGTCGAGGGGTCGGCACCGCTATACGTGGTCGATACACTCACCTGTGGCGGTGCAATGTTCGGATATTGCTCGATGGGCAGCGAGTTCATCGAAATGTAGCCCACCAGCGCCAACACAATTGAGATGGCACACGCCATCACGTATCTATTAATAAATATATTGTTCTTCATGCGGAAGCAAATTTTTCACTTTTCACTTATCACTTCTCACTTTTCACTTCAGGAAAGAGCACCTTCTGTCCCTCGTGTACATTATTGGCTCCTACGGTCACTATCTTGTCACCGACGTTCAGACCGCTGGTCACGATGTAGTCCTCACCGTTGTAGATATCCTGCGTCGTCACCTCAACAGCCTTTGCCGTACTGTCGGCCTGTACCTTATACACCTGCTGCTTGTCCTGCAACTTCACCACAGCCACCTGCGGAATCACCATCACACCCTTCTCAGCATACGGCAGCACCACCGAGCCCTGAGTACCCGAGTACAACTGCCCGTCGGGATTGGGGAACGTAGCTTTGAGTGAGATGGTACCCGTCGTTGAGTTTACTACGCCGGTAGCACTACTGATGCGACCCTTGTGGGGGTATTCCGTGCCGTTCTTCATCAAGAACGTCACTTCAGGGAAGTGCTTCAGAGCCACTTCTGCCTTCGTGCTGTAGCCTTCGGCAACAGCCTGCTCCAGAATCGTCTCCGGCAGCGAGAACTCAGCATCCATATTGGTGTTGCCACTGACAATCGTCAGCTCCGTACCAGGCGACACCTGGTCACCAGTACGTACGGGAATCTCGCCGATGACACCCGTCACGGGAGCAATAATGGTACAGTAGCTGAGACTGACCTTTGCATTGTTCACCGAGGCACGGGCCTGAGCGGTCGAAGCCATCGCCTGCTTGTAGGAGTTCTCCGCACTCGTCAGCGTGTACTGGCTCACAATCTTCTTCTCGAACAGGTTCTTGTTTGACTCGTACTCCAGCTTTGCACTGTTCTCCTGAGCAATGGCAGCCTGAAGATTAGCCTGAGCCGACTCAAGGTCCAGCCGGGCACTACGTGAGTCGATCATGAAGAGCACCTGTCCCTTCCTCACCTGATCACCTTCGGTAACGCAGATTTTCATCAGCTGACCACTCACCTGCGGCGTGATGGTCACGTCGGTCTGTCCCTTCAGCTTAGCGCTGAACTTAATAGGCACTTCAATGTCCTTTTTCTCCACTGTCATCGTCTCATACGATGTTTGTGTCGGCATGGGCGCGTTATTCCCACACGCCATCAGACCGCTAACCACTGTAGCTACAACTCCTGTTAAAAAGCCTTTCTGTCTCATGTTACTGTTTTTATTATTTTTTGATGATTGTTCTTGAATCGTTATGTTTCACGTTGCTATAGTTCCACGCTGCAAAGATAATACTTTTTTGGGAAATAGATTCAACAACTACGCATTTTTTTCTAAAAAGCTTCCTCAAAGGCCTCTTCTTCAGAGAAACCGGTGTTACTGTCCCCTACTCCATTGGGGATTATTCAAGTAGGAAATCGTTGAATAAGATTCGAGCCTCAGCGTTCATCGACCCGTCCTCGTCCACACCGCCATAGCCGATGCCGTTGTTGCCCTCAACACCACTGGCGGCAATCATCTGTTCACTGATATGTTCCAGCACTTCAACGGCTGGAGCTGTATATTCCTTTTTCATCATCATTTTACTTCTTCACCACTTTCTTACCATTTACAATGTACACGCCCTTACCGGCCTTGCTTACCCGCTGACCGTTAAGGTTGTAAACTTCACTCTTCACTTCATCACTCTTCACTTCTACACTCTTCACTAACGTAGCGCCCACAGTATTCCCGTCAAGCGAGAAAGTGATACAGGCTTCGGCTACATCGTAGTAAGCATCCAGCACATCCTTGAATTCGAAGTAGGCACGGAAGGCCTTGATAGGTGAGTTGCCAACGGAGTACCAGAAATTATTGCCGCTCAGGAACACGTTCTTCTCAGGCACCTTCGTTGACGTATAGATGCCATACATGTAGCCGCGTTCTGCATCTTTCGTACCCACCTGAACCTTTGGCTCAGCACTCGCTGCAATGTTGACACCGTCAACCGTAAACTCCGTCACAGGCTCCTCCACCTTGATAATATAGGGATGGTTCGCCTCAATAGCCGTCGCCGTCGAAAAGCCCACATTGATGCCCACGATACTTTCACCTTCCTTCACGGAGTTCCAGCTGGTGAAGTCGCCCAACTGCACACCGTCACCAAATGCCGCCTTCACCTGCTCTTCAGTCATTGCGAACGGCAGGCAGATGGTGCTCCAGTTACCAGCAGCGATGGTACGTTTTACTCGGACATTCACGCCTACATATGTTAATGGTTCTTTTGTAGAATTCTCATCCAAATCTATTCGAGTGTCATCCCCATTGAGGTAGGTTGAGTAACTGGAAAGAAGGTTGCTCTTAGCAATTGTTGGCACATTCATTTTGTAGATATTGTTTCCTCCGTCAGGATAGCGTCCTACGGTCTGGTCAGAGGTGTGGGCAGCATAGACGAAACGGTCAGTCCACGACTCGTCGGCAGCTGTGAGCAATAGTTCGTCGCCCTCGTTGTCAAGCTTGAACGAGGTGTGCAGCTGTGACAGCGGGTCTTCCTTGTCGCACCAGATGATGAGGTAGCCGTGAGCGGGGATGACGGTGTTGGTTGTTGTCATCCCTTTGGTAATCTGGTATTTCCTCGGTTTCTCCGGATTGTCGCTGAGGTACATACCCTCTACGTCAACAGGCTTATCGGTAGTGTTGTAGAGTTCCACCCAGTCCTTACGCTTGAAGTATTCGTTGACATAGATACCGTCGTCGGCACTCACCTCGTTGATGCGGACAGGCGTGATGCCCTGTTGGGCGAGGTCGTTGTCGTCGAGCTTGGCAAACGTGGCGCTCAGGCTGACAGTAGCATCATCGGCCAGACTGATCTCGGTCTCGGTACTCACCATCTCGTTGTCTTTCTTCCATCCGACGAAGCGGTAACCAGCAGGAGCCTCGGCACGGAGCGTGACAGGCGCAAAGAGGTGGCCGTTGAAGTCTGCATAAGGTACGTCGAGGCCGTTGACATAAAGGTGGGCACCCTCCGTATCAACATTGAGCGTGACGGCCTGACGGGTGGCGCTACCGAGCTGCATGGGCAAAAATGACTTCATGTAGTTGGTCATAGTGGCGCTGCGCCCATTCAGGTTGCTCTTGATCACGTTGGCTGAGTTCTGGGGGTTATGACCGTCGTTGATGCCTTGCTGTTTCATGAGATCACACATGGGCTTCACCTTTGCCAACAGCTCGTCGACGATTGCGTTGGCACGGGTAGGTTCGAAGACGCTACCGCCCATGAGACAGAAGGTGTCGATGAATTTACGGCGGAAATCGTCGTTATTGAGCAAATCGAGGAAGAGGTTCACTAACTCCTTGTTGGCTATTGTCGCGACATTATTGTGATGCGGTCCGCTCTCGTCCTTGAATCTGGTGAAGTTGACAAAGGGGTTGTCGTCGCTGTCCCCAGACCAGCATCCCTTGAAAGCGTAGTCCAGGTCGTAGCTGACGAAACGGTATCGGCCGTCGTTACGGCTACGGTAGGCCTTGATGTTGTTGTCGGGCCAGTCGTCGTTATAGAGGTAGAAGGTGACGGCCATATAGTTGGTGTACTCGTCGATGTCCAATAGCGTCTTCAGTTCCTCATAGGCTGCGTCGTCCGTGCAGTTGCGGCCCAGCTCGAAGATACGGTTGATGACAGTGTCATCGCCATTCTTCATCTCCAAATTCTCAAAAGCATCAAGTTCTTCGTCGTCGTAGCCCCAGTTGGCGTAGGCAAACTTGTCGTTGTTAGGCTCACGCATATTCAGCACACCACGCAACTGGCCGTTCACATATTCTATAATAGGTACATACGACTGCACATCGACGTCAATGCCCGAGCGCTGGATGATGGTCTCCAGTGCGGGATCGAGGAAGCGAGCCTGGTTGCGCCACACATCGTTACCGCCATTACGGATAAGCAGCACCTTGTTGCGGATGTAAGGTTTTTGTTCAGGGAAGAACGAGTAGTCAAAGCGGTTCAGACCGTCGAACACCTTGTTCGACTTCAACTTGAACGAGCGTTGTGCCTGTGTGCGGGTGTAACCGCCCGAGCAGCAGATGTTGACATCCTGGTTGAACAGCATTTCGCCCTCAGGGCTGAGGTAGCTGAAGTTTACAGGACGATCCCAGTCCTGATTGTAATTCTTGGGCTGGTTCTGTCCATTGCCGGTCTTGCCGTTGGTGCCGTCACCGTCGCAGTCGAAGCCAATCTTCGGGTCGGTGAAGTACTTCTGGTCGCCGACGATAGAGATAATAGGCAGCGTGTACTTGTTTGAGGTCTGGATATAGCTCCGGGTGACGGGAACGCTGGGCAGGTAGCCGTCGCGGAACAGGCGGAGTGTGAGGTTCGTCGTGTTGGCGATGTCGAACTTTCCGTCCTTGCTCTCCTGGCTGGATATCTCCTCGTACGACTCCCACGATATATCGTCAAAGTAGAAGTTGTTGTCTGTAGTCTTGTCGTCATTCAGGTTGAAGGCAATGGTCTGCAGGGCATAGGTAGTGACGGTCGGAGTCCACCAGCCGCCGCCGGTGCTTTGCTCGTCGGCCTGCTCTTTGGTGACAGTGCCTTCGTAGACGTATTCCTTCCACTCGGTGGTGACATTGAAGGAATCGTCCATCATACCGCTGGTGATGTAATCGCCGGGCGTGCGGTGAGCCTGAATGTTCACTTTGCTGGCCTTGTCGGCTTTCACCATCATGCGGAAACGGTACTTTTCACCTGTCTGCCAAATGTGGTCGGGGGTATAGACGAAGAACTGCGTTGTATAATCGTAGGCAGCATTGGCTACGGAGTGGACTTTGATGCCACGTGAGCCGTTGATGCCGGCACCGTCGACAATGCGGTTTACGTCGCCATTGCCGTTACCGTCGCGACTGACAAAGCAGGATGCATCAGCGCCTTCGCAAGAACCATTAATGACCTTTTGTTTCCAGGGTAACTCCATCCTGGGAAGACTGCCGTCGGTGGTATATAGCAGGGTCGTTCCCTCAGGGATATCCACTTTGACATTGAGCGTACCAGTGAAAAGCTTGCTGTCAATGCTGACGACAGGCGCATCTAAGCGTTTCTCGGCAAACTTGGCTGTAGTGTTTGTAGCGCCGGGTGTGGCATCATCCGTCCAGCCCCACTCTTCGCCGCCGTCAGTCTTGCGGGCATAAGAGGTGCGGCTCAGGGCTTTTGGATAAGTCTGGCTGATGATGAGTGAACCGTTCTTGTCACTCAGATAGATGGTACCGCCGTCGCAATCGAGCTTGAAGGTAGCCTGATCAGACCTGATATCGTTAGACCCCAGCCAAATCACTTTATAACCCTTAGCCGGAACAGAACCAATGTCAGCAGGCATCTGCCATAGCTTCAAGTTACTACTGTTGTCACTTAGATACATTCCAGCCAGGTTGACGGCCTGATCGGAGGGGTTATACAGTTCAATCCAGCTGTCAAAGTTGATAGCAGGACTCATAAGTTGCCCTGCATTACTTGCCATTAGTTCATTGAAGACTAATATAATTGATAAGAGAAAAGATGATAACATTTCAATTGACCTTTTATTATTGGCTTTGATTAGTAGAATAAGTTTGCTGTTTCATTATTTTTTTGTTTGCAAAGATAAGAAATAAAAATGAAAGTACCAAGGATTTTGGGGGATAGTCGCCTTATTCGAAATAATTATCTGGGGGAAACTCCGAAGTTTACGGGATTTCAGGCAGGGGTTCGGCTATTCCGATGATCTTGACGGGATGGTTCTGATAGTTCTCCTGAGCGGTGATGGCGACAGTGTCGGCATTGAAGCGCAGGCGGAGGTGGACGGCACCCATCCAGTCGACGAAGTGGAGCTTGGCCAGCAGCTCTTCACCCTGCCAGGCGTAGCAGGCGCCGACATGGAAAGGGGGCGTGATAGTGCTGAACTGGTTCTTGACGGCATAGCGGGCGTTTAGCGGATAGAAGTCTACGGCAGAGGTGGCCCAGAACTGATGGCCCATACGCACCTGTCCCTTAACACCGACGGTATCGGTAATCTCCATCACGTCGTCGGCGACAAACGAGATGGCGGACCATCCCAACGGATTACGCTTCAGCCTGACGGTTCGGCCCTGATAGTCGGCAAACACCTTATTCGTGAGTTCGCCCTCTATCAGAGGCAATGAATAGTTATTCTGCTGGAGTTGCTGGTAGTCGGCCGAGGGCGGCAGGGGCTGCGACTGCATGCCGGCAAACAGCGTGTTCCAGATATAGTTGAACTCTCCACCGCCGCTGTTCATCAGACACTGGGTGATGACCACCACGGCATCGGCCCTGGGTACGACCATGATAAACTGGCCATAGGCTCCCGAGGCGTAGGCTGCTGTGGGATAGGCCGGTATCCACATCTGGTAGCCATAGTCGTCGCCCTTGTTGACCACCTGCTTGCTCATCATGGCATCGACCCACGAGGCGGGAATCAGCTGACGGCTATGCCACTGTCCGCGCTGCAACAACAGCTGTCCGAACTTGGCCAGCGATTCCGGCTGGACGTACAGTCCCCAGCCGCCGGTCGTGATGCCCTCAGGACTCAGTTCCCATTTCACGTCAGTAATGTTCATGTGCCTGAACACCTTCTGCTTCAGATAGTCGAGCACAGTCATGCCTGTCACCTTCTGAACGATGGCCGAGAGCAGATAGGTGTCCATAGAGTCGTACTGGAACAGCTTGCCGGGATCGGCATTCATGGGGTGTGCCAGATAGGAGCGGATCCAGTCGGGCCTGTTATTGCGAATCTGTTTGTCGACGACAAAGCCCGAGCGCATGGTCAGCAAGTCCTTGACGGTAATGCTGTTCAGTCGCCAGCTGACGACCGGGGGCAGATGTTGCGGAAAGAACTGAACCAGCCGGTCGTTGAGTCGCAGCAACTTCTCATCAATGGCAATGCCGACGGCGGCAGCCACGAATGTCTTTGAGCAAGAGAACTGGGTGAGCTTGTATTCTGGCCGGAAAGGGGCGGGATACATCTCGCCGACGACCTTGCCATGACGCATGACGATGGCACTGTGAATCTCGGTCTTAGGATAAGCCAGCAAGGAGTCGAAGAAGGCGCTGACCTGAGCCGACTTCAAACCCACGGCCTCGGGCGACGTCCGGGGCAGGTCGTTGACCTGAGCATGGGCGGACAGGCAACCGACCACGGAAAGAACAGAAAGAAAGATTCGCTTCATCGCACAAAAAACACTTGCGGACTCCCAAGAGAGGAGCCCGCAAGCATGTTAGTTATTCACTGAGCCACCGACAATATCGAGCAGTTCGGTCGTAATGGCCTGCTGGCGACTCTTGTTGTACTGCAAGTTCAACTGTCGCAACATTTCGTCGGCATTGTCCGTTGCCGTCTGCATGGCCACCATGCGGGCGGCATGCTCCGAGGCCGCGCTGTCGAGCAGTGCCGTATAGAGCATCAGGTGGGCCAACTTGGGCAACAACTGCGAGAGCACGGTGTTCATATCGGGCTCGACTATAAAGTTGTCGTTCAGCGGCGGCACTTCCTCACCTGCGGCATTCACCTTCGGCTTCTTCTTGCGGTGTTTCTTCAGGTACTCCTGGCTCTCCTTCGTGGCCACAACCGACGTGAGGTCGCGCTCATGGTCGCGCTCCAACTCCTCCTCCAGGTCGATAGGCAGGAAGGTCTTGCGCGTCAGCACCTGTGAACCGGCTGACTTGAAGTGATGGTAGATGAGTTCCACCTTATCGACCTGACCCTCAGCGAATTTCTTACCCAGCTCCATAGCGATATCGATACACTGGCGGACATTAGGTTTGTCGGCCAATGCCGAGAATTCGCCCTGCACGTCATAGCCCAACTTCTTAGCCTTCTCATAGACTTTACGCCCGATCGGGTAGATCTCCACTTCGTTGACGCCCTGCGCCTGGTACTCGGCCACCGCCTGCTGCATCCGCTTGATGACGTTGGAATTGAAACCGCCGCAGAGTGACGAGTTGCTGGAGAAGACCACCAAAGCCGCCCGCTTGACAGGACGTGGCTGGTCGAACACCGTCTGTGCCTCGGCCTCGGCGGCGAGGAACGATTTCAGAATGTGCTCCAGCATCGTCTCGTAGGGCAACATGTTCTGGATGGCCACCTGTGCATGGTGCAGTTTCGAGTTGGCCACCATCTTCATGGCCGACGTTATCTTGCGCGTGGAGTTGACGGAGGCAATGCGGCCTTTGATTTCTTTCAGGCTTGCCATAGGCGCTTACTGTTTATACGTTCCAGCGATGTCAGCCATGATGGCCTCAATCTTCTTCGTCACGTCTTCGTCAATCTTTCCGGCAGCAAGGGTCTCAATGACCTCAGGGGCGCTGGAGCGCAACTTGTCGAGGAACTGATTCTGGCACTCGCGAACCTTGCTGATGGGCACCTCGCGCATCAGTCCATGTACGCCGCAATAGAGGATGGCAATCTGCTCGCCAACGGGCATGGGGCTATACTGGGGCTGAATGAGCAACTGCTGATTCTTACGGCCACGGTCCAGTGTCATCGCCGTCACGGCATCCATATCGCTTGAGAACTGCGAGAAGGCCTCCAGCTCACGATACTGAGCCTGGTCGATCTTCAACGTACCGGCCACCTTCTTCATAGACTTAATCTGCGCCGAACCACCCACACGGCTCACGGAGATACCAACGTTGATGGCGGGACGGAAGCCCTGGTTGAAGAGGTCGGTTTCAAGGAAGATCTGACCGTCGGTGATGGAGATAACGTTCGTCGGAATGTAGGCCGACACGTCGCCTGCCTGCGTCTCGATGATAGGCAGGGCGGTCAGTGAACCACCACCCTTGACGTGACCCTTCATGCACTCCGGCAGGTCATTCATAGCCTCGGCCACCTCCTGCTGTTCGTTCATCTTGGCAGCACGCTCAAGGAGACGAGAGTGGAGGTAGAACACGTCGCCGGGATAAGCCTCACGTCCGGAGGGACGACGCAGAATCAGACACACCTCACGGTAGGCCACAGCCTGCTTCGACAGGTCGTCGTAAACGACGAGGGCAGGCAGACCACGGTCGCGGAAGTACTCGCCGATGGCGGCACCTGCGAACGGTGCATAGTACTGCATGGCAGCAGGATCGGCAGCGGTAGCAGCCACGACGATGGTGTAAGGCATGGCACCGTGCTCCTGCAGCGTCGAAACGAGGGCAGCAACGGTAGAAGCCTTCTGGCCGATGGCCACATAGATACAATAGACAGGCTTGCCTGCCTCATAGAAACTCTTCTGGTTGATGATGGTATCCACGGCGATGGCGGTCTTACCCGTCTGACGGTCGCCGATGATGAGCTCACGCTGACCGCGGCCAATGGGAATCATCGAGTCGATGGCCTTCAAGCCGGTCTGCAGCGGTTCCTTCACGGGCTGACGGTAGATGACGCCTGGAGCCTTGCGGTCCAACGGCATCTCGAAAGCACCCGTCAAATCAATGTCGCCCTTGCCGTCAATGGCCTGACCCATAGGATTGATAACGCGCCCCAGCATGTTGTCGTTGACGCGGATAGAGGCGATGCGATGCGTACGCTTCACCACCTGTCCCTCCTTGATGCCCGACGTGGGCCCCAGGAGCACGCAACCGACATTATCCTCCTCCAAGTTCTGGACGATAGCCATCGTGCCATTCTCGAATTCGAGCAGTTCGCTGGCCTCGACATTGCGCAGGCCGTAGATACGGGCCACGCCGTCGCTGACGGTAAGCACGGTGCCCACCTCGTCGAACTTCTCAGCGCTGGAGATTCCCTTCAACTGGTCGAGCAGCACCTGGGATACTTCGCTTGGTTTGATTTTATCTGACATTTGTTTTTACTTTTTAAGTGTGTTAAGAATGTTGTTGAGCTTGGCTTTCACGCTGGCATCCATGCGATACGTGTCGTACTCGAGGATGAAGCCGCCAATGATGTCGGGGTTCACCTCGGTCTCAAACTCCACAGTTCCATTAGTCTTACTCTCCACCATCTGCCGCATCTTCTGCTCGGTGGCAGGGCTGACGCGTGCAGCAGTGATGAGACGTCCACGGATGACGTTCTTCTGCTGACGATAGAGCGTGACGTACGAATTGGCAATGAACTGCATCACCGGCTCTCGGCCTTCCTTCAGCACCAGCTGGATAAAGGCACGGGTCAAGGCAGTAGGCTCTCCACCGACAGCCGTCAGCAGCAGCTCTTCCTTCTTTTCCTTCGAGAGCATCGGGCCAGCTATCGTCTGACGCAGCTGCGGCACGTCGATATAGCTCTTAGCCAAGAGCTGCATCTCCTGATACACAGTCTCGTCAAGCTTCTGCTCGGTGGCACTCTTCAAGAGAGCCCGGGCGTAGCGAACCGATATGACTCCTATATCCATACGTTTACTCGTTTACTTGTCCTTAGAAACTTCATCCAGCATACGGTCGATGAGATCCATCTGCGCCTTGTCGTCCTTCAGGTTCTGACGAAGAACCTTCTCGGCTATCTCGACGCTAAGCGTAGCTACTTGCTTGCGGATGTCGGCAATTGCGGCTTTCTTCTCCTGCTCGATGGCCACGCGGGCATCTTCCAAGAGTCGGGCACCTTCCTGACGGGCCTTGTCCTGAGCTTTCTCTACGATGGCATCGCGGGTCTCAGCAGCCTCTTTCAGTATCTGAGCCTGCTTCTCGCGTGCCTCCTGGAGGATGGATTCACCTTCTTTCTGTATATTGGCCAGTCGCTCGTTAGCCTCATGCGCCTTGCGCAGTGAGTCGTCGATGAAAGCCTGACGCTCCTTCACCATCCCAGTGATGACGGGGAAGCCGAACTTCCAGAGCAGGAAGAACACCACGAGGAACGTGATGGTCATCCAGAACAACAGTCCAGTACTCGGAATCAATAAATCCATACGCTGTGGAATGTTTTATGAATTAGATGCAGAGGAATGCAATAACGGCTGCGAACAGGGCAACACCCTCAATCAGAGCGGCAGCCACAATCATGTTCGTGAACAGTTTGCTCATCACCTCCGGCTGACGGGCCATAGCGTCCATGGCCTGACCGCCGATTCTACCAATACCAAGACCTGCGCCAATAGCTGCGAGACCTGCGCCTACTGCGGCGCCCAACTTTGCAACACCTTCGATTGCCAATAATGTTGTAATCATAATCGTTTAAGTTTTTAATTGTTAATTATTTAATTCTTTCAATTCTTCAATTCTACTCATGTTCAGGTTCCACACGCGCCAAGCCGATGAACACAGCTGACAACATGGTGAACACCATAGCCTGGATGAAGCAGACCAAGCACTCCAGACACATCATGAAAATGCTCATGATAACCGACAACGCCGACATTGACAACTGTACGGCCACCGCCTGACTTGCCACCAAGAAAATGATGCAAGTGATAGCGACGGCAATAGCGTGACCAGCCATCATGTTGGCAAAAAGACGAATCATCAGGGCGAACGGCTTGGTGAAGATACCAACGAACTCGATCACGGGGATGATGGGTATCGGCGCCTTAAGCCAAGTGGGAACATCGGGCCAGAAGATGTCCTTCCAGTAATGCTTGTTGCCCGAGAACTGCACAATAAGGAACGTGCAGAGGGCCAGGAAGAACGTCACGGCAATATTGCCCGTCACGTTACCTGAGCCAGGAGGGAACGGTATCAAGCCCATCACATTACAGGTGAAGATGAAGAAGAAGCAGGTCAGCAGGTAGGGTGTGTACTTCTCGTAACCCTTGCCTACGCCCGGCTTAATGATTTCATCCACCACATACATCACCATCATCTCAACGAAGCCGACGAAGCCACCGGGGGCAGGGTCAGAAGCCTTGCGCTTCTTGTACCAGCGGGCGCTGAGCAAGATGCAGCAAAGCAGGATGGCCACGTTGATGAACATCACGGCCACCGTCTTCGTGATACTGAGGTCGAGAACGGGTTCGCCGTTCTCCACTATCTTGCCTGCATGGTCGCCCTCAGTGGCAATGGCCAGTCCGAAAGGCCCCTGGCGCAGCCCGTCAGCGTCGGCGTGGTGCTCGAACTGTGACGAGCAAAACACGTGCCAACCGGTCGACGAGTTGACGATGACAGGCAGCGGAATAACCAGCGACTTCCCTTCACCAAGGTCGGTGACGTGCCATTCGTGTGAGTCCTTGATATGCTCAAGCACCACCTCCTTGGCCGAGAAGTCCTCTGCCCTCATCGCAGGCGCCATCGCCAGCAGCATGAGCGCTATGCAAAGCAGTTTTTTCAAATCATAATTCATAATGCACAATGCACAATTGTTATTGTCAGTGTCTTAATATCAGTGTTACGACCATCGTTATCGCGTACATTATTAATATAATAGCTGCGAAGTGGATGGCGTCCTCTCTGTTCGGGGCGAAGAATACGTAGAGGCCGACCACCGTAGCGACAAGCAGCATACGTATTGTTGTCATGATGAGATAGAACTGTACCAAGTGCTCGGGCGAACGCCGCTTCACGACGTCATAGCCTTTCACATAGGCACTGCCGAGTAACGTGAAGAAGAGAATGAGCAGGAACCAGGTCATTCCGTCTTCTCGACACAGAGCGACACCTCGTTCTGCTGCACCTCGACGAATCCTCCTAAGATTTCCAGCTGCTGCCCATCGAACTCCACGACACCCTTACCGAGTGTCGAGATGATGGGCGCATGGTCCGTGAGGATTTCGAAGTTACCCTGTGTACCAGGTACCTTCACGCTCTCCACCTCACCGGTGAACTCAATCTTCTCGGGCGAAACAATCTTCAGCGTCAACATAGGCATTTATCCTTTAGCAGCAGCTTCAAGAAGTTTCTTAGCCTTCTCCTTCGCATCCTCAATGGTACCGACATTCAGGAAGGCCTGCTCGGGCAGGTCATCCACCTCGCCGTCGATAATGGCATTGAAGCCCTTGATGGTATCCTCGATGGGAACCATGATGCCTGGCAGACCCGTGAACTGAGTGGCAACGGCAAACGGCTGACTGAGGAAGCGCTGTACACGACGCGCACGGTTCACCGTCAGCTTATCCTCATCGGACAATTCGTCCATACCAAGGATGGCGATGATGTCCTGCAACTCCTTGTAGCGCTGCAGAATCTCCTTCACACGCTGGGCACAGTCGTAGTGAGCCTTACCCACAATCAGCGGGTCGAGGATACGCGAGGTAGAGCCTAACGGGTCAACAGCCGGGTAGATACCAAGTTCAGCAATCTTACGATCGAGCACGGTGGTTGCATCCAAGTGCGTAAAGGTCGTAGCGGGAGCGGGGTCAGTCAAGTCGTCGGCAGGTACATACACGGCCTGTACCGAAGTGATAGAACCCTTCTTGGTCGAGGTGATGCGCTCCTGCATCGAACCCATCTCCGAGGCCAGCGTCGGCTGGTAACCTACGGCCGAAGGCATACGGCCTAACAGAGCCGACACCT
Source organism: uncultured Prevotellaceae bacterium (assembly GCA_937898415.1). Lineage (GTDB taxonomy): Bacteria > Bacteroidota > Bacteroidia > Bacteroidales > Bacteroidaceae > Prevotella. Next base: position 739 of record CALDLA010000169.1, on the reverse strand, counting down.
CAGAACCTGCCTGCGTGAAACGGAAGATGTTGTCGATGAAGAACAGGATATCGGCAGCACCGCCATCCTTGCCACCACCGTCACGGAAGCCCTCAGCCACCGTCAGACCCGACAAGGCCACAGAGGCACGTGCCCCCGGCGGCTCATTCATCTGGCCATAGACCAGCGTAGCCTGTGATTTTTTCAGTTCCTCGGGGTCGACGAGTGAGAGGTCCCACTTGCCTTCGTCCATCGCCTTGCGGAATTTCTCGCCGTAGCGGATAACGCCCGACTCAATCATCTCGCGGATGAGGTCGTTACCCTCACGGGTACGCTCTCCTACCCCGGCGAAGACGGAGAATCCGTTGTGGCCCTTGGCAATGTTGTTGATAAGCTCCATGATGAGCACTGTCTTACCCACACCGGCACCGCCGAACAGACCAATCTTACCACCCTTCATGTAGGGCTCCAACAGGTCAATCACCTTGATACCCGTTGCCAGGATTTCCTTCTTCGTCGAGAGTTCCTCGAACGACGGAGCTTCGCGGTGGATGGGGTACGCACCTTTCATGTCGAGCTGTTTCATACCGTCGATAGGCTGACCAATCACGTTCAGCATTCGACCTTTAATCTGATCGCCGGCGGGCATCAGGATGGGTGACCCCAGAGGGATCGCTTCAAGTCCACGCTGCAAACCATCGGTATTGTCCATAGCCACGCAGCGAACCGTATCCTCGCCGATGTGCTGCTGCACCTCGAC